>NZ_FOQF01000056.1 GCF_900113655.1 Pseudobutyrivibrio sp. OR37 | reverse complement strand
ATAGGATAATTATAGAAGACTATAACTAAGAGATAAACCCCCACCCCTCATGATTGAGGGGCAGGGGAGTTGAGTAGGCGTAGCCTATTTTTTATGCCTTATTATTCTTAGTGTCCATAATTATGTACGTAGTGGCGTGATATTCTCTTATCATAAACAAACAGGAGGTGTTTTTTATGAAAAAGAGATTAGACCGAGACATGATTATTTCATTAGCAGTAGTTTCGTTGCTTAGTAGTACCGCAGTAGTATTCTTTCTTTTATTCCTATTCGACATACAAATTTCACAAGCTAATTTAGCCGGCGTAATTGGCTCATATTCAGGGCTTTCCAGCTCAATTTGGTTGATTTTACTTTGTAGAAATTGTTGACTATGTATAGTGGGTTACCTATAATTAAATTATCTATATATAGTATCTTGCAAGCACTGCAAATATAAATATTGTAGGTTGCATAGAAGATTTTAGCTATATGATTTAAGGAAGGTAATGATTATGAGTAAATGGAATAAAAGGTTTTTTAATGCAGTTTTAGTTATTACGTTGGTTTTTGCATTTAATATAATAGCTTTTGCCCAGGGAACAACTAAAATTTCTGTATCTAAAAATTCAGTAGCGGTAGGAGATTCAATTACAGTATCAGTTTCCGGCTCAGAAAAGGGCTCTATTACCGTAAAATACACATCTAGTATGCTCAATCTTACTAGCTGTAGTGTTTCAGGTTATACCACTGAAGGTAATTCAGTGACTTTTTCAGGTACATCAGGGGATATTGTATTTAACGCCACAGCTGAAGGAACAGCTTCTATTATTGTTTCGTCTTCAGCTAATTCAGGTAGTAGCACTACTCTTTCAATAGGTGGCTCAGCCGCTGCAGAAGCTCCTGCTCAGGAAGAGGAAGCAGCAGAAGAAACAGCAGAGCCAGAGGCTGAAACCGCAGAAGCTCCAGCTGAAGAGCCACAAGTAGCACCTTCAGGTTCATCAGTTGGCACATTAAATTCCGACGGTGGTTTTGATATTGATGGCACAGCCTATGTTGTATCAGAACGCTACGCTGATTCAGAGATTCCATCTGGTTTTTCAAAGACAACTATTACAATTGGTAGCAGCACCTACAGCGAGCCATCTAATGGTTCAATCACTCTTGTATATTTAAAGCCTGCAGATAATACATCTGGCTCAGGTGTATTCTATTTATACAATGCAGATGCTGGAACAGTTTCGCCATTTTTGATGCTTGGTACTGCAAAGAACTATGTTATTATCTCAAATCCAGAGGCGCCTTTGTCATCAGCATTTCAGGCTACAAATGTTGAGGTAACTGGCGGTTCGGCACCAGCCTTTACAATAGATGGAGCAGAATTTTTCTACGTATATGGTACAAATCAGGATGGTGCTACAGGCTGGTTCTTATATGACAAGACCTACGGCACTGTTTCAAGAGTGGATGAATCAGCTCTTAGCTCTGGCTCTGATGCAGTATCAGGCGAGGTAGCGGAAGCTGGTGGTAATGACGATTCTGACAAATATATAGAAAAGCTTAATCTATATCGTAAGATTATTATGGGATTAATTATCCTTTGTGTAGTTTTATTATTCATTATTATCAACAAGGCTGTTAAGGGACGCGGCGAAGATGACGATGATTTTGATGGAGATGTATTTGCTAATGCTCCAAAGAAATCTGGAAAAAGACTTCCTCGTTCTATAGTTTTCGGTTCTCGTAACAAGGATGATGAAGAAGATTACGAGGATGAAGAAGACGAATCTGAAGAAGATGATGATGAATACGATGAAGATGAAGATTATTATGAGGAAGAGGACGAAGAATATGATGGTGAGCCACAAATATCTCGTGCTCGCTATGAATCTGAATCTTATGAGGCTAGAAGAGCATCTAGCTTAAATATGATGGATTTAAATGATCTATAAAGGAGTTAAAGAATATGGAATATTCTAGACAGGCAAAACGTGCCATCACTGGTGCATCCAAGCTTTCAAAGACCTTGAAGCATAGCTATGTTGGAACAGAGCATTTGTTAATTTCCATTATAGAGCAGGAAAATTCTCTTGCTGCCAAGGTTTTGAATTCCAATGGAGTAACAAAGGATTCTTTGCTAAAACTTGTTGAAGAATTAATATCTCCAGGTGGAGAAATTGCTCTTCAGGATCGTGATGGGTACACCCCTAAAATGGAGCAGCTTTTGGAGCATGCTGCAGATGAAGCCGATAAATGTAATTCTAAAACAATCGGAACAGAGCATTTGCTGCTTGCAATGATTCGTATGCAGGATTGTTCAGGAGCACGCTTACTTAATTCCCTTGATATTAACCCTCACAAGCTTTTCTCAGAGCTTGTAGCTGGAATGGGAGCAGAAGGAACTGTATACAAGGAAGAAATGCAGGCTATAAATAGCGGCAGAAAACGAAATGAAACCTCTTATCTTGAACAGTTTTCTAGAGATTTAACACTTCTTGCTGAAGATGGAGCACTTGATCCTATAGTTGGACGTGATTCTGAAATTCAGCGTGTAATACAGATTTTATCAAGACGTGGAAAGAACAATCCATGTCTTATTGGTGAGCCTGGTGTTGGTAAGACAGCCATCGTAGAGGGCCTTGCTGAACGTATCGTAGATGGTAATGTACCTGATTCAGTCAAAGATTTAAGAGTTTTATCTCTTGATTTATCTGGTATGGTAGCGGGCTCTAAATATCGTGGTGAATTTGAAGAGCGTATAAAAAAGGTTATCGCTGAGGTTATTGAAGAAGGTAATATTCTTTTATTTATCGATGAAATACATACTTTAATTGGTGCAGGTGGAGCAGAAGGAGCTATTGATGCCTCTAATATTCTTAAGCCAGCTATGGCTAGAGGTGAAATACAAATTCTTGGTGCGACCACTATCTCAGAGTATCGTAAATACGTAGAAAAGGACGCAGCCTTAGAGCGTCGTTTCCAGCCTGTTATGGTAGAAGAGCCTTCAGTGGAGGAAACAATAGATATCCTTAAGGGCATTAGACATCTTTACGAGGAGCATCATGGTATTACAATCCCTGATGAAGCAGTAGAGGCTTGTGTACATCTTTCAGAAAGATATATTGCAGATCGTTTCTTGCCAGACAAGGCAATCGACCTTATGGATGAGGCTGCAGCTGCAGTCAAGCTCAAGGAAGTAAAGATTGTTACAAAGGATGATTCCCTTGCCAACAGAATAGAAGATCTAGCTGAAGAAATGGAGCAGGCAATCATCGATGGAGATATCGCTTTAGCCAGCAGCCTTAAAGCAGAAAAAGACGAATTATCAGCAAAAAGAGCTGCAGAAGAAAAGCGCCTCAACAGACGTGCAAAAGCTAAACCAACAACTCTTACAGAAAATGATGTTGCCGCTGTTGTTGCACTTTGGACCAAGATTCCAGTGGCAAAGCTTACAGAACAGGAGTCTGTTCGTCTCAGAAAGATAGAAAGTATTCTTCACAAGCGTGTTATCGGCCAGGAGGAGGCAGTCTCTGCTGTAGCACGTGCAGTTAGAAGAGGTCGTGTAGGCCTTAAAGAAAAGGGAAGACCAATCGGTTCGTTCCTGTTCCTGGGCCCTACGGGTGTTGGTAAAACAGAAATATCCAAGGCTCTTGCTGAAGCTGTATTTGGAAACGAAAATTCCATGATTCGCGTAGATATGAGTGAATACATGGAAAAGCATTCAGTTTCTAAAATGATTGGTTCACCTCCAGGATACGTAGGCTACGAGGAAGGTGGTCAGCTTTCGGAAAAAGTTAGAAGAAACCCTTATTCAGTTATTCTTTTCGATGAGATTGAAAAGGCGCATCCGGATGTATTCAATGTTATGCTACAGATTCTGGATGATGGTCATGTAACTGATTCCCAGGGCCGTAAGGTTGATTTCAAAAATACAATCATTATCATGACCAGTAATGCTGGTGCAAAAGCTATCATTGAGCCTAAAAAGCTTGGTTTTTCTTCAAAGGAAGACGCAAACAAAGATTATGAATTTATGAAAAATGGTGTAATGGAAGAGGTAAAACGTATCTTCAAGCCAGAATTCTTAAATCGTATTGATGAAACTATCGTCTTCAGAGCCCTTACCAAGGACGATATGAAGGAAATTGCAGCTTTACAGGTTAAGCAATTTGCCAATAGATGCAAGGAACAAATGGACATTACTGTTACTATTCCGGCAACAGTCAAAACATGGATTGTAGATAAGTCCTTTGAGCCTAAATATGGTGCTAGACCTATCCGCCGTAAGATACAGACTGCATTAGAGGATGTTATGGCTGAAGATATTTTAGCAGGCAAAATCAAATCCTCTGATAAAGTCAAGGCTAAAGTTAAAAATGATGAAGTAGTTTTCGAAAAATGTTGATTTTTATTTTAAGTTTATTGTGAAAATCTGCCACCTTTGCTATAATCGATTTTAAGATAAGCTGCATAGTGCGGTGACTATAGGAGGAACAAAAATGGCTGTGATTAGTGAGTTGATTCGCAGTGAGGCAGATGGAACAATCAGCTTTGGGGACTACACATTGACTGATAAGAAGAAGCTTGAAGACTATAAGCATGATGGGGATTTGTACAAGGTAAAGACATTCTCTGATATTACAAAGCTCGAGAGAAATGGCATGTTTGTATATGAGTCTGTACCTGGTACAGCAGTTGAAAAATTCAATTGTACATCTGATTCGGTTTCATTTACAGTGGAGGGTAAGGAAGATGCAATGGTTACATTGGAGCTTGAGCCTGAAACTACTTATGACATCACTGTTGGTGGTAAAAGTGCAGGACAGATGAAGACAAACCTCGGTGGTAAGCTTAATCTTTCAGTTGAACTTGACCCAGGAGTAGCAGTTCTGGTAGAGGTAAAAAGAGTATAATTTAATGATTAATGTAAATCTTCCCACTACTCGGTGGGAAGATTTTTTGGTATAAGGAGTATGAAATGGCAAATAAAAAGGTATCTGTTTTTTTCTGTCAAGAATGTGGTAATGAGACGTCTAAGTGGTCTGGCCAATGTCCAGCTTGTGGCGCGTGGAACACACTTGTAGAGGAGACTATAGATAAGACTTCCGTAAAAGCTAGAGCAAAGGTAGCAGATGTTAAGCCAACCAAGCTTATAAATGTGACCGCCTCTAACGAGCAGAGAATGTCCACTACTCTAGAAGAATTTGATAGAGTCCTAGGTGGTGGAATAGTCCCTGGGTCTATGGTTCTTGTAGGAGGAGATCCAGGTATAGGTAAATCAACCTTGCTTCTGCAAACCTGCCAAAAGCTATGTCTATCCGGAATAAATGTCATGTATGTATCAGGAGAGGAATCTTTACAACAGATAAAAATTCGCGCAGATAGAATAGGCCAATTTAATGATAAGCTTGATTTATTGTGCGAGACTAGCCTGGATACAATAAAAGCTGTGGTAGAACGAGAAATGCCAACAGTTTTGATAATAGATTCAATTCAGACTATGTTTAATGAATCAGTAGGCTCAGCACCAGGTTCCGTTTCACAGGTTAGAGAGTCCACTAGTGTACTTATGAATATCGCCAAAGGAAAGGGCATAGCGGTATTTATAGTAGGACATGTTACAAAAGAAGGCACTGTGGCGGGCCCTAGAGTGCTTGAACACATGGTAGATACTGTCTTGTATTTTGAGGGCGATAGACATGCCTCTTATAGAATACTTCGTGGTGTTAAAAACCGTTTTGGTTCTACAAACGAGATAGGCGTATTCGAAATGAGAGATACAGGTCTAGAACAAGTAAAAAATCCATCAGCTGTAATGCTTGATGGTCGCCCAGAAAATGCTACAGGCTCAATAGTTACCTGCTCCATGGAAGGTTCTAGGCCTATATTGGTTGAAATACAGTCATTAGTTAGCAAGACAGCTTTTGAAATACCAAGGCGAATGGCTACCGGCTGCGATTATAACAGGGTAAATCTTTTAGTAGCCGTATTGGAGCGAATGAGAGACGCTAAAGCTAATAGAGCCTGCGGAATATTCTTAGGCCGATCTGATATATATGTTAATATTGCAGGAGGAATTCGAATAAATGAGCCAGCTATAGATTTAGCTATTGCTCTTGCTATTTATTCAAGCGAAAAGGAAATACCTGTAGGAGAGGATACAATAGTTTTCGGAGAAATAGGACTTTCAGGGGAAGTTCGCTCTGTGGCTATGGCGGAACAGAGAGTCAGTGAGGCGAAAAAATTAGGCTTTAAAAAGGCAATTATCCCAGCTTCAAACCTAGCAAGCGTTTCAGGTTTAAAAGGTATTGAGGTAATAGGTGTATCAAACGTAAAAGAGGCTGTGGATGCGATAGGACACTAGATAAATTCTAATTGCAAAAATAATTAGTACAATTCACACAATTTGAACGTTGTGTGAAAATAGATTTACTTTAGAAAAATCCTTGCTATTTGGTTGACAGTGCCCATTTTAGGTGATATTATAATCGAGCGCTGAGGGAACGAGGCGCTCAAGTGACTAAGGAAATTGATTAAATTGTAGATACAATTTATATCACCTAGAAATGCTTGAAAATAAAATAAAAAGTTGTTGACAAGATGGCTTCATCGTGATAATATAAACGAGTTGCTGTTGAGGGCAACAAAATAGAAGATTGATAACTGAACAGTGAAACAAACCTTGAATTAATACAAGTTTTTAGAAAACATGTATCCTTGAAATTCATTTAAGTTTCTTAATGAAACGAAACCTTTATTA
>NZ_FOQF01000026.1 GCF_900113655.1 Pseudobutyrivibrio sp. OR37 | reverse complement strand
GCTGATATACAATACTTAGCAACTATTTCATCTATTGAGAGCGTCCCTGAAAGATATAGCTCTACGCATTGCTGCTTAAATTCAAGTGAATAGGCCTTGTTACCAACATGATTTGCGAAAGCTTCAATACCTTGTTCTTTATATCTTAAAGCCCACTTTCGAACTGTGTAAGCAGAGACACCATATTTCTTGGATAACTCAATTGAAGACTCACCATCTAAAAACAATTTTGATACCATTTCTCTAAACTCTGGAGTAAATGGGGATTTTGACATAAAAAACCTCCTTAAGTAGATTTGGTTATTTACCTTGTCTACTTAAGGAGGATCATATCAAATACAAAGGTAGCATCCATGTGTTTAGCCTAGTTCATAATATTCATCTATTTTGTTACATTAAATGCGTCCATTCCTGGATAGCATGCTGCACCACCGAGCTGTTCTTCGATACGAAGAAGCTGATTATACTTAGCAACACGCTCTGTACGTGAAGGAGCACCTGTCTTAATCTGGCAAGTGTTAAGAGCTACAGCCAAATCTGCAATTGTTGTATCCTCTGTCTCACCACTTCTATGTGATGAAATTGCTGTATAACCTGCCTTGTGAGCCATCTTGATAGCTTCAAGTGTTTCTGATACTGAACCAATCTGGTTGAGCTTGATAAGGATTGAATTGCCACATCCATTAGCAATACCCTTTGAAAGACGCTCTGTGTTTGTAACAAAAAGGTCATCACCTACAAGCTGAACCTTGTCACCAATCTTTGCTGTCATTCTCTGCCAGCCTTCCCAATCCTCTTCGTCAAGACCATCCTCGATAGAGATGATTGGATACTTGTCTACAAGCGCTGCCCAGTGATCAATAAGCTCATCTGTTGTAAAGTCCTTACCAGACTTAGGCTGATGATAGTAGCCCTTGCCCTTTTCAGACTTCCACTCGCTGGATGCTGCATCCATAGCAATCATGAAATCCTTGCCTGGCTCAAAGCCAGCAGCCTTAATAGCCTTAAGAATTGTCTCTATAGCGTCCTCATCGTTCTTAAGTGAATTTGGAGCAAAACCACCTTCATCACCTACTGCTGTAACATCTCCCATATCCTTAAGGATAGCCTTAAGTGCGTGGAAAACTTCTGCACACCAGCGTAAGCATTCGCTAAATGATGGAGCACCAACAGGCATAATCATAAACTCCTGTGTATCAACAGCGCTATCTGCATGAGCACCACCATTTAAAATGTTCATCATTGGAACTGGAAGCTTTGTACCCTGAACACCACCAAGAAATCTATACAGTGGAATCTCAAGTGATGTAGCTGCTGCTCTACAGCAAGCAATTGATGTTGCAAGGATTGCGTTTGCACCAAAGTTTGACTTGTCCTTTGTGCCATCAGCCTTAATCATTGCTGCATCGATAGCATAGATGTCTGATGCATTCATGCCTTCGATTACTTCAGCGATAGGTCCGTTGATATTTTCAACAGCCTTCTTTACTCCCTTACCTAAATATCTATTCTTATCTCCGTCGCGAAGCTCTAATGCTTCGAACTCACCTGTTGATGCGCCAGATGGAGCCATTCCTCTTCCAACGGTGCCATCAACAAGAGTAACCTCACACTCTACTGTAGGATTTCCTCTTGAATCTAAAATCTCTCTACCTACAACCTTTTCAATCTCTAAGTAATCCATAAATTACTTCCTCCTTCTTAAATTCGGGAACTCCCAATTGGTAGCAACAATATAAGGAGTTCCACAATGATTCACACATTAGTTAGCTATTGCTAACCATAAGTAGATTAACAGAACTGTGTAAAATCGTCAAGAATTTTAAGTAGAGAATTAAAAAAATTTTTATAAAAAATAGGATCTGGCTTATGCAGCCAGACCCTATAGCCCTCATTTTTACTAGTTGTCAACTTCGACTAAAGAGCACGAAGCATGTTTTGTAGTTACGCTTCCATCTTCGTCTTCTTTAACAATATCGTAATCGAACGCATGTGAGATAAAAATAATGCTATCTGAAGTATCATAAAATCTATATGTACATTCATAATCAGGAGCTTCTTTAACAGAAACCTTAATATCCTTAGATACGTTAGTTACACGATAATTAAAAAAGATCATACCACCTAATATAAAATCACGCATATAGCGTTCAGCATCCTGAATATTAGTAGCCTTCCCCATTAGTTCTTCGTTGATAACCTCTTTTTTGTCGTTGTACTCGGTTACCTTGAGCTTAAATTTTTTCCCCATTACATTATGCCTCCTCAATATGATATCAGTAAATAATATTTGATACATATATAATATCTAATTTTTCTATATTTTTCCACTAAAATCGAACTATTCTATCGATATTATAGTTTGTACCTGTAAAATTTCTTCTTTACCTTTTAAGATTAAACTTTTCAACCAATCCCTTCAGTGAATTAGCATGCTCGTTCATCTCGTAGCTTAATGCAAGTGACTCCTCCGATGTGGCGGCATTGTTCTGACCAACAGAAGAAATCTCACTAATGTCACTAGACATTTCCTTTACGGATTCAGCCTGGGTATTAGATGCATCTGCAATAGATTTTACTTTGCCAGCAATTCCCTGAACCTGTTCCACCATAGCATTAAGCTTTGTTGCTGTATCATTTGCAATTGATATACCTATTTCTACATTTCTAAGAGATGCATTAATAAGCTCTGCTGTGTCCTGCGCAGCCTCCACTGTCTGTCCAGCCAGCTTCGAAACTTCTCCTGCAACAACCGCGAAGCCCTTGCCTGCCTCTCCCGCTCTGGCAGCCTCAATGGATGCGTTAAGGGATAACAGATTTGTTTCATCTGCGATTTCATTGATTGTATCAATAATCTTTGAAATCTCCTGAGATGATGATGAAATGGCATCCATTGCATTTACTACATCCTGCATCCTCTTATTACCTTCTACAATATTCTCTGCAACCACCTCAACCTCTTTTGAAATAGTTGTAGCATCTGCTGAGCTTGTAGAAATCTGATCTGTAATATGATTAACGGTAACAGATAAATCGTCAACAATATTCGCCTGTGATGTAACTGTATCTGCTAGGTTTTGTCCTGCGCCTGCTATCTGATTAGCACCATCAGATACCATCTCAGACACCTCCATAATCTCTGTCATAGAATCAGATATCTGCTGTGAAAAGGCTTCGATTGCATTCTGGATATCCCTGAAATCCCCATCAAAGTCTTTATCAAAGGTAACATTAAAATCGCCCTGTGCCATAGTAGACATGTTGTTTCCAATCTCATCAATATAATAAATCAGGGAATCAACTGCTGTTCTAAGCTGATTTACAACTCTGCCAATTTCATTATCAGCATCATAATCAATTTCAACATGGACATTGCCCTTAGCTATCTCTTCCGTAGCCTTTGCAAGAACATCCAAATCCTCTTCTATTTCATGGATAAGGGCTTTACTCTTTTTCTTATTAATTGTTATGATAACTATAAGTCCAATAATTAAAACAACAACTGCAGCGCCAATGATAACAAGAATTGTTCTATATTTACCAGCTGCTGCCTTTTCTGCCAGTGTACCAGTTTCATCCAAAGAATCTGCTAAGGTCTCTGATACATCATTAAGTGTAGAATTATAATATTCTAATGCGCCCTTAGTATCTCCTTTTTCCACCAAAGCTAACATCTCAAAGGAAGCATCCTCGAATGCCTTCCAATTGGTTGTAAGCTGAGAGCCTAAAGTATCGTTGTTAAGGTTATCCGAAATAGTTGAAAAATATCCCTCAATCTTCGGGAATCTTCCTTCCAAATCCTCCTTCTGTGCAGCTGTAACCTCAGAATCATTAGATGCAACAGCAAGAAGCAAACGCTTATTAATTGTCTGCACATCCTTTCTAATTTCCATCTGGTAGGTTTCGGTTACAAATTGCACATTATAAAAGCTATAAATATTAACAAAAATCACAGCCAAAAATATTGCCATTATCAAAGTTATCCCTTGAAACAGCTTGATAGTAAATGTCGAAAAACCATTTAGTGCCTGTGCTATTGTCCCTTTCCTCTTATTCATACCTTTTCCTCCAATACATGATGTATATTAATACACAAAACCCCGACACAATAATTATAAAAGAAAAGGCTTATCTATAGGCTTTTTTCACAATTTTTTTATACTTTTTTCTTTACAGAGGATGCACTCACTGGAAATGTGAAATAAGTATTTTGATATGGTTCATTAGCAAGGGTAAAATGCCACCACTCTTCTGCTAATGGATTAAACCCATGACGAAGCATAACATCTCTTAAAAGCATGCGGTTTGCATACTGTTCTTTTGTGATGCCAGTGTAGTCAGACATCGCGGGAGACCCACGGTTTGAATAAATACAGAAATCCCCCTCTCGCTACGCAACAAAAAAAGGAATCCTGATGGATTCCTTCTTGTTGCGTAGCGAGAGGGGGATTCGAACCCTCGACACCGCGGGTATGAACCGCGTGCTCTAGCCAACTGAGCTATCTCGCCATATTAATGAAATATTTGATTTAAAATGGGACCTACAGGGCTCGAACCTGTGACCCTCTGCTTGTAAGGCAGATGCTCTCCCAGCTGAGCTAAGATCCCAGAGCTTTTTGCGATTTGTTTACCGCTTCAAGCGACTCGTATAATATAGCATTGGATTCAAAGAATGTCAACTCAAAAACAAATATTCGCAATACTTTTATTTTGAGCATTAATTTGCTGAAATTTCCCATCCCATCTCAGCCCCCAGTCCCTATACTATCGTACATTTAATAGCTATAAAAGTTTTATAATTATTTCACATATAGATGATATTATTACCCATATAGTGATTCTTGTGAGGATAATAATATGGCTGATAACAACAAACAATTAATTGATGATTCTGGAATGCACTCAGACACTCAAGAGATAGCTTCAAGGAGATTTGTATGGATATGTCGTTTCTTTTGTATTGTGTTAGCAATTCTAGGGGTAGCCGCATTGTACAACGGATTTATGTAGAGGGTAATTTATGTACGATTTCAAGCGAAGAATATACGAAGTATTAGAGGTTTCAAAATTTGGTGATAAGTCCAGCCATGCCTACGATCAATTAATGACAGCAGCAATTATTGTAGGTTTAATTCCTATGATGTTAAAAAAGGAAACCACCTATACCTACTGGATTGAAATTCTAACCAGCTTCATTTTTCTGACAGACTACATCGCCAGAGTTTACACTGCCGACTATAAAATGGGCTATAAAAGCTATAGAGCTTACATAGCCTATCTTTTCACGCCACTGGCAATATTTGATTTTCTATCTATTTTACCTGTTATCTATCTGTTTACACCTGTCTCTTCAATGATTGGTCTACTTCGCCTTTTTAGAATATTCCGCGCCCTAAAGCTGATTAGATATTCGAAAACAATGATAATAATCGCCAATGTTATTCGCAAGGTTAAGTCTCAGCTTATGGCTGTTCTCATTCTGATTATTGTGTATATATTTGTTTCTGCCATGCTGATATTCCAGCTAGAGCCTAACCTATTTAATAATTTTTTCGATGCTCTCTACTGGGCAACCATTTCTATCACAACAATCGGTTATGGCGATATATCACCTGTAACTCCTATTGGACGCCTTATTACCATGTGTTCAGCACTTGTAGGTGTGGCTGTGATTGCCCTGCCATCAGGTATTATTACAGCTGCTTATATGACAGAGATTACAAAAACAAAATCTAAGTATGAGTTGTAATCATACTTAGATTTGTCTTTAATAAAATATTAAATTATTACAACAACCCAGCCAATACAAATACTAATGGCGAGTTCCAATAAATAGTAATTTCGTTAAGTGAATAGCAATCCACATGATCTATATAGCACTTCATAGGAGCAGTATCCTTTGGAAGGCTCTGTGCCCTTTCATCCTGAAGGCCTGTGTTAGGACCGCCTGAAACCAAGCCTGGCCATGCTTCTAGTTTGCCTGCAAATGTAGGACGTAGATGAGGATTCTTAAATGCCTTTTCACCGTGTCCTGTAACATAGCTTACATCCATGCTATTGCAGCCCAATAAATAATCGATTCCAGCTGTTATCGTATTTACGAATTTCTCAGCTGGCTTTATTTCATTTGCCACTGTAAGTACCATGAGATACTTTAACAGCTCCATGTTACTTCCCCAGATAAAATTATTCTTTTTCATGCATAGGCCAAAACCATTTTCCGAAGCGTTTTCTACTAATCTTTCAGCCTCTTCTATTAGTGCATTCTCCACAAATGCATGAAGCTCACTTCCATCATCATTTAAGATGACTGACAGCGCGCCAAGACCTGCAACATCTGCCCAGCCAAAGCAGGTAAAAATATTTCCTGTATATTCCTTAAATGCATCTCCCTTATCGTACGCTTCAATAAGTGGCTTCTGCTTCAAGGCATCCTCATAGTATTTCTTTTCACCTGTCACCTCGTACAAAGCTGCTGCCGCCCAGAATCTGTTAGAGTAATCTTCGTTTTCAGGATATTCCCCTGTATTAGAGCCTTCGGCATTTTTAAATAATAAAGGCTTAGGATTTGCCTCTAGCCATTCATAGGCCTTTAAGGCTTTCTCTAAAAGTAAATCTCCATAGCTTTTATCAAATATCGCATATACGGAATGTGCCAGTGCAAAAACAGCTGCAATATCTGCTGTAGCAAGTGATGATACACTAAAGAGATATAACTCCTCCTTGTCATCCTCTGGCATGATAAATGGAGCATGACTAAAGGTTGTAACCTTATGCCATACACTTCCATCCTCTCTTTGCATTTTCATAAGAAAATCCAATTCCACTTTTACTTCTGCTAATATATCTGGCAAAAGCCCTTTCTCACAGGAAACCTTTGGAATATCAAATTCCACATCAAGAAGCTTTGGAAAAAATCTTATAGCATATAATAAATGTGCCACTGCTACAGCGCCTGCAGTGGAATATCTACCGTAATCACCTGCATCATGCCAGCCACCGCACACATCTACAGCTGGAACATCCTCCCCGTAAACTGTTGCCTTTGAAACATGGCAAGGGTCATGATAATACTTTCCTGCATATTTCTTATCCAAACCATGACCGCAGCGAAGATAATAAAAGCATTTGCAAACATCCTCCATAAGCTTACCAAACGCATTATCTCCAACAAAAAAAGATGCACTGGAAACATCACCAGCAAGGATTTTGTACATACCCTGATTCTTAATTGGACTAAAATCAGCGATATAAGTGTCCTCACCAGAGATTTCATCAGTGCCAAAGTGGGTAGTTTCCCCTTTGAACACTGACTCTCCGTTTGCATCGATTACTTGAAACTTTGCTGCATTAAAATTAAGCACAGCTCTCTTTTCAGAATTAGGTAAAAACCCAACCTGATTAACAAAAATCTTGTTCATTTTTATTCCCCCAATAATATATTTTACGCCTTTATAGCCCAGCGCATTTTTGTAGATTTACTTCTAGGATTTATTCTGCATTCCTTAGCTGATGGTCTTATTACATCAGAAGAAACCTCAGAATATACTCCAAGCTTTGCCAATTCCTTAAATGACTTTTTGACCAGTCTGTCTTCCCCTGAATGGAATGTAAGTATTGCTACTCTGCCACCTGGATTAAGAATACCAGGGAGCTTTTCCAAAAATGAATAAAGTACCTCGAATTCACTATTAACGTCTATACGAAGTGCCTGGAATACTCTTGCGCAGGATTTTTTGATGGCCTGCTCCTTTTCCTCCTTTGGCACCTTCCATAAGGCCTCTGATATAGCTTCACGCAAGGCTGTGGTGGTGTCCATAGGATTGCCCTTTGACATCAGAGTAAATACCTTGTGTGCAATCTCCTCAGCATAAGGCTCGTCAGAGTTTTCTACCATCATTCCGATAAACTCTTCCTCGGTGATATTATGAAGACGTTCTGCTGCACTTTCACCATGCTCAGGGTCTAATCGCAAATCCAGTGGCCCATCTATCTTGTAAGAAAAACCACGCTCAGGATTATCTATCTGCATAGATGATACACCTAAATCAGCCAAAACAAAATCAAACTTTCCAGCCTCTGCCGCAACCTGATCAATGTTTGCAAAATTAATAAGTCTAAACTGAAAATTATCCTCTCCAAAGCCAGCGCCACGCAAACGCTCTACAGTCTTTGCAGATTCGATTGGATCCACGTCAAGGCCGTACATTATGCCCTCGCCCTTAAGCTGCTCTAGCATTTTTCTAGTATGACCGCCGTAGCCTAGGGTACAATCTAAGCCCTGCTGACCTGGTTTAATCTGTAGAAAATCTAATATCTCCTGAACCATAATAGAAATATGCATGCCTGCAGGGGTAGAGCCCTTTGCAATAACATGCTCTATAGTATCAGCATACTTTTCAGGATTGTGCTCCTTATATTTTTCTTCGAATTTCTTTGGATATTTTCCAGAATAATGTACTCTTCTTTTATGCTTCTTTTCTTCCATAATCTCCTAACCAAACTTCTTCATTAGATTAGCCACAAGCTTAACGCAGTCTGCTGCATCTGCAGAATAACCGTCAGCGTTAATCTCGTCCTTAAAGGATTCGTTGATGCAGGCGCCGCCAATAATAATCTGAGCTCTGCAGCCCTTTTCCTTGGCAAGCTTTACCACATCATCCATTCGCATCATTGTGGTAGTCATAAGCGCAGATAAGCCGATGATATCAGCATCCACCTCTACCGCTTTATCAATTATAACATCTGCTGGCACATCCTTACCTAAATCTATTACATTATAGCCGTAGTTTTTAAGCATAAGCGCCACCAGATTTTTTCCAATATCATGTATATCGCCCTCAACAGTAGCGATAACGATTGTAGCCTTAGCATCAGAATCTTCGCTTGCAAGAAGTGGTTCGATATGCTTCATACCAAGTTCCATTGCATTAGCACCAGCAATTAGCTGAGGCAGGAAGTATTTCTTTTTATCGTAAAGATCTCCTACCACATTGATTCCCTTGATAAGGTGTTCTTCTATAATAGCCTGAGGCTCCACGCCCTCATCAATAAGCTTTTGAATCTCAGGTATTATCTGCTCCTTTTTGCCCTTAACAACACATTCTGCCACTGGGCTTAAATCCACTGCTGCACCTGTAGCACCAGTAGCTGGAGCTGTAGAAGCTTTTCCTGCTGCACCCACACTTGCCTCTACCACAGGTAGTGATGCATATTTCTCCAAGGCACCTGGCTTATTCATCAATGTATCCGCAGCTGCTGCGCAATACATAAGCATTTCCTGATTAGGATTTGCGATAGCCATTGTAAGTCCCTTGCTAACTGCTATAGTAAGATATGTTGTATTAACAAATGGTCTGTTAGGCATTCCAAAGGAAATGTTTGAAAGACCGCACACTGTAGGAAGCTTTAGCTCATTCTTGCAATATTCAATAGTTTCAAAGCACTGTAAGCCTGCTGTACCCTCTGCGCCTACTGTCTGTACTAATACATCAACAACAGCATCCTCCTTGCGAAGGCCAATACGCTCTGCCGCAGTTAAGACTGTATTTATATGCTGCTTTTTCTCCTCAATATCCTTAGGTAGGCCTGCCCCTGATAAAGGAAGGGTGATAAACATAGCACCGTATTTTTTAGCAAGACGAAGCATGTCCCCCATCTTTGCTTCCTCTGCTGAGATGGAATTGATAAGTGCTCTACCAGGATAAATACGAAGAGCTGCCTCCATAACATCCACATGGCTGGTATCGATACAAAGAGGTAAATCAACAGCTGATGTAACCTCATAAATGCTATCGAGCATCATCTGCTTTTCGTCGATACCATTCATACCCATGTTTACATCTAATATGTTGGCTCCCTTTTCCTCCTGCTCTCTGGCAAAATCCACTACCATTGAAAGGGAACCATTCTTTAAGGATTCCTGGAACTTCTTCTTTCCAGTTGGATTGATTCTTTCTCCGATAACCATAAATGGCCCATCCAAATCAATCCATGTATTCATTCTCTCAGAGGTAACTACTCTAAGAGGTTCGTTCTTATATACGTGCTGAGGCTTGTCCTTAAGGGCCGCAACAAGCGCCCTAATATGCTCTGGTGTTGAACCACAGCAGCCACCAAAAAGTGAAGCACCTGCCTCATAAAGCTTAAGACATGCTTCTGTAAATTCATCTGGTCCCATCTTATAGACAGTTTTGCCATTTTCAAGCTCTGGCAATCCTGCGTTTGGCTTAACCATAATAGGGACGTTTGCAACAGCAGCCATCTGCTTTACCAAATCAAGCATAGCATCTGGGCCAGTGCTGCAGTTCATGCCCACGCAATCTACACCCATAGATTCAAGAACTATCATGGCTGTATCAGGTGCAGTTCCATACAGTGTCTTTCCATCAGGATTGAATGTAAGTGACACGATAATAGGAAGGTCACAGGATTCTTTGATTGCAAGTACTGCTGCTCTACATTCCTGAAGGCTCATCATTGTCTCCACAACAAATAAATCGACACCCTCTTCAAGTATTGCAGCCACCTGCTCCTTGTAGCAATCCACCAAATCCTCAAACATTAAATCCCCAAGAGGAAACAGCTGCTTACCTGTCATGGAAATATCAGCTGCCACAAGTCCCTTTTCGCCTGCCACTTCTCTAGTAAGTCTTACGAGCTGTCTATTCATCTGAATCAGATTATCCTCAAGACCATATTCTGCCAGCTTTATTCTAGATGCTGTAAAGGTAGGGGCAAGAACTATGTCTGAGCCTGCCTCGTAATATAATCTCTGCAAATCCTGAATTGCAGAAGGATTATCGATAATCCATTTTTCAGGACAAACCCCTGCTTTAAGCCCCCGCTTTTGAAGCTCTGTTCCTGTAGCACCGTCAATAAAAACAATTCTTTCTTCTAATAGCTGTCTAAACTCTTGTCGTGTCATCCTGTCTCCCTTTCATGCAAGAACCTGTTGCCTACTAATACTACTTGCCCACGATTGTGCCACCGCCAAGCACCACGTCCCCATCATAAAATACTGCTGCCTGACCTGGTGTTATGGCTCTCTGTGGTTCCACAAATGTTATCTTAGCTGTAGTTTTATCTAGTCTAACCACATGGCAAGGCTGATCTGCCATTCTGTAGCGCACCTTTGCGCTGCAATCAAACTCTTCTCTATCATCATTTGGATCAATCCAATTGATATTCTTAACTAATACATCCTTTGAGAATAAATCCTCATTCTTTCCAAGGATAACCCTATTGCCAGGAACGTCTAAAGCTACTACATATAAAGGATATGCGGCAGATATTCCAAGTCCCTTTCGCTGACCTATAGTATAGCCTACTATGCCCTTGTGCTTTCCAAGAACATTCCCTTCCATATCTACAAAATCACCTGGCTCATATTCCTTGCCTGTGAATCTCTTAAGAGCTGAGACATAATCTCCATCTGGAACAAAGCAGATATCCTGACTATCTGGCTTGTTTGCATTGATAAATTCGTGACTTTCTGCTATACGGCGTACCTCATCCTTTGAAAGCTCTCCCAGTGGAAACTCTGTATGTGCAAGCTCCTCCTGAGTCATGTTATAAAGTACGTAGCTTTGGTCCTTATTACCATCAAGTCCCTTTAATAGTTGATATCCATTATCGCATTTACGAATTCTAACGTAATGTCCAGTGACAATCTTTTCGCAGCCCAAAATCTGTGCTCTGCGATAAAGCTCATCAAACTTCATGTGCTTATTACACTCAATACATGGATTAGGTGTCATACCACATTCGTAGCAGCTTATAAAATTATCAATAACTGTCTCTCTAAATTTCTCCTGGAAATTAAAGGTATGATGCGGCATCTCAAGACGTCTTGCAACAGCCTTGGCATCCTCTACGTCGTCTAAGGAACAGCATGTGTGACCATTGCACACCCCGATATCTTCGTTGGCATAAAGCTTCATAGTGCAGCCTACGCACTCATATCCCTTTTCCTTCATTAATAATGCAGCGACACTACTATCTACGCCACCGCTCATAGCTATTAATGCTTTCATATATAATAAACCTCTTATTCGTCTTTAATATTCCCAGCCTTTACATTGGCTTCTATTATAGAATCAACAACCTTAAAAAGCTCCTTAGAGCCAAGGGCTGTTTTATCTTGTCTACCGTGAACCTGTGTAGCACTTACACCGTGCTGTCTCCAATCCTCTCCACCGTTACTGTTATTAAGCATTAGCGGCTGAAGATTATCCATAGAATGAGCAAACTTTGATTCAGCAGTCTCATAAGCTTCAAACTCTTCAAAAAGAGCCATAAGCTCGCTGGCCTGATCACTAGGTAGCATTCCAAAAAGATGCTCTTTAGCAGCCTTTTCTCTTAAAGCCTGAGTCTTCTTTCCTTCTTCATCATAAGCGTAGGTATCCCCAGCCTCTATTTCCACAATGTCGTGAATCAGGCACATCAGCATAACCTTACCTATATCTACAGGCTCATTGGAATATTCTCTTAGAAGATATGCCATTATAGCCATATGCCAGGCATGCTCTGCATCATTTTCATTTCTTCCATGGCCTGAAAGATGTGTCTGTCTAAATATATTTTTCTCTTTATCTATTTCAAGAGCAAAATCCAGTTGTCTCTTTAGTCTATCAGTCATTACTTTTCTCCTATTTTAGATATTGAGTCTCTTACCTATAAAAACTATAGGCTTATTATACTTATGCTTTAGGGAAAAATAAACAAAGAAATTACAAAATCTATCTTTTCCCTATCATATTTATTTTTAAAAATTATTCACAAAGTACGCACATTTATTAACTACAATATATTAAAGTTACTATGTAATTAAGTGAGGATAGCATGAAAAGACCTATTTATGAACTTTTAAAAGAATTTGTAAATCTGGCTCCTGCTCCTTGTACAGCACTTTCTGTGGAGAAAAATCCTGACGGTACCTGTGGCGATGTACGATTCTTCGCTGTAAATGATGCGTTCAAAAAGAGCTTCTACGGACTTTTTATTGAAACTTATGGTCAAAAACCTGCAGAATTAAAAGATTTAGATTCTTACATAGAGGGACAGCTTTACACACTTTCTATAGCAAAAGAGCCGAAATTTGAAGAGATTTGTTTCAGGGCCGCCTGGAATAAGGAGTATATTCACACCTATGTAGATACTACTAAAATGTACGGCTATTGGACTGAAGATTTTTTAATTCCTTGCGATTGTGACCACGAGGAAAATATTTCCTATTGCTATTTTACATATCAGCTTAACAAAAACATGGATACTGGAAAATTCAGTGCCGTTTCTCCTGATATTTCCAGCTATGTTATAAAGGCCTGCCTGGAGCTTAGAAATGAAAATGAATTTTACTCCAGCATGAATGTGGTTATAAATGATTTAAGAGCATACACTGATTCACTTAATGCATGCATCTTGACTGTGGATTCTGAAAGAAAGTCCTTCGAGGTTATTGGTGAGTCAGTTAAAAATAATATTCATTCAATAAAAGATTATTTTCAAAATTTCCCTTACGAAATAATAGCTAGTTGGGAAAAGCTTGTGGAATCCACCAACATTATCATCATTAAGGATGAAAATGACATGGATTATTACGGGACTATTGCACCTGACTGGGTACAAACCATGAGGGAAGCACATGTTAAGAATCTATGCTTGTCACCTTTTATCCATCATGGTGAAATAATAGGCTATTTATATTTAACGGATTTTGATGATACCAACTTGGCTCGAATAAAAGAGATTGTAGAGCTACTATCCTTCTTCCTGAGCGCCGAGGTGGCCAATCATACCTTCATGGAAAAGCTTGAATATCTAAGCAATGTAGACATATTAACAGGTGTCTTCAACCGTAACTGCATGAACGTAAACGTAGATGAATTGTCCCTAAAGCTAAAGCTTGAGCCTAAACCATTTTCCGTTGCTTTCTTCGATTTAAATGGTCTTAAATCAATCAACGACAAAGGCGGTCATAACTCAGGCGATGATCTGTTAAAGGATGCTGCCAAGGTATTAAAGGAGATTTTTCCTGATGACAAAATCTTTAGAGCTGGCGGCGATGAATTTGTAGTTATCTCTTTAGAGGATTCAGAGGAGGCCTTTCTTCAAAAGCTTGCAGCAGTACGAAAGAAAGCATGTGACCCTGACTGGCTAAACTTTGCTATTGGTCACTACCATGATAATTCAGCTGGAAATCTTCGCTTGGCTATGCGCTACGCTGATGAAAATATGTACGAAGATAAAAATGCTTTCTATGAAGCACACCCTGAAAAACGCCGCTAACAGTAATGACAAGGATGGTGATATTATATGATGTCAAATAACAGAATTACTAATCAGAATTTCTATGATGAATATAAATATTTCGATGAATTTTTGGCAGAGCATTTACATGTAGAAGAAAACGGTGTAGATGAATACGTCAAGAAAATGAAGCATGCGATTTATGAAGTAAAGGATGTACTTCCTGAATGGATGCCAACAATAGAACGTCTAGAAAAAATGAAAGCCAGATTTCTAAGCCTTGATGGCGCAAAGGTTAGCTTTGATGATTTTCAAGGCAAGGATGAGGATGTAGTTTGGATTAGAATCTTCCTGGAAAAAATTGATCAGAAGGCTGATCCTCTAGAAAAATATAGCAAGCTCAAATTCACTTTTAAGAAAAGGAAAAAGAGCTTGCTACAACGTTTCTTTGGTTTATTTAGTTAGACAATTATTTAATAACAATGTTGCCCTTAGCTGTGCCATAAGCCTTAGCTGTAATATTGCCGCCAAGTTCTGTCTTAACGTAATCCATAACAGCCTCGTCCATTACGATACCTGTATCAAACTGCTCTGAAGCATTGCCGAATACAAAGTATGTATCTCCACCAGCTGCGCAGAAGTTGTTTGTAACAACTGCGTACTTATCTGTAAGTGAGAATGGCTTACCATTTACGCTGTCGATAGTAACACGTGTGATTGCTGCTGGCTTGTAGTATGTAGATGCTGGGTAAGCTTCTCCCTGTGCAAAAGGCTTTGTAGTATCAACTGTAAACTTGATACCAGAAACCTGTGGGAATCCACCTACTGCTGTTGGAGCTGAGAATGTACTAGCCTCAAGAGCCTCTAATAAATCAGCACCTGTAATATAAACAACTGAAACTGTGTTTCCAAATGGAAGAACTGTGTTAAGGTCCTTCTTTGTAACGCTACCTGCGTCAATAGAAGCACGGATACCACCACCATTTGTGATAGCTACAACGTGATCATCCTTAACCTTAAGTCCACCCTCTTTAAGTACAGACCACTTTAAAGCATCTGTAATTAAATCTCCAAGGTTTGTCTCCTGTGTTCTAACACCTGGTGCCTTCTTACCATTCAAATCAACTTCTGACTTAGCAAATTCAACACCATATTCTGCATCTACTCTATCAAGAATAGACTTTGATAAAGCTTCAATAACTGGAGCCTTAACAATACCATCATCTACCTTTACAAGATAGTTTGATTCGATTTTCTTTGTCTTGTTATCAATAACAACCATTCCAATGTTTTCAAACTTTGTACCTGTAGACTGTACTGGCTCTCCATTAAGACCTTCTGTCATTACAGTGTGTGAGTGACCATCAAGAATAATGTCGATGCCTGTTGTCTTTGCATATAAATCTACACTTCTATGTCCATCTGGAGCAGACTCGTCATCAACGCCTAAGTGTGCCAAGCAAACGATCACATCACATCCATCAGCCTTAAGCTTGTTAACCTGCTCCTGAGCGCATGGATAAAGCTCTGCCTTAGAAAGGAACTTGATTCCCTTAATAAGTGCTGGATTAACCTTTGTCTGTGTCTCTGGTGTTTCCATACCGAAGAAGCCAACCTTTAATCCTGAAGCTGTAGTGTACTCGTATGTTGGGTCGCAAACTGGCTTGCCATCCTTATCAAGAACATCAGCGCAGATTGTCTTGAACCAAGCTCTTGAAAGATTGTTCTTAAGCTGCTCATAACCATAATCAAATTCATGGTTTCCAAGAGTAACTACATCATAGCCAGCGAAGTTCATCATTGTGATAGCATCTGTACCCTTTGTTGTGCTTACATAAGGTGAGCCTTGGCTAAAATCTCCAACATCAGCTAAAATAACTTCTGCTCCTCTAGCCTTAAATTCGTACTTAAGTGCTGCTGCCTGAGCATAGCCCTCTATCGCACCGTGTACGTCATTTGTGTGGAGAATAATAGTCTTTCCACTCAAATCATTTGGGACATTGGCAATAGACTTCACATCTGCCTTATACTCTGCAGCATGTGCTGTCTGTGGCACAAGGCTCATTGATAGAACCATTGCAATTGCCAATACAAGAGTGATAACTCTCCTGAATCCATTTTTGTGTCTCATAAATCATTCCTCCTTAGTTTATTGAAACTAAGTTTATTATATCTAATTTTAATTGTGAAAAATATATGAACACTCAAAAAAATATGACGAATTTTCCTCACCTTGCTTGGGTATTTTTCTGTTATTCTGCCTTAGTAAAATGCAGCTGTACGCTTGGATAATCACCATTTGAAATATTGATAGCAAATCCTCCATACATAAGGGCTGCACCAGATAAAATAGTGTCTGTTCCTTCCAAAATATACATGGCATTTTCTTCCAAGCCTCTTAGCTTAATAACCTTAATTTTGGCGTTGGCCTGCACCTTTTTCACTACTATATTAACCAGTGCCTCTGATTTATCTGTTGAAACAAATTCCCATGCCTTATAAATTTCTGCCTGTTCTTCATTTACAAGACGATAGTAATCTCCCTTTTGTATTAACCAATAATATTTATTGTAGGTCTTAATCTGTTCTCTAACTTCATTCTTTTCTGCTTCGGACATTTTGGTAATATCCAATTCATATCCGAAGGTACCAGACATAGCAACCACACCGCGTGTAGAAAGAGGTGTGCTTCTTCCTGTCTGATGATTTGGTGAAGCTGATACGTGGCTTCCTACTGCACTTACTGGATATCCAAAGGATGTCCCCTCCTGGATTTCAAGACGCTCGATAGCATCTGTATCATCTGAACACCAAATCTGAGGGCAGTAATAAAGCATACCTGCATCAAAACGTCCGCCGCCACCTGAGCAGCCTTCGATCATAAGGTTTGGGTAAGCCTCAAGCAATCTTTCAAGAAGGGAATAGGTGCCTAAAATGAATCTATGTGATACCTCGCCCTGCTTTTTATTAGGAAGATTGTTTGAATATACATTACTTAAGCTTCTATTAAAGTCCCACTTTATATATGAAATATTATTTTCATCCAAAATATTGCTGATGCAATTAAAAAGGTAATCCTCTACCTTCTTATTACTCATATCAAGTACAAGCTGATTTCTTGCCATTGTTGGATGTCTTTCAGGATCTACCAAAGCCCATTCTGGATGCTCTCTATAAAGATTAGAATCCTCGTTTACCATCTCTGGCTCAAACCACAATCCAAACTTCATACCAAGCTTTTCAATTTCCTCGGACAGCTTCTTCAAGCCACCCTCAAGCTTTTTCTCATTAACAAACCAGTCTCCAAGGCCTGAATTATCGTCATCACGCTTTCCAAACCATCCATCATCCAAAACCATCATTTCGATTCCAAGCTCAGATGCATCTTTTGCAATATCAATAATCTTTTCTGAGGTAAAATCAAAATATGTTGCCTCCCAGTTGTTAATAAGGATAGGTCTTTTAATATCCATATATCTTCTGTCACATACATTCTGGCGAATAATATTGTGATAGATATGACTAAGGGCTTCTAAACCGTCCTTGGTATACGCCATAATCGCCTCTGGTGTGTCAAATGATTCTGACGCTTCAAGGCACCATGAGAAGTTTTCCTCATTGATTCCTGCAACAATTCTTGTGCTGCCTGCCTGGTCCTGCTCAATCTCGATTTTGTGATTACCAGAATACATAAGCATCATTCCGTAGCACTCACCATAAGCCTCTGTTGCACCGTGATCGCATAAAATAACAAATGGATTCTGGTGATGGCTGGTCATACCACGCTTGGAGCTAATCACCTTTATATCCTGTGTAAGCTTGTTGCGGGACATCACTCTTTCCATACAGTGTCTTCCTGCGAAATGAATTTCGTCCCAGCTTCCGTACTGCACATCAAGCATGGCTGATGCAGCCTTTTCCAAATGAATCTTTTTATCGCTGACATTTATAAATCTGGTGTGTCTTGTGATTACATCCTTATCCTCGAATACAGAATAATGTAATTCAACCTCAAGTCCTACTACCTTATCTTCCATAGTGATAACAAGAGAGGTAACATCATCATCGTATTTACGAACTGATGGAAGACCTGGAATTTCTTCCTTTCCATCGTATATACGATGGCTCTTGTATCTCAAATCGCAGCTTCGGCTTCCGTTTTTAGCAACAATACCGATAGAGCTGATTCTATAATCACCTACACCGCAGCCAGAATATTCCTGTGGCAGCACATCAATAGAACGACCTCTATCTACTCTATTTTCAAACAGGTTGCCAGAGAAGCCTCTATCAATAGAAATAATCTGATAGGTCATATCTGTGTCGCAGGCTGGTCTACCATAATAGTTATGAATAAGTAGTCCAATATCATCTATCTTAATCTGATACTCGCTTCCCTTTGTTAACAATCTAAAAATCTTTCTTGAATCATCAAAAACTATACTCACTATTTCCTCCTAACTTGTGGTAACTGTAATAATCAAAACTCACTCTTCTTTATACTAATTTTTCCATTTCCTGAGCCCATCTGTATGAAAATTCTAATTCAGTATATCATAAACGTTTAAGGAAATAAAAAAAGACCATTCGAAAAAATGGTCTTTTTTGATAAAAATCTGCTTATGATAATGTTTTTCTTACAACACCCTTTGGATCTTTGATTAATACAAATAAAATCCAAATAACAAGTGCAAGAGCTATTACTGAAAAACCTAAGAATGTATCATTAATCATATCCTCAATTGCAGGTGTAAAATACTCTGCTCTAAGCTCTGCATATTCAAAAATAGCATCTACAAACCACATGATTGAAGCTCCCCAAAACATAAACATCAACACATGTAGCTGCATGTCATCATTCTTTCTGTTGTACCAAATAGCAGTTGAAATAACAGCTGCTATGACTGTAATCAATAATGTCATATTCTCCTCCTAAAAAGTAGACTTCACAGTTGAAGAAGGTCTTCTAACAATCATATCTGCAGTAACACAAATTCCAACCCAAATAGATGTAACAAGTACTGCCATTGAAACACCTACAGTAGCGATTTCATGAAGCATTTCTGCTGTGTCCTCTGGATTTGACATTGCAGTTAAGAATGGGAAGAAAGGCTGAACCTCTCCATGCCAAACATGCTCAAATGCAAGTAATGCAGAACCTCCCCATAAAAGATTTGAAAGCCACTTTAATTTTCTAGTCATAGGAATTGAGCCATCATTTTCTTTTTTCTCAATGCCCTTCTTTTCCATTGTCTTTTTCACGATTGTTGTAACAACAGCCTCACCTGCTGGTACTGTAAAACATGCCATAACATTTCCTCCTTTACCAAAATTCCATTTTGGAATATATTTTTACAGCAGAATTATTATAACAAGTGTTAAGGCTATTTTTAACATATAATCATCAATTTCTTTATTCAAAAACAAGCGAGCAACATTCCGTATTGGAATATCTCCCGCTTGTTTTATATATTATATATTAATTCTCCCTATTTTTATTCCACATCCTGAAGTGCTGCGAAATCTTCCTCACCTGTTCTAATCTTTACAACCTGCTCAACATCATATACGAAGATTTTGCCATCACCGATATGACCTGTGTAAAGAACCTTCTTTGCAGTTTCAATTACATCCTTAACAGGAACCTTGCAAACTACAACATCCACTCTAATCTTTGGAAGTAATGCTGGCTCTAAAGCTACACCTCTATAATATTCAGGGGCACCCTTCTGAACACCACAGCCCATTACATGTGATACTGTCATACCTGTAATACCAAGCTTGATAAGGGCATTCTTTAGCTTTTCAAGGTTACGCTCCTTGCAAAGGATTTCTACCTTTGTCATTCTAGGCTTTCCTGCAGATGTAATCTGTGAAGGTGCGTATTCAACCTCAACCGCCTCATCCATAGATGCAAGACCTGCAGCCTCTAATGTATCTGTAATAAGTGTTGCTGTCTCATCATCATATTCATCTGTATCGAAATCATCCTCAAGCATGTTGAAACCAGAGTATGCTGATGGCAATCCATGCTCTGTTCTATCAAGACCTACAATTTCCTCTTCTGCTGATGCACGAAGTCCAATAGTATTTTTTATTAACGTAAATGCGATAGTAATTGTAACTGCTGCCCATGCGCCAACTGAAAGAACACCTAAAAGCTGAATTCCAAGAAGCTTAAATCCTCCTCCATAAAAAAGACCAGTAAGTGTGCTATCAGGAGCTGATGTTGTTGCAAATAATCCTACTGCAATTGTTCCCCAAATACCGTTCATCATGTGAACTGCTACAGCTCCAACTGGATCATCAATGTGAAGCTTGTAGTCAAGAAGCCATACACCAAATACTACTAAAAAGCCTGAAACAACACCAATAATGATTGCACCAAGTGCATCTGTAACGTCGCATGGGGCTGTGATTGCAACAAGGCCTGCAAGTGATGCATTAAGTGACATTGATACATCTGGCTTGCCATACTTAAGCCATGTGTAAGCCATTGTTGTACATGTTGCAACTGCTGGTGCAATTGTTGTTGTAACAAATATAGAAGCAAGCTGCTCTACTGATGTTGCAGCAGCACCGTTAAATCCATACCAACCAAGCCAAAGAATAAATACACCAAGTGCTCCAAGTGCAATGTTGTGACCTGGGAAAGCATTTACTTTTGTAATTCTGCCCTTGCTGTCATGATTAAACTTACCAATTCTAGGTCCTAAGATTTTAGCTCCGATAAGAGCACAAATACCACCTACCATGTGGATTGCACAGCTACCTGCGAAATCGTGGAAACCGATAGCAGAAAGCCAGCCGCCTCCCCAAATCCAGTGTGCCTCGATTGGGTAAATTACTAATGAAATAATACCTGAGTAGATACAATAGCTAATGAACTTTGTACGCTCTGCCATAGCACCACTTACGATTGTAGCTGTTGTCGCGCAGAATACCAGGTTAAATACAAAGTTGCTCCAGTCAAAGCTGGCATAATCTGTAAATACCTGAAGGGATGGCTTTCCAACAAGACCAAAGAAAGCATTTTCACCAAACATCAATCCAAAACCAAGGATTACGAACATTACTGTACCAATACAAAAGTCCATAAGGTTTTTCATTATGATGTTTCCAGTATTTTTTGCTCTGGTAAAGCCAGCCTCCACCATAGCAAAACCTGCCTGCATCCAAAATACCAAGGCGGCGCCTATTAAGAACCAAACGCCAAATAACATGCTTGAATATTCTTCCATAATTATTTCCTCCTAATTAAATATATAAAAAGCGCGCAGCAATTACTTAATAATTGCCGCACGCCTTTGTGCTATGTTATTTATTTTATTAACCCTCATCCACCACTTCGTGGTCCCCCTTCCCCCAAAGGGGGAAGGCATGATGAAGTGTTCCTTATTTCACGCTATAAAGTATTTCTCCATAAGTTGGATATGGCCAGATGTCACTTGGTACTACTGTCTCAAGCTCATCAACCACTTCTCTAAGTTCATTCATGTCTGCAAAAATCACATCATGATGGAACTTGGCAAGCTCATATGTATCCTCTAATTCTTTTGCCTTTTCAATATCAGCCTCAAGCTTCTCTAAACGCTCATCCATTGTAAAGGTAAGCTTTGATGCCTGCTTTAATCTCTTTGTCTCTACAGTGGAATCAACATCAATTCCTGTAGCAGCCTTAGCATTTATTGTTTCTGCTAATGAATACTGATAATCATTTGCTGCTGCCATGATATTTTTCTTAACCATAGCATCCATTGTAAGAGCTTCAATATCAATCACCTTGTAGTAGTTTTCAAGCTGAATATCATATCGGCTATAAAGCTCCTGCTCCGTAAATACGTTATGCTTTGTAAATACATCTATTGCCTTTTCGTCAATAAAGGCTGGAAGTGCATCTACTGTAGATTTAAGATTCTTAAGTCCTCTTCTTTCAGCTTCCTTAACCCATTCCTCTGAGTAGCCATTTCCGTTAAAGATAATTCTTTTATGGGCTGTAAGTTCTCTCTTTAAAAGCTCTGCTAATGCCTTTTCAAAATCAGTTGCCTTTTCAAGCTCATCTGAAAACTTATCAAGCTCCTCTGCAACAATTGTGTTTAAGATTACGTTTGGTCCTGATATAGATGCTGCTGAACCAAGTGATCTAAACTCAAATTTATTACCTGTAAATGCAAATGGTGAAGTTCTGTTTCTATCTGTTGTATCCTGTGAAATGCTTGGGATTACCACAGCACCTACAGACATCTTTTTCTTTTTAATATCCTCATAATCAGTTCCATCGATGATTGACTCAACAATTGCCTCAAGCTCATCTCCAAGGAACATAGAAATGATTGCTGGTGGTGCCTCGTTTGCACCAAGTCGATGATCATTTCCAGCAGAAGCTACCGATACACGGAGCAACTCCTGATATTCATCTACAGCCTTTATTACCGCTGTCAGGAATAATAAGAACTGTGTGTTATGGGAAGGTGTAGCACCTGGTTCTAACAGGTTTACTCCGGTATCAGTCGAAATCGACCAGTTGTTATGCTTACCTGAACCATTGACTCCTGCAAATGGCTTTTCATGTAGCAGGCAAGTCATACCATGTCTTTTTGCAACCACCTTCATCATCTCCATAGTAAGCTGATTGTGGTCTGTTGCAATATTTGTTGTAGAATAAACTGGCGCAAGCTCATGCTGTGCTGGGGCTACTTCGTTGTGCTTTGTCTTTGCAAGAACCCCAAGCTTCCAAAGCTCTTCATCAAGCTCCTTCATAAATGCTGATACTCTTGGCTTGATAGTTCCGAAATAATGGTCATCCAATTCCTGTCCCTTTGGAGGCTTTGCACCAAATAATGTTCTTCCTGTATAAATCAAATCTGGGCGCTTGTTGTACATCTTTTCATCAATAAGGAAATATTCCTGCTCAGGTCCAACTGTTGTAATAACTCTTTTAACATCCTCATATCCAAACAGCTTTAATGCTCTTACTGCTGATTTATCAAGAGCTTCCATAGAACGAAGAAGTGGAGTCTTTTTATCAAGCGCCTCTCCTGAATATGAACAAAAGGCTGTTGGAATACAAAGTGTATCATCCTTTATAAATACATAGCTTGTTGGGTCCCAGGCTGTGTAGCCTCTTGCCTCAAATGTGGCACGCAATCCACCTGATGGAAATGATGATGCATCAGGCTCACCCTTGATTAATTCTTTACCAGAGAAAGTCATAATAACCTTGCCACCCTCTTCTGGCTGAATAAATGAATCATGCTTTTCAGCAGTTACACCAGTCATTGGCTGGAACCAATGTGTGAAGTGTGTTGCACCTAGCTCGATTGCCCATTCCTTCATGGCGTGGGCGATTACATTTGCCAAATCTCTATCTAGAGGGCGTCCCTCTTCCACTGTCTTTTTAAGGGCCTTGTAGGCATCCTTAGGGAGACGCTCCTTCATGGTTTCATCGTTGAAGACTTTGCTTCCAAATATCTCTGTAACTTTACTCATAATCTATATCCTCCTTAATTTATTTAAATGCCAGATGCACCATAATTGCTCAGCACGCGGGCTGATGGGTCGTTTACGTTGCAGCCTGGCCATGTTTTATTTGGCATCCAAAAATCTACTATCATGTGTGCCTGGCCTTTGTAGTATTTTTCAAACAGTTCTCTGTAGAGAAGTGACTCCTTGGTGAAAGGTGTTCTAAATTCGTATTTACGTTTTGCATTTTCCAAATCTTCATCTGAGTAAATGCTGTTTGCGTATTCCTTTAGGTAATAAACCATGGAATGTCCTACCGCATCTGAGAAGGCTGCCTTTTCTCTGAACAAAATGTCATAAGGTAAATAATCATCTTTCTCAAAAGCATGTCTTAGTAAATACTTACCCTTTTGATATTTATTCATTTTCATTTCAGGATTAATGCTCATTACGTAATCTACAAAATCCAAATCCCCAAATGGAACTCTTGCTTCCATTGAATGTACTGATATGCATCTGTCCGCTCTTAACACATCATACATGTAAAGCTCCCTAAGTCTTTTTTCCGCTTCCTTTTGGAACTCCTCTGCATTTGGTGCAAAATCTGTATATTTATATCCGAAAATCTCATCTGATATCTCACCAGTAAGCAATACTCGAATTTCTGGGAACTGCTTTTTGATTCCCTTGCAGATAAGATACATTCCCATGCTTGCTCTAATGGTTGTAATATCGTAGGTGCCAAGTGAAGCAACTACTTCTTCTAAAGACTCAATTACTAAATCCTTATCAATGATGATTTCGTGGTGCTCTGAACCGATGTAATCTGCAACTTCCTTTGCATACTTCAAATCAATGGCATCCTCGTTCATTCCGATAGCAAAGGTTTTTATTGGCTTGTCCATCATCTTTTGTGCTATGGCACACACCAGTGATGAATCAAGTCCACCTGATAAAAGGAAGCCTACAGGTGCATCCGCATCAAGTCTCTTTTCTACGCCGGCTACCAGCTTTTCTTTGATTTTAGCTGCTACCTCTTCCAGTGAATCCTCACTGTAAGGCTTACGCTTTGCCAGATCTCGGTAGCAGGTAAACACACCCTTGTAATAATAATGTCCCGGTGGAAATGGCATTACCTTGTCTGTAAGTCCCACAAGATTTTTAGCCTCGGAAGCAAACATGATTGCTCCTTCACTATCGTATCCGTAAAACAAAGGTCTGATTCCTATCGGATCTCTGGCTGCCACCAAATCATCCAAATCCTTGTCGTAAATAACCATTGCAAATTCTGCATCCAATTTACTAAACATCTCACATCCGTATTTACGATACATTGGAAGAATTATTTCGCAATCGCTATCGCTTATGAATTTGTACCCCTCTGCCTTTAGCTCTTCCCTTACCTTCTTGAATCCGTAAAGCTCTCCGTTGCATATCACGTAATTTCCGTTCAGCTCAAAGGGTTGCATTCCAGCATCACTCAAACCCATAATTGACAATCTTTGAAAGCCCAATACCGAATCACTTACTGTGATAACCTTTTGCATGTCAGGCCCTCTGGTTACTGTTTTTGAAAATGCCTCTTCGAAATCCTTCATTTCAAGATGGCATTTACTTAAAGCCATTATTGAACACATAAAATCACCTTCCCTAGAAACACAAAAAGCGCCGTGGTCCGTGCATAAAAGCACTTTCCACGACGCCTTTGTCGTTCCATTGATTTTTATTTGTTTAGTATATTATTCGTTTGACATTTATTTGTCAATAAGTATTTTAAAAATTTATTGATATTTTTTTATAATGTCCTTTGCCATTTGATATTTTGAAATTCTAAAATCCATAGCATTCTTCTCTATCTGCTTATGAGCCTCTTCCTCTGTCAAATTTTCATTGATAATCAAAAGCAGCTTTGCCCTGGAAATGGTCTTAAGCTCTTCAAGCTTTTTCTCTAGCTTCGCACTTTCCTTATGGGCCATGCCAATACGCCTTTGGGCAGCAAGGGCATGACGAAGGGCCTGCCACAGCAGCTGCTTACTGATTGGTTTTGACACAGTAATGATTCCATAATCAGCCACCTTATCTGTTATCTCATCATAGTAATCAGCTTTGATAAACAGAAGGATTTGGCATACATTTTTCTCAGCTATATCTATAACCTGATCAATTGAATTTGAACCACCTAAAGGCAGATTAACAAAACATATATCAAAATCATAATCAGTGATAGCACGCTTTGCAGCAGATATACTTTCCACCTGAAGCATATCAACATAACCATTTTCCTTCAGATAGGACTTATAAAATGCCGTAGCCTTTTCGTTATCGCAGACAATTAACGCTCTTTCCATAGTCTACTCCTTAAAAGCTAGATGCTCATTTTGATTGTCTCTATATAGTTTTCTGCGATATCTGCAAAATTTGATTCTTTTATAAAGCTACTGTTTTCAGCACACTCTATTGCTTCTTCGATGGTAGCTGGCAAAACCTTTAATTTCGAATATTCTTCCTCTGTTAAAAGTCTTGTTTTTACCTCTAAAGCAGGAGGCAGAGTTTCCTTGTTCTTCACACCTGCAATTCCTGCCTGCAAAATAATTGCTGTGGCAAGATATGGATTAAGACAAGAATCTGGTGAACGAAGAATAAAATGCTTTCTCTTGCCATTGATTTCTGGCACTCTAAATAATCTTGAGTTATTCTGCATAGACCAGGTGATATACTTAGGGGCCTCAAGATAGCCTAATCTGTCATAGGAATCTCTACGACAGTTTAAGAAGATTGTGATATCACGCATCCTGTTTATAATACCTGCCATAAAGCTATCAGCAAATTCCTTATCCTCAGTGATAAGATTCTGCTCCCCCTTATGGGTAGACATAAGTATATGGAGTCCATTACCTGGGGCATCCTCCATTGGCTTTGGTTCAAAGCATGCATAGGCACCATTTCTTGCGGCAATATTTTCTACAACATTTTTGTAGGTAACAAAATTATCCGCTGTGGTGAGAGCATCTGCAGATTGAAAATCGATTTCATTCTGACCTGGGCCTCTCTCATGATGTGATGATTGTGGCGATATACCCATCTCCTCCAAGCTTAGGCAGATTTCTCTTCGAATGTTTTCACCTCTATCACTAGGGGCAACATCCAAATATCCGCCATTGTCAAAAGGCTCGCTAGTTGGAATACCATTATCATCTGTTTTAAAGAGATAGAATTCCGAGCGAAGTCCCATCTTGGTAGAAAATCCAATTTTCTCACATTCCTTAAGGGTATTCTTCAAAAACTGCCTATAGTCCATTGAAAAAGGTGTTCCATCAGCATAAACTACATCACAATAAAATCTGATTACACGACCAGATTGTGGGCGCCATGGCAACACATGAAGAGTATCTGCATCAGGCTTAAGGAATAAATCCTTGCCTAACCCATCCTCAAAACCCAATATTAAAAATGGGTCAAAATTAATTCCATCCTCAAAAGCACTCTTAAGCTCAGATGGCATTATAGAAATATTTTTCTGATTTCCGTACAAGTCGCAAAAGGCCAGACGGATAAACTTTACATCATTTTCTTCAACAAAATTAATAATATCATCAATTGATAAATGTGACATTTCCTTCTCTCCTAAAGGTTATTATAATATCATAATAGTTGATTATGATATTAAATTCTAGAGGTTTGTATACCCCATCAGATATTCATCTACCTGTCTTGCGCAGTCTCGTCCACTTCTTATAGCCTTTACTACAAGAGATTGACCTGTGTGCATATCACCGGCTGTAAATACCTTTGGCTGATTTGTTGCAAAGCTTCCCTTACCTTCAGATGCCACATTAGTTCTTGCGTCCAATCCTACCTTAAAAGCATCAGTTACATACTTTTCAGAGCCTAAAAAGCCTGCTGCAATAAGACAAAGCTGGCACTTGATTTCCTTTTCGGTTCCCTCTACTGGAACCATCAGCTTTCTTCCAGTCTTTTTATCTAACTTGGCTTCCAGAGAAACTAATACAACTGATTTCAGATTGCCAGATTTATCAGTCTTAAACTCCTTTACCGTAGTAGTATAGATACGTGGATCATGTCCAAACTTTGCTATAGCCTCTTCCTGACCATAGTCAGTCTTGCACACAAGTGGCCACTGTGGCCATGGATTACTTTCTGCTCTTTCATCTGGAGCCTTTGGCATCATTTCTAACTGTGTTACAGATTTACAGCCATGACGGATAGAGGTGCCTACGCAGTCGTTTCCTGTATCACCGCCACCGATGATTACCACATCCTTGCCCTTAGCAGAAATATATTGACCGTCCACAAGCTGCATATTATTGTTCCACAGACACTTTGTAGTAGATGCCAGAAAATCTACCGCAAAATAGATTCCATTTGCTTCCTTTCTGCCTTCTGCTGCAATATCCCTAGGATTTGACGAGCCACAGCAAAGAACAACAGCATCAAATTTGTCTGTTAAATCAGCAGCCTTTACATTATCGCCAACATTCGCATTTACGATAAATTCAATTCCTTCCTGCTCCATTACATGAATCTTTCTATCGATAATCTGCTTTTCAAGCTTCATGTTTGGAATTCCATATCGAAGCAAACCACCTACCTTGTCATTTCTCTCATATACAGTTACCTTGTGGCCTCTTCTATTAAGCTGATCTGCAACAGCAAGTCCTGAAGGTCCTGAGCCTACTACTGCAACACGCTTTCCTGTGCGCTGCTTTACAGGCTTGGCATCAGCCAAACCATTGGCATATGCATATTCAATTATTGCCATCTCATTTGCTTTTGTGGTAACAGCATCACCGTTCAAGCTACAGGTGCAAGCCTTTTCACATAAGCCTGGACAGACTCTGCAAGTAAACTCTGGAAAGTTGCTAGTCTTGTGTAGTCTCTTGTAGGCAATGTCATAATTGCCCTGATAAACCAAATCGTTCCATTCAGGAATCAGATTATTAAGAGGGCAGCCTGAAGTCATCCCCTTAATAGTCATACCTGACTGACAAAATGGTACACCGCAATCCATACATCTGGCTGCCTGACGCTCACGCTCCTCCTTTGGAAGAGGAGTGTGAAACTCATTAAAATTCTTAATACGCTCTAGAGGACTTACAGCCACTTCCTCTACACGTTCATATTCTAAAAATCCTGTAGATTTTCCCATGACTAATCCTCCTTATGCACCCTGATTTCCCATTAACATATTAAAAGCTTCAATCTGAGCCTGCTCTGCAGACAAGCCCTTAGCCTCCATCTTCACCATGGCTGCCAGCATTTTCTTATAATCGAATGGTACTATCTTTTTAAATTTAGGCAGATATTTGCTGAAGTTGTCATATATCTCCTTGCCCTTTTTAGAGCCAGTGGCCAAAACGTGCTCACCAATAATTTCCTTCAGCTCCATAACATCATATTTATCTGTTACTGTCTCAAGGCATACCATGGATTTATTTAGCTTCTTGTACAGCGTAGCATCCTCATCTAACACATAGGCGATTCCACCACTCATACCTGCTGCAAAGTTCTTTCCTGTTTCACCAAGCACAACCACGCGGCCACCTGTCATGTATTCGCAGCCGTGGTCACCTACACCTTCTACAACAGCTGTTGCACCAGAATTTCTTACAGCAAAACGTTCTCCTGCAACACCATTTATAAATGCCTTACCGCTAGTAGCACCATATAGTGCCACGTTACCAATGATTATATTTTCATCTTCCTTATAGGTTGCTCCCTCTGGTGGATAGACAATCAGCTTACCGCCTGATAAGCCCTTACCAAAGTAATCGTTTGAATCGCCTGATAGCTCTAAGGTAAGTCCCTTTGGAATAAAGGCACCAAAGGATTGTCCACCTGCTCCATGGCAGTTTACCTTATAGGTATCCTCTGGCAAAGCTTCACCGTACTTTCTGGTAAGCTGCGCACCAAGAAGTGTACCTAGAGATCTATCCGTATTTACGATATCTACAGAAATCTCCTTTGGCTTTCCTGCTGCAATGGCACTCTTAAATTCCTTTAAAAGCACTCTTTCATCTATGGTCTTTTCAAGCTCAAAATTATATACATTCTTTTTAGCGTATTCTATCTTCTCGCCACCTGTTGGGTTGCTTAATACAGCTGACATATCAACCTTTCTAAAGGCACTGTCAGTATTCTCCTTTACCTTAAGTAAATCGCTTCTACCGCAAAGCTCATCAACAGTCTTGCAGCCTAATGCTGCCATGTATTCTCTAAGCTCCTGTGCAATAAAGCGCATAAAGTTCACCACATACTCTGGCTTTCCAGAAAATCTCTTTCTAAGCTCTGGGTTTTGTGTAGCCACACCTACAGGACATGTATCTAAATTGCACACACGCATCATTACACAGCCCATAGTTACAAGTGGAGCTGTGGCAAATCCAAATTCCTCTGCTCCAAGAGCGCAGGCAATTGCCACATCACGTCCGCTCATAAGCTTTCCATCTGTCTCGATAACCACCTTATTTCGAAGACCATTCATAATAAGAGTCTGATGGGCCTCTGCAAGGCCTAGCTCCCATGGTAAGCCTGCATTATGGATAGATGACTTTGGTGCTGCACCTGTTCCTCCATCATAGCCAGAAATAAGGATTACCTGTGCTCCTGCCTTTGCAACACCTGATGCAATGGTTCCAACTCCTGCTTCTGAAACAAGCTTTACAGATATACGTGCATCCTTATTAGCATTTTTCAAATCATAAATAAGCTCTGCCAAATCCTCGATTGAATAAATATCATGATGAGGAGGTGGCGAAATAAGAGCAACACCTGGAGTCGAAAGTCTTGTCTTTGCAATCCAAGGGTAAACCTTCTTGCCTGGCAGATGACCACCTTCACCTGGCTTTGCACCTTGAGCCATCTTTATCTGTATTTCCTTAGCAGATACCAGGTATTTGCTGGTTACACCAAATCGACCAGATGCCACCTGCTTGATAGCCGAACAACGATTAAGTCCATCAGGACCTACCTCATATCTTTCATCCTCTTCTCCACCTTCACCGGAATTAGATTTTCCGTGAAGCATGTTCATGGCAATAGCCATAGTCTCATGGGCTTCCTTTGAAATAGAACCGTAGCTCATGGCGCCAGTCTTAAACCTTCTAACAATAGAATCTACTGATTCTACCTCATCAATACTGATTCCCTTTTTAGGATAATTAAAATCAATTAATCCTCTTAGGTTACGGATATTGTCTTCCTCATTTACCAGACTTGTATATTCCTTAAAGGTATTGTAATCTCCCGTTCTTGTTGCAAGCTGAAGTAAATGAATTGTAGCAGGATTGTACAAATGCTCCTCTGCACCTGAGCGCATCTTGTGCTGTCCTCTTGAATCAAGAGTTTCATCCACATCCAGTTCTAGTGGATCAAAGGCCTTAGAATGCTGCATTTCTACATCAGACTCTATATCACTAAGGGTAATTCCACCGATACGTGAAATAGTGCCTGTGAAATATCTGTCTATTACTTCCTTACTGATTCCAATCGCTTCAAAAATCTTTGCGCCCTGATATGACTGGACTGTAGAAATACCCATCTTTGACGCAATCTTTATAATTCCACTTATAACTGCCTCATTGTAGGAATCAATTGCAGCATGAACATCCTTCTTAAGCTGCCCCTTCTCTATAAGCTCTGCTATAGTTTCCTGAGCAAGATAAGGATTGATTGCAGATGCACCGTAGCCAAGCAGGGTTGCAAAATGATGCACCTCTCGTGGTTCACCTGATTCTAGAATCAGTGAAAGTGAAGTACGCTTTTTAGTCTGTACCAAATGATGCTGTACTGCTGCAACTGCAAGAAGTGAAGGTATAGCCACATGGTTTTCATCCACACCTCTATCGGAAAGGATGATAATATTAGCCCCCTCATGATTCACCTTATCTACTTCCACAAATAAATGCTCTATCGCCTTTTCTAAAGAGGTATTTTTGTAAAAGATAATTGGCACAGTGGCAGCCTGCAAGCCTGGTACCTTCATAGATTTAATCTTCATCAAATCTGTAGTAGTAAGGATAGGATTGTTAATCTGTAGCATGTTACAGTTTTCTTCCTTCTCCTCAAGTACATTTCCTGCCGTACCAAGATAGATAGTTGTTGCGGTAACAATCTCCTCACGTATTGAATCGATAGGTGGATTTGTTACCTGTGCAAAAAGCTGCTTAAAATAATTAAACAGTGGCTGATGATTTTTTGAAAGCACCGCAAGTGGCACATCTATACCCATGGCACCAGTATTTTCCACACCATTAAGTGCCATTGGAAGAATAGAATCCTTTATCTCCTCATAGGAATATCCAAATGCCTTTTGCAATCTGTCTCTTTCTTCCTTGGAATATTTAGGCACTGGCTCATTTGGAATCTTAATATCTGCTAAGTGAGCCAAATTAGCATCCAGCCACTGACCATAAGGCTGTCTTGCCGCAAAATCCTTCTTTAGCTCATTATCATCTATTAATCTTCCCTCAACAGTATCCACAAGCAGCATCTTACCTGGCTTTAATCTATCCTTAAGCTTGATTCTGCTTTCCTCTATTGGAAGTACTCCTACCTCTGAAGAAAGGATTAAATAATCGTCATTTGTAATGTAATATCTGGATGGTCTTAGTCCATTTCTATCAAGCACTGCACCCATAATATCTCCATCCGAAAACAGGATTGATGCAGGACCATCCCATGGCTCCATCATTGTTGAATAATACTGATAGAAATCTCTTCTTGCCTGTTCCATAGCCTTGTTTTTAACCCATGGCTCAGGAATGGTAATCATTACTGCAAGTGGAAGAGGCATTCCGTTCATTACAAGGAACTCCAATGCGTTATCAAGCATGGCTGAATCCGAACCGGCCTGATTGCAAACTGGAGTGATTTTAGTCATCTCATCCTCAAGTACCTGAGAAACCATTGTCTCTTCTCTTGAAAGCATCTTGTCGGCATTACCCTTGATAGTATTGATTTCTCCATTGTGTACTATGAATCTGTTAGGATGTGCTCTCTCCCAAGATGGATTTGTATTTGTAGAAAAACGAGAATGTACTGTTGCTATAGCAGATTCAAAATCCTCATCCATCAAATCCTCAAAAAATAAACGCAATTGGTTTACAAGAAACATTCCCTTGTATACGATTGTTCTGCTTGATAGAGATGCAACATAAGTATCCTCTGCTGTCTGCTCAAATACACGTCTTGCCACATACAGCTTTCTGTCAAAAGCTAATCCCTTTTGTACATCCTTAGGCTTTTTAATAAATGCCTGACATATAAATGGCATGCAATCTCTTGCAAGGGTTCCAAGTATCTCTGCTTTAGTTGGTACCTCTCTCCAACCTAAGAATTCCATTCCTTCCTTTTCAACTATGATTTCAAACATCTTCATAGCCTGTTTACGTTTCAGCTCATCCTGAGGAAAGAAAAACATTCCCACACCGTACTCGCGCTCGTTACCTATATCTATTTTCAGCTGAGCGCATGTCTTCTTGAAAAACTTATGAGATATCTGCAGTAAAATTCCTACTCCATCACCAGTCTCTCCTGCGGCGTCCTTTCCGGCACGATGCTCAAGATTTTCAACAATCTTAAGTGCATCAGATACAGTCTGATGTGTTTTTACACCTTTAATAGAAACCACCGCTCCAATTCCACAGTTGTCATGCTCAAATGATGGATCATATAATCCCACCTGCTGATTGCAATTGTCCATTATGCTACTCCTTCCACTTTTAGATATACAAAAAAGGCGCCTAAAGAAACTCCCACTACGGGAATTTCTTTAGACGCCTTTGTCTTGTGCAAAACTATACAACTATTTTCGATAGATTGCAAGTTCTTTTTCAATTTACAGTACTAAAGTATTCAATACTTTACTTTCTAATATAAGACTTCTTTTTCTTACTCGAAAATTATAACGCTTTCCAGACTTCTAACAAACTTCTCAAGCCCAAGCTTATCATCCTCTGAAAATCTATTAAGCTTTGGACTATCAATATCAAGTACACCAACCACTTTCCCATCCTTATGGATTGGCACTACTATCTCAGAATTAGAAGCACAATCACATGCAATGTGTCCTGGAAATTCGTGTACATTTGGAACTACAAGTGTCTCATCATTTCCTGCAGCAGTTCCACACACGCCCTTGCCAAGTGCTATTCTGATGCAAGCCACCTTTCCCTGGAATGGTCCAAGTAAAAGTGAGCCCTTATTCATTAAATAAAAGCCTGCCCAGTTCAAATCCTCCATAGCATCATAAATAATTGCTGATGCATTAGAAAGCACTGGAATGTAGTTTGGTTCATCCTCAGCAAGTGCCTTAATCTGTTCTGCTAATAAATTATAATCTGTCATACTTCTTCTCCATTATTTATTTAATATTGTTCTAAAAGATTCTGTTATTTTTTGGTGATGAATTTTTGCTGCATCAAAATGAACTGTATTAAATGCCAATTGCATTATCGGGCCAGTACAAAAAGCACATATCAATGTACCAATACCAACAGGGCCTCCTAAAAGCCAGCCGACAAATGTAGCTGCACTTAACAATACTATACTCACAACACCAAGTGGTACCTTCTTAAGCCTTTTGACTAAACCAACTAACAATGTGTCTCTTGGTCCACAGCCAAGTGCAGCAGCCATATATGTATATTGAGTATATGCCATTATCACAAGCCCTAATAGCATTACAGGGATTCCTGTTTTGATAGAACCGCAAGGCTTAACTAAATCTAAATAATTGAAAAGATCAACGGATTTTCCAACTACGAAAGCATCTATAAACATTGCTATTCCTATGGGCTCCTTCATGAGGATATCAATCCCTAAAATACTATATGAAACAATTATGGATGCGGTTCCATAAAGGATTCCAAAGCTATTTGATATTCCAAGATTTAATACATCCCACGGTCCAGCACCTATGTTAGCCTGAATGGTAAGATACACTCCAAAGCCATTTATAAATAAACTCACTGCAGCAAGTATAGCGTTTGAAAAAATAGTCCTCCTATTCCTATTAGTCCTATTCTCTTCTCTTAAAAATCTGTACACCTAAATATTCCTCGATAATTCTGGGTTCGGTTTTACCCAATTTTCCTGCGCACAATTATACATCATAAACATAAAAAGAGCCAGAGCATCACTGCTCTGGCATTTATACTCTAAATGAACTTTACTGCTGTTCCGTATGCCATAACCTCTGCTGCACCCTGCATAACAGATGATGATGCATATCTCACACCAACAATGGCATCAGCTCCAAGCTGCTCTGCCTCATCCACCATTCTCTTTGTGGCAATCTGTCTAGCTTCCACAAGCATATCTGTGTAGCCTTTGATTTCGCCACCAACAAGTGTCTTCATGCCAGCCATAAAATCCTTACCAAAGTTTTTTGACTGTACGATAGTTCCTTTCACTACTCCAATGGCCTCAAAATTCTGACCTGGGATTGTTTCAATACTTACGAGCTTCATATATTTCTCCTCCTTCTATTTCCTTTAATCTTTGTTTAAGTGCAATAACTGTACCAACAATCATAGCACCAAAAAGCACAACAATAATAGCAATAAATCCAAGTGGTGTATCTGGGTCACTTAAAGCAGTTAGGCAGATAAATATAATCATTGCCAAAAAGAATACTATACTAACCGTTGCTGCAATAATAGGCCCCTGCTTGCTTTTCTTTATATCAGTCTTATTAACATCCATAAATCTAATGCCTCCCTTCTCGAGCTTTTTCATTTCCTCAAGATAAGATTCAGCCTGTAGATTATCAAAATGAACATCAGCTTCAATCATTTCTCTGCACATTTCCTTCATCACATCCAGTTCCTGCTGTCTATGTGTAAAATTAGAAATATGTCTATCCAGACAATCTGCTACAGAGATTTCTCCCGCTTCAAGTCTTTTTATCTCCTCAATAGGAACCTCTAATCTTCTAAGAAGCTTTATCTTATTTAATAGGTCCACATCCTTCAATGAATAATCCCTATACCCATTCTCTAGATTTCTGTTAGGACTAATCAACCCCTGCTCCTCATAAAAGCGGATATTCTTTTTTGTAATTCCAACTAGTTCTTCTACTTGATTAATCTTCATGCCGTCTCCACACTTGCCAACTACTACCTGTAGCTCATTCTTCTTTCTCAGTTAGTAATTCTACTTTATAAACTCTTCTATTAACCTATTAATTTCCTCTGGCCTGTCGGTGTTTGCATTATGGCCTGCACCTTCAATCCAGTGAAGTGGCAATCCTGTCTTGGCATGCCAGGCTCTGTTGTATCTTTTAGTGGAGCCTGCCATATCCTTAGTGCCACATATTAGCATTGCAGGGCATGTAATCTCATAAGGTAGCTCTGCTTCAACAGCCTCTACCAATATCCTGTAGCCACCACCTGCAAGACTTGAATATCTTTCCTGGTCACCATCATAGGTCATCATGAACTCCCTCATTAAAGCACGTCCATATTCAGTGGTTGCCACCCCATTTGTTCCCTGTCTCAATAATGTCTTCCAAGGATAATAGCGATACACAGGAGTCATTCTATGAAGTAGCCACAGCTCAATTCCTGTATAATACTGCTTTTGCAATGAAGCGGAATCAATGGATACAAACCCGACCGCTTTATCAGGAAAAAGCTGCATAAACATCTGTCCTAGATATCCACCCATGGACTGTCCAATAATTACAGGCTTATCAAAACCATTCTCCATAAGGATTTCATTTAGCCATGTAGCTTTATCTGCCAGGGAAAAATCCATATCAAAAGGATATGAAAGAGCATGTGCAGGCGCATCCCACACAAACACTGGATACTTACCTTCAAAATACTCAATCTGCTTATCAAATAATCTATGATCAGCAGTTAATCCAGGTAAAAACACCAGCTGCTTGTCCTGATTCGTTCCATCAGGATTAATCCAATAATGAATCTGCCCACACCTTGTGCTGTAAATCTTCTCCTTCATAATTATGCAATCTCCCTATCATTTGAATATATCTTAAATACTAATACTGCAATAATAGCTACAATCACTAATAGTACCAGCTCTAACACTAAGCTTGATACATATCCTGCTAAAAGCACTGTCACAAAATCCACCCCTGCATGAAGGACAATGGCTAATAACAATAGCTGTACTTTTTTATTTGTCACCGCCTTATAAACTATATAGGATAGACAGATATGAAGGGTAATAGCAACAACTCTCTCCAATCCTGCCAGGTAAAAATCCAGTGGACTAGTAGTCCAAAGTAATGAAACCTGTTTTAAGGTTTGAGCCTTCACTTCATCATCAAGGGAAGCTAGCATTGGTTCAAAGGTTCCTGTATTAATCATTATTGATGTAATCAGATTTGAAATTGATGTTAATCCAACAATGATAATAGCCTCTATTCCACCATGACCTATGCCATACATTAATGCATTTAGTTTATTGAGCCCCTTCTTTTTAAAAAGATTCATTGAAGTGAACCGCCCCATCTCTTCAAACACACCAGCTGCAAGACCACCATAAACAGCCTTCACTAAAAGATTTCCTGTTAATGCTTCACCAAATTGTTTAATCATAACAACATGAAGACATTGCTCTAACACAAGTGCGAAGATAATAAATGTAGCAGCTCCAATCCCAAACCAAAGCATATCTGCCTTTAGTTTAAGAAATGCATAAACCATAAGTCCCATTGGAAGCCCAACTGCCACTATAAAAGCAATGCACATTCCTATAATTGATAACGCAGATACTGTTCCCATAACAGCCTCCTTTGAAGAAAAGTTTTAGACTTGGCCTTGTCTATGTCTAGAATATAAACCTTCCATAAGGTGGAAGGTCAACACATTTTTAGAAATTAACAAATATTACACAATTATTTTAGAGTATACCATAATCCATGTGGTAATATGAACACATATAGTACCTTTAATATAGTTTAAAGTAATCTATGAGGGGAAAATATGTACACTAATTCAGAAATCGAAAAAATAGTTGAAGCACAGAGAGCTTTCTTTTTATCAGGGGCAACCTTAGACATCGGCTGGCGAATTGATAAATTGAAAAAACTAAAGATGGCTGTCATATGTAATAGAGAAAAATTGGAGCAGGCACTTTTTGAAGATTTAGGCCGTGCTCCAATGGAAGCTTATTTTTGCGATATTGGAAGTCTTATATTAGAAATAAATGAAACCATTAAGGGATTAAAAAAATGGGCCAGACCTGAAACTCATTTTAGTGGATTCCATTGTTTCCCAAGCATTATTACCAAGGTATACAAAGTTCCATACGGAGTTTCTTTAATTATAAGTCCATTTAATTTTCCGGTAATACTCTCATTTGGTGTGCTCGCTGCTGCCATAGCCGGAGGAAATACTGCCGTCATTAAGGCAAGTTCAAAATCTCCTGCCTGTACAAAGGCCTTAAAAGAAATTATAAGTGAAACCTTTTCAGAGGAATACATCACCCTCATAGATGGAGGCCATGATGTTGCTGATATGTGTTTAGCTCAACGTTTTGATAAGATTTTCTACACTGGTTCTCCTAGAGTTGGTGTCCATGTACTTCAGGAAGCTGCTAAAAATCTTACTTCTACCGCCTTAGAGCTTGGTGGCGAAACTGGAAACTGGTGCATCATCAGAAAAGACGCAAACCTAAAGGATGCCGCTAGAAAAATTGCCTTTTTCAAAGCTCTTAACAGTGGACAAATCTGTATAAATATAAATCAGATTGCTGTGGCAAATGAGGTGGCTGAAGAGTTCATAGAAGAATTAAAACAGGCATTCATAAATCAGCTTGGTGAAAATGCTACTTTAAATGAAGAATATCCACATCTTATAAATGAGGCAGCTTATAACAAATGCGCCTCTATGGCTGAAGATTATAAGGAAAAAATTATATTTGGAGGTTTTGGTGATAAAGAAACTTTAAAATATTCCCCAACCATTTTATATCCAATAGATATTAACGAAAAAATAGTTCAAAGAGAGCTGTTTTGCCCTCTTCTTCCTATAGTACCATACAATGATTCCCAGATAGATAACCTGCTTGATACTATTTCAAAAAGAGAAAAGGGCCTGTCCCTCTACGTATTTACGAAGGACATAGCCTGGGCAAAAAATGTAATGCAAAAGATGCAGTTTGGTGGCGGTTGCATAAATGAAGTATGCCTTCATATGATGGTAAAAGGCGTTCCATTTAATGGTGTAGGGCATTCTGGAATGGGTGCCTATCATGGAAAATGGGGCTTTATGGAATTCACCCATCCTCAAACAGTTCTTATTGGTTCCACCATATTTAATCTAGCTATGAGAGAGCATCCTTATTCTCCTAGGAAAAGAAAGCTTGTTGAATTTTTTGAAAGATAATATCCTAAGCTTAGAATCTACAATATAACCATAATAAAAATATCCCGCCAGCCAAAGCTAGCGGGATATTCTATTTAATACTCTTATATTTTTGCTACATCCACAAGTGTATATTCTGTAGTTGCGGATTCAAGTGATGTTGCAAGCGCCACTGCAGTATCCATTGCTGTGATACAGTTAATTCCAGTTTCAATTGCATTTCTTCTAATCAAGAATCCGTCTCTTGTCTTATCACCGTGGCCCTGTGTAGGTGTGTCGATTACAAGGTCGATTTTGTGACCTAAGATAAGGTCCATAACGTTTGGTGATTCCTGAGTAATCTTGTTTACCTGAAGTGCATCTACTCCACCGTCCTGCAAGTATTTTGCTGTAGATCGTGTTGCATAAATCTTGTAGCCAAGCTTTTCAAATCTCTTTGCAACCTCAAGTGCCTCTGGCTTATCAGCATCCTTTACTGTGATAATCATCTGCTTGTGCTTTGGAAGTACCACACCAGCTCCAAGGAATGCCTTATATAATGCTTCCTCAAAGGTCTTTGCGATACCCAAGCACTCACCAGTAGATTTCATTTCAGGTCCAAGACTGATTTCAGCACCTCTAAGCTTTTCAAAGGAGAACACTGGCATCTTGATTGCGATGTGGTCTGCCTCTGGCTGAAGACCTGGCTTATATCCCATATCTGTAATCTTGTGACCAAGTATTGACTTTGCTGCAAGATCTACGATTGGAATACCTGTTACCTTACTGATGTATGGTACTGTACGAGAGCTTCGTGGGTTTACCTCGATTACGTACACCTCACCATCCATTGCGATGAACTGGATATTAATCATTCCAAGTACGTGAAGTGCCTTTGCAAGTCGCTCTGTATAATCTACAATCTTGTCCTTAATATCCTGAGTGATGGTATGGGCTGGATATACGCTGATACTATCACCTGAGTGGATACCAGTTCTTTCGATATGCTCCATGATACCAGGGATTAAGATATTCTCTCCATCACAGATGGCATCTACCTCAATCTCCTTACCCTGTAAGTACTTATCTACAAGGATTGGGTGGTCCTGAGCAATCTGATTGATGATATCCATGAACTTTTCGATTTCATCATCGTTGAAGGCAATCTGCATACCCTGTCCACCAAGTACGTATGAAGGACGAACAAGTACTGGGTAGCCAAGTCTGTTTGCAACTTCCTTTGCTTCCTCGGCTGTAAATACTGTACCGCCTGCTGCACGAGGAATCTGTGTCTGCTCTAAGATTTCATCGAAGAGCTCTCTATCCTCTGCTGCATCTACATCCTCTGCCTTTGTACCAAGGATTGGTACACCGATTTTCATAAGATGCTCTGTAAGCTTGATAGCTGTCTGACCACCGAACTGTACGATGGCTCCATCAGGCTTTTCAAGATTTACGATTGACTCAACATCCTCGTTTGTAAGAGGCTCGAAGTAAAGCTTGTCAGCAATATCAAAGTCTGTTGAAACTGTTTCTGGGTTGTTGTTTACGATGACTGTCTCCCAGCCTTCCTTAGCAAATGCCCATGTAGCATGAACTGAACAGTAGTCGAACTCAACACCCTGTCCGATACGGATTGGACCAGAGCCAAGAACAAGAACCTTCTTTCTATCCTTAGTCTCTACAGCCTCATTCTCACTGCCGTAAACGCTGTAGTAGTAAGGTGTCATGGCATCAAACTCTGCTGCGCAGGTATCAACCATCTTGTATGCTGCCACGATACCGTTGTCATAACGCATCTTTCTAACTTCTTCCTCAGTCATCTTGCCATTTAAGTGAGCGATGACGCTATCTGGGAATTCGATTCTCTTTGCTTCCTTAAGAAGGTCTACTGTAAGCTCCTCCTGCTGAAGTCTAAGCTCCATTTCAACAAGAATCTTAATCTTATCAATGAACCACATATCAATCTTTGTAATATTGTGGATAGTTTCGTATGAAGCGCCACGTCTAAGTGCCTCTGCGATGCAGTAAATTCTTCTATCGTCTACTACTGTAAGTGCTTCCTCAAGCTCTGCGTCTGTCATATCACAGAAGTCGTAGCTTAAAAGTGAATCTACATGCTGCTCCAACGAGCGGATAGCCTTCATAAGGGCACCCTCGAAGTTGTTGCAGATTGACATAACCTCGCCAGTTGCCTTCATCTGAGTTGTAAGCTTTCTAGTAGCAGTAATGAATTTATCAAATGGAAGACGTGGAATCTTAACTACGCAGTAATCAAGCATTGGCTCGAAGGATGCAAAGGTCTTCTTTGTGATTGCATTTGGAATCTCATCAAGTGTGTATCCAAGGGCAATCTTTGCTGCTACCTTTGCGATTGGGTAACCTGTTGCCTTTGAAGCAAGGGCTGATGAACGAGATACACGTGGGTTAACCTCGATTACGCAGTACTCAAAGCTGTCTGGGTTAAGAGCGTACTGTACGTTACATCCACCTGTAATTCCAAGCTCGTCGATGATACGAAGCGCAGATGTACGAAGCATCTGGTATTCCTTATCACCAAGTGTCTGTGAAGGTGCTACTACGATTGAGTCACCTGTATGTACACCAACTGGGTCGATGTTTTCCATGTTACAAACTGTGATGCAGTTACCATTGGCATCACGCATTACCTCGTACTCGATTTCCTTCCAACCAGCGATACATCTTTCAACAAGTACTTCATGTACACGTGAAAGTCTAAGACCGTTTGTAAGGATTTCTACAAGCTCTGTCTGGTTGTGAGCGATACCACCGCCTGAACCACCAAGTGTGTAAGCAGGGCGTAGTACTACTGGGTATCCGATAGTATTAGTAAACTTGATTCCATCCTCTACTGTATTTACAACGAGTGAAGCTGCAACAGGCTCTCCAAGCTTTTCCATGGTGTCCTTAAATGCCTGTCTATCCTCTGCTCTAAAGATTGTCTCAGCTGTTGTACCGATGAGCTTAACTCCCTGCTCCTCTAAGAAGCCTGATTCTGCAAGCTCCATACCAAGATTAAGTCCAGCCTGTCCTCCAAGTGTTGGAAGAAGTGAATCTGGCTTTTCCTTTATAATAATCTGTTTTAAAACATCAACTGTAAGTGGCTCGATATAAACCTGGTCAGCAATCTCCTTATCAGTCATAATTGTTGCTGGGTTAGAGTTTACAAGGCATACCTCCATGCCCTCTTCCTTAAGTGAACGACAAGCCTGTGTTCCCGCATAATCAAACTCTGCTGCCTGACCGATTACGATAGGACCTGAGCCAATCACCATTACTTTCTTAATGTCACTTCTTTTTGGCATTTACTGCTCTCCTCCCATCATCTTAATAAATCTATCAAATAAATATCCGCTGTCCTGTGGTCCTGGGCATGCCTCAGGATGGAACTGAACAGTGAAAATGTTCTTTCCTGTGTACTTAAGTCCTTCATTTGTACCATCGTTTACATTTACAAATGCAGGTACTGCGATCTTTTCGTCTAAGCCATCTGTATCTACTACATAACCGTGGTTCTGTGATGAAATGTAAACCTTGCCAGTCTCCAAATCCTTTACAGGATGATTGCCACCGCGGTGACCGTACTTAAGCTTGTGTGTATCAAGTCCATTTGCAAGTGCCATAAGCTGATGTCCCAGACAGATTGCAAAGATTGGTACATCACTGTCATATAGCTTTTTAACCTCATCTATAATTTCGCCGCAATCCTTAGGATCCCCAGGTCCGTTTGAAAGCATAATTCCGTCTGGGTTTGCTGCTAAAATTTCCTTAGCCTTTGTATGTGCAGGATAAATTGTTACCTCACATCCTCTATCATTTAATGATTTGGCGATATTGCGCTTTGCACCAAAATCTAAAAGCGCAACCTTCTTACCATTTCCTGATAACACAGATTTCTCATGGCAAGTAACCTTTGATACCACATCACCTGTTGCATATGCTTTAAGCTTTGGCTGGATTTCCTCAAAATTGAAGTGCTCGTTTGTGGTAATCATTCCATTCATAGTTCCGCGGTCTCTAAGGATTTTGGTAAGGGCACGTGTGTCGATTCCTGAAATACCTGTAATATTATGCTTTACCAAGAAATCTTGAATGGTTCCTTTGCAGCGGAAGTTTGAAGGGATTCTGCTAAGCTCCCTTACAATAAATCCATCTGGCCAAGGTCTGCCACTTTCCATATCATCGGTAATTCCATAATTTCCGATGAGTGGATAGGTCATACACACTGCCTGGCCTGCATAAGAAGGGTCTGTAAGAACCTCCAAATATCCAGTCATAGAAGTATTGAAAACTATCTCACTAATGACCTCTCTTGTTGAACCTATGCTGGTTCCTTCAAAAACTGTCCCGTCTTCCAAAATTAAAAATGCTTTCATCTTTCCTCTTTCTACCCTTTTTATTAAAACTCCAAGGTAGTAAATTTACCTTGGAGTTTCTTTTTACCTAAAATAGTCTACACCAGATTCGAATAATTTCATATCCTGGTTACCATAGATGTTTATAGAAACACCATCGCCCTTACGCTCTGCATGACACATTTTTCCGTAAACTCTACCATCTGGACTTGTGATACCTTCGATAGCAGCAAAGCTTCCGTTGATATTCCATTCCTCGTCCATAGATGCATTTCCGTCTACATCAACATATTGTGTAGCAACCTGACCATTTTCGAAAAGCTTCTTAATCCATTCCTCTGAAGCTACGAAGCGTCCTTCACCATGTGAAGCAGGTGCACAATATGTCTCACCTAAATGAGTACCTGCAAGCCATGGCGACTTGTTGCTGACTACCTTTGTGTATGCAATCTTTGAAATATGACGTCCGATAGTGTTGTATGTAAGTGTTGGTGAATCCTCTGTCTGTGTATGGATTTCTCCATAAGGCACAAGGCCAAGCTTTATAAGTGCCTGGAAACCATTACAAATACCAAGCATCAAGCCATCTCTGTTTTCGAGAAGATTTGTGATAGCTTCTTTCATCTTTGCATTTCTGAATGCTGTAGCAAAGAACTTTGCTGAACCCTCTGGCTCATCACCTGCTGAGAATCCGCCTGGGAACATAACAATCTGTGACTGAGCAATTGCTCTTGAGAATTCATCAACTGATTCTCTGATGTCTTCTGCTGTCTGGTTCTTGAAAACCTTAACATTTGTGATTGCCCCGGCCTGCTCAAAGGCTCTGGCTGAATCGTATTCACAGTTTGTACCAGGGAATACTGGGATGAATACTCTAGGCTTTGCAATCTTGTTTTTGCAAATGTAGAAGTCCTTAGCCTGATATATGTCAGATTGAACTGGTGTCTTATCATCTGTACTCTTTGTCTTAAATACCTTTTCAAGAGGGCTTGTCCAAGCTTCAAGTGCCTCATCCATTGTGATTCTTACATCCTTATATGTGAAGACTCCGTCATTTGTAACCTCACCTACCACATATCCGCAATCTGTAAGTCCCACCTTAGAAAGCTCTCTATCAATAGCAAGAGCGGCATCCTCTGAAACCTCAAGGACGATATCACCAACTGAATATCCGAACAAGGTCTTGTTTGAGAAACCATCTTCAATCTTAACGCCAAGCTTGTTACCAAAGGCCATCTTTGAAATAGCAGGTACAAGTCCGTAAGCATCAAGTGCATAAGCAGCCTTGATGTTTCCCATTTCAACCATCTGACGAACGGCTGCGTAAATCTGCTTTGCCTGTTCGTAGTTAGGCTGATCATAAGCATCTCTTAAAACTCTAAGAACGAAGAGCTTATCTCCTGCTTCCTTAAGCTCTGGAGTAACAATGTCTTTGTCAGAAGCAACATCCACTGCAAAGGATACAAGTGTTGGTGGAACATCGATTTCATTAAAGGTTCCAGACATTGAATCCTTACCACCGATTGATGGAAGTTCAAACTGCATCTGAGCTCTGTATGCACCAAGAAGTGCTGCAAATGGCTGGCTCCATCTCTTTGGATCCTCGCTCATTCTGCGGAAGTACTCCTGGAATGTAAATCTAATCTTCTTATAATCACCACCAGTTGCAACTATTCTAGCTACTGATTCAAGTACTGCATACTGGGCACCGTGATATGGCGACCATGAGCTGACATAAGGATTGAAACCAAATGCCATCATTGTAACTGCATCAGTCTTTCCATCTGCTACAGGAACCTTCGCTACCATTGACTGAGTTTCTGTAAGCTGATATTTTCCACCGAAAGGCATCAGTGTTGAGCCTGCTCCGATTGAACCGTCAAACATTTCAACAAGTCCCTTTTGTGAACAGTTGTTAAGGTCTGATAAAGTATCAAGCCATGCTGCCTTAACATCTCCTCTTTCAAGGTCCTCAGCTACCTTTTCAATTCCGAATTTATCAATATATTTATTGTTGCTGTCAGGAAGCTCTACATATACGTCTGTTTCCTGATGTGCACCGTTTGTATCAAGGAAAGCTCTTGATAGATTAACGATTTCCTTACCTCTCCAGTTAAGTACAAGGCGTGGCTCCTTTGTAACAACAGCAACCTCGATAGCCTCAAGGTTTTCCTCAGCTGCGTACTCAAGGAATTTCTTCACATCTGCTGGATCAACAACAACTGCCATTCTCTCCTGAGATTCTGAAATAGCAAGCTCTGTTCCATCTAGACCAGCATACTTCTTTGGAACCTTATCAAGGTCAACGGTAAGACCAGGAGCGAGCTCGCCGATTGCAACTGAAACACCGCCGGCACCAAAATCGTTACACTTCTTGATTATATAAGAAACTTCTTCTCTTCTGAAAAGTCTCTGAATCTTTCTTTCTGTAGGTGGGTTACCCTTCTGAACCTCTGCACCACAAACTGCAGTAGACTCTGTGTTGTGTGCCTTTGAAGAACCTGTAGCACCACCGATACCATCACGTCCTGTACGTCCACCAAGGAGGATTATTCTGTCTCCTGGATCAGAGTTAAGTCGCTGAACTGCACGTCTTGGAGCAGCACCCATTACCGCACCAATCTCCATACGCTTTGCAACATAATCTGGATGGTAAAGCTCTTTAACGTATCCTGTAGCAAGACCAATCTGGTTACCATAAGAGCTGTAGCCATGAGCAGCCTCTCTAACAAGCTTCTTCTGTGGAAGCTTACCTTCGATTGTATCCTTTACTGATACTGTAGGATCTGCGGCGCCTGTAACACGCATTGCCTGATATACATAAGTACGTCCTGAAAGTGGATCACGGATTGCTCCACCAAGACAAGTAGCAGCGCCACCAAATGGTTCAATCTCTGTAGGATGGTTGTGTGTCTCATTCTTGAAGTTGATAAGCCATTCCTCTTCTGTTCCATCTACATTGATTGGAACTACGATTGAACAAGCGTTGATTTCGTCTGACTCTTCCTGGTCAGCAAGCTTGCCATCTGCCTTTAATCTCTTCATTGCAAGAAGTGCAAGGTCCATAAGGCAAACGAACTTGTCATCTCTGTCCTTATAAAGAATTTTGAAGTTATCAAGATAATCATTGTAAGTGTCTTCAATAGCAGCCTTGTAGTAACCATCTTCGATAGTAACGTTCTTAAGCTCTGTAGAGAATGTTGTATGTCTACAATGATCAGACCAATATGTATCTAACACCCTGATTTCAGTAACAGTAGGGTCTCTGTGTTCATCTTTGGAAAAATAGTTTTGAATATGAAGGAAATCCTTAAATGTCATAGCAAGATTCAAGGAATTATATAAATCTTGTAAATCATTTTCAGCCATTGAAGTGAAACCGTCAAATGTCTTGACGTCGGCTGGCTCATCGAAATTATTAGATAGAGACTCTGGTAAATCTTCTGATGTCTCTCTAGAATCAACTGGATTAATGCAATGCTTCTTGATAGCATCGAATTCGTCGTCAGATATGCTACCCTCAATAACATAGGTAGTTGCTGTGTGAATGGTTGGCTCTTCGTTTTCATTTAATAGCTTTAGACACTGCTCCGCTGAATCAGCACGCTGGTCAAACTGCCCTGGAAGAAACTCAACAGAAAAGACTCTGCCAGTAATATCGAAAGTCTCTTCATAAACGTTATCAACAGGAGGCTCCGAAAAAACAGTTTTAACTGCCTTCTTAAAAACGTCGTCAGAAACATCTTGAACGTCATAACGAATCAAGACTCTAACTCCCGTAACATCCTTAATGCCTAAGTAGCTTCCAATTTCGGATAGCAATGACTTGGCAGATACTGCAAATTGTGGCTTTTTTTCAACGTAAACTCTTCTTACCTTGCCCACTTTACACCTCCGTATATTTACTTGAAAATCTGTGAGTGTTGCTTCCTGTCAGATTTATGTCACCTAAACTAGTAATTCACTGACAGTCAGCCTCACAGTCAAAAAGAGTATAACACAAAAAATTCACATCTCCTAATAATTTTTTATATCTTTTTTTGCCAGAAATTTGTTACTTTTAACGAAATATCATCTAATGTGGTAAAAGTAGCATCATTCCATTCTCGTGGAAAAGTTTTTCTGTAGCTGGATAATCTAAATCTATCATCTAATAAAGCGATAACTCCTACATCATCTTTGGTACGGATTAAGCGCCCAGCTGCCTGTATAACCTTATTCATTCCAGGATAAAGATAGGCGTATTCAAATCCATTTTTACCACTTTCATCAAAAAAATCACTCATAAGCTTTCGCTCATTTCCAACCTGTGGTAAGCCTGCACCGAGAATTATGGAGCCTATCAGCTTTCCTCCAACCAAATCAATTCCCTCTGAAAAAATACCACCCAAGGTGCAAAAGGCAACCATGGATTTATTTCTGTTCTTATCAAACTCCCCTAAAAATTCTTCACGCTCCTGTTCTGTCATGTTTTGACATTGAACAATAATATCGACATCCTTTGCCAAGGTTTCATACCGTTCACGAATGTCTTCCAAAAACTTATAGGAAGGTCCAAACACCATGTAATTACCTTGCTTCTTTTCCACTATTGCATGGATGTATTTTGCAAACTTTAAGTATTCCTCGTCGCCTCTTCTGGTATATTTACTGGTTACATCTGTCCCTAGCAAAAGTAACCTGTTCTTCTGATCAAAAACTGAATCTACATAAATGGCGTAAACATCCTGCTCGTTACATAGCAGATTTTTATAATAATCAATAGGCAACAATGTGGCGCTAAAGTAAACTGATGCCCTGGCCATTTTAAGCCTGTCTTGGAGCTGAGCAGATGGGTCAATACAATACAGATGGAGATTGAAGTTTTTATCCTCATCAAAATCTGCATATATCCTATAGTGAGCACTGTCCTGTTGATATGCCAGCGCTGTAAAATTCCTCAATCTGAAATAAAAATCTAAAACCTCATCCTGATATATACCAAATTTGATTTCCTTTTTAAAAAGTTGCTCTAAAATCATCTGAAGATTATCGCAGGCATTCAAGAGCATATCTATGTCGTCAAACACTGTTAAATCATGTTCACATTCACGCTTGTATTCAAGCAATATTCTGTTGCATTTTTCCAAGGCATTGACCAGCTTTTTGCTAACAGGTTTTGCATATCTTTTTATGGAAAGTATTTCTTCCTTGATTAAGGTCTCAGAATACATATCTCGAGCCCTATCTACCATATTATGGGCTTCATCAATCAGGAAGATATGCTCGCCGCTTTTGCCATCTGCAAAAAATCGCTTCAAATAAACATTAGGATCAAAGACGTAATTATAATCGCAAATGATTCCCTCACACCAAGTACTAACATCTAAGGCTAGCTCAAATGGACAAACCACATACTCGTTAGCGTATCCTAAAATTACATCTCTTGTGATTACATTTTCTTTAGTTATTACTTCATATATTGCATCATTAATTCTATCAAAATGACCTCTGGCAAAAGGACAATTATCTGGATTGCAATCCGCTTCATCGCACATACACATTTTTTCCTTAGCAGTAAGCATGATTGTTTTTCCTTCGTATCCATTTTGAGTAAGAAGCGAATATGCATCCTTAGCTGCAATAGCAGTAGCTGTTTTGGCTGTAAGATAAAAGATTCGTTCAGCAAGATTCTGGCCTAATGCCATGACTGCTGGATAAACATTCGCAATAGTCTTTCCTGTGCCGGTAGGTGCCTGCATAAATAAAATCTTCTGCCTGAATATACTTCTATAAACATCTCCAACAAGCTTCTTCTGACCATCCCTATATTCAAAAGGAAACTTCAAATCCTTGGCAGATTCAAGCAGCTCCTGCTTGTGATAATATTGAAAATCTGACCACTTTTTAAATATACCAATGATAGTCAAAAACCAATCTTCGATTTCTTCATAAGTATATATCTGATTAAAGTATTTTATTTCCTCAGTCTCAAGACTTACATAGGTCATTTGAACCTCTACTGTCTCAAGCTGATATTCCCTGGCAACAATATAGGCATAGCACTTGGCCTGAGCCTCATGTACAAGAACTGGCTTTTCAAAGGTCATTACATCCATATACATGCCTTTAATTTCATCTACTGTGGCTGCCACTACCAGGCCTTCTTCATCTCTATCTAAAACAAGACCATCAGCACGGCCTTCAATTCCAAGAATATAATCATCATATTCAACCTGATATTTAAGAGGAACTTCGGCACTATAAAAGGGACCCATAGAACTTTGAATTTTTCTATGGATCCTACTACCTGCCTGCATAGCCTCAAAAGGGTCGACTGACCCCCTTCTATCATCTATATCTCCTTCCCTAAGAAGGAATTCAACAAGGTTTCTTACGGATATATTTATTTGTGCTTTTTCTCCATCTGGAGTAACTAATCTTGATACTTTCATAATAAAAAAGACCTATGAGCTAAACTCACAGGTCATATTATACAATATAATAAACTATGCAACAACGAACTTCTTAACGGCATTTAAGAACACTGAATCATCATGCTCAGAAACATGAACATCTAACTCACGCTTAATACCCATTGCAAGTACTCCTAAAAGAGACTTTCCATCGATGTAAACTACACCACTGTGAAGATCAATATCACTACCACACTGTGAAGCAGCATTAACAAACTCTTCTGCATCCTGTGTGTTCTCTAAACGAATCTTAAATTTCATAAAAATCCAACTCCTATACTACTAAAAAACAAAAACTTATTTAACATTTATATCATGGTATATACAAAGTGTCAATGCATTAGGAGCTATGATTTTAGTCATTTTTGCACTGTATCAAAAACAAAACCCCGACTAGATTTAATCGGGGTTTTGAGCATCTTTTATAATGTTTACTGTATGAACATATTACCGTACCATTTCAATGCTTCTACATAAGCATCATATACTTCATCCATCTCAATATCATGTAAAACCATTAATCTTGAAACTTCCTGCCAGTCACCAGCTTCGTAGCTTAATAAAAACTCAAGCTGTGGTGCAAATATGCCATCATCACTAACCAAAGCCTTCTTGATTTCATTACTTACACCAACCTGCTCTAGGGCTTTATCCATCGGCATATCTAAAATCAAATTCAATAGAGAGAACAATCCCATTAGGAATAATTCCTCTTTTCTCATTGCATAATCAAAGATTGGCGCTAGATTTTCAGCAAATCTAGCTCTAACAAGAGAAAGTCTAGTAATTTCATTTGGTTTACCTGCTGCCAATTCGCTAAGTAAAGTGGTGTTAAGCCATCTTCTAAGCTCTTTTTGTCCAAGTAAAGCAGTAGCCTGGGCAATAGAACGAATATTAGAATTAATTGTAAGCTTATTAGCAATCTTAAGTAACTCAATAGTAAGAGCAGGGTCTTGACTAATTACATTAGCAACATCATCTAAATCAAAATCAGGCTCATTAATAACCTTCATAAGCTTCATATAATTAACTTTAATTGGAGCAACTTCAGTATCACCGGTATTAATTGGAACTCTGAAAAATGTTCCTTCAAATACCTTAAACAATCCTGATTCCTTAGCTGCCTCAAACTCTTCTATTGTATGAATATTCTCTGCGCATAAATCAATTTTAGGAACTAACTTTCTAAAAGCTTTAGCCTGTTCAATTACATCCCCATTATCACTATTTATTAGTAATAAATCAAAATCATCCATCATGAATTTGAATTCATCTATACTTGTAATTGGCAAGTCTTTAAGTGCAAGCTTAAATCCCTTGCTCTTTAAATCCTGGAGACGCTTATTATAAGATTCTTCAGGCTTTATAGTTTGATCAACAAGAAGAATAATTCTTCCAACAAACCCTGTCAGCTGTTGTTCTATATTAGAAAACAAAGAAATATTGTTAATCGGAACGATAATACTACAATTTGCAACTAAATCGTCTTCAGAAACGCTATCAAAAACTTCTAATCCAACAATAGAACCAGCCCCATCATATTTACCAGCCATCAATAAATGTGGTTTTTCAAATAGGTTTTCCTTCTGTGCATATAAACAATATGATGCAACAGACATATCTTCGTAAAATAGTGGTACTAACGTAGCAAGCATAATCCCTCTCCTTTGTATAACCCCATATTTTTTGTTGCAAAATCATTCTGACAGAATATTCAGAATACTTGTTTTTATTATAGCATTCTGTATTTTTAGATTCAATTAATAGCATAAAAAAAATAGCTGTGAATCATAAGATTCACAGCTATTAGTCAAACAGGGGACGAGAGAATCGAACTCCCACCAAAGGTTTTGGAGACCCCTATCATACCATTTGACCAGTCCCCTAAATCGTAAGCGAAAAACCTAAACATGGTTTAAGTCCCTCACCCACGCGACTTATAAATAGTAACACATTCTTAAGTCGCTTTCAATAGAAAAAACACAATTTTTTCACATTTTTTTCTACTGAATTTTTAGAAACAAAAAGTTCTTGTGACTAACAAGAACTTTAGTGGAGACGGAGAGATTCGAACTCTTGACCCCCTGCTTGCAAGGCAGGTGCTCTCCCAACTGAGCTACGCCCCCAAATGGGTAAACCATCTATTCGATAGCAACCTCAAAACTTCACACAGTAAAACTTAGTCTTCCGATTTTTGCTACATTCTTTTCTTTTAGAATAAACCTTCGATCTATTAGTATTCATCAGCTGAATGCGTTACCGCACTTACACCTTGAACCTATCTACCTTATCGTCTTTAAGGGATCTTATTTCCTTGAAGGAATGGGATATCTCATCTTGAGGGGGGCTTCAC
>NZ_FOQF01000007.1 GCF_900113655.1 Pseudobutyrivibrio sp. OR37 | reverse complement strand
CCCAAAGTAACGCTTGCAAAGGGTATTTACGGGTTCTGCCCGTTGATGCATAGAAATGATTTCTGAAAGAAATCGGGATAATTTCATCAAGATTGATATAGGTTTCTAATAGAGCCAGAAACGCAGGCTTGTCATTTTCAAGTTTATCTTGGCAGTCTGAATAAATATCAGCCAAAGAAAGCTGTTTATATGGTATCATATATATCAGAATAACTCCTTTCTTGGTTAGTACAGTGGTTTCTCGTCAATTCTATTGTACCATATCAGTGGGGAGTTATTCTTTTTTAGTTAACAAAAAATGCCGCATTTACGCGGCTTGTGGCGTTTTGCAAACGCCTATGTTATGTTCACTAAGTTGGGGGATATGCATTATAAAGGAACAGCTTATCAAAACAAGGATTATGTATATTTCGATGTAGATGATTTTCATTCATTTGGAAGAAGGGCATCGAACTATAGGACATTTTTCCATGAAATGTCTCACGCCGCAGATTATTCTTATGGACAAAGAAAATGTAACGGAAACTATACAACAATTGATTACGTAGATAAAAATGGAAATACTTTAAATGATTATCTGAAAGCAGATGTGGAAAATAGAATCCGAACAGAGGTAGATGAGTATATAGAAAAAAAGAACTTAAATTTAACAGCAGAAGAAAAGAAAAAGCTGGAGGATGATGTTACTCATTTGATAATGAACACAGCGGATTATAAAAATGATCCTCCAAAGATAGATGATGCAATGACAAAGAAATGCTATAAGAGTGTCGTCTTTTCAATAAAAATTGATTTAGCGTTTAATGCTGGTGAGGCATCTGATGTATATGGTGGATATACAGGTAACACAGTTTCTTATTGGCAACATGATGCTGATTATTGGTATACAACAACTACGGATGCAAATGGGAATGAAGTTCCAGCATATGATGAAAATGGCGATTTAGTCCGTACAACGAAGCAGCCTTTAGAATGCTTCGCTGAATGTATGGCTGGTATGATTACAGATTGTGATTCAGGTATGGACGGATACAATTACTATTCCGAAGATGTCCAGAACACCTTCAACGATATAGCATCAGAAATGGCTGGAACTAACTAATTGGATTTGGGAGATTACTATGAAGAAAAAACATTTAATTGCAGTAACGCTTATGTTAATTATGTTAGCAGGCTGTGGAAAAGAAGTAGTAAATAGCAATCCTGATGTGGAAAAACAAAAAATAGAGGAGAAAGCTGAGGGCGGAATTATGAATGCAAATACCTTAATTGAATACTATGGCGATACATTGAAGGATATTCCAGAAGATTATATTCAGGGCTACATAGATGAATACAATATCAAGCAGGAAGATTTAGCAAAGATGCGCTGGGATGAAGAAATCATTTCAGATTACAATGATGGTGTCGCTGTTGGCTGTGACCCGGCAGATATTGTTACCGAAGATGAAAGTGATGAAGACATCGCCACATTTGTAACAGACATTAATAGAATCTATGTAAATGCTAATGTTCATACAACAGGAGAATTTGTTGAGGAGCACGCATCGGTAGCTGATGTAAAGGAAGGAAAAATATACAGCTATAAGGGCGGAACCTTCGATTATACAAAGGCAGAAAACATCAGCGACTTACAGGGAAGCAAGGATGATTATGCAGATGTATTAAAAAAGGCAGTTTCAGAAATAGAAAGCAATGATAACTGGGACGTAGAGCAGAACCTCCTAATCGTAATTGAAAACAGTAACAATGAAATTAAAAAATATGTTGTGTCAGGCTATAACACATCTGATGATTCAGCAGTGTATGAACTTATGACAAAATATATGAAAATTGAGCTATAAAAATCGTTTACTATAATCATTGTATTTTCACAACATCTTGTTATACTTTTAAATATAGTAATCCTATATTTTGTATTTCGCGAGCAGATTTCTGTCAAGAAATCTCGCAGCGGACCAAGAATTTCGCGAGCAGAGTTATGTAATGGGAGGTACCGGTATGAAAGAGCAGGATGTTAGGGCTGTTGAGGCTATGTGCAGTTGTGGAATGGATTTTGATACATTGTGTATTTGCTTTCCAAGTTTTACCACTGCGGATTTAAGATTAATATACGATAATTATAAAGGCGTCACACCACCTGTGAAGCAGGTGGCAGTCAGTGTAAATTGCTCATAATAAATATTAGATTGTAAGTCGAGGTTGAAAAACCTCGGCTTTTTTTAGTTAACATTTTTCCCTTCTCGTCCGAAATAGTTAATGTAAACGAAAACTACCCTGGAGGAACTATATGCAAATAGACGCACTCAAGGTAACGGATTACATCAAAACAGAAGGTACAGACAATCATGGATATGGCGTAGGTACCAGCGGTATCAAGGATGATAGCAAAGCAAACATTAACATAGAACTTAGAACATTATCAGTGGATAATGCCTTTTATGATAATAAAGGAAAGATGACTGATGAAGATTTCATGGATGACGTGAATGAAGCATCAGCTCTTGGTATGTCTACAGTTGAAAAGGTAAAAAACATTGAAAACGCCTGGGATGAAGAGGCCACAGCAAAGGTACGCGAGGACGGTCATAATCCTATGGACATGGAAGATGATACTCTCATCACTGTGGTAGATGAGATTAAAATGAATCTTGCAAAAGCAGGCGCCGACATTAGCAAGATGGGCGGATTATCGACAGAGGAAATTTCAGCCATGACAGGCTCGGTTGCACAGGCAGTAGAAATGACTAAAGGCCTATCTGATAAATTGCCAGTTGAAACTCAGGCATATCTTGTAAAAAATGAACTGAAGCCTACAATCACAAACATATATAATGCAACCTATTCAGCCCCTGTAAACGATAAGCTAACAGATGCGCCTAGCGATGAGGACATAGTAGACCTATTAGAAAATCTAGGGGAAAAGCTGGATTCACTTATAGACAGTGTTGAAGGTGAACATACAGAGGCTGCACTTAAAACAACAGTTGCAACCATGATGAAGCAAGATGTTCCTATTACGAAAGAACATCTTGAGTATATGGTGCAGCTGCAGGATTATGAAAAGCCAGATGAGGCAAATATCGTAAGTGCCATAGACGACATAATGGCAGAGGGTAAGGAACCTACTGAGGCATATCTTATCTCAGGCTATTCTCTTATGGACCAGGCCAAGAAGACCTTTGAGGAAGTGATGGCCATGGATGTAAACGAACTGCCAACCATCACAGCCCAACGTCAGCTTACAGAAATTCAGCTTACCATGACAGTTGAGGCTACATTTACCATGATGAAAAATGGCATAGATGTGGACACTAAAGACCTGTCGGATTTGCTGGATAAATTAAAGTTACAGGAAACAAATCTCCTTCAGATTTTGATGAAGGCGGAAAATAAGCAAGCCACAAATTCCAATGTGAAGCTGTTTACCCAGGTGATGAACGAAATGGCAGAAATCCAAGCATCTCCTGTAGCAGGGCTTGCCAGATTTTCTAACATAAATGCTGAAACCTTCTCCTACGTTCATGAGGTAAGTGTATCTGTAACCGCAGAATACAGTCGTATGGAAATGACCTATGAGGCAGTTGGTACAGAAGTAAGACGTGACCTGGGCGATAGCATCAACAAGGCATTTCAGAATGTAGATGACATACTTGCAGACCTTGATATAGAGGCAACGGCTTCCAGCCAAAAGGCAGTGCGCTCTCTTGCCTACAACCACATGGAAATCACTGCAGAATCTGTATCAACAGTTAAGGCTACTACAGAAATAGTGTCTCGAACCTTTAAGAGCATGACTCCTGCAGTAGTAGCAGAAATGATAAAGCGAGGAGACAATCCTCTTGATATGAACATGGGGGATTTAAAGGCAAAGGCTGAGGAAATCAAGGCGGAAATGGGAAGCTCCTCTGATGAAGAAAGCTTTGCGAAATTCCTGTGGAAGGCCGAGAGAAATTCTGATATCAGCCAAGCAGAACGTGATGCTTACATCGGAGTGTATAGACTTTTGCACCAAGTGGAAAAGTCTGATGGTGCAGCCATCGGAGCGTTGATAAGTCAGGGCACAGAAGTAACCCTAAGAAATCTTATGACAGCTGTTAGAAGTGCAAAGCACACCGGCCGCGAGTATGAAGTGAGCGACAAATTTGGTCAGCTGGACGAGATGGTAGTCACAGACCTTTCTATTACAGAGCAAATTGAAAAGGTATTCCTTACAGACAGATGTCGTGATGCCAAGGAAGCAATGACTCCAGACAAGATGAAAGCCTTCGGGGAGGATGCAATACTTTCCATGAACCCAGATGAGTTCGCTACTGCAATGGAGCAAACCCTGGATGAACAGTCGGAGTTAGCCTATAACCAGTATGTTACAGAGCAGCTAAAGACATCTATTAAGGCTGAGGAATCTGTTATAGCCGTATTGGATGAATACAATGTGCCTCATTCAGCAAATATGATTGCAGCAGTAGAGGCTCTCGTAGAAAATAATGGAAAAGTAATAAAGGACCTTTATGGCCGTGCTGCAAAACAGCAGGACATGGATATAGAGGATTTGATAAATATGGCTTATGAGCGTTTTTCTGAAGCTTGCCATAATCCTAAGGACATGCTTGAGGCCCAGGAGGCTCTAGGGGATTTAGCAGAAAACGTAATGAAGACCATGATTGAAACCGAGGATGTGCGTACTATTGATATGGATGGTATGAAGCTTGTTGTGCAGCAGGCTAGAGCTATGCAGAAAATGGCAGCCACAGGCGAAACCTACCATATCCCAATGATGATAGACAACGAGGCTGGTTCTATGAGCCTTAGAGTAGTTCGAGGAAGTGGAGAAACCGGCTTGATTAAGATGGCCCTTTACTTGCAATCAACAGGAACAATTTCAACCACCTTCAGATATGAAGCTGGTGAAGTAAAGGCTTCTGTAGAATGCGAAACAGCCCAAATGCGTCAGATGTTTGAGGAGCAGGCAGACCGAATCGCTGGCATTATGAAGGATTCCACCGGCTACGCCTTCAGCTTCTCATTTACCAGATCCATGGGTATAAGCGCAAGTGATATTTACAATTTAAATATGGGCAATTTTACTTCATCAACCAGCCAGCCAGAGTCCAACAAAGATTATGAAATACAAACACAAGCACTCTACAATATTTCACGAAGCTATATACAGGTAATAGCAGAGCTTTTTTAGCTCAAAAATGTATCTAATTTTGGTTAAGTTTGGACGCTTCAAACCGATATTATTGTTGTAAGGACATGGAAGACCTATACAACTAAAAACACACCGCACGGATGCTTGACTAGCTTTTATTAGGAGGCAGCATATGAGAATTAATAACAACATGTCAGCGGTGATTACTAACAATCAGCTTCTAGGTACTGAAAGTTCCCTTGCGGATGTAATGGAAAAATTAAGTTCTGGATTTAGTATTAACCATGCGTCAGATGATCCATCTGGAATAGCAATTGCAGGTAAGATGCAGGCTCAGATAGATGGTTTGGCACAGGCATCAACAAACAGTTCGGATGGTATATCCGTACTTCAAACAGCCGAAGGTGCTCTCAACGAAGTAACAGAGATGATTCAAAGAATGAGAGAGCTTTCTGTTCAGGCAGCCAACGGCACCAATTCTCTTTCAGAAAGAAAAACAATTCAAAAGGAAATCGATTCCCTTCTAGAGGAAATTGATAGAGTTGCAGAGACCACAGAATTTAACAATATCAACCTTCTAAATGGAGGACTTGATAATAGAACCTATGCAGAGCACGCAACTAGAATGCAAACATCTAAAACTGTGGCAGCAGGTATCTATGAGCTCACAATTAACGAGGCTGCAACTAGAGGTTCGACTGGAAGTAACAGCTTGATAGGAGATACTTTTACAAGCAGCACAACAAATAGTTACTTCAATACAAGAACAGATACATCAGTAGCCACACCTACAGGTGTGACAGATTTTAAGGACTTTATAAATCAAACAACCTGGCAGGTAGATAAAGTAGATTTGGGCGATGGCTCTACTATTACATCAGAATCTGGTAATGGCCTTGGAATGTCTGGTACCATAACAATTAATGGACATGGTGTGGAATTGACACAGGGTACTTCTGGCGAAGGTGTATACGAGCTTTTAAGAAATATTTGCGAGGAGGCAGGTGCTATCATTTCAAATCCAGGGGATGGCACAGCTTTTTCAATCCAATCTTATAAGTTTGGCGCACATGCCAATTTAAAGATTGATTTTTCTAGCATGGATTTTGCAAAAGCATTAGGTTTTGATACTAGTGACACAGACCTTTTCCCAGATGCAAACACACCAGTGATTGAAAGTGTTGGTACAGATCCAAAGATTACATTAGTAAAAAAAGGCACTGTAGATTCAAAGTCTTTATTTGGTGCTCAGGCCACAGTAAGCGCTGATGGAAATCATATTACAGTCAGTGACGTGGATGGGTTTGAATTATCCTTCCTGGCAGAGGCAGGATTTGATGAAAAAACAGATACAGCAACAGATAATAAGGGAAAAATTGTTTTTAACGTAACAGATATTGGTTCCATGACTCTTCATGTTGGAGCTAATAAGAACCAGAATATGGAAGTAAGAATTGCAGCAGTAACAACACAGTTCATGTATATAGATGATTTGAATGTTACAAGAGTAAATGGTCCAGAGGATGCACTAAATTCATTGGATGTAGCTTTAAGCTATGTAACCAGTGTTCGTTCACAGCTAGGTGCATACGAAAACAGATTGGACCACACCACAAAGTCACTTGATACAACAGGTGAAAACATGACAGCAGCTATCTCGCGAGTTGAGGATGCAGATATGGCAACAACAATGGTTGAGTATACAAAGCTCAACGTGCTAGAGCAGGCAGGTACATCAGCCCTGGCTCAAGCCAACGAGCTACCACAGCTTGCTCTACAGTTGCTACAATAAATTTCGCGAGCAGATTTCTGTCAAGAAATCTCGCAGCGGACCAGACATTTCGCCAGTAGATTACATGTCTAGCGGCGGACAAGGTTTTTCCAGAGTTTAGCTTAAGAACTTGCCTTAAAGGAGAGAAACAAAATGAACAAGGATAAGATTTCAGCTTTTACCTTAAAAATAGCATCAAGTAATGGATTAGGATTAATATCAATTCTTTATGATATATATGAAGAATATGAAAGCGATGCACTTGAGAATTTTGAAGCTGGCCAAGTGGAAGAAGCAATTGCAGCATTAAAAAAATGCTCACTAGTTGTGAACCACCTCCAGAAGGATTTGAATTTTAATTACAAGGTAAGTGGAAATCTGTACGCGCTTTACGATTATGTACAGCGAAATGTGTCAAAGTCCATATATAAGGCAAATTCGGAAGGCTTGATAGAAGCAAAAAGAGTAATGGATGAATTAGGTAACGCATTTGAGCAGATTGCAAAGGAGGATGATTCAGCACCTCTAATGCGTAACACGCAGTCGGTAATAGCAGGAATGACTTACGGAAAGGGGTCTTTAAACGAAGATATATTAGGTAACCAAAGCAGTAGAGGCTTTTGGGCATAAGTTAATAGGATGATTAGAGAAAAGAGGTTTCGAGCAGTCGAGACCTCTTTTTTTAATGATGTGTAATGGATTAAGTTGTGATTCATTAACAATGTCAAAAGGAAGCTGATGTAAAACACTGTGAGATTGTAACAAAAAATAAAAAGGGAAAAATAGCTAAAAAAATATTTAGCCCGAAATGCTATAGCTGAAATTATTCTGGGCATATATACTTGTCACTCGAAAGCGAGGTGAAAGAAACGAGCACGTTTTTGATCTGGAGCATTTTGACTGTTGCATCAGTTTTTGATGCCAAGTCTTACAGAATTCCAAATCAGCTTATTCTCCTGGGATATGTGGCGGGATTATTTTTGAATCTGCAGCAATACGGGGTGATAGGTATAACGTATTTCATATTGAAGGCTATATGGCCCTGTATTTGTTTATCGCTGCTAAATATATTTGGTAAGCAGATAGGGGCTGGAGATATCAAGCTGTTCTCTGTTATGTCAGCCATAGTGGGTACTAGGGTGGTAATAGAGGTGATGATTATCTCGGTTATGGTTGCTGCTATAGCCATTTTAGTAGTCAGCATATATGAAAGGCAATTAATGAAAAGAAATCTTCATTATGCACTGTGCATGTCGGCTGCGTTTTTTTTACTGCAGTTCAAATGATGAAATAATGGAGGTTGATGCTATTGAACAATTTTGAAGTCGCATTATGCGATTCCAATGAAGACTACATATTAAGATTTGCTTCGTATTTAATGAATGAATTTGAGGTAGGAATCCACATCTTCACAACACCAGAAAGCTTTTTTGCAGATGATGGGAACTATGATGTAACAATAATGACAGAGGAGTTTCAGGAGATTTGTGATTTCGGTTCCAACAAAAATATGGGGCAAAAATACATTCTATGCGAGCATAGAGATTGCGAAAAAGAAAATCATATCTATAAATATCAGGCAGTAAATTACATTTTAGATGATATTAGTCTGCTACGAAGACAGAGTGGCAGCTGTACCAAAAAATCTATTTCCAACTCAAAACTAATCGGCGTCTATTCACCAGTCGCCCACGAACTATCACTTCCTTTTGCCATGGCACTAGCCCAGGCATATAAATCGGCGGGGAGAGTTCTCTTTTTAGATCTGGAAGAGATTTCGATAATGCCAAGCTTACTTGGCAAGCACTGTGAAAAAAATCTCATGGATCTTCTATATGAAATTGATGCTGCTGATGTAGATTTAAATGATTATGCACATAGCTTTATGGGGTTCGATTACATTGAGCCGTTCCTTAATCCCCACGAAATATCTGAGATAGATATTAGCGGGTGGGAAGGTTTATTCAAGCAATTAGCTGTGGCTGAATATGATGTAATTGTAATCCTTTTTGGCAGGACAATTAATGGCTTTAATTCAATCCTGGATGGTTTGGATAAATTGTACATACTAGGGAAGCCCGGCGACTATTTCAAAAAGAGTCAGGATTTATTTTATGAGTACATAGCTAGATGTAATTCTATGGTTGCTACAGAAGATGTGCTTTTGCCAATGTCAGCAAAAAATCTCTCAGATAATTCCTACCAAATAGAGGAGCTGTTGCAGGGCAATCTTGGAATGTTCGCAAAGAAAATTGTAAATGCAAACAGACAAAGTGCTAATTAAAAATGATAAACATAGAGGATGAAATTCGATGCTTTGTTATGAATTCCATTGATTTATCGGTGGATATTTCAGACGAGGAAATCCTTAAGCTAATCAGAAACAAAATAATAGAAATCAGCAGAAATCAGCCTATATCTCTGGCAGATAGAAAGAGAATTGAAGGCCATGTTTTCAATTCTCTTCGTAAGCTGGATGTGCTTGAGGATTTGCTGAAGGATGAAGAAATCACTGAAATCATGATAAATGGCCCGGACGATATTTTCATAGAAAGAAATGGCCGGGTGGAAAAATCTACAGAAAGCTTTTCATCAGAAGAGAAGCTAAATGACGTGATACAAAGCATCGTTGCAAATAGTAACAAAATCGTAAATGAGCAGAATCCAATAGTGGATACAAGGTTGAGTGATGGCTCAAGAGTGAACATCGTGCTGCCACCGGCGGCGGTGGATTACAGCATATTATCAATTCGAAAATTCCCCAAGGAACAGATGACCATGGACAGATTAGAGTCCTATGGTTCAATTTCAAAAGAGCAAATTGATTTTCTAAAAAAGCTTGTAATCAGCGGATATAACATATTTGTTTCAGGAGGAACCGGTAGCGGAAAGACCTCTTTTCTGAATGCTTTGGGAGAATTTATTCCACAGGATGAGCGTGTAATCACCATCGAGGATTCGGCGGAGCTTCAGCTGAAAAACGTACAAAACCTGGTTCGTCTGGAGGCAAGAAATGCAAATCTGGAAGGTAAAAATGAAATTACTATTAGGGACTTGCTAAAGTCCTCCCTTAGAATGCGTCCGGACCGTATAGTGGTGGGCGAATGTCGTGGGGCGGAGGCTTTAGAAATGCTTCAGGCCTTTAATACAGGGCATGACGGGAGTCTCTCCACAGGCCATAGCAATTCCTGCAGGGATATGCTTTCTAGGCTTGAGACCATGGTTTTGATGGGGGCGGAAATTCCACTTCCGGCTATACGCCAGCAGATTGCATCTGGCATAGACATTATAGTGCAACTTGGAAGACTAAGGGATAAGAGCCGAAAATTGCTTGAAATAGCAGAGGTGCTGGAGCTTGAGGAAAATGAAATAAAGCTGAATCCTTTGTATCAGTTTCAGGAAAAGGAAGAAGTGGAGGGAAGGATAATAGGTGAATGGAAAAAAGTAGGAGACCTAAAACGAAAAGAAAAGCTAACAGCAAGTGGAATTACTCTATAAAAAATCTTCTAACACCAAAGTGCATCCCGGTTATTCAGGGAGTTCTCCTTACCATAGTGATTGCCTATCTTTTTTACAAATCCATTTTTGGAATTTTCATAGGAATCATACTTGTGCCTTTTTGGTGTAGGCTGGCTAAAATTGAGCAGCAGAAAAAAAGGAAGGCGAGAATTTTAATAGAATTCAAAGAATTAATGATGCTTATAGTGGCATCTTTGCAAACAGGATATTCGCTGGAAAAAGCACTTCTTCAATCTGAAAAGGAATTGAAAAGGTTATATCCCAAGGATTCGGTGCTGCTGCCTTTGGTGCATGTGATGAACCAGAAGATAAGCATGAATATTCAGCTGGAAAAGGCATTTTTTGAATTTGCTAAATCGGTAGATTTAGAGGAGGCAATTAGCCTGGCAGAGATTATATCCTTTGCAAAAAGAAGTGGTGGAAATTACGGAAAAAACATTAAAGACACTGCCATGAAGCTGGAGGAAAATCTTTCGATTAAGCAGGAGATAGAAACTATCACCACAGAAAAACGCCTTGAGTTAAAGGTGATGTGTGTGATGCCACTGGCAATTCTTGCCTATATCACACTTACTTCGGGCGCCTTTATTGCACCGCTATATGGAAATCTGCTTGGAATAGTCATAATGACTGGATGCCTAATGGGCTACGGCGCACTGATAATGCTGGGAAGGAGAATCATTGAAATCAACATATAAGAAAATCCTGATAGCATGTCTGGTGCTGGGCTTGGGCATGCTGGTCTACGACTATTTCAGCCTGCGGGTGAGCTTTGATGGGATGTTAAAACGAAACGAGGCAGGAAGAGGCCCACTGACAGACGAGCTGGAATTACACTTTAAGGGAAATGACAGAGATTATGAGATAGAGATAGCTGAAAAAGGGCTATCGAAAAAGCAACAGGAAAAAATATTTGCACAGGCCATAAAGGAGCTTGAGAGCAGCTATCTTGGGGAAAACAAAGCCCCAGATAAAGTCATATATGATTTGAATCTGCAAAAAAGCTACTGTGATGGAATGATTTTGGCAGAGTACAAGTTTGATAAATATGGAATTATAAGCGACGATGGCAGGCTGCAATACGAAAATATCCCTGAAGAGGGGGAGGTTGTAGGAATCGTTGCAGAGCTTATGTACAAGGATGTATCTGAGCTTTATTGTTTCAATGTGGTAGTAATGCAGCCCGGCCTAGATACCATCACAGGGCAGCTAAAAGCCATAGACAAGGCAGTGGAAAAGGCAGATAAAGCCACACGAACCAAGGACTATATCACTCTTCCAAACACAGCCGGAAACATGCAGCTGAAGTGGAAAAAGAAAATGAATTACAGAGGCTTGCAGGTGATGTTTTTAGGAATGGTGGCGGTGGCAGGGCTGATGCTTGGCAAAAAGAGGGACGAAAAGCTGCTAGAAAAAAAGCGACTAGAGGAAAAGGAGCGAGACTATCCAAGGATTGTCAGTGAGCTTTCTATCCTTATGGGCGCTGGAATGAGCTTTAGGAATGCATTAGAAAGAATCACCTCAAAATACAATGCCACCAAAAATAGTGGTCAGATTCGTCCAGGCTACGAGGAAATGGCACAGACCTATCGAAAGATAGTGGATGGAATGGGTGAAATAGCAGCCTTGGAGGATTTGGGGATGAAAAGCGAAAGCAAGGAATATAGAAAGCTAGCCATGCTGCTGTCCCAAAATCTAAAAAAAGGCTCCAAGGATTTGCTGGATAGTCTGGAAAAGGAAGAACGATACTCTTTTGAAATGCGTAAGCAAAGAGTGATTCGCGAAGGTGAGGAGGCATCTACAAAGCTGCTTTTGCCAATGGCAGGAATGCTGTTTATCGTAATTACGATACTGGTAGTGCCAGCAATGATGCAAATGAATATATAGAAAGAGGTAAAAGAAATGTTAGGAATTAAATATTTAATGTTAAAGCAGAAGGTAAAGGAATTTATTGAGGAAGAGGATGGAATCGGAACTGTAGAGATGAGAACATAGTTTTTTTAATTATAATTAATAATGACATTATAATCGGTTAAAGTCAGTAAATTCAAGGGATTATTAATTATTATTAATTTTTAAAAAAGTAATAATGTGATAGTGCACAAATACAGGTTTTTAAAAAATGAAATGTAAAAAGAATATAGAAACTTATAATTATTTTAACGAGATAAATAAGTCATATTTTAAGTTGATAAGAAGTAATAATAATTATGTGGAATTACAATCTAATAACACAAAACATTACTGGATAATAAATGCATATAGTAATAGAGTAGAAATATTACATAGGCATTCAGAAAGATATGAATATCATAAAGAAAGATGGAGACCTACATCTATTGATAATGCAGTAAAGCTAATAATTAGTCATGACATATTCCAGATGAATCATAGACGAAAAGTCGATAACGATATTTTGGCAGAGCTTATAGAATTCTACATGAGGGCAAAGTAAAAAATAAAATGCCCTCATTTTTTGTAATTTAACTAAATTACACTTGACAAACCCCGTTTTATGTTGTACATTAAAAATGTAATTTAGCTAAAGTACAAAATATAAACAGAGAAAGGAGCATAAATGAGCGTTTATAAATTAAGAGATGTAATTCAATTCTCAGTTGGTAAAAATGCTTCTCGAATAAAAGATAAAGATGCTGATTTGTATACACAAGAAGATTTCGATAATGATTTGCGAAGACGAAATAATCAGGATACGACAAAATGCATCATTAATCTTATGAAATCGAAAGCAACTATGATGACTGAGATGACCTCGGAAAAGTTTGTAACATCTAATTTTATTGAGTGTGTGATAGATGAAGACAAACTTTATCCTTGGTACTTCGTATATAAGTTTAATGAGGACAAAAAGTTTTGTCAACAATTTGCAGCGGCGGAGCAAGGTTATGGCGCTGGAGCAAGTCTGAAAAGACTTAATGTAAAACTTTTACAGGAAATGGAAATAGTTATTCCTAATATGAAAGAGCAAGTAGTAATTGGAAATATGTATAAACTGGCATTAGAGAAAGATAGATTGATGGAAGAACAAATGAGGCAAGTTCATACATACACAATGGAAATAATTAGATTAATAGATTCGGAGGATAGATAATATGACAGATTTAAAAGAATTAGAAACAGTTTTATGGGCAGGTGCAGATGTGTTACGCGGACAGATGGACGCAAATGAGTATAAGGATTATATTTTAGGAATAATATTCTTTAAGCATCAGAGTGACCAGTATTTATATAAAGCATACGATCTTATGTATGATGAGGAACCAAATTCACTAGATGATGCTCAGAAGGCATACGAAGAGATGTACAATAGTAGTTCTGCTGAAGCGCTGCTTAAGGAAATTAAAAATATTCTTGGCTACACATTAGAGCCAAATATGACAAATGTTCATATGATAAATCAAATAAATAATCATCAGTTCAATCGAGAAGAGCTGCAGGCAGCGTTTAATCGAATTCAGGAGTCTAATAGTGACTATGAAGGTTTATTTGCGGGCGTAAATTTGTACTCTCAGGTTTTAGGCTTGAGTGATCAGAAGCAGAGTCAATTGATTGCTGATTTAATGCTTGTTATTAATAAAGCTGATTTGGTACATACAGATGCAGACGTGTTGGGAAATGCATATGAATATCTGCTTGGTCAATTTGCGTCAGAAACAGGCAAGAAGGCTGGAGAATTTTATACACCAGGAGGTCCGGCACAGATTGTTTCAGGGATAGCAATGATGGGCCAGGAAGAAAAGAAGGGCTTACAAGTATATGATCCTTGTATGGGGTCAGGCTCGTTGCTTTTGAGATGTAAGAAATACTCTAAGAATCCAGATTACATTAAGTACTATGGACAAGAGTTAATGAATACTACATATAACTTGGCTCGTATGAATATGTTCCTTCATGGTGTATTGCCTGAAAACCAGACACTTAGAAATGGTGATACTTTAGATAAAGACTGGCCAACAACCGAAGAAACAGGCTTTGATTGTGTTGTAATGAATCCACCATATTCTGCAAATTGGTCTGCCAATGAAGGATTCATGAATGATGAAAGATTTATGGATTATGGAAAACTTGCTCCAAAATCAAAGGCTGATTATGCATTCTTATTGCATGGATTCTATCACCTTAAGGCTACTGGAACAATGGCTATTGTATTACCTCATGGTGTTTTGTTTAGAGGAGGTGCAGAAGGAGTTATTCGAGAAAAGTTGCTTAGAGATGGTTCGATATATGCAGTAATTGGACTTCCAGCAAACATGTTCTACAATACTAGTATTCCTACTTGTATCGTTGTTCTTAAGAAGCATCGTGAAGGACGAGATGTATTATTTGTAGATGCATCAAATCTGTTTGAAAAGAACAAGAAACAGAATGTTATGAATCAAGAGCATATTGATAAGGTGCTTGAATTATATGAGAAGCGTGAAAATATCGATAGGCTCGCAGCATTAGTGACTTACGATGAGATTGAGAAGAATGATTTTAACCTTAATATTCCTCGTTATGTTGATACTTCAGAGGAGGAAGAGGCGATTGATTTAACACAGCTTGTTGGTTCAATCAAAGATACTAACGTGTCAATTCGTGAATGTAACGAAAGATTCCTTGATATGTTAGGCGAGTTGGCATATGCCGATGATGAAACAAAGAATGCTGTTACTGAGTTTATGTCAATCGTTAAGGAGGTATAAGATATGTCTAATACACCTAAGATAAGATTCAAGGGGTATACTGCCCCTTGGGAACAGCGTAAGTTATCCGATGTGGCTGGAGTATATGATGGAGTTCATCAAACGCCAGACTATCAAGATGAGGGAATTATGTTTCTCTCTGTTGAAAATATAGCAACAATGACATCTGAAAAATACATCTCAGAAGAAGCCTACGAAAGGGATTATAAGGTACGTCCAGAAAAGGGCGATATTCTTATGACAAGAATAGGGGATGTTGGTACTCCTAATGTTGTAGAAACAAACGAAAAGCTTGCATATTACGTTAGTTTGGCATTATTAAAACCCAAGGGTATAGATTCATATTTTTTGAATAACGCAATTCAGTCATCTGCATTTCAACATGGGTTACGAGAGCGTACTTTGTTGACCGCAATACCTATGAAAATAAATAAGGATGAAATAGGAAAAGTAGACATTGCTTTTCCTACTGATGTGAATGAGCAACGTAAAATTGGAGAGAATTTTAAGCAACTCGATAACCTTATCACCCTTCATCAGCGTAAGTGTGATGACCTTGCAATTCTGAAGAAAGGAATGCTACAAAAAATGTTCCCTCGAAAAGGGCAAAAGGTTCCTGAAATTCGATTCAAAGGGTTTACTGGAGATTGGGAACAGCGTAAGTTAGGCGAGCTTCTTGAAAAATACGAAGATCCTGTAGATACACCAACCGGAGGATACGAACGAGTTGGAATTAGAAGTCACGCAAAAGGCACTTTTCATAGTTATGTTGAAGAAGGTAAAGCACTTGAAGCAGCTAAAATGTACCGTGTAGCAGCAGATAAATTTATCTTAAATATAACTTTTGCATGGGAGCATGCCGTAGCAATTACAGATGAAGGCGATGCTGGAAAGCTTGTTTCTCACAGGTTTCCACAGTTTTCATTTGATGAGAGATTAAAATCTCACTTTTTTAAATACTTAATGCTCGATAGAAAATTTCGGGAGTATTTAGAATTATGTTCTCCAGGTGGTGCTGGAAGAAATAGAGTTCTTAAAATCAGTGATATGCTGAAATATGAAATCAGACTTCCATCTGTTGAAGAGCAGACAAAAATTGGTGAATATTTTGATAACCTCGACAACCTTATCACCCTTCATCAGAATAAGTGTGATGAGCTTAAATTATTCAAAAAATATATGTTACAGAATATGTTTCCACAGTAGGAGAAAAAGGGGGTACAAAAAATGGCTGAATTAGAGCGAGTAATCGAGGAGAGACTAATTAATCAGTTATGTAATGGAAATTCACAGTGGACTTACCGCAATGATATTCGTTCCGAAGACCAATTATGGGCTAATTTTAAATATATTTTAGAGCAAAATAACAAGAATAAGTTAAATGAAGTTCCATTGACAGACGAAGAATTTGCAAAGATTAAAAATGACGTTTCTCACTCCTCGTTCTATGAGGCTGGTGAATGGCTTGTAGGGGAAAATGGAAAAGTTTATGTACATATCCAACGAGGTAGTGAGTTAATTCATCTCATGGTGCTCAACAATGAGCACATAGCCGGTGGAACTAGTGTATACGAAGTAATTAATCAATATCAGGCCTTTAAAGAGGACGATGATGAGCGTGCCAGAAGTCGTAGGTTTGATGTGACACTTCTCATAAATGGTATTCCTATGATTCATATTGAGCTTAAGAATAAGGATCACTCATATATTGACGGTTATAACCAAATTAAAAAATATATTGCTGAGGGTAAATTCAGAGGTCTTTTTTCAAATGTTCAGATGTTCGTAGTATCAAATGAAGTTGATACTAAATACTTTGCTCCAGCGAGAGATTCAGAATTAAAACAAAACTTTATGACTCGTTGGTTAGATCCTGAGAATAATCCGGTTAGTGATTATCTAGAGTTTGCAAGAGCAGTGCTAAGGATTCCAGAAGCACATGAAATGATTGCTAGATATACAGTACTTGACAGAGACAAGAAGCGTTTACAAATTTTGCGTCCATATCAGGTACATGCTATAGAAGCTATGCGTAATGCTTCAAGAAGAGGTGAATCAGGATTTATTTGGCATACGACAGGTTCTGGAAAAACAATGACATCGTATAAAGCAACTCGTAATTTGCTCATGGATATTCCAAGTATCGATTTGACTGTGTTTTTAATCGATAGAAAAGACTTGGACGAGCAGACAACAATGGCTTTTAAATCTTATTCATATAACGATTCTGTAGATGTTGAAGATACGGATTATACAACAACTTTGATAGATAAGATGGCTAGTGGGGAACGTTGTATGATAGTAACTACAGTTCAGAAAATGCAGCGATTGTTAAAAAAGACTGGCAGAAAAATAGACAAAATAAAACGCTTGAAGGTTGCTTTTGTGGTAGATGAATGTCATAGGGCTGTAACACCTCAAACGAAACGTGATTTAGAGAATTTTTTTGTTAATAGTCTTTGGTATGGATTTACGGGTACGCCTATATTTGAAGAGAATGGTAAAGGTGCAAAAGGAGATTTACCACAAACAACTGCACAAATGTATGGTGGAGCAGAAAACCCATTACATAGTTATACCATAAAAGAAGCTATTCATGATGGTGCCGTTTTAGGATTCTTTGTTGAAAATTTAGGTTCCAAAAATGGAAATAAGAATGCGTTAATTTATGAATCTGAAGTTCATATGAGAGCGGTAACTGAAGTTATTTTTAACAAGTGTGCAGAAAAACTCGGTTTTAAGAATGGAAAGGGGCAGACATATAGTGCGATACTTACCTGCAGCTCAATTCAGATGGCGCAGAAGTATTATGATTATTTTAAAAAGGTAAAGGAAGGAAAAGATGAATTAAAGATTTCTGAGGAAATAATCAAGCAAGTTCCAGATTTTCCAAGATTTGCTATAACATATTCAATCTCGGAGAATGGAGAAGCATCAAATGTTAACCAAGATAAAATGGCTGAGTCAATAAGAGACTATAATAAAATGTTTGGAACCCATTGTTCATTGGAGAATATAAGAGCTTACAATAGTAATCTCAATTCACGTTTAGCAAGAAAAGAAGCAAAGTACTTTGAGAGAAGCCAGCAGCTAGATATAGTTATTGTCGTTGACAGATTGTTAACAGGATTTGATGCTCCTTGCTTATCAACTTTGTTTATAGATAGACAACCTAGACCACCACATGAAATAATTCAGGCTTTTTCTAGAACGAATCGTTTATATGATAAGAATAAATTGTATGGGCAGATTGTGACTTTTCAGTCACCACTTGAATGGAAGGAAGCAATTGATGATGCTATAGCGCTTTATTCCAGAGGTGGTGAAGGAAATCCTATCGTTGAAGATTTTGATACCATATATCGTATATTCAAAATATGTTTGAAAGCACTTAAAGAACTTACACCTCAACCTAGCGATGTTCCAGGACTTTCAAAAAAACAGAAGAAAATGTATGTGAAGTTGTTTAGGGATTTAGATAAGTCGTATGCTCATTTAAGAGCCTTTTCAAATTATGAATCTTACATGATAGAGGAGCTAGGATTTTCACACGAGCAATACGAGGATTACGCGGCTCAGTATAAGAATGTACTAGCAGAGTTAAAGGAAGATAAGCCTGAGCCTGGAGAACCTCCAGTATTTGATGATTATGAGCTTGTATCACTAGTTAAAACGAGAGTGGACTATGAGTATATAGTTGAAATGCTAAGAGGCTTTATGGATACAATTAATCAGGATGAAGAAGATAGCGATGAAGTTCAGTTTAGTGTAGATATTGCTCAGATAAAACAGCTTATTATAGAATATTCTAATAATAATCCAAAACTTGGTAAGCTTATAGCAGATATTTTGGATGATATTATTAAACAGAAAGATAAGTATGTTGGTCAGGATATTTCAGTGATTATTAATGTGGCTAGATACGCTGCAATTGATGCAGAAATCAAGCGATTTGCGGATAAGTGGTACCTTGATTTTAATGAGGTTAAGTACGAAGCATATAATTATCATGATGGCAAGCTTCAGAATGAGACAAAGCTTAAGGAAAATGCTGATTATGCTAAGTATAAAGAAGAAACAGATGAGCCATTGGCCAAGTTTTTGTTTTATACGGAGTTAATTAAAGCTTTTAGAAATGATTTGATGGAGGAGATACTGCCATTATTTACTTAAATTAAAGGAGAATGCTATGGAAGGAAACACTATTCATTCTGTTTCAGATTATTTGTCTGTGGTTGATAGGCTCAAGAGACAGTATCCAAATAATCTGGTATCGAATAATCCAATATATCATCAATTCTTATTTAGAGGTCATAGTGATAAAAGATATAAATTATTACCTGGACTATTTAGAACTAATGGTGAACATAAGGAATACCTAACTTGGGGTACAGAACAGAATATTATAAATCAATTCATTCTAGAGGCGAGTGTTTATCTGAAAATACCCAAGGATGATTATGTTACTTGGTTAGAATATGCACAACATTATGGAGTGCCTACACGATTATTAGATTGGACTGAGAATCCGTTAGTCGCTCTATATTTTGCATGTAAAGATAAAAACGATAAAGACGGAGAAATATGGATTTTAAATAAAATTAATTACAATAGTTATATTAATAAGATAGATGATTCTATTTTTAAGATAAAACTAGTAAAGCGAGAGGCGGTTAATAGTCTTTTTAAAAATGAGTTCAAGCCTAAATATCCTTTTGTGTATTTGCCATATTATGTAGATAGTCGAATGAGTGCACAATCAAGTTTTTTTATGGCATGGGGAACGACAGAAACACCTTTAGAGGAAATGTTTTCTGAAGAAAAAAATCAAATGAAAATAATAAATGGAAACGTTGGTGATGATGGATTTAAATCATATGAATCAGCAAGACTAGATGAGTTTATCATGTCGACTATTATTCCAGCAGATAGGAAACAAGCAATATTACATGAATTAGATACGATTGGAATAAATGAAAAAACCTTATTTCCTGGAATTGATGGTATTGGTAGATATGTTGAAAGGCTATACAGGTTTGATTTTAATGAGTATCTACAGAATATGTTATAAGAAAAAAAGCATCCGATTAGGATGCTTTTTATTTATGCCTAATTATATCCTCGACGTTGCAATTAAGGATGTTACAGAGCTTATCTATAGTATTTAACTGAACATTGTGATTGTTTCTCAGACGCTGTAAAACAGCTTTATCAACATTATATTTATTAATTAAATCATATTGACTAATATCTTTTTCTTTAAGAGTTTTCCATAAAGGATCAAAAGTAATCATAATTGTCACCTCTATATAGAAGAATAAATGTAAAACAGGTAAAATAATATGGTGCACGTGCGCACCACAACGTATGTTCGTGCGACAACTCTGTCGCTACAAAATAAAAAGACACTATATTACAATATTTATGGAGGAATATCATGGAAAATCAGATAAAGAAATTGCGAAAAGACCGCGGAATCTCGCAACAAGAATGTGCTGATGCCATTGGTATTTCAGTGCGCACATTGCAAAGGTACGAAAAAGGTGAAACAGAAAATCTGACCATTTTTGTACAAATTGCAGATTATCTAAAGGTCGACATTAGTAAATTATTATGTTAAAGGGGGATTTGCAAATGAGTGACGAACAAGAGCTATTAGGGAAAAAGGTAAAAAATAAGCTTACTGGCCTTGAAGGTGTATGTGAGCATAAGCTGGTCTGGTTATTTGGGTGTACTCAGTATGCAGGAAATGTAACAAATAGTGATAAGCATAAGTATTTTATGGAAGAAGCACAATTATTTGATGTGCTTGAAACAATAATTGAGGTTGAAACCCCAATCCCACTGAGAAAACAAGAAGAATTCTTTGGAAAAAAATGTCGTGATAAAGTAAGTGGATTTGAAGGAATTTGTATCGGTAGGAGGATTGGTATATATGCGGTTGACCAATATTATCTGGAATCAGAGGTGAATGACAAGGGAGAAACTGTTACCATGTTTCTTGATGAGGGACGGTTAGTTGTAATCAACGAAGAAAGTATAGAACAAGAAGTGGTTTCTGATCGACCAGGAGGAGTTACTACAACATATAGAAATGAGGCATTATTAGAGAAGGTTATGAACGGAAGCTATTAGGCTTCCGTTCTTTTTTAGGGGGATGAGAATGGTATATGGTTATGCTAGGGTTAGCACAAAACTACAAAAGGATGATGGTAACAGCCTAGAGGCTCAAATAGCTGCTGTAAGAAGAGCTGGTGCTCAGGAAGTATATATTGAAACGTATACTGGAGCGCAGTTTAACAGGCCGCGTTTGGATGAACTGTTAAGTACTGTAAAGTCAGGTGACATGTTGATAGTAACAAAAATGGATAGATTATCTAGAACAGTGGGACAAGCTACAGAAACAATAACTGACCTGATTGAAAAGGGGGTAAGTATTAATATATTAAATTTAGGTATACTTGATAATTCATCCATGAGTGTATTAGTAAGAAATATTTTACTATCGTTTGCCCAATTTGAAAGAGATATGATTGTTGAAAGAACTCAAGAGGGAAGAGCCTTAGCAAGGTTGAAACCTGGATATAAAGAAGGTAGACCTAAGAAATTCAATGAAGAACAAAGAGATTTAGCAATATCTTTGTTAGAAAAATATTCATACAAAAAAGTTTCAAAAATGACAGGTATAAGCATCAGTTCGCTAACACGAATTAAACGAGAGTGGAGAAAGTCGATGAGTGAAAAAGAAAGAACAGAAACTATAATTAGAATGGAAGAAGTGATACTTAAATGATTAAAGGAATTGGCAAGAAATTTTTGAAACAGGAAGTGTTCTTGGAAGTAATTGTTAATTGATTTTCTTAGACATTAAGGGATATAAAATGGGCTGAGAAGGGAGATCTTGATAAAAAGTGGAAGTGAGCGAAAGTCAAAGCATAGTACGAACTGCTTATGAAAAAATGCTTTCATCAAAAAAGATTAGATATGATGTTGAGGTGGAAAGTGATATTAGAAATTTAAAAGGGATACTTGGTAAGTATAAAAAGAGAATGGTTCAACTTACAGGTGTACCATCTAAACAAGTGCCGAAAGAAAAGCTTCATAAAGCAAAACAAAATTACATTAATTATTATATTATTTCTAAAAGAAATCCAGAAATAATATCTGAATCTATTAAACTAATTATGGAGAATTTGTTAAGGACTATATGTTTGATAGAAGAAGATTTATTGGAGAATTATATTAAATCAAATACTTCAATAGAGCGTACTGAAATATATGATGCATTAGAAAAGGCAGAGAATTATGGACGAATTGAGTTTATGACATGTGAGGCAATTATTAGATATTACCTGAGAAACAGAGATAATGAAAGTTTAATAGGAGACACTACTATTCTATCGGTGTTTATAGATGAAACACTTAAAGTAGATGAAATTGGGAGTACAAAGGCAATATGTAACTTTTCATACATAATAGCTGAGGGAAATCTAAAAAAGAGTGCGCAGCTGAAAAAAACGAAAATAGTTGAATGTGGGGTTGCTCAAAGTAGTACAGTCAACAATATGGAATTAATTACATTAGAGGGAATTGCATATGTACTTAACAAACTTGCCTTTAAATATAATTATTATAATCAAGTCAAAATAATTATAGATAATGATCAAGCACTAAAAAAATGGAATAAGATTAAGGGTGAATATAAACTTGTAGATTCATTTGGAAAAGTTGATGTGATTTCAGTGAATAGAAAATACAACGCAGCGGCAGATTTATTATGTAGGAAAAACATAGTAATAAGTCTAAATCGAAAGGAATATGAACACCTGAAAAGCCTGAGGGAAAGTATCAATGATATGAATAATCGCCCAATATTAATGTCATTAAAGAGGCAGCCATTGAGGCATTCTTTATCAAAACTGGATTCACTAGGAATATAATAAATCCAGCCTGAGAAAAGAAAGACTAGCCTAAGGTTTGAAAATAGTTGAATATGAAGAGGAGATTAACGACGGTGCTATATAGAATAATCATTGCTGGAGGAAGAGATTTTAATAATAAAGTGTTATTTAGTGAGGAAGTTAATAAGATAGTTAAAGAATTAGGAATAGATAATATTGAAATAATTTCTGGCCATTCAAGTGGTGCGGATTCTTTGGCAGAACTATATGCAAAAAAACATAATATATCATTAAAAATATTTCCTGCAGAATGGAAAAAATATGGAAAAGCCGCAGGACCTATTAGAAATAAGCAGATGCTAGATTATAGTCTAGAGGAACAATCTGTGTTAATAGCATTTTGGAATGGAAGAAGTAAAGGTACAAGAAATATGATAGAGAGAGCAAAAAATGAAAAAACCGATATACGAATAATTCATTATTGAATACAAATTCTTAATTAATACAGTTATAAAAAGCAATCATTTGTGATTGCTTTTTTTATGATTAAATATATAGTCAAAACTTATGATTATAGAAGCATGGTTATTAGTTTAATTGTATGAGCAAAAATATATAGTCATAAGTTATAGTCAAAAATAAGATTGTCAAAAATAGTATTTAATGAATATACTGAAAATGCTAAAATTAAAAGAAAAAAGCAAAGGTGGCAAAAAGTAAATGAAAACAGGTGTTCTCAAAGGCGGTGATAAATATAAGGAACGAATTATAAAAAGATTCAGGTATGTTATTAAGGAATGCGATTATGTTATTGATGGAGAAGTATTCAAAAGACCAGTTATTGTGCTTATACATAAAGAAACAAAAATCCCTGTAGCTGTCACTGAATATGCTGATTACTTGTTATACAGAAAAAATATTGAAGAAGATGTAATAATTTGGGGGCATAGTAAAAAAGGCTGCTATGCTGTGACAAATATACTAAACTACGTAATTATTGAGAACTTCGATAAATATCATGTTGATGATCCGACCCAATTTACTAGAGAGATGATACAAGATTACCTTTTTTATTTTTGCCAAAAAAAAACAAAAGCAGGATTTTATCCAACAGAAGATTCTTGTAATGACGAACGTGATTCAATTGGTACCTTTTTTTATAACATGTGTATGGAACGAGAAAAAAATCCAGAATTGGTCCAAATGTGTCATTTAAAAAGTAAAGATCTGTTAAAAGTTGAAAAGTATACTGATGGCCAAAAAAGACGAGTTGAGAAAAGATGGTTATTTCAGCTCCGTTATATGAATAACCAAACAGGATATCAGCAATTATTTCGTGATATGCCTGAAGAAGTAGCACCTAGAATTATAGCAATGGCAGAGATATATGACCCAGAGCTAACATTCCCTTTAATTTTAGGTCTGTTTATGGGGATAAGAGAAGGAGAGATATGTAATGTTAGACGCCGTGATAGTATGTATGGACCTGGTATCTTAATTGACTATGATGGAAGAAATTGTCGTTCGTTTAAAATAGATTTAAGAAAGGAGTATCAATTAAGGTCAGACTATAAATCAGTGGGGCATATTAAGAGACATAATGAACGGTATGCTTTTCACAGGTATAACAATACAATTTATAAGTTTTATAAACGTCATTTACAGCTTATTAGTGACAAACCTAGAGAAGAATATGGTGCACTTTTTTTAAATAAAAATAAATGCCGTAAAAAACAATGTTACATGGCTATGACTAGTGATACATATCGAGAACGTTTGGAAAAACTAATGAGGAACCATGTAATTCCATCGTTTAAGAACGAAATAAATCCAGAATTACGAGCTTTCTATAACAATGTTAGTACTCATACATGGGGAGCACATGCATTGCGTCATTGGTTTACGGTAGAACTTGTATTAGAAGGGCTTGATGATGTTGAAATAATGGGATTAAGAGGAGATAAGATTGTAACATCGGCTCAAACTTATCTGAGAAATAAAGGGGCAATAAAAAGAAAATATCTAGAATCAGCCGAAACACTAGGAAGGATTATAAATAAAGTTGATTAAGGTTTGTGAAGCAGAAAAAAAATGGGCAGAAAAATCAAAAATTGTAACAAGAACAACACTAAATAAATTTATTATCGATGGTCTAATCCCAGGCAAGAAAATTGATGGAGAAAACTATATTGATTCTAGATATGTGGATAAAGCATTAAAAGAAATTGATAAATATATTAATATACAAGTTTACATTGATAAGTCATTTATGGAAGCTACTATGCAAGGAGAGCATAAGAGTAGTTTTACTCGTAATATTAAAAATCAAATTAAGGGAAAATTTACTCAAGAAAATAATAAATATATATTGCCTTTTGCGAAGCCTTTAATTTTGAAATCTGAGATTAGTGTATTAGATGATGCAATTAATAGAGAATTAGAAAAATATGAAATAGCTGACTATATTAGTGTCATAGAGCTTTCTCGCCAAGAGAAAATATCTAAGTATAAATTGTTGAGAATGGCAAAAGAGGGCTGTTTCAAGATAAGTATTATTAATAATCAGAATTATGTTGAACGAGAATCGTATAAAAACTATCTTGAGAGAAAAAATACTTATATTGGAATCTATGATTTATTATGTAGCGAAATAAACCTGAATAATACAGTTTTTAACATTGAGAATAGAGTAGATAGAGCTTGTCTAAATAATTTCCTACGTAGTAGTTCTATTTCTAAATATTTAATATCATGGGAAGCTTCGTGTCTTCATGAAGATCGTCGTAACTCGTATTACATATCAAAAAATATGTTAGATGAGTGTAAGAATGTGATACAAAGATATATTGATAATTACGGACTTGTGGATGAAAAGTGGGAATTATTAATGAAGTCTGAGTATTATGAAGCGAATCCAAAGACGAAAGAAATTATTGAGCAATATTTGAGCTTAAGACCTCGTAGTAGAGTATTGAGAATAGCTGATACAATTTCTAAAACAATTAATTGTGAAATTATTGATGCTAACAATAAAGATATAGATATACTTCTAGATTATTTGAAGGATAAATCAGGAGATTGGGGACGTAGTGTTGCAGAATTCTTGAGTTATATAAAGAGAAGATATGAGTGCAATTTTACTATTGATTTAAAACAGAATAGAGCGGTTACACAAAAAAACATAGAAACATCTCCTTACACAAGAGAACAGTATTTTGCTGGTGGTTACATGCTATTTAGTGATACCTATATCAGCGAAAATAAGATGATAGAAAAGGCGATAGAAAGTGAAAAGTTCGCAATTTTGTGGTTGCATTGCATTTGGTTATATATTGCAGCATGGAGGGAAGCAGATCTTGAACAGATACCTACAAATATGTTGAGAGGTAATATAAATGCAATAAGACAACGAATATTAGCCGGTAAATTTGGAGACGAAGCGGAAATACTTGCTCTTCAACTAGAAGAAAAAATCAATGGTGATTGTCTACTTCCTTTAAAAACACATACAAGGCAGAAAGACAAATATTTGGTTGTAATGATTCCTTGGACGCTGCAAAGGGTAGTTGGAACTTCATTTGCTATAGTATGTAGTCATCTTCAGGGAAGAAAAATACATAAACCTACAAAAGTAATTGATGATTATATAGCATTTTTTGGACCTGATTATACGAAGATATTTGGAACCAAACCAATTATGAATAGGAGAGCAAACAAATCATATGAAGATGTAATAGTTGAAAACACAGAACTAGCATCTGATTCTGCAAACAAGGTTATGGGGTATCAAGTTGGATCGTATATGCGGGCTCATGCCAGCTCATACTATGATTTACCTCCAATGACGTCACGATATTTAAGTCATAAACTAGATGGACTCAGTAGTGATGAAGTAATGCGTATGCTGATGGAGGCAGGAGTATGTTCTTTTATCCCTTATATGTTGTTGGGGACACTTTATGGCAAAGATTATATAAGGCTTCCAGTAAAATATCAGAATGAACTGATTGTAGAACTGAATAAAAGTCCATTAGTAATTAATAATATGATGAGTATGGTTGGGCAGAAATATTCAGAGGCTCAAATTATAGTCGATGAGATACTACAGAACGTTTCAAATGGGAATATTCAAAGGAACATTAATAGTATTCTAGAGCGGTTTATTAATCATACAGCAATTGGTCATGATTTAAACTGTCCATGTATAAATATGGCACAGCGAAAAAGTTGTGAATACAAAAATCGTTCGAATTGTATCGGATGCCCAAAATCGATTATGGAAAAGGGAATTTTATTTGTCTTAATTAGTAAAATAAAAAAGGCGAATAAAGCATATCTTCAAGCAAATACGGAGGGAGAAAAAAGAAAGGCTCAGATAATGTTAGAAAGCAATTTGCTACCAGCAGCTAGTGAGCTACTCTACGTATTAGAGAATATTTATAAAGTTAACGTTAAAAAGTATAGCAATGAAATAGCTAGGATTTTAGGCGAGGACTAATATATGTTGACAATGGAAGTACCTATATCAGAAACACTATCAAAGCGTATTCCAGTAACTGAGTTCACACCTCAGATGGAAGAATATGCTAGGAATAAATTTCAAAAATACAGAAGAGAAAATGTGTTTTTAAATGAAAATTATGATGATGATGAGTGGGTGGCGACAAATCAGGAGTCGGAATCATATATAAAATTTAAGCAAAATGAACTTGAAATACGTAAAATATGCAAGAACTATCCATATTTTATTAAGTGCTTAAAAATCTATGCTGGTATGAGACTGGGGGTAACACAGTTGAAAAATATTCAAGCATTAATAAGCGCTATAGTGAGAGAGTATAAGAATAGTTATGGATTTAAACAAATTACGGAAAGTTCAAACAAGCTAGCTCCAATGGTGATTATCTATGTAATCGAATTTGTTAAGTTATTTCATAACTATGAATCTATATATATTAAAAGTTTAGAAAAAATATGTATTTATAAGAATGAGATTGCGAGAGAACGCAGAAAGACTAATCAACCTATGGAAATGTGTGATTTTGAAACATATTTTAAATTCCATGAAATTATAAATACATTTTGGGCAACAGCGACTGAAAGAGAAAAAGATATATATTATCCTTTGTTCATATATTGGAACACAACGACGATAATTCCACAAAGACCAACGGAGTTCTCTATTGTTATCAAAGATTGTATCGAAGAATTAGATGGCAAATATTATATTATTGTTCGACGAACTAGGATGAAGGGAAGTTCAGTTTCTGTATTTACATACAAAAAGAGCAAAGACTATTATTTTGATAAATATGAAATAAATAAGTTTACTTATGATTTGATTAATGATTATCGAGAGCGAACCAAAGATTACGCGCATCCATATGATGAACTATTTTCGTTACAATTTCTGAAAGAAAAAAGTGGCAAAGTGAAAGGGAAAAAGTGTCAAAATACAAGTTTTGGAAATCGTAATATGAATAAACTTTTACATTCATTTTACGAAGAAATTATATGTGATAGATTGAATTATTCTGTAATTCCTCGTGGGAATAGAATAAGAACAGAAAATGGAAACGAAAGCGATTGCTACTTAATGTCTGATGAGATAATGCTTATACGCCTCAAAGATACAAGGCATCTTGCTATGACTAATCTGATTTTGAGGGGGTGTTCTCCAATGACAATAATGGAATTTGCGGGGCATGCAGATATGGCAATGTCTGCTAATTATTATAAAGCAATCAGTAAGGTAGTTAAATGTGCAACAAAATATTACTATGATAAATCTAAGAATAGAGCAAATTATTCACAAGCTGTAGATTTTGTAAAGCCATCTTTTGCGCTAATTACAGAGGAAAAGGACTATATAGAGGTGGATGAAGGATTATGTTATTCAAAAAAATTTATTAGTGGTGATGGTGGAGATTGTGTATCGGTTGATGGTGAATGTAGAAATTGTAAATATTGTAAGGTGAATGTAAATCTCAATGAAAATGAAAAAGATATTTCGAAAAAAGTAGATGATGAAATAGATTTTGTTATTAAATTATTGAAGAATGCAGAAACAGAGAACGAAATTATATCGATGCAGCAAAGAATGGCAGAATTACAAAGTGATATGAATAATCTGTCATTGGTTTGTTGGAAGAGATTGGTGAGGGAAGATGAAACAGAAATTTACGAAGAGCGAACTGATGAGTTTTATACAGAGGTATGTGGATGATTTTGATAACCCGGGGAAATTAGTAGTTACCAAAATAGCAGAGCACTGCCGTTTGAAATATGCGGATGCATATGGATTACAAGCATATGACTTTCGTAACAATAAAGAGATCAAAGACTTTATTGAAAGGTATAATGAAGAGCTCCGTACTCGATATATATCCGAAAATGGTGTAGAGGAGCATCTTTTGGAAAGTACATTAGATATCGAAACGATTATGCAAAGATGTAAAAATGGGAAGGACTTCAGAAAAGCATTGGTTGAGATTAGTGATGAACTTGAACGATTACGTGAAGCTAATAATATGTTAATCAAAGCAAATCAAAAACTATCTAATGAAGTAAAAACTGCAGAAACAGATATTGAGCTAAAAAAAGCGCACATTGACACTTTGGAATTTCAGAATAAAGAGATAAATAACGAATTAAAAGAACAAATAAAAGAAAATAATTCGCTTAAACGAATGGAAGGTAAATACCTGAAATATATAAATAATAATCTTTTATACGCAGCTATGTTGGATCATTTTGTTGAGATAGGCTTTTTGCAAACTGAACCAGATTATTCATGTTCAGAAGAAGCGAAAAAGTTAAAACTAGGTGTAGATGGAAATGCATATGAGAAAATGAAAGATTTCTTTTTGAACTATGATTCGATAGCAATTAAGGTTCTTGAAACACCGGACAGAATAGCAGAAGTTGAAGATAATATTGAAGAAGCAAATATAGAACCAGTCGAATTTAGAAAGAAATGGGCAGAAAAATTTGCAAATATTGGGGATTTAGATGATTAAGTATAATTATTTTAATGTGCTTATAAAAAAGATAGATATTGAAAAAATAAAGAGTAACTATTATACAAAGCATATAGGAAGCGATGTCTTTTCTTTTACAGATGAATTCACGAAGGTTGTTTTCGATAAATATGGTTCAAAGCAAATAACTTTTGAGGAGTTACAAGAGTTAGCAAGTGGACTTGGGTATGATTCTAGAGTAGATTATGTAAATCGAAGTCTTAAGCGGTATTATAGAGATATTAACCGAAAGGTTGAAAATATAATAAAAAAAGCAAGTGTCAATTCTGAACCCAAATATATAAATTTAGAGCAAGAAACTAGATGCATATTTCTTGATTTTGAATTAACTAATGTGGAGTATGAAACAATATATGAGAGTCACTATGTTGAGGGGTTGACTAAGAATGCGATTGCATTTAAAAATGCATTTTACAGTTATTTGGAACGAGAAATAAAGAATGGAAAATGTATTGAATTAGTGTTGTTTGAAGCTGGAATACCATTATCAATCCTTAAAAATACACATATATTTGATGATTACTACTTTAAAACTAGTAATCTTTCAAGCGAAGATTTTGTGGCGTATAGTGAGTTGAGAAAAAAAATAGAAGACATGGAGAGAGAACGTGACGATGCAATAGATTTGTTCATCGCAGGCCTAGAATATCCAAGATTTGATGAGGTATACAGTAAAGCAGAACAGATTCAAATGGGAAAGAATCAAATAGAAAAAGATATTGCATCATTAAAAAAAGAACTACAGGAGGGGGAAAAGAAACGGTCAGAACTTAATCATATTTCTGAAGTAAGAGCAGCAATATTTTTTGAAGTAAAATACCGAGAAGAGGAGTTAAAGGGAATTGAGCATGCTATCTTTACTCATAGAATTAGTTCGTTAATTGATAAAGAAATACTTGAAGAAATATCAAGAATAAACTCCTTAGAAGAACTTTCAAAATGGGAAGAAGAATATAGAGGCAGTTATTTACCAGCGTTCAATTATAACAGATTGTATCATGAAAAAGAATTAGAATTAAAAAGGTTGCAAAACATATTTTATATGAACTCTGATTTTAGCTATGCGCTATATGCATTAGAGGATTATTATAAAAAAAAATATCAAATAAACGACCGAAATCATGATAAAGTATATGATTTGCAAAATGAAATTATGAGAGCACTGGATGATATAAATGAATTAAGCTTAAAGGCGAAAAAAAAATCAATTGAGAATACATACAAATTATATTTTCATGAAAAGCTATCGTATGACGATATTAAGGAGAAATATTATACAAGGCCAGAAAGTAAGGAGCAGCATCCAAGGCACTCAGTAGAATCAATAAAGCAATACTGGAAGATGAGGGATTATAACGATATTGAGCCATACAAGGTTGTGATTGAAATGCTTGATTTAAAAAAGCATGAAATTACTGCAAGAACACGCAATCAAATTATAAAATCTCAAGTTCAGAGAGCATTAGAAGCTGATGCGTTTTTAGAATTGTATATAGATGAATCAGATGAAGAGACGCTTAATATGCTAAGAAATGAACCATGTATATCAAAGAAGAAGATACGTGTTAGTTGTCCATATTGCGGTGCTGTAAAATATCATAGAATAATTGATATTGTTAACAAACACCCTAAATGTGAAATCTGTAATGATGGTAATATAGAATATGACGAGATAGAATTACCAGATATTCCATATATTGTGGCAAAAAGAGGATAAAATATGAGTAAGCTAAATGCAAAGGCTTATAAAAAAATAATAGAATTAAATGACTCTGGAATTAACAGAAGTAAAATCGCTGAAATTGTCGGGACTACGTATCCTACGATACGAAAAACACTGAAAATGGCACAAAATCGAGAAACACAATTACTTGGTATGAGTGATGAAGATTTTATGATTGAACTGTTTGGTTTAAATGAATATACAGAAACTGGCAAGCGTCTTCCTGATAAGTCGGCGATAAGTTGTAAGCTTTTTTACGAACAAAAAAGCTTCAAAGAATGTTGGGAAGAATATGTTAAAGAGTGCATAAATGATGGGGTAGCGTATTATAAATATGCTTCTTTTTGCAAATATTTTAAAGACGTAAACGATATTAATAAGGCAGTTAATGGTCTTCCAGGTGAATCAGTATTGGTGTGTTGGTTGCCAGAAACAACAAAATTTGATGATGAAGAAAAAACTGATAGTATCTATTATTTTATAGCGTTCTTTCAATATTCTAAGTATTGTTATATTCAAGCATATGAAGACAATTCGGTATACTCGTTAATAAATGCTCTTAATGATTTGTTTACTTTTGTTGATGGCTTACCATGTAAAATAATAACTACAAAAAGCAATACTACAAATGATGTTATGTTTGAAAGAATGAGAGAATTCTACAGCTTAGAAGTATCGTATATATCATTATCAAAAATGAAAGGATTGCTACAGAGTGCAAATTTTATTGTAAAAAAGAATAATGATTTCTATCAAAATAATATAGCATTATATAATGAGCAATTACTTAAGAGTGTAAATGCGATTAAGGATATAAATAATGGACGCTCCCTATATGAAATTTTTGTTGAATATGAAAAAGATAGCTTAGCTAATTTGCCAAGTTATATGTTTGAAATATTTAAAATAAAAAAGATAAAAGTGGAATATGATAGTCATATAAATTTCGAAGACAACTATTATTCAGCTCCGTGGCAGTATATTGGTACTAAGTTGGAAATACATATATTTGAGGATAAAATTGACTTATTTAATGGTAGAATTTTTATAGCATCTCATTACAGAAGCGTTGGTAAAGGGAAATATATCACAGATGAAAGTCATCTACCAACAAACAACGATAAAATAAAAATAAATAGAAATTATTTCATTAATCAGGCAAAATTTATAGGTTCTTGTACAAGTATAATAATAGAAAATATTTTGGATAGACCTAAATATGAGCAACAAGCTTATCGTGAATGCATGTCTATAATAAATCTAGTTGATGGTACGGCAGAAACTAATAACAAAATCGAAGATGCAAGCTCATATATTTTAAGTAAAAATATAATCTCTTCATATAGGGCTATTAAAATAGCAATGAATCAATTAGACAAGGTATAGAAAGGGTACACAATGATGTGTATCCTTTTTTATTAATTACAAGTGAAAAGCAAAATAGAATATAGTGAAAAGCAAAGTAGAACATTATTACATTATTACTTTTAGTGAAAAGCAGAGTAGAATCAAAAACCTTGTTCTGAAGCCATTTTGATTTTGGTTGTATTAATCGGCCTTGTAATAATTTTTAAGAATCAGTTAAACAGTCTGGTAAACAACATTTTCAACCAGATTAACTCACAGGCTAGGAGAGTATATTGATTTATAAATTAAAGGGAAGCCTTACGGTGTTTTTCGCCTTGATTCTGGTGGTAGTGATGACGCTGATTTTTACAATGAGCGAGTGCATAAGAGTTTACGAGCTGAATGATTTTGGTCAGGAGTATTTGGACATGGCTGTGGAAAGCGGGTTTTCCGAGTACAATCCATATCTTTGGGCCAACTATAAAATTCTGGCTATCGATTTGGGCTACGGAAGTGAAAATATCGGGCCATCAATCTTTAGTCAGAGGCTAATGGATTACGCGAAATTCAACGCAAATATAGAGGAGGGGAGCAGCTTTGCCAGACTTAATCCGGCTGGTGTTACGGTGAATCAGTATCAGGTTTTGACTGATGGCAAGGGTGCTGGTGTAGCCTTCCTGGGCACGAAGGCCGCAAAGGATGATATGGCGGCCCAGATAATTGATGGAATTCAAGGACACCTTGATAAAGTGAATGGCATTGAAAAGGTACAGGTGGAAAGTAAGGCGGAAGAAGGAAGCTCGGCTTTAGAAAATGCAAAAAATGAATTGCAGGAGAAAAAGGCTGCCGCAGATGAGGATGATGATCCAAATACATCTTCCGCAGATTACACCGAGCCGGAGGAGGTTGAGGATAATCCCTTGGACGCTTTCAAGCTGATGAAGGAGGCATTGTCGAAAGGTGTGCTGGCTCAGGTCACTAATGTGGATATAATCTCTGGAGCCGAATGGGACAAAAGTGTAATGCCCTCTCATCGCAAGCTACAGGTAGGTACAGGGGAGTTTGAAAATAGTCAGAACATAGCAGATAAAGCATTGTTTATAGATTATCTGCTTACAAATTACAGTAGCTTTAGTCAGGACAAAAATCACGCAGGCATGAAATATGAGGTGGAATATCTGATTGCTGGAAAGGAGTCGGATGCCCAGTCTCTTGCGGTGGTGGTTGGAGAGCTTTTAGCTATCAGAGAGGCAGCCAATTTTGCAACTATCTGCAATAGCAACGAATTAAGCTTACAGGCAAAATCCGTGGCAGCCACCTTAAGCAGCTTCAATCCACCTATAGAGCCAGTGGTGGAAGGGGCGGTGATAGCCTCCTGGGCATACATCGAAAGTGTATTAGACGTGAGGCTGCTACTATCTGGAGGCACTGTTCCCGTGGTGAAAAATAAAAATCAGTGGACTTCGGATGTAATGCATTTGTCATCGTTTTTAAATGTGAATTGCAAAGCGAAGCAATGCAAGGGAGGAGTCAGCTATGAAAAATATCTGATAGGCTTGCTGGCTGTTCATAGCACCAGCACCCTGGGCATGAGGGCCTGCGATGTTATGGAAAATGCACTAAATGCCACGGAGGACTATAGGTATGTAAAGGCCGACAATCTGATGTTTATGGCTGATGTGACTATGGATTATTCTGCGGATGAAATGTTTCTATCACTGTTTAGTGGTGGAGGAATGGAAGGCTATACCATATCAAAATCACGACAAATAACGTATTAAAGGAGGTGTAAATAGGTGTCTCAGTTTAAAAATGATAGGTTCCCCCAACGCCTATATAGATTAGGATTATTGTTTTTATTCAGTTTTGTTTCTAATAAATTGTTGTTTCTAAAGTCTGACTTACCAAATCCAAACGATTCAAAGGAGATGCCTATTTATGCCTCCTTTAAAAGGGCTAGCTATACCATAGAGGCGGCAATCATCATGCCCCTTTTTATTACACTGATGGTGTTTGGCATGTTTACCTTTAGGCTTTTGCAGGTGGAATCAGGGATGCAAAAATCTCTTGATAACGCCAGCAGGACAATGGCGGTGACACTTGGAAACGTTGTGAATAAAGGGGAATCGGAGAAGGACGTAGATACTACAAATGACCCGCCCACCATTAAAGGTGAATTGTCGGAGGGGGCGTTGGAGATTGCCACCATCGGCCTTGCAGGTGTCGAGGTGGCAAAAAATAAGGTACCAATTGAATTTATAGATTTTGGCCCCGTAGGCATTAATTTTTACGAGACTAATGTGGAGGGAAACTATATCGATTTAAAGGCCAGCTATACCATGACCTTTCCGGTGGGGCTTTTGGGCAATTTTAAATTTGATGTAAGTCAGCGAGCCAGATGCAGAAAATGGGTAGGCTATGATAAGGCTGAAAACACTACGGATGGCAGGTATGTGTATATCACAGACCATGGAGAGGCCTATCATACAAATTATTACTGCACCTATTTGAACCCTAGCGTGCATCGTGTGGCAGGGGCTGATTTATCTGGCAAAAGAAATCAAGGTGGAGGTGTGTATTACCCATGCGAAAAATGCAAGCCAAGTACAGCCGCTAAAACCAGTGTTTACTACATCACTGATTACGGCACTGCCTATCACAGTGATATAAATTGCAACAAAATAAAGCACAACATTAAAAAGGTGCTATATGAGGAAGTGAAGGACACAATGAGACCTTGCAGCAAGTGCGCTGCAGGGGAGAAGCATTGATTATATAGATAGTAGGAGGATAATTTTGGAAGCCTTTGGATTAGTTTGTTTGTACGGCTTTACAGCTTATGATGACTTTAGGACTAGGCAGATAAAGCTATTGGAGATAATAGTGTTTGCGGTAATCGGTGTGCTGATTAATATCGTAAATGCGAAGTACAGCTTTGTAAGTATAATTGGCGGCGTTGCGGTAGGTGCTGCCATATTGGTGTTCAGCATTCTTTCAAAAGAAAAAATTGGGAAGGGCGATGCATTGATTGTGATGGTATCAGGGCTTTATTTAGGTTTTATGAATACCCTGGTGCTGGTATGGCTTAGCTCTATTCTTGCAGCAGCTACTGGAGTGGTTGTAATTCGTAAATACGATAATGGACCAGATCGGGAGCTGCCCTTTGTTCCCTTCATTCTTTTGGCGTACTTGATAATGGTTGCAGTGGGCGGATTGAAAGGATGTTTGTAGTGAAACTAAAGGGAAGCTATACAGTTGAGGCTGCTGTTGTAATCAGCCTCTGTTTTATTGTATTCGGCGTAGCCATTGGCATTGCCTACGAGCTTTTTCAGCTGGCAATCGAATATGTAAAACACAAGGACGGGGCTTTTGATGCGGTAACCCTGTTCAGATTAAAGGAAGGAATGATGGGTGTTTATCACGCCCTAAAGGATTAAATATATGGAAATCACATACGAGCGAAAGCACAATGAAAGCTATATGGTGCTAGAAGGGGAGCTGAATGCAGCATCCTACGAGTATAGAATGATAATGGATAATAACATATCAGCAATACTTGATATGAATAGCTTTGAAATAGATGGAAAAAAGCGAATAAGCTACAAGATTAGCAGAAAGGAAAACCTGTCAGATTATATCGAAACCAACGACTTGACTGTAGGCTTGCTTACAAGCTTTGTGGTGAATCTACAGGTGGCATTGGATGAGGCAAGCAGATATTTGATAGATGAAGAGCATTTCCTGCTTGATAAAGAAACCATTTTTCTTGAAAAGAGTAAGGAAAATTGCAGGGTTAGCCTGTGCTATTTCCCAGATAGCTGCGGCAGTGTGCAGACTCAGTTTAGGGATTTGATGGAATATTTCGTTTCAAAGCTGGCCACTAGCGATAGAGAAGCCTCTAGGAAAATCTACGAGGCTTACGAGCTGTGCCTAAAGGGGGATTACACCCTGGCAGAAATCATAGAATGCCTGGCGGTTGAGGAAGCTCCTCAGGAAATCCAGGTAGAGAAGGTGTTTTTGGATGAGGAAGAGGACGAAAAAGAAGCGTCTGATTATGAGGAATATAACACTGATGCCATAGGTGCAGAATATATTTCCGACTACTATGAGGTGGAAGAGGGGTATTCAAAGAATATCGTAAATACGATAATTGAGAAGACAAAAGCTATCTTTGGCAAGATGCATTTTGAAGATGAGGCTTCTACTGAGAGAGAAACATCTGAGGATTTTGTTATTGAGCCAGATTATGAAATAGATGAAAAGACAGTACTTTTATCCGATAGCAAGCCCGTAGGCAGGCTTGTGTACGATGGCAACAGCAACGAGGACGATTTCATCATAAATAAGGATGTGTTTAGAATTGGCACTGCCCAGGCTAATGATGCAGTAATCCATGCAAGAACCGTCAGCGGAAATCATGCCAAAATTACAAAAGAAGGCAACGACTATTATATTACTGATTCAAACAGTACCAATGGGAGTTTTCTAAACAGTCTTCCCCTTGTGTATAGAAAACCTTACAAGTTAAAACCAATGGATGTAATTAGATTTGCCACGGAAAGTTATATTTTCCTTTAGTTTGTCGGGGGAGAATTACTCCTAATATTGTTGTGAACCATGCCTTAATCTGTTAAAATGATAGGAGTTTGTGGGGTAACCCTAGAGTTAGGAGAATTAATAAAATGAGCATTATCGACAAAGTATTTGGAACACATTCCGATAGAGAGCTTAAGCGAATTAAGCCTATCGTTGATAAAATCGAAGCCCTCAGACCTGAGATGCAGGCACTTACAGACGAGCAGCTTCGTGCAAAGACTACAGAATTTAAGGAGCGTCTTTCAAAGGGAGAGACACTTGATGATATTTTACCAGAGGCATACGCAGTTGTCCGTGAGGCAGGTAAGCGTGCCCTTGGAATGGAGCACTTCCGTGTTCAGTTAATCGGTGGTATCATCCTCCATCAGGGACGTATCGCAGAGATGCGTACTGGTGAAGGTAAGACACTTGTTTCTACACTTCCAGCATACCTTAACGCACTTGAAGGTAAGGGCGTTCACATCGTTACAGTTAACGATTACCTTGCAAAGCGTGATGCTGAGTGGATGGGTGAGGTTCACCGTTTCTTAGGCCTTACAGTAGGCGTTGTTCTTAACGATATGTCAAAGGAGGAGCGTCAGGAAGCTTACAATTGTGATATCACATACATCACTAACAACGAGCTTGGTTTTGATTACCTCCGTGATAATATGTGTGTATACGAAAAGGACCTTGTTCAGAGAGGCCTTAACTATTGCATCATCGATGAGGTTGACTCAGTTCTTATTGATGAGGCACGTACACCACTTATCATTTCTGGTCAGTCAGGAAAGTCTACAAAGCTTTACGAGCTTTGCGACGTACTTGCTCGTCAGCTTAAACGAGGCGAGGACCTTCCAGAATTCACAAAGATGGATGCCATCATGGGCGTTGAGCGTAACGAGACTGGCGATTTCATCGTAGACGAAAAGGACAAGGTGGTTAATCTTACAGCAGAAGGTGTTTCAAAGGTTGAGCAGTTCTTCCACATTGAAAACCTTGCTGATCCTGAGAACCTTGAAATCCAGCACAACATCATCCTCGCACTTCGTGCTCACAACCTTATGTTTAAGGATCAGGATTATGTTGTAAGTGATGGTCAGGTTATGATCGTTGATTCATTCACAGGTCGTATCATGCCAGGTCGTCGTTATTCAGACGGTTTACATCAGGCTATCGAGGCAAAGGAGCATGTTGAGGTTAAGCGCGAGTCTATGACTCTTGCAAGCATCACATTCCAGAGCTTCTTCAATAAATATGATAAGAAGGCAGGTATGACTGGTACAGCCCTCACAGAGGAGCAGGAATTCCGTGATATCTACGGAATGGACGTAGTAGTTGTTCCTACCAACAAGCCAGTTCAGCGTATCGACCATGATGATGCCGTATACAAGACAAAGGCTGAAAAGTACAAGGCAGTTGTTGAGGAAGTTAAGAAGGCTCACGAAAAAGGACAGCCAGTACTTGTTGGTACAATCGATATCGATATTTCAGAGCTCGTTTCAAAGATGCTTCGTCGCGAAGGAATCGAGCACAACGTATTAAATGCTAAGTTCCACGAAAAGGAAGCTGAAATCGTAGCAGAGGCAGGTAAGCATGGTGCCGTTACAATCGCTACTAACATGGCTGGTCGTGGTACAGATATTAAGCTTGACGAGGATGCACGTGCAGCAGGTGGTCTTAAGATTATCGGTACAGAGCGTCACGAATCTCGTCGTATTGACAATCAGCTCCGTGGACGTTCAGGTCGTCAGGGTGATGTTGGTGAGTCACAGTTCTTCATCTCACTTGAGGATGACCTTATGAGACTCTTCGGTTCAGACCGTCTCATCACAATGTTCAACTCTCTTGGCGTTCCAGAGGGCGAGCAGATTAAACACAAGATGCTTTCTGATGCCATCGAAAAGGCACAGAAGAAGATAGAGGAAAACAACTTCTCAGCTCGTAAGAACTTGCTTGATTACGATCAGGTTATGAATGAGCAGAGAGAGCTTATTTACAAGCAGCGTCGCCGTGTACTTATGGGCGAGGATATGCACGAGCAGATTCTTGGCATGATTAAGGATAAGGTAGACGAGTGTATCGAAAAGACTATTCCAGATGATGTTGAAAAAGAGCTTTGGGAGCTTCAGGAGCTTAATCATCTCCTCTGCCCAGTAATCCCAGTTCCAGTTATGACTCAGCTTTCAATCGGTAACATCAAGAGCAAGAAGGAACTTAAGGAAAAGCTTACAGATATCGCACTTGATATGTACGACAAGAAGGAAAAGGAATTCGACCAGCCAGAGCAGTTCCGCGAGGTTGAGCGTGTAATCCTCCTTCGTGTAATCGACCGCAAGTGGATGGAAGAGCTTGATGATATGGAACAGCTTCGTCAGGGTATCCGTCTCCAGGCTTACGGTAACCGTAACCCAGTAGACGAGTATAAGGCAGCTAGCTACGACATGCTTGATGCCATGAATGCAGCAATCATCAACGATACACTTACAATGCTTTACCGCATCCGCATCGAAAAGAAGGTAGAGCGTGAAGAAGTTGCCAAGGTAACAGGCACAAACAAAGACGACACAGCATCTTCAGGACCAAAGGTTCGCAAGGAAAAGAAAGTCTTCCCTAACGATCCATGTCCATGTGGTTCTGGTCTGAAGTATAAGCAGTGTTGCGGAAGAGCAAAATAATATAATGATTAGGGGCCTCATACAAAGTATGAGGCCTTTTAAGATATAGCCTTCCCCCTGAGAGCAGGGGGAAGGGGGACCGCGTTAGCGGTGGATGAGGGTAATATGACAAACTTAGAAGAATACTACAACAAATTCAACGAAGACAAACGCCTTAAGTCGCGCCATGGCATCATGGAATTCACAGTAACCATGAAATACGTTCACAAATATCTAGACATACTAGAGCGTGGCGAAGAAATGCCAGATGCACAGCCTAAGGCGAAGTCAGATATAAAGATTTTAGATATAGGCGCCGCCACCGGAGGCTACAGCATCCCCCTTTGGAACGAGGGCTACGATGTTACCGCTGTTGAGCTGGTAAAACACAACCTTGGCATGCTTAAAGCCAAAGGCACTGGCGTGAAGGCCTTCCAGGGAAATGCTTTAAAGCTAAAGCGTTTTGATGATAATAGCTTTGACCTTACACTTTTGTTTGGGCCAATGTATCACCTAAAGACTAGAGAAGAACAGCTTCAGGCACTGCGCGAGGCCAAGCGTGTCACAAGACCTGGCGGCTATATTCTTGTAGCATATGTTATGAATGAATATGCCTTTCTTACTTATGGAATCAAGGAGGGCCACGTCTTAGAGAACATTGCTGAAGGAAAGCTGGACGAAGCCTACCACGTACGGCCGGGCGCTGATGATTTGTACGCGTTCATGAGAACAGAGGACATTGAGTCGCTGAATTCGGACGCCGAGCTAGCCCGCGTACAAATCATATCGCCAGACGGCCCTGCGAATCACATGCGCCGCGAGGTCAACGCTCTTTCTGAGGAGCAATTCGCGACCTTCATACAGTATCAGATGGCCGTCTGCGAGCGCGCCGACTTGCTCGGCGCCAGCGCCCACACAGTCGACATTTTACAGAAAAAATAGCATCACAGTAATATCACTTAAATTCTTAACCAGCGAAGCCGCTCTCGCGGCTCCGCTGCACATTTTCCCAATCAGTGAAAGACTAGAATATGAAAAAAAGATTAAAAAATCTGCCGAATACAGTGCTATTGGAAAAATCCTAGTTTGCACTGTAATGGACAGGATACAAATACAGTGCAAATCAGAGATTTGAAGAAAGCACTGTATGGAGTATTGATTTAATGCAGTGGAAATAGAAAAAAAGATGCTAGCGCTGTAAGGATGGAAAAGTGATTACAGTGTATATAGATAAATATATAATGGCGCTGTAAAAAATTATGAATCATTACAGCGCTATATAGAAAAATAATGAGAACACTGTAATGCACAACTAATTATTACAGTCAGAAATGAAAAAATATCATCGGCACTGTAACGGGACAATAATCATTACAGTTATTTTATACAAAATAGTAGTTGCACTGCAATGCGGTCGCCATGAGTACAGTGTCTAGAATAAAAAATACAATAACACTGTAATTCACATTTGTTAAAAGGAAATACATTATTTATAAAGATTTAAAAGGAGTTCTAATGAAAGAAATAATAAGAAAAATAGATATCAAATTGGAAGAAGTAAATAATCTGCTTCGTATATCAAATAAGCAGATAGCACAATATAACAATATAGCAGATATTCATATTCAATCATCAATGAATCGAGGATATGAACAATTCTATTGTGTTGATAGAGCAATGAATACAAGGAAATATTTGAAGATTTCAGATTTAGTAAAGTATTCCAGCCTTATACAACGAGATTATGATATTAAAGTAAATAAAAAGTTAGTTAAAATGCAAAAGAAGCTTACTAGAATTGCTAAGAATCTCAGAGAAATCGATTTATCTGAAATCAAGGCAGTATATAATAAGCAACCATCTGCAAAGAAACCCTACATCACCCCAATAATCCCAAGCGATGAAGTCTTCATAGCAAAATGGTATGAAGAGCACAAGGGTGGGCAGAATTCCTATCCGATAGAAGGCAACATCTACACGGAGAAGGGGGAGCAGGTGCGTTCTAAGTCGGAAAAGATACTGGCGGACTTGTTTCATAAATACAATATCCCTTATGTTTATGAGCCGATGATTAAGCTTGCAAATGGGCGCAGGGCATGTCCGGATTTTGCGGTACTGAACCTGCGCACTAGAGAAACCCTGTATTGGGAGCATTTGGGGCTGATAGATCAGGAAGAATATGCCACCAAAAACATGGAAAAGATTCATGGATATGAGGAAAGCAACCTGGCGCTGGGAGAGAATTTGTTGATATCAATGGAATCATCGAAAAAGGGGCTTAATACCAAAACAGTAGAAAAACAAATCCAAAAGAAATGCATTTAAGCACAAAGAAATAACTGCGACAAAAAATAGCTTGCTATTTAGCCATGTATCGAGTATATTTTAGAAAAATTCTACATATAATGTATAAAGAGGATTACGACAGGAATTGTGAGGGGGATTATGAACAAGATTAAATTATTAGCACTTTTAGCGACATTAATATTAGCCATAACAGCCTGCGGTAAAGCCCAGGGTGAGGATGATGTGGCAGATAATCAGATAGTAGAGGAAGTCACCGCTGACGAGATAACTAAATCAGAGGACGAATCAAAAGAAGAACCAAAAGATAGCAAAGACGAATCAGACGACGAAAAAACTAAAAAAGATGAAAGCGAGCCTGGGAAAGTGGAATTTGAAAAGGTAGAATCAGATGAAGGAACAACAGCAGATAGATTAAAAGATAGAGACCTGACAGTCCCTGAAATAGACGATTCCGCCAGACAATACAGCCATAACACAGTAATTGTGATGGTAAAAGAAGGAACAGCAGAAAGCCAGGTTCAGCAGATTTGCGATTCCTACAACCTTGAAATAAAGTACAGCTACAACACAATTTCCGGTTATTCCCTTTCATCCAAAAAGGATTTGACGGACAAAGAATTAAATGAACTTATAAAATCTATAGAGGAATACAACTTTGTTCTGAGTGTTGAAAAGGACTATGTAGTTGAATTAGATGGAGATATAGCCCAGTAAAATCGCGGAAAACTGCGAAAAATATAATCAAGAATAAAGTTCCATAATTTTAAACAAAACTATTGCATGGCCAGTAGGCTTATGCTACAATCTAGAAAAATTGCGAAGAAAGGAGGGCGTGTCATGATGAATAATTATGGCAGAGAATTAAAAATTGTAACTAATTACTTTAAGAATGATGCGCTCTTTTTGCAGAGATAATCTGGGCTTGTAGCTAGCCAGTAGGTTATCGTATATACGAATCAGCATCCCCTTGAGGTAATACACTTCAAGGGGATTTTTTTGTATAACTGTAAAAACTGCAAAAAGAGCCACGGAGGGAATATGACAGAAATAACAACCACAACTAAGACAAAAACCCCGCGACAACAAAACACTTTATGGACTAGAGATTTTACCATCATAACTATTGGCAGTGTGATATCCATGCTAGGTAATTCTATGATGGGATTTGCTATGAGCTTGATGGTATTGGACTACACTAACTCATCAATGCTGTATGCAATTTACATGGTGCTGTTCACATTGCCACAGCTGGTAACACCAATCATCTCTGGCGCAATCTTGGATAGATTTTCTAGAAAAAAGATGATTTACACCCTGGATTTCATATCCGCAGGAATCTACCTATTGATGGCAATCACATTGATGAAAGGAATCTTCAACTTCCCAATGTTTGGAGCTGTAGTGTTTATCCTAGGTATAATTCAAAGTACCTACATGATTGCCTACGACAGCCTATATCCACTGCTCATCACAGAGGGCAATTTCCAAAAGGCCTATTCCATCTCCAGCATGGTTGAAACCATGACGGTTGTGATGGTGCCGGTATCAACATTTGTTTATAATCTAGTTGGAATCGGGCCACTGATGATTATCAACGCAGCGAGCTTTGCAATAGCGGCAGTCTTTGAGCTGCAGATTGGCCATGAGGAAAAGTATGTCGAAAAACGTAAAAACGAAGTGGATAACAGTGGTAGCAAAATCAATCAGATGTTGATAGATATTAAAGAGGGCGTAAAGTATATGCGCTCCGAGCCAGCGTTACTTGCAATAGTTGCATATTTCGGAATTAACATGCTGGCCTGCGGTGCCATGGATGTGCTTTGCCTGCCTTATTATAAGCAAAACTTTCCAAACGGAGAGTACCTTTACATCCTTGTATTTGGCATGAGCTTTATAGGCAGAGCAGTGGGCGGTGGCCTTCATTATAAATTTAAGCTGCCTACTAAATACAAGTTTATGCTGGCGATGGCAATCTACATCATCATCGCCCTTGGTGAAGGCACTTACATGTTCTTACCAGTGGGATTGGCCGCAGCCGTATGCTTCATCACTGGAATTTCCGGAGTTACCAGTTACACCATCCGAATTTCATCCACACAAAACTACGTGCCGGATGAAAAGAAGGGCCGATACAACGGAGCTTTTCAGCTGATTACAACAGTTGGCTTGTTGCTTGGTCAGATGACTGCAGGCTTGTTAGCACAGAAAGTGGATGAAAGAATTATCGTATTTGCGGTCAACATGCTGGCACTAGTGGCAGCCGTAACCATTATCGGAGGCCACCGAAAAGAAGTAGCTAAAATCTACAACACAGATAACTAGAGATAATAAAATCAAATAACCAAAAAGGAGAAGAATAATGGCTGAAACACTTAAGAAAAGAAGTGAAATCCCAGAGAATCTAAAGTGGGATACATCAAGAATTTTTAAAACAAAGGATGATTTGAAAAAGGCGTTAGAGGAATTCAAATCATTAACAGAAGAAATTGAAAAGACATACAAGGGCAAGCTTACAGATGCCGCAACCATCAATGCGTGCATGGAAAAATACAACGAATGGGGCCGCCAGATTGATTTGCTTTACAACTACGTGAGCCTTAACGTTTCCGTAGATTACACAGATGCTGAGGCTCAGAAGGAGCAGTCAATCGTCCTTGCAGAATTTGCAAAGGCAGATAGCGCCCTTTCATTCATCGACAGCGAACTCGCAGATGCGCCAGTGGAGCTGATTGAAGAGGCAATCAAATCTGCCACAGTAGGCAAGTGCCACTTGCAGGATATCGAAAGAGAGAAGCCACATCGTCTATCTCCAGAAACAGAAAAGGCAATGGCTTCCCTTAGAGAGACAATTGATGCCCCATACAACATCTACGAAACCAGCAAGCTTGCAGACATGAGCTTCCCTGATTTTGAAGCAAAGGGCGAAAAGCATCCTTTAGGCTACAGCCTTTTCGAGGATAATTACGAATACGAGCGCGACACTGATGTTAGACGAGCAGCCTTCAGCGCATTCTCTAACAAGCTTAGAGATTACATGTACACAACAGCTACAGTCTACGGCGCTCACGTTCGCACAGAAAAGATTATTGCTGACCTTCGTAAATACGATAGTGTAATTGACATGCTTCTCTTCCAGCAGAAGGTTACAAGAGAGATGTACGATAGACAAATCGACATCATTATGGAGAAGCTTGCGCCTCACATGAGAAAGTATGCTCGTCTTCTTAAAGAAGCACACGGTCTTGATAAGATGACCTACGCAGATTTGAAAATCACTCTCGACCCAGATTACGACCCACACGTTACAATAGAGGAGTCAAAGAAGTACATCCTTGACGGTCTTAAAATCATGGGACCTGAGTATGTGAAGATGCTTGAAACAGCTTACGATGAAAGATGGATTGATTTTGCCCAGAACATTGGTAAATCTACTGGCGGCTTCTGCGCAAGCCCATATCAGAAGGGTTCATACATCCTGCTTTCATGGAACGAGAGAATGAGCGATGTATTCACACTTGCTCACGAGCTTGGTCACGCAGGCCACTTCTACACATGTAATCAGACACAGAGTGCTCTTGATGCAGAGGTGTCTAACTACGTGGTGGAGGCGCCATCTACCATAAACGAGCTCCTCATGGCAGAGTATCTGAAGGAAAAGAGTGGTGATGATAAGAGATTTAGAAGATGGGTGCTTGCATCCCAGATTTCAAACACCTACTACCACAACTTTGTAACACATCTCCTAGAGGCTGCTTATCAGAGAGAGGTTTACAAGCTTGTTGATAAGGGAGAGGCAGTTCCAGCTGAGACACTAAACGAGATTTACAAGAACGTCCTTAAGAAATTCTGGGGCGATGAGGTAGAGCTTACAGAAGGCTGCGAGCTCACATGGATGCGCCAGCCACATTACTATATGGGACTTTATTCTTACAGCTACAGCGCCAGCCTTACAATCGCAACTCAGGTGATGAAGCGAATTCGTAAGGAAGGACAGCCAGCTGTCGATGATTGGAAGAAGACCCTTGCAGCAGGCGGCACCGTAGCTCCAGTAGAGTTTGCCATGATGGCAGGCGTTGACGTAACCACAGACGCAGCATTAATCGATACAATCGATTACATCGGTGGAATCATTGATGAGATTGAAGAATTAAATATAGAGCTTAACTAAAAAAACAACCGCAAGTTACAAAAAATAAAATGTAACTTGCGGTTGTTTTTTAGTTAAAACTTGTTACGCTTTTCTGGAATATTTATAATACAAATAGTTTATATGAATATAAAAATTATAATGTAAATTAAAGGATAATATTATGAAAAGTAATCAAACTAGCGATTTTTTTGATGGCGAGGAAGGAAATTAGATGAAGAGAAAAATATATATTTTATTGGCATATATTACAATGGCTTGTATGTTGGGGGCATGTTCAGCAAAAACTGAAAAACAGGATGAAGAAGTGGTAGCAATAAGGCATGAGGACGAAGTAGTGCTATCTGAAAAGCAGAAAAAAATATTAAAAGAAGCTGGGCTTCCACAAAACTATGATGAGTTGGATGCTATGCAGCAAATAAATATTAGAAACATTGGCTTAATGCTAGATTATATAGAAAATAAATATGATAAGGAATTTGAATTTTATAAATTTTATGCAGACTCAACAGGTATTGAGGCTCCATCATTAGAAGTTTATCCTGTTGATGACAGTGAATGCATAGTAACCGTTAAAAGTGTAACTAAATCTGATTCAAAAAAAGTAACTTATACCGATGATTACCTAGAATTACAGTCGATGACCGAATATGAACAGGAAATAAGAAATTGTATAAAAGATAAGTTCCCAGAAACTGAATTTGAGGTGTTTTCAACAATAAATATCCTAGAAGAAGGAGAAGGGGATGCATTATCCAGAGCATCAGCTACAACATACATATGCATGGTTGATCCTTTTGAAAAAGAAGAGGATGCTTTAAAAGCTGCAGAGGAAGTAATTAGCTATATACAGGAGAAAAATGGGAATAAACCTAATGGTGTTTATTATTATATGCAGACTGAAGAGCAGTTTAATCATACTTACGTCACATCTGCAAATGACGACTTCTCAGATGTAGAATACAAATATAGAATAACAACAAACAATAGTTATACAAAATTAGAGATAAATTGATTAGTGACTATTCAATCCAGCCAGATTATGAGTAGTCACTTTTTTACATTAAAAGTTTCACATAAATTAAAATATGTGAAACTTTTTCATTCCTTACACGTCTAATGTATGTAAGAACAATTGAAGGACGCTTTGATTATTCTTAATACTGTGTGCACAACAGGAGGCTGCATCAAATGCAGAAACGAGACATAAATGAACTTATAGTAAGAGCGAAGAGGCGTGATAAGGATGCTTTTACTGAACTGATTAACAGACACATGCAGGATATGTACAAGGTGGCACTGGCAATTCTTATGAATGATGAGGATGTGGCAGATGCCATCCAAGAGACTATCCTTAATTGTTGGGAGAAAATCGATACACTTAAGTTTAACAAGTATTTTAAGACCTGGCTTACAAAGATTCTCATGAATAATTGTTATGACATCATCAGAAAGAAGCAGGCTCAGGTTGAGTTAAACGAATGGGAAGAACCTACCTATGAGGATAACTGTAATTTAGAACTCAAAGAGGCTTTAGGCAAGCTTGAGGAAAAATACAGAGTAATCATAATTATGTTTTATTGGCAGGGATATTCCTTGGATGAAATTTCTAGAGTGCTAGATATTCCAACAAATACCGTCAAAACAAGATTGAAACGTGGCCGAGAGCGATTGGCCAGATATTACGAGATAGTTGAGTAGAAAGGAAGACAGTAAAATGGATAAAAAGAAATTGATAATATCTGATGCTGAGATTCCTACAATAGTTCAGGAGAAAGTAGACCTTGCCTTTACTCAGATTTATGAGGAAGAGGAGAGGACAATGAAAAAAAGAAGTTTCAGACTAATAAAAACAATCGTAGCAACAGCTGCAGTATTTGGCGTGGTAGTTTTCTCTGGAGTATGCATTACAAATCCTACTTTTGCTGAGGAGGTTCCTGTTGTAGGAAATGTATTTTCTAGCTTGGGTCACAAGCTTGGGTTTGGCGGAGATTATGAAAAATACGCAAATCCTATAGCATCAGACTCATTGAACGAGGCAGTAGCGCTGACACAAACAGTAGATGGAAACACAGTTACACTTCAAGATATTTACTGCGACGAAAAGGCTATGTACATCAGTATGATAGTGGAAAGTAAAGAGTCGTTCCCTATCAGCCAGATGTATCCTGATTTGGATAATAAAGATATGTATATGTTCTATCTTTTCGATTCTAAGCTAAAATATAGCTTTGAAACAGAAGATAGTAGTTTGAATAACAATTCTTTAGAGTACCTGAATGGTGAATTTATTGATGATAATACCTTCCAGGGTGTGGTTAAGGTCGATTTATCATACGTGCTTAATTACTATTCAAAAGATGTTTTAGAGTCTAATGAGTATAGTACAGATGCGGACACACCAGTTTCTCATTATGATTTACCAGACTCATTTACTGTAGACTTCGACCTAAATTCTATTGTGACAGATATTAATAATCCAGCCGCTTCAGAGCTGACTGTAGACGAGCGAGATGCACTGGGCTGGAAAAACGAATATGAGAATTGGTGGATTGACGGACCTTGGCATTTTAACTTTGAAGTAAATGTGGATAGACAAAATACTACAACAAGAGCTATTGATGTTGAAGGAGTTTCAGGACTTAGCAAGATTACCGTCAGCAAGACGCCATTTGAATTAGAGCTAGATTATGATGATCCTAATGCTAATTATATAGTTGTTGCTTTGGATAAGGATGGAAAACACATGTCTGCCGTGAATAATATGAATATGCTTCCAGTTGAAGGTCATGATGTTTCAGAAATTATGCTATATGTTTGTGATTATTATGATTATATGGATGAAATAAAAGGACAGCAATTAGAGACAGATAAAGCTAAGGATATCCTTGATGAAAAAGCATTGTGGAGTGTAGTACTTTCATTCTAACAATACACAAAAACAGATGGCCCGGTTTTGAGCCATCTGTTTTTTATAAGATGTATTCCATAATACGTTCTTTAGTTTTGAAACCTATTCTATCATAGAATCTTTCAGCGCCATCATTTCCTGCCCACACAGCAAGAGTGATTTCGTAGCAGCCTAGGCGCTTTGCTTCAGCTTTAACATATTCGAAAAGCTGCTCGCCAATATGCTGACCACGGTAGTTGCTATCAACACATAGATCATCGATATAAAGTGATTTGAAAGGAACCATGTTGGTGGAGAAAGGCTGATTTCTGAGGGCGCAAAATGCGTAACCCATTACATCATCATTCTCATCTACGGCCACGTAGATTGGCTCTTCATCGTTAGCAAGCTTCTCAATCAGCTCGCTTCGTGTATATTTGGTAGTCCCTGAAATAAAAATATCAGGTCTGATATTGGCATGAATTTCAAGCACTTCCTGTAATAGCTTAATCAAGCTGTCGATATCTTTTTCACTAGCTCTTCGAATATTCATTTTGAACCCCCTATGTGATTATTAGTTTCAATGTTAACATATTAATATAAATAAACAAGCTTAGCTTACGTGGTTTACGTAAAAATCGAAAGATAATATAAAAATATCCGTAGTGGGATTGAATTAATGATTAAAATAGGATAGTATGTAAAATAATATTGCATGCTATCGAATAGTGTGAAATCTATATACTACGGGAGGACCTAAATATGTTTATTGATGACGTAAAAAACAGACGAAGTGTACGAACCTTTGATGGCAAAGGTATAGGCAACGAAGTAATAGATGATTTGAAGGAATATGCAGGGAGCATCGTAAATCCATATAACATCCCTGTTGAGTTTGTATTCTTGAATAAGGATGAACATGGTCTTTCTAGCCCGGTTCTCTCTGGTGAAAAGGAATATATCGCTGCTAAAGTGAAAAAGGGAACAAACTCAGATGTTGCATACGGTTACAGCTTTGAAGAGCTATTGATGTACGCAGTAAGCAAGAATCTTGGCACAGTTTGGATTGGTGGCACCATGCCAAGGGATAAGTTTGAAAAAGCTTCTAATCTTAAGGAAGATGAAATCATGCCATGTATGAGTCCTATAGGATATACAGCAGATAAAATGGGCATGAAGGAAGTTCTTATGCGAAAGGGCGTAAAGGCTGATAGCAGATATGATTTTTCAGAATTATTTTTTGCAAACAGCTTTGAAACGCCACTTACAGAAGCTAAGGCGGATGAACTTGGAATTAAGACAGCTCTCGAAGCAGTTCGCCTTGCGCCATCAGCTGTAAACAAGCAGCCATGGCGAGTAGTGGTTACAGAAAATGCTGCACATTTCTATGAGAAAAAGGATAAGGGCTACGACAATGGAACTTATGATTTACAGAAGGTAGACCTTGGAATTGCTCTTTATCATTTTGAAAACCAGTGCCGAGAAGAGGGCAAAAAGCTTACATTCAAGCAGGCAGACCCTGGTATTTTGGCCCCAGAAAAAACTGAATACATAGCAAGCTACGTATGGTAAGAATTGTAAGAGTCGACGAATTGAACCGTCGACTCTTTTTTATGGTATTTAGCTTAAAATTTTAATTCCACCAAGAATAGGAACTGGACGTTCTTCACCGTTGCATGCGCCAATTAAAGCAATAATCCAAAGTACAACCATGATGATTGACCAAATCCATCCAAGAACAGGAATCCATCCAAGGAAGAAGAAAAGATTAATAACAAGTGCCTGATTGATATGGAACATTGCATGTTCTCTGTCACCTATAAGAATAGCGATTATGAAGCCAATCCAAGTAAGATAAGCTACGATGCCAGTAGTCTGAGCTGACATGCCAGGAGTGCTGCCAGAAGTAGCTGGCTGAGATTTTAATAGCTCTGATTTCTTCTGCTCGAATTCTTCCTGGGTAATAACACCCTGATCTAACAAATCTTTGTATTTTTTGATTTCATCCGCAACTGAAAAATTACTCATGATTTTTCCTCCCTATAAATAATATAAAAATATAATATCATTCTTGAATTCCCAAGTCATTAAAATTGTTGAATTTTGACCTGAAATTACTATGTTACAGGCAGATGATATGATAATCTTTTAAAAGTAAAATAAAAAAGTTTGTAACAAAATTCTACATAATCGGACTAATGTAGTGAAAGCAAATAAAAAGGGAGGAAGAAAGCTTGAACATCAAGAATATGTGCGAAGAATACTATCAGCTTGTGCTAGGCTTTCTTCTGACACTTACTAACGGAGATAGGGACTTGGCCGAGGACCTAACTCAGGAGACTTTCCTTCGTGCAATAAGACGAAGCGATACATTCAGAGGTGATGCAAAGGTTTCAACCTGGCTATGCCAGATAGCAAAATACACCTTCTGGCAGCATCTTGAAAAAAGCAATAAATTCAAACAGCTTCCAATGGAAGAAGCCATGGAGATACCCACTGGTGAGCTGGTTGAGGAGATGTACATCAAAAATGAAACAAACAAGGCATTGTATGCGGCTATCGAAAAGCTAGATAGCACTACAAAGGATGTGATGCTTTATAGGATACGAGGTGAGCTTTCCTTCAAGGAAATAGGAGAACTGAAGGGCAAGACAGAAAACTGGGCCAGGGTAACCTTCTATCGTGGCAAGGCAAAAATAGGAAAGGAGATGTGCGAATATGAGTAATATTGAATGCGATTTAGTGGCAGATCTTCTTCCTATTTATATCGATGGAAAAGCAAGTGAGGCATCGAAGAAATTTATAGAAGAGCATATTAAAACATGCGAAGAATGCAAGGAAATTTATGAGGCAATGACAGCAGATATGCAGCTACCAAACCCAGTAAAAAGAAAGAGGAGATTTAAAATCCCTATCCTTCTTAAAATATTCTTAGGAGTGCTGGGGTACCTTTTCTTTGCAATCATAGTTGTAGTAATTATAAACTACATTTTAACGAATGGAGTATTGTGATGGAAAAAATATCATGCGAAATAATAGAAGATTTGCTGCCATCATACAGGGATGAGGTGTTAACAGATTCGGTGAAGCTTATGGTAGAAAATCATCTTGAATCTTGTAACCACTGTAAAGGTAAGCTAAAACAATTGGAGCAGGAAATCGAAATAAATGAACTAGAAAAGAAAAGTAGAGGGCACAAATTTATAGCATCATTGCAAAGAAGAAAATACTATCTCATTGGAATGATGATAGGTGCGATGATACCGATAGGAGCATTTGTTGCTTTGGTAGTGTATTTTGTATATTTTTGTGAATAGAGGCAGGAGAAAGACATGTTAGAGAAAAAAGGTTTTAAGATAGCTATAGGAATATTGGCTGGGCTTGTAATAGGATTGATTACTGTAATTGCAGCCATTTTTATATTAATATTAGTATTCTTCTTTGGAGGTCCTCCTAAGGTTACAAAGGGTATAGAAAAGTACGAGCAGACAATGAAGGAAAACACGACTCGTGAATATGGAAAAGCCAGGACAGAGTTTTTGACTTTCCCAAAGAAGGTGCCGGAAAGCGCATTTGAGCAGGATAGCAAGCCTGAATTTTATAATTCATTTCAGGATACCTGGGATGACCCAACTTATGAAGTGTATCTTAAGTGTCAGTATAGTGATGAGGATTATCAAAGCGAAATCGAAAGACTTTCTCAATCGTCACAAACATATACAAAATATGATGATAGAGAGAAAAAACTGATTTACGATAATTCAGATAGATTTGCCCATCCAGTCTATATAGCAATTGACCATAATGATTATTCATATGAGTATGCTATGGATTTGGGAGATAATAGCATTGCATATATTTATGTTGCCTATAGGACATCTGAGAAAAGCTTAAAAAAGATTCCTAAGGAATATCTTCCTACAGATTATGAGGAAAGTCTGACATTAGAAAATGGTGGATATAGTAATTATCTTGATGAAAAATCTACTGCCTATAATATATATCAGCCACCTATGTATAAGGGGCATAGCATAAGCTACGGACTAAAATCTTACAACAAGGTGGAATTGGAAAATGCCTTTGCAGGAATATCCGGATTACTTGTATTCCCAAAGAATATTAGCAGTGTGAAGGATGGATATTTCAAATATAGTAGAGATGATGATAGCGGATATGTAACTTTGGAAGCAGAGTATTCAGAAGATGATTATAAAGCAGAAGAGGCTCGACTTAAGGATGAAGAAATAAGTTACACGACCTTTGATGCTGACACTTATGAATATCCAGCATATGTTTTATTTGATGGCGAAGAAGTCACTAATTATGAAGATCCATCAGGAAGCACAAATAAAGTATTTGAATATGCCCTTATGGATTCGCAAAACAATAAGATTAGCTATGTGTTGTTAATAAATCCAACTGCAAGAGATTTGAGAGAGAATGATAAATATCTCGCTGTAGATAGGTCTATATATCAATAAGGGAAGAAGATAATATACCCTAACGGGTATAAAATCCTCCTAGAAAGAACACAATATACCCGATAAGGTATAAATAGTACTATAACTATTGAAATTATACCTTATCGGGTATATATTTATATTATGAATACTATTGGAGAATACATAAAAACTGAAAGAAAAAAAGCAGGACTTACACAGGAGGAGTTTGCCATGAGGGCAGGGCTCGGCCTTCGCTTTGTGCGCGAATTAGAGCAGGGGAAGGAGACGGTGCGCCTTGACAAGGTGAACCAAGCGTTAAGCATGTTTGGCATGGAAGCTGTACCTGGAGAAATAGATAGGAGCAAGTTAGATGAATAGAGCAGGAGGAAATAATTAGCTTAATTTCAAATCGATGTGATGTATTTAAGTAGATAGTGAGACAGCGAGGCCTGTGACTCAGCCTTTTACAAGGGATGAGGGCACAGGTCTTTTTTGTAGAAGAAAGTTAGCATAAAAGTTGTAATAACATGTAATAAGTTGTAATATAAAATAAAACCTGTAATAAGTTGTAAGATGATTATAAACATGTAATAAGTTGTAATACGAGGAGGTCATCTATGAATAATCCGTTTAGCTTAGATTTTGGAACAGAACCAAATTTATACATTCCTAGAACAGAAGAACAGAACAAAATAATAAATACATTTAATTCGGAAATACCGTCTACACATATGTATTTGTTACTTGGCGCAAGAGGATCAGGAAAAACTGTACTGATGACAGCTGTTTCTCATAGACTTGCAGAAGATAAAAAATGGCTTCATATCGATCTAAATGTAGAGACAGATATGTTAAATTCGCTTGCGGCAAATTTATATAAGAAAACACAGGGAAAATTTCCAAAGGTTAAATTCGATGTCTCGATAAAAGGAGTATCTATCTCACTTGATAAAGATGAAAAATATTCAGATATACAGCTTGATATAGATTCTATGCTAAAAACATTGGCAAAGCATGATATCAAAGTATTAATAACAATAGATGAAGTGATTAATTCACAGAATGTAAGGGAGTTTACAACTTATTATCAGCATTGCTTACGAGAAAAATTACCTGTGTTTGTATTAATGACAGGCTTATATAAGAATGTTAGAGCCTTGCAGAATAATCGCTCACAAACATTTTTAAAGAGAGCGCCTAAGGTATCACTGAGCGCGTTAAACATGAGGCGAATGGCAAAGCAATATGAAGAGATTTTTGGAATAGGTGAGGCAGAATCGTTTAAGATGGCGAAGCTAACTGACGGATATTCATATGGATTTCAGATACTGGGCTATTATTTATTTGAATCAAAAAAGAAAGCAGTTGATGATAAAATTCTTTTTGAGTATAAGACCAGCCTTGAAGAAAGTTCTTATGAGAAGATATGGGAAGAATTATCCCCTGCAGAACAAAAGGTAACAGAAGCAATTTCGGGTTTTGAGGATAATGTATCTGTTAAGACAGTAAGAGAGAGTATCCAGATGGATTCAAATAATTTTTCATCATATCAAAGTACGTTGGAAAACTCCGGGATTCTTAAGTCAGATGGGGCCTATGGAAGATTATGTTTTGCTCTTCCATTTTTTAAGGAGTTTGTTCAGCATCAGATTTAGACTAAAACGACAGCGAGGCCTGTGACGTAAGCCTTTTCTTAGGGCTTGTGCCATAGGTCTTTTTGTATGCACGCAGGAAAGTGGAATAGGTACCAAAGCCAGATTGTTCTGCGGCATCAGCGATTGGCTTGCCAGCGTCTATTAATGACTGAGCTAGGGCTAAGCGTTTGATGGTGATGTAGTTGCCGATGGTGTAGCCAGTTTCATCCTTGAAGGTATGCATGAGATAGTAGCGGGAAAGATAGAACTTTCCCACAATAGCATCCACAGATAAATCTTCTTTTAAATGTTCATTAATATAATGAATGATTTCGCTTACCTTTGAATCGGCATAATTAGTAGATATGTATTTAATCTCGTCGCTGATGGCAGCACGATTAAGCTCTACCATAAATTCAAGAAAGAGCACCTGCATCAATAGTTCGTTAGCATAGGCATCTATACCTAGGTTTGCAGTAAGCCTGGCTACCGTGGCAGCCACCCTGGAATTCTTAAAAGAATGAAGTCGCAAAACATGGGAACCATTTTCTATAGCATTTCTAAAGCAATAGGATAAATCATTGTCAGCTTGACTATACTCAGCCAGAAAATCCTTGGAAATATAAATGATGATACGCTCATAAGGGGAATCATCATGGAAAATAGGACGGTGCACTTCCCCTGCATTTACAAATACAATATCATCCGTCTCCAAATCAAAGGTCTGACCTTCTATAGAATATGAAGTATTCCCTGACAGGTGGATAAGCACCTTGTGGAAATCATGATAATGAAAATCAATTTCCCCAAGATTAGAATCTGTCAGGTGGAAAATCTTGAAATTGTCGTATAAATAGCCCTTTTTTGAATATGATTCCATGGCATCCTCCTAATTAGAATTATATCACTGGGAGCACTATTTGCAATATTTTGCGCACTAATCTAACTAGATGAAACAAAAAGTGCGGAGTATACTTAAATTAAAGTAGGACAGTTCTGTGAGGAATCTAATAAATTAATTGCACTTCAAATTAATAATTATTAGAATTCTTGATTAGAACAATTAACTGGTTTCGAAAGGACATCCTATGAAATTCACTAAAATGCACGGCTGCGGTAATGACTACGTATATGTAAACCTTTTTGAAGAGAAGGTTGAAAACCCAGCAGAAGTATCTATTAAAGTAAGTGACAGACATTTTGGAATCGGCTCAGACGGCCTTATTACAATTGGCCCATCTGATAAGGCAGATTTCAGAATGCACATATATAATGCAGATGGTTCAGAGGCAGAGATGTGCGGAAATGGTATCCGCTGCGTTGCTAAATATGTGTATGACCACCATCTCACAGACAAGACTGAGATTACAGTGGAGACAGGTGCTGGCGTGTTGACACTGATTCTTTTTCCAGAAGATGGTAAGGTACAGCAGGTGCGCGTAGATATGGGCGAGCCAATCCTTACACCAGCTGAGATTCCAGTTGTGGCTGATGGGGACAAGGTCATCGATGAGCCAATCGAGGTAGGTGGAAAGACCTGGAACATGACCTGTGTTTCTATGGGCAACCCACATGCAGTTGTGTTTGTAGATGATACAGCAAATTTCCCACTTGAGACTTATGGACCGCTTTTTGAAAATCATGAGAGATTTCCAAAGCGTACCAATACAGAATTTGTTCAGATTATTAGCAGAACAGAGGCTAACATGCGAGTGTGGGAGCGAGGCAGTGCTGAGACCTGGGCATGTGGAACTGGTACTTGCGCATGTGTGATGGCTTGCATCTTAAATGGAAAGACTGCGGATAAGGTGCTGGTGCATCTTCGTGGTGGTGATCTTACTATTGAGTATGATCGTGAGAGTAATCATGTGTTTATGACGGGACCGGCGACGGAGGTGTTTAGTGGAGAGATTGAGGTATAGAGGGCGCTAGGTATGACCCTCATCAGTCAAAGACACCTCATCCGCCCTTCGGGCACCTTCCCCTCAAGGGGAAGGCTTAGATTGAAAGGATAAATAATGAAGTTAAGAGATTTATTAGAAGAATTAGATTATGAATTATATGCAGGAGAGCTTGATAAAGAAATCTCCACATTAGTATACGACTCTAGAAAGGTAGAGAAGGATAGCGTGTTTGTCTGCATCTCAGGTACAGTGAGAGATGCACACGATTTCATCCCTGATGTAATCGAAAAGGGCGCTACTGCAATCATCATTGAAAAGGACGTGGAGCCAGTAGATGGCATCACATACATCAAGGTTAAAAACAGCCGCCAGGCACTGGCTATTCTTTCAGCTGCATACTTTGGTCATCCAGCAAAGGAGCTTAAGACCATCGGTATCACTGGTACAAAGGGTAAGACCACTACTACTTACATGGTTAAGTCAATCCTTGAAAAGGCTGGTATTAAGACAGGTCTTATCGGCACTATCGAATCAATCGTTGGTGAGGAGCGTATTCCAGCTGTTAACACAACACCTGAATCTTATCGAGTACAGGAATTATTCCGTCAGATGGTTGATGCAGGACTTGATGCTGTTGTTATGGAAGTAAGCTCACAGGCTCTTATGCTTCACAGAGTTTCAGGCTTCATTTTTGATATTGGCGTATTTACAAACCTTGAGCCAGACCACATTGGTGAGAACGAACACAAGGATTTCGCAGATTACATGCACTGCAAGAGCTTACTTTTCCAGCAGTGTAAGGTGGGTATCTTCAACGGAGACAGCGAGCACATCGATGGCATCCTTGAGGGACATACTTGCGATGTTATCAAATACGGTTACGGTAAGGATAACGACCTTGTTGCTGAAAACGTAGAGCTTCTTAAGGAGCACGGTGCACTTGGCGTTAAGTACCACATCGCTGGCAAGGAAAACATGGATGTTGAGGTAAATGTGCCAGGAACATTCTCTGTTTACAATTCACTTACTGCAGTTGCTATTTGCAAGCAGTTTGATGTTGCAGAGGACAAAATCAAGGCAGCTCTCAAGGATGTTCATGTAAAGGGACGTATCGAGCTTGTCCCAGTTTCAAAAAAATTTACAGTCATGATTGACTATGCACATAATGCCATGGCACTTGAGAGCCTTCTTACAACACTTAAGGCATACGAGCCAGGCAGATTGGTTTGCCTCTTTGGCTGCGGTGGTAACCGTGCTAAGAGCCGTCGTTACGAGATGGGGCAGGTTAGTTCAAAACTTGCAGACCTTACAGTTGTTACATCAGACAACCCACGTAACGAAGAGCCAATGGACATCATTAACGACATCTTAATCGGTGTAAAGAAAGCCGATGGCGAATATGTAACTATCCCTGACCGCAAGGAAGCAATCCGCTATTGCCTTGTAAATGCAAAGGAAGGGGACATTGTGGTGCTTGCAGGTAAGGGCCACGAGGATTACCAGGAAATTAAGGGTGTTAAGCACCACATGGACGAGCGCGAGCTTATCGCGGATATTGTGAAGGAGGACGGCAATGACATTATTTAAGGGCGCAGGAGTAGCATTAATCACTCCATTCAATGAAGACGAGACCGTAAATTATGACATGCTAGGAATTCTTATTGATAGACAGATTGAAGGACATACCGACGCTATTATTGTGTGCGGCACTACAGGTGAGAATGCCACAATGAGCGAGGAAGAAAAGCTTTCTGTCATCGACTTTACAGTAAAAAGAGTTAACCATCGCATCCCAGTTATCGCAGGCAGCGGCGGAAACTCAACAAAGCTTGTAATCGATTTTTCAAAGAAGATTGAAAAGCTTGGTGTAGATGGACTTCTTATCGTTACACCTTTCTATAATAAGGCTACACAGGAGGGCTTGTACCAGCATTATTCTACAATTGCAAAGGCAATCGACCTTCCAATCATCATGTACAATGTGCCAAGCCGCACAGGCTGCAACATACTTCCAGAAACAGCCTTAAAGCTTGCACTTGAGTTCAAAAATATCGTAGGTATCAAAGAAGCCAGCGGTAACATTTCACAGATAACAAAGCTTGCCAGCCTTTGCAGAGGCTGCTTGGATATCTATTCAGGTAACGATGATCAGATTGTGCCAATACTTTCTCTTGGCGGAGTTGGTGTTATTTCGGTGCTTTCAAACGTAGCACCTCAGGGCACTCACGACATGGTTATGGAGTATTTAAACGGCAACGAGAAAAAGGCAAGACAGCTTCAGCTTGATTACCTTGAATTAGTAGATGCACTTTTCTGTGAAGTAAATCCAATCCCTGTTAAATCCACTATGAATATGTTAGGATTTAATGTAGGAAGCCTAAGACTTCCACTTACAGAGATGGAGGAAGAGCATAAGGTGGCCATGAGCAATCTTTTGCATAGAATGCCACAGGAAATGCTTGCATAAGTTTGAAACAGGAAACTAACGAATATTTAAATCCAAAGAACGGACCAATCACTTTTATTTTAGTGGCAATTAATATAATTGTCTTTCTTGTGTTGGAATTTTTAGGAGATACGGAGGATAGCGCCTTTATGTTAAATAATGGCGCAATGAATCCGTATCTTATTTTATATGAGGGACAGTGGTATAGGCTTTTTACAGCCACCTTCATGCATTTTGGGATACAGCATTTGGCTAACAACATGCTGCTTCTATTTTTATTAGGACAGATTTTTGAAAGGGCTGTAGGGCCAGTGCGTTACCTTGGAATCTATTTAGGCTCCGGACTAGCCGGTTCATTTTTATCATTCTTTTACCTGTGCCTTATGGGAAAAAACGATATTGTTGCCGGTGCTTCCGGGGCAATCTTTGGTATTGTAGGCGGAATGATTATAGTGATTCTTGTTCACAAGGGAAAATATCAGGGCATCAGCGCTAAAAGAATGTTGTTCATGGCGGCAATTACGCTTTATTTCGGATTCGCTACAGCCGGCACCGATAATGTGGGGCATATCGGCGGTTTGCTGGCAGGGCTCATCCTTACATTCCTATGTTATGGAATTGAGACCTTGATTCAAAACAGGAAAAAATCTATACTTTTAAGTAACAAACAGGATGAAGAGGGGCAATAAATGAAGGTAAATATTTACTATGGAGGGCGTGGTCTATTAGAGGACCCAACACTATACGTAATTAACAAAATGGAGCAGGTGCTGACAGAGCTTCAGGTAGAGGTTAAGCTTTACAACATCTACGAGCAGAAGAACACCATATCTATGCTTCCACAGACACTTAAGGATGCTGATGGAATCATCCTTGCCACCACAGTTGAATGGCTTGGCATCGGCGGTTACATGAATCAGTTCCTAGATGCGTGCTGGCTATATGCGGACAAGACTGCACTTGCCACCACCTATATGCAGCCAGTGGTCATGTCCACCACCTACGGTGAGCGCGAAGCCATGGTTACACTGGAAAATGCCTGGGAAATCCTGGGTGGATTGCCATGCTCAGGCTTTTGCGGCTATGTAGAGGATGTTAAGGAATTCCGCGAAAACACAGAGTATGCCCATATCATCGAAAAGAAAGTGGAGACCTTGTATCGCACCATTTCTCAGCATACAAAGGGCCTGCCAACCAGCAATCAGGCTGTCACAAGAAGCATCCTTCGCACCACACAGCTGGAGCTTTCTCCACAGGAATCAGAGCAGCTGTCCAAGTTCGTATCTGACGATGAATATGTTCAGACACAGAAGGCTGATATTGCCGACCTTACCAGTATGTTCAGAAATATGATGGGCGAGAAAAAGGAAGACAGCGCCGGCGAGTATATCAACGATTTCAAGGTACAGTTTAGGGGAAATCCTGAATTTAACGCCAAGTACCTGTTTATGATAGATGGAAAGGAGTTACCTCTTTTTGTTAATGTATCTGGCGAGCAGATGGACTGTCGCTACGGCAAGGAAGACAACATCGATGTTTACATGAAGCTGAATTCCAACATCATGGACAACATCGTTGCAGGACGTGAGACTTTCCAGCGAGCATTTTCGGTAGGAGATATGACTGCCAAAGGCAATTTCAGAACCCTTAGAATGCTTGATGAAATATTTACTTTTAGCTAATCAATAGGAGGATAATGAAATGAAGGACAATAATTGCATTTTTTGTAAGTTAGCAAATGGAGATATTCCTACAAACTCAATCTACGAGGATGATGAATTTAAGGTCATTTTAGATGCATCTCCAGCAACAAAGGGGCATGCACTTATCTTACCAAAGAATCATTTCGCTAATCTTTTAGAGACAGATGATGATGTGCTTGCAAAGGCACTTCCACTTGCCAAGAAGATTGGAAACAAAATGATGAAGGAATTAGGCTGCGACGGAATCAACATCATACAAAATAATGGTGAAGCTGCCGGACAGACAGTTCACCATCTTCATGTACATGTTATTCCAAGATTTGCTGGCGACGGCGCCATCAAAGAATGGGATCATCAGAGCTTCAGCGATGCTGAAACTGCTGAGGTTGTAAAGAAATTAAGCATTTAAAATAAGATCAAGAATAGTACTATTGGCGTCCAGTAACTTGCTGGATGCCATTTTTTCTTTAATCTCATCCCTGCGTGCGTACACATCTTCAACAGAGCTAACCAGCAATTCGCCTGTAAGCTCCTCTTCCTGAAGAACAGTTGAAAATCCCTGCTTCTTGTAGCTTTCTGCGTTGAGGATTTGGTCGCCTCGGCTTGCAGCAGCTGAAAGTGGAATTAAGATGTTAGGAATCTTAAGCGCCAAAATCTCGCTGATAGAATTTGCACCAGCACGGCTAATCATAAGGTCAGTCATTGCAAAAATGTCGTTAAGCTGTTCACTGATGAATTCATATTGTTGATAACCAGTGCGACCAACCAAATCATTGTTGATATTTCCCTTACCAACTAAATGAACAATCTGGAATTTCTCAAGTAAAGTATCAAGTGAATCCCAAACTGCATTATTAATGAATCTAGAACCAATACTTCCGCCCATAATAAGGATTACAGGCTTGTCAGCAGAAAATCCTGTGAATGCAAGACCAGCCTCGCGGTTTCCAGAGAAAAGCTCCTTTCTAATAGGAGAGCCTGTGTGTACGGCCTTGCCATCTGGAAGATACTGCATAGTCTCAGGGAAGTTGCAGCATACCTTTGATGCGAAAGGAATAGCAAGCTTGTTTGCAAGTCCTGGAGTCATATCAGACTCGTGGATGATTGCAGGAATGTGCTGTCTTGCAGCAGCCATAACTACAGGAACTGAAACGAATCCGCCCTTAGAAAATACTACATCAGGCTGGATGTGCTTAAGTAACTGATTGGCCTCAGAAAACCCCTTGATTACTCTAAATGGATCAGTGAAATTCTTCCAATCATGGTAGCGGCGAAGCTTACCAGATGAGATACCATAATAGGTAATGCCGGCATTTTCCACCAGCTTTTTCTCGATTCCATTGTAGGAACCGATGTAAAAAATCTCGTATCCCTTTTCCTTAAGAAGAGGAACAAGGGCAAGATTAGGTGTAACGTGACCTGCAGTTCCTCCACCTGTCATAACTATCTTTTTCATAAGAAGAAATACCTCTTTTCAAACAATTTATTCAACATCTAAAATGATACCAATACCTAGTAAAAAGTCAAATTTATAGTGCGAAGAACCATATCACATGATAAAATCAAGATATACTAACTCGTACGGGGAAGAGGAACTGGAATGAAAGTTTTAATAGTTGATGACGAAATTTTTGCACTTAAAACACTAGAGCGATTATTGTCCCAAGAGGATGGTGTAGAAATCCTGCAGGCTGGTGATTGCTACGACGCCTATATGTTATATGAAGAAATGCATCCAGACATAGTTATCACAGATATCCTTATGAAGGGTGGTATTGGCGGCGAGTGGCTGATTGAGAAATTATTATCCTTAGACAGCAAGGCAAAAATCATCGTTTGCTCTGGTCGACCAAAGGCAGATTTGCTTAAATATAAGCTTATGGGAGCCAAGCATTGCATCCAAAAACCAGTCAAATATCAGGAGCTTTGGGACTGTATTGACGACCTGATTTGACAAAAATTTGTAAGAATGTTATATTAGCCTTCGTAACAAAGTTGTAATAAATAAAAAACTTTTGTAAAAAGTGACGGAGGCTTATGAGTAAATTCAACGAAACCTTAACTGCTATTTATGCAAAGAACAACAAAATCTTTAATAAGCGTAATATGCAGGGCGGAGCTCTTGCTTTAGCAATGATGCTTTTATTCACAGGTGCATACGTGAACGCGCCACAGGAAGTATCAAAGACAGACGTAGATGTTACCCCAGCTAGAACAGCAGGTGTTTTCTCAGCAGTATCATCTATGAATCTTATGGCAGGAGATTCAAGCTTAGTTTATGCATCGGCAGATGTTACAGTGGTTGCGGCTACTACAGATCAGGTAGAGCCAGATTTAGATGATGAATATGATGAGTGGGCAGACAAGGCAATGGCAAATGTAGAAGATTATCTCTACATTCGTTCTGAAGCTAACGAATCTTCAGAAGCAATTGCTAAGCTTCGCAAGGGCGATGTTGCCACACTAGTTGATGTATTTGATGGTTGGTACGAAGTAGAGTCAGGTAATGCACACGGTTTTGTATCAGCTGATTATTGTGTTACTGGCATTGAAGCTTACGAGCTTGCAATGGATGTTTGCAACACATACGCTACAACAGATGTAGCAGGTCTTCGCATTCGTAGCGAAGCATCAGAGGATTCTAAAATCCTCAAGGTAGTTCCACAAGGAACAAAGCTTTCTGTTAATTCAGATGCAGAAGCAATTGATGGCTGGGTAGCTGTTACAAGTGGTGATGAAACAGGCTATGTAAAGGCTGATTTTGTTCAGGTAGACATGGTAACAGGCGAGGCTATCACATTAGAAGAAGAGGCTGAGGCTAAGGCCGCTGCAGAAGAAGCAGCACGTAAGGCCAAGGAACAGGCAGCCGCTGCAGCTGCAGCAAACCAGGCTGTTATTGATTCAGCAACAGATGTATCGCTTGTAGCAGCTATCATCCAAATCGAAGCTGGTAACGAGCCATACGAAGGACAGGTAGCGGTAGGTGCCGTAGTTATGAACAGAGTTCGTAGTGGTGCATACGCTAATTCTGTAGGTGGTGTTATTTTCGCAAGAGGTCAGTTCGCAACATCACGTATGTCTTCAGTTATTGCAAAGGGACCAAAGGCATCTTGCGTACAGGCAGCTCAGGAAGCTATCGCAGGTAGCGACCCAACAGGCGGTTTAACACACTTTAGACGTGCAGGTTCTAAAGAAGGACTTATTATCGGTAATCACGTATTCTATTAAAATGTTTATAAACTGAATATTAAATAAGCTCTTGGACTTTACCCGAGAGCTTTTTTGTTATATAATGCATAACAAATCATTAAAAGTGAATAAATATACATGCATTCAAAGGAGGTACGTTATGGATTTAAAGGGTAAAAATTTTTTGAAGATGTTGGATTTTTCAGCAGAGGAAATAAACTATCTAATAGATTTATCACTACAACTTAAGGCTGAAAAAAAGCAGGGTAAATCACAGAAAGATTACATGAGTGGCAAGAATATTGCCTTAATCTTTGAAAAGACATCCACACGTACACGTTGTTCCTTTGAGGTTGCAGCCTATGATATGGGAGCTAATGTTACATATCTTGACCCATCTGGTTCTCAAATTGGAAAGAAGGAATCCATCGCCGATACAGCAAGAGTTTTAGGCCGTATGTATGATGGAATCGAATACCGTGGTTTTGAACAGGACAAGGTGGAGGCTCTTGCAAAGTATGCAGGGGTACCTGTATGGAATGGCCTTACAAATGAATCACATCCTACACAGATGATTGCAGATATGATGACAATTAAAGAGCATTTTGGAAAACTTTTAGGAATAAAGTTTGTATATATGGGCGATGCTCGTTATAATATGGGTAATTCCCTCATGGTTACCTGCGCTAAGCTTGGAATGGATTTCGTGGCATGTACCAGCGAAAAGTATTTCCCTGAAAGCTGGTTAGTAGAAAAGTGTCAGGATATTGCAAAACAATCAGGCGGAAGTGTTACTTTGACTGATGATGTTGCAGCAGGCTGTAAGGATGCAGATGTTATCTATACTGATGTGTGGGTATCAATGGGCGAGCCAGATGCAGTATGGGAAGAGCGAATCAAGGAGCTTAGCCCATATCAGGTTAACGCTAAGGCATTTTCTTATGCGAAGCCAGGTGCTAAATTTATGCACTGCCTTCCAGCGTTCCATGATTTAAATACAACAATCGGCGTTCAAATCCATGAGAAGTTTGGAATTGACTGTATGGAAGTTACAGACGAAATCTTTGAAAGCGAGCGTTCAATCGTCTTTGACGAGGCAGAAAACAGAATGCACTCTATCAAGGCAGTTATGTACGCAACATTAGGCGATGTTAGATAATATTAATTTTGAGTATTATGATTCGGTGGATTCCACCAACGACAGAATAAAAGAAAGAGCACACGCAGGCGAAAAGCAAGGCCTTGTAATATCAGCTGGAACACAGACAGCAGGCAAGGGCAGAATAGGGCGCAAATGGGAATCGCCAAAGCACGATTCTATTGCTACATCAATGTTGCTTACGCCTCAGGAAATATCTTTAGAAGCTGTCCCTACCATCACAGTGGTAGCAGCCATGGCAGTGCGTGATGCTTTAAGCAGGCTGTACGGCTTAGAGGGCAAAATCAAATGGCCTAACGACATAGTTTTAGATGGCAAAAAGATATGCGGAATCCTCACCGAAATGGAAATGAAGGATGGGAATGTTTGGTTTGTGGTTGTTGGCATCGGCGTCAATGTTCACAACAAAAGCTTTGATGAGGAGATTGCATTTAAGGCAACATCAGTTGATTTGGAGCTGAAAAAGGCAAACCGCGATGGAGAAACTGGCCACAGAGCAGAGCTTACAAAGGCTATTTGGGAGAGCTTTAAAAGGTATTACAACATCTTCATCAAAACCCAGGACATGTCAGGTTTAAAAGAAGAATACGAAAGAAACCTTGCGAACTTTGGAGAACGTGTTAGAATAGAAGCTCAGGAAAATTCATATGAAGCTATCGCCAAAGGCATCACCGCCAAAGGAGAATTGATAGTGGAAGTGGATAAAAAAGAACAAATAATAAGAACCGGAGAGGTCTCAGTAAGAGGCATCTATGGTTATGTATAAAAAGGCTTCCCCCTTTGGGGGAAGCTGTCAGCGCAGCTGACTGATGAGGGTAAATATGGAAGAGAAAGTACTTTGTGGCGCAAGCTGCTACACCAAAAAGTTTTATTTAAATCCTGAATTTGAGGGACTCCCTCCTATGATTAAGGATGAGTTAAAAATAATGTGCGTAATGTACACAGAACAGGTCAGTGGTACTATCCAGATGGTCTATGAGGAGGACGGCTCCCTTAGAATTGATGTGGACCACAACGAAAATGATTTCATGTATGATGAAATCGGTTCAGTTCTGGAAGTAAAGAGAATGCAGCGTGAACGCACAGAGCTTTTCGAAGCACTAGAAACATATTATAAAGTAGTATTCTTAGGGGAGGGCATATAATGCTTCTTACAATTGATGTTGGAAATACAAATATAACAATGGGTGTGTTCGAAGGACAGGAGCTTCGCGGTAATTTCCGTGTCACCACCAAAATCAACAGAACATCAGATGAGTTCGGTATCGTAATCAAAGAAATCCTTCGTTCTAACGATTTGGATGCTAATTGCATCAACGATGTAATCATCGCTTCAGTAGTGCCAAACGTAATGCACTCACTTACAAGCGCAATCATCAAATACTTCGATATTCAGCCTATCATCGTTGAGGCTGGTATCAAAACAGGAATCAGAATTGCAACAGAAAATCCAAAGCAGATTGGTGCAGACAGAATCGTAGATGCAGCAGGTGCTTACGAGCTTTACGGCGGTCCTGTACTTGTACTTGATTTTGGTACAGCTACTACATACGATTTAGTAGATGCAAACGGCGCATTTGTTTCAGGTGTTACAGCACCAGGTATCAGAATCAGCGCTCGTGCTCTTTGGGAGGACGCAGCAAAGCTTCCTGAAATCGAAATCAAGAAGCCTGAAAAGATTCTTGCTAAGGAAACAATTTCTTCTATGCAGGCTGGTCTTGTTTATGGACAGATTGGTCAGACAGAATACATTGTTAAACACATGATAGAGGAGAGCGGTTACGAGAACGTAAAGGTTGTTGCTACAGGCGGACTTGGAAATCTTATTTCAAGCGAGACAAAGTGCATCGATATTTACAATCCAAACCTTACTCTCTATGGTATGAAATTTATTTACGATAAGCAAAAGAGATAATGATAAATAAGTTAAAAATCGGAAACGTAGAATTAGAAAACAATTTGATTTTGGCACCAATGGCAGGCGTAACTGACCTGCCATTTCGTCTTTTATGTAAGGAACAGGGCGCGGCACTTTGCTGCATGGAAATGGTCAGCGCCAAGGGTATTTACTACAACAACAAAAATACCGAAAGCCTTCTTACAGTAGATGAAAGGGAACGCCCAGTTAGCCTTCAGCTGTTTGGCTCTGACCCAGAAATCATGGCAGCCATGGCAGCTAGAATTGAGCATCGCAACTTTGATATTTTAGATATCAATATGGGCTGCCCAGTGCCAAAGGTAGTTAATAATGGTGATGGCTCAGCTCTTATGAAAAATCCAGTGCTTGCTGGCAAAATCATTGAGGGCATGGTAAAGGCCATCGATAAGCCAGTCACAGTCAAAATCAGAAAGGGCTTTGACGACGAGCATATCAATGCAGTTGAGATGGCTCACGTGGCTCAGGAATCTGGCGCAGCTGCAGTAGCAGTTCACGGTCGTACCAGAGAACAGTACTATTCTGGCAAGGCAGATTGGAGCATCATCGCAGATGTAAAGTCTGCAGTATCAATACCTGTTATTGGAAACGGTGACATTCTTGATGCAAAGGATGTTATCGCTATGTCGGAGCAGACAGGCTGCGACGGCTTTATGATAGGCCGTGGCGCCCAAGGTAATCCTTGGATATTCCATCAGATTCTTCATTATTTTGAAACTGGAGAAATGATTGGAAAGCCACCTATGGAGGAGATGGTCAAGACCATGCTTCGCCACGCAAAGCTCCAAATCGAATTCAAGGGTGACTACCTTGGAATAAGAGAAATGCGCAAGCACGCTGCCTGGTACACAGCAGGATATAAGGGCGCCAGCAAGCTTCGTGGCAGAATAAATGATGTGGAATCTTATGATGAGTTAGAGCAACTTTTTGAAGATTTTATGAAAGAATATGCTTGTTCTTGACATCAAAATCTGTGTGGCTTATAATTCACTAAGCTATTGATATATACTGATTCTAAACGGAATCATTCAAAAATAAATCCGAAGGGGAAAGGAACCAAAACATGGAAGCTAAAAAGAATTTACTTACAGCTGAAGGACTTAAGATATTAGAAGACGAATTAGAAGATTTAAAGGTAAACAGACGTAAAGAAGTTTCTCAGAAGATTAAGGAAGCTAGAGAGCAGGGTGACCTTTCAGAGAACGCTGAGTACGATGCAGCTAAGGATGAGCAGCGTGATATCGAAGCACGTATCGAAGAAATCGAGAAAATCCTTAAGAATGCTGAGGTCGTTACAGACGAGCACGATACAAAGAATATTAACATCGGTTGGACAGTTACACTTCTTGACCTTGAGTTTGATGAGGAGACAGAATACAGAATCGTAGGTTCTACTGAGGCTAACAGCCTTAAGGGTAAGATCTCAAACGAGTCTCCAGTTGGTAAGGCAATCCTTGGACACAAAAAAGGTGATACAGTTACTGTTGAAACAGAAGCTGGCGAGTTCAAGTACAAGATTTTAGCTGCAAGCAAGACTAAATAATTAAGTTAAAGTAAGGTCGCAACCGAATTAGGTTGCGGCTTTTTTTATGGGCTTTCACCGTAACAGGTAGAAGCTGTCAGCACAGCTGACTGATGAGGGGAAAAAGGAGGACAAAATGTTAACATCACTAAAAAAGAAGTACATCGGAGACAAAGCCTTCTACAAGCGCTACATCTTCCTTGCAACTCCAATGATTATTCAAAACGCAATTACAAACTTTGTAAGCTTCCTCGACAACATCATGGTCGGTCAGCTTGGTCAGGAAGCAATATCTGCGGTAGCCACAGTCAACCAGCTTAACTTCGTATTTTCGCTGGCTGTTTTTGGTGCTGCATCAGCAGGTAGTATTTACGGCGCACAGTACTTTGGCAAGGGCGACCACAAGGGTCACATGTACACCTTCCGTTTCAAGCTCTATGCCACACTTTTAGCTACATTAATAGGTATATTGATTTTCCTTGGATTTGGAAAAGAATTAATTTCCCTGTTTTTAACAGAAAGTGCCGGAGCATCTCCAGAGCTTGCACTGCAGCTTGGCTTACAGTATCTAAGCATCATTTTAGTGGGCTTAGTTCCATTTGCCGTTAATCAGGCATACGCTACTAACATAAAAGAAACAGGTCAGACGGTGGTTCCTATGGTTGCAGGTATGATTGCCGTTGCAACAAATGCCATCTTAGATTATTGCTTGATTTTCGGCTTCGGTCCATTCCCAAAGCTTGGTGTAGCAGGCGCAGCCATCGCAACAGTTATTGCCAGATATATTGAGGCAGCAATTGTTATATTCTGGGCGCACAGCCACAGAAGCCTCAACAGATATCTTGAAGGTGCTTACTTAGGCTTTGGTATTCCAAAGGATATACTTGGACCTATCATTATAAAGGGCGCACCGCTTATGTTTAACGAAGTTCTTTGGGCAGCAGGCATGAGCGCAGTAACTCAAAGCTACTCAATCAAAGGCATGAACGTACTTACAGCCCTCAGCATTTCAAATACAGTTGGAAATCTTTTCAATATTGTATTTATCCAGCTAGGCGCATGCATCAGCATCGTTGTAGGACAGCACCTTGGTGCAGGTGACCTTGAAGAGGCAAAGGATGCTGATAACAAGATGATAGTTTTCAGCGTATTCTGCTGTACTATTATGGCCATCATCATGTTTGCATTCGGAGGATTGTTCCCACACATCTACAATGTATCTGACGATATAAGAGCACTTGCAACAAAGTTCATTGCAGTTGCAGCAATATGGATGCCATTCTGTTCATTCAGCCATTGCTCATACTTTACACTTCGCTCAGGTGGTAAGACATTAGTTACCTTCCTGTTTGATTCAGTGTTTACATGGGTTGTTATGGCACCACTTGCATTTGTACTTGCTCATTTCACAGGACTTGGAATCGTATGGATTTACTTCTTCGTATGCGGAACAGAGCTTATCAAAAACATTATGGGTTATTTCATGGTGAAATCAAACGTATGGCTTCAGCAGATTGTCTAGCGCTTAGCGGTGGCGGGGGCATACCTTGACAGATTCAAGAAAACTAGACTATAATCAAATAGTTTATGACAAGAAAAATATAGTTTAAGAATAGATAAGGAGATATTATGGCAGAACAGGATATTAACCAGTTATTAAAGGTTCGCCGTGAAAAGCTTTCTGCACTCCAGGAGGCTGGCAAGGATCCATTTCAGATTACAAAGTTCGACCAGACTCATCACAGTGATGAAGTTCGCGCACTTTACGAGGAGCATGAGGCTAAGCTTTTAGCAGGTCGTGCAGCAGTTAACACAGACGGTATGGATGAGGAAGCTGCAAAGCAGGCAATCAACGATGATTACAACGAGCGTCGTGCAATCATGGATGCTCAGCCTATCCACGTTAGTATTGCAGGTCGTATGATGTTCAAGCGTGTTATGGGTAAGGCTAGCTTCTGTAACATTCAGGATTTACAGAACAGCATCCAGGTTTATGTAGCACGTGATGCAATCGGTGAGGATTCATACGCAGATTTCAAAAAGTCTGATATCGGTGATATTTACGGCGTAAAGGGTTACGCTTTTAGAACAAAGACTGGTGAGATTTCTATCCACGCTGAGGAGATTACACTTCTTTCTAAGTCTCTTCAGATTTTGCCAGAGAAGTTCCACGGTCTTACAGATACAGATACACGCTACAGACAGCGTTACGTTGACCTTATCATGAACAAGGATTCAAAGGATGTTTTCATTAAGCGTTCACTTATGATGCGCGAAATTCGTAACTTCCTTGCAGGTCGTGATTTCATGGAAGTTGAGACACCTATGCTTGTTGAAAACGCAGGTGGTGCAGCAGCTCGTCCATTCCTTACACATTACAACGCACTCGGTGAGGAGCGTAAGCTTCGTATTTCTCTTGAGCTTTACCTTAAGCGTCTTATCGTTGGTGGTCTTGAGAGAGTATTCGAAATCGGCCGTGTATTCCGTAACGAGGGTGTTGATGCTAGACATAATCCTGAGTTTACTCTTATGGAGCTTTACCAGGCATACACAGATTACGAAGGTATGATGGAGCTCACAGAGAGCATGTTCAGATATCTTGCTGAAAAGGTTGTTGGTTCTACAAAGATTTCTTACAACGGAGTAGAAATCGACCTTGGTAAGCCATTCGAAAGACTTACAATGACAGATGCTGTTAAGAAGTATGCAGGCATCGATTTTGATACAGTAGCAGATGATGAAGCCGCTAAGGCACTTGCTCGTGAGAAGGGCATCGAATTTGAGGAGCGCCACAAGAAGGGTGATATCCTTAACCTCTTCTTCGAGGAGTTCTGCGAGGAGAATCTTATCCAGCCTACATTTATTATGGATCACCCAATCGAGATTTCTCCACTTACAAAGAAGAAGCCATCTGACCCTACAAAGGTAGAGCGTTTCGAGCTCTTCATCAACGGATGGGAAATGTGTAACGCATACTCAGAGCTTAACGACCCAATCGATCAGCGTGAGCGTTTCGCAGCACAGGATGCTAACGCGGAAGCAGGTGATGATGAGGCAGAGCACACAGATGAGGACTTCCTTAACGCACTTGAAATTGGTATGCCACCTACAGGCGGTATCGGATACGGTCTTGATAGACTTTGCATGTTACTTACAGATAGCGCAGCTATCCGTGATGTATTATTATTCCCGACAATGAAGTCACTTAACCCAGCTAAGGTTTCACAGTCTGCTGGTGATAACAATGGATTCTTTGCTCCTAACTCAAGCATCGATTTCTCAAACGTAAAGATTGAGCCATTGTTCGAAGAGACAGTTGATTTCGACACATTCTCAAAGAGCGATTTCAGAGCAGTAAAAGTAAAGGCTTGCCAGGCAGTACCTAAGTCAAAGAAGCTTCTTCAGTTCACACTTGATGATGGTACAGGCACAGACCGTACAATCCTTTCAGGCATTCATGCATTCTACGAGCCAGAAGAGCTTGTTGGAAAGACACTTGTAGCTATTACAAACCTTCCACCAAGACCAATGATGGGTATCGAATCTTGCGGTATGTTACTTTCAGCAGTTAACAACCTCAAGGATTCAGAGGATGAAGAACTTCACCTTCTCATGATTGACAACCACATCCCAGCTGGTGCAAAATTGTATTAAAACAAAAAAGAGAACATGCGATAGTGTGATAAAAGCATTGAATCTACAATGATTCAGTGCTTTTTTGTTTGTATAAATGAAGCGCCATACAAAGAAAGTTATAAAAGTATTGACAGTTTGCAAATAGGGGGGGGTAGAATAACGGTGTTGGATTTATGTTTGAAATCTCCGCGAGGGGATGAAAGGTAGGTAACAATTTTATGAAAAAGTTTTTATCAAAAGTATTAACACTTGCTCTTGTATGTGCGATTGTTGTGACAGGTACATCAATCACATCTGAAGCAAAGGGTAAGAATTCTGCAAAGAAGGCTGTAGCCACAACTTATAGCACTAACGCTGTAGTAAATGATTTAGTAGCAACAGGTCTCAAGTCTAATGGTTTAGTCATCGGTGGAAAATCATATGATTCACAGCAGTTAATTACTTTAGGTTATGAAGCAAATCCAGCTGTAACAGTATCACCTATGTATGAGTCAAGAACTGAAAATTCTCATATATACTATTGTGGTTTTGAGTTATATGCTGATGGCGCAAAAGGTACAATTGGTTCAACTCCAAAGCTGACTTACGACTCAGGTATGGCTAAAGCTGACTTAGATTGGGATAAAGCTTATGGCTGGATTTCGTTTGGTGAGGACGCAATACTTAACACCGACGGTGTATGGAACAAAGATGCATTTATAGCAAACGGTATTAACACACAGTATATCTGCTCTTGGATGCAGTCACGCGGACTTAATACAGCATCTGATGTTTATAATTATCTTGTCGCTAATGGTGTTACATTTACAGACAAGTCATACACTATTCTCGGTGACAATCCGGTCACTATACAGCGCTTTGTTTGCAATCAGTGTCCAGACTTAAGTTATGAGATTGACACTGCAACCGGTGAAACAGAAATCGGCTATTTCAACGAAAATCAATCATCAGGTGTCAATGGATTTCGTATTGAGTCTTATACAGACGATGGTCGCATTGTAACCAATTGGAATAGCGGACTTAGATACCATAATATCTAAAACTGAAAATACAGGCCTGATACGAAATGTATCGGGCTTTTTTTCTGATTAACGAAGACTCACAAATATGTGAGTTTACGTGGGCCGTCTATATGCGGTTGGAGCACGCACATTGATGCATCCAGCCCCAGATAATGAAGAAAAATAGTCATTTGGTTCGATTGGCGTGCGCATATAGAGGGTCAGACGTAAGCTCATATATTGATTGACTACTTCTAATCTATGTGATAAATCAAGAGAAAGTACATAATTATTTAACTGCTGAATTACTTGTGGAGATATATTTACAGTGATATACTAATGGACGTTGCCACCCCTAGACTAGGCATCAGAAAGGGGGTGCTTCATTGGAAATTCTTATTTCATTTCTAGTTTCCGTTATGGCAAGTATAACAGCCTATTATATTTGCAAATGGTTCGACGGCGACGATAATGGCAATGAGCCTAAGGCATAAGCCACCTTGACCAAAACGGCATAGAAAAAGCTAGGAGTTGCCGCTCCTAGCTTTTTTGCTTCATTGTTGAAACTCTAATTTCATTTCTTGCCTAAGATTATTATAGCAACTGAATTGGATAAGTCAATGAATTATGAATCTTTTTGTTAGTTAATCAGTTCGAAAAAGTCGCAGTTACGAAGAAGAGTTTGATATTTTTCAAGTAATACATAATCCAGAATCATTGAGTTGTATTCCTCGTCTGAGATATGGAATTTTTGCTTGTACTCTTTTGATGGCATATCATAAAAGTCTGAAGGGAAATTAGAAACATATTCATACGCTTCTTTTATAAGAGCAATATTAAGCTCTTTTCCTGTAATAGATTCAACTTGCTTTACAAGTGAGTACAAGATGTACTGGTCAAGCTTGCTAGTGGTAATGTAAATATAGTCATCATCAGATGTATAATTTACCTAAACATACGCAAAAAATACATAAATGCGCAGTCTAAAGTATTTATTAAAGTAAACATACACATAGTAATAGTACTGTGTGTATGTTTACTTTTTTTAATTATATGGCATCATATAGTGTAGAATAGAAAAAAATGGAGTACAATTTATGAAACTATTGAGCACATTGAAGATGGGATAAAAATCGGAGCTATGATTTATTTTGCACTAGATGATGGAACTTGGAGGGACAGTATGAAAATTGAACATATAGCAATGTACGTTGCAGACTTGGAAGGGGCTAGAGATTTCTTTGTTAAGTATCTTGATGGGAAATCTAATGATGGCTACCATAATCCCAAAACTGACTTTAGATCTTACTTCATATCATTTGATGATGGTGCAAGGCTTGAAATAATGAATAAGCCTGATATGTATGAAATAGATAAGCCGATTAACTGCACTGGTTACATTCACATCGCTTTTTCTGTTGGTAGCAAGGAAAAGGTAGATGCTATGACAGAGCAATTAAAATTAGATGGTTATGACATAGTTAGCGGACCACGTACTACAGGCGATGGATATTATGAGAGTTGTATTGTAGGGATTGAAGGAAATCAGATAGAGATTACGATATGATTGAAGGCAGCAATTTACCAATTCAAGCAGGCTATTAAATTGAGGATGACTATGATGAAAAGATTTGCTAAAATCGTGCTTATTTTAATGTTACTAGTATTGACGGGATGCAATAAAGAAAATGAAGAGGAGGCAGCTGTTATAGGTGGGGCTGATGAACCAACATCTATTTATTTAGATGAGAGTAGCAAAGATGATTACACACAGATTGATCAAGAAACTGCAAAGCTTATGATGCAGCAGGATGATGGTCATGTAATTGTGGATGTGCGTAGAGAAGATGAGTATGCCGCAGGACACATTCCAGAGGCAATTTTGATTCCTAATGAAACTATTGGCAATGACCAGCCAGCAGAATTACCTGACTTGAATCAGATTATATTGGTTTATTGCAGAAGTGGGAGAAGAAGTAAAGAGGCTTCACAAAAGCTTGCTAATATGGGATATACTAATGTCTATGAATTTGGTGGAATTATCGACTGGACAGGTGAAGTAGTGACGGATGAAAATGTTGATGAGGTGGAGGAAACTGATGCAATGAAGCTGAAAATTGATGGAACAGAAGTCCCTGTGACTTGGGAAGAAAATGCTTCTGTAGAAGCTTTAAAAGAAATGAGTCCCCTTACAGTGGAAATGTCCATGTACGGCGGCTTTGAGCAGGTTGGTTCCATAGGAAAAAGTATTGTCAGAGACGACAAGCAGACTACAACGGACTATGGTGATATAGTTTTGTATTCTGGAAATCAGATCGTTATTTTCTATGGTAGCAATTCCTGGGCATACACAAGACTAGGTCATATTGATATGACACAGGAAGAATTGACAGATATGCTTGGAAGCAAGGACGTGGCAGTGACGCTGGAAAAATAGGGATGTAAAATGTGCTGAGGTAATTGCATTCTTTTACTACAAAGATGAATTGAAGAAAAAGCAGTACCGAAGAAGATTTTGATAGTAGCACTGCCAACAAGAATCCTACTGCACATGATATCAAGTAGATGAATCAAATATCTGCATATAAAATAGAGAATTATATGCAGATACTGCTTGAGTATCTGAATATTTTTTTGTATATTATATGCAGATACTTGAGGAGGTACAGTATGCATAAATTTGACTATTCATTTTTAGATGAAGGAATGTTGCCTGCTGAAATGGTTAATTTGACAGCATCAATTGCTGCATTTGATGCAATATCATCTGTGAGAAAGGATGAAAATCAAAGTATATATACAGAACTTGAAAAAATCGCTAGAGTGCAGTCTGTAAAGGGTTCTAATGCTATTGAAGGAATCATTACTACTGATGCAAGAATTAAGGAAATTGTAGATGGTGATAGTGCACCATTAAATCATAGTGAATGTGAAATTGCAGGATACAGAGACGCATTAGATGAGATTCATAAGAATCATCAATCTTTGAGCTTTAGTGAAAATACAATTTTACACATGCATCATATGATGACAAATCTAGCTGGTTATGAATTATCCGGAAAATATAAGGAAGAGGATAATTTGATTCTACAAGTTGATGAGAATGGAAGACGAAAAGTACGTTTTACTCCAATTCCAGCAAATGAGACTAATGAAGCAATGGAACAGCTTATATTAGCTTATATAGATGCTAGAGATAATCCTAAAATTAATAGGTTGCTCTTAATTCCTTGTGTAATTTTAGATTTTTTATGTATACATCCATTTTCAGATGGTAATGGACGAATTTCCAGATTGCTATCTATTTTATTACTGTATAAGAGTGGATATGATGTTTGTAAATATGTTTCATTTGAGGAGCAAATTAATAATTCGAAGGATTTTTATTATGAAGCGTTACGTGATTCTTCGCAAGGATGGCATGATAATGAAAATTCCTATTTTGAGTTTATGAAGAATTTTTTATCAACTTTATACAGATGCTATAAAGAACTAGATAAAAGATTCTCGACAGTTAATGGAAAGAAAATTCCTAAAAGCGAAAGAATAGAACAAACAGTTTTAAATAGTGTACTACCAGTGTCTAAATCTGAAATATGTGAATTGCTGATAGATGTTAGTCCAACAACAGTAGAAGCTGTTCTTGGTAAAATGGTAAAGGAGGGCTCTGTAAAAAAGATTGGACAAGCAAGAGCTACAAAGTATGTTAATGCAAAGTATTTAAAGAAAAAATAGCTGTAGTACTGCCCAAATGAGACAGCTAGGGAGAATTAAAATGATTATTAAAAGCGAAATACCAATACTTGAATATGATGACAGTTCAATTGAGGTTATAGCACCAAATCATGACATGGAGGATTTACAGCTTCCTGAAAAGTGCTTATTTGCTTTCCTTGGTGATGTTATTCATGAATATGCAAAAGAGAACAATGCTGACGTTGCAAAGGAACTTATAACAGTTTCGCATAATATCAAGATATATATCCTGCATGATGAAAAAGAAGATATTTGTTTGGTGCAGTCACCAATCGGTGCCGCAGCGGCAGCGCAGGTACTTGATACACTTGTAAGCTGCGGATGTAAGAAGATTATTGCAACAGGTTCCTGTGGTGTACTTGCAGATATTCCAGAGAATGCTTTTCTTGTTCCTATAAAAGCACTTAGAGCAGAGGGAACATCTTATCATTATCTCCCAGCAACCCGCTTTATTGAACTAGATGAAGAACCTGTAAAAGTAATAGAAAGCTGTTTTAAAAAGCACGAGCTGCCATTTGTTACTTGTACAACATGGACTACAGATGGATTTTTCCGCGAAACCAAGGATATGGTTAAGTATCGATTAGAAGAAGGTTGTAGTGTGGTTGAAATGGAGTGCTCTGCCCTTGCAGCCTGCGCTAGAAAGCGAGGCGCATCTTTTGGCCAGTTCTTATTTACTGCAGATTCACTTGCTAATGTCCATGAATATGATACAAGGGATTTTGGCACCAGTTCACACGAGAAAGCATTGCTATTAGGTTTGGATGTGTTAAGAGATTGGGAATAAAGGAGAGAATCAACAAGTGGCAACTATATAACTAGAGTTTGACAAGACTAACCCAAAGATTTAAGATAACAGTGTTATGTAAATAACGCTGTTATCTTTTTTTAGTTAAGGGCTGGTTGGAATGTATTCTTATGTAATTGCTAGATGTTAAGGAGGAGACAGGTGAATAAAGTATCTTTAAGAAATGTATCAAAGGTTTATAACGTGGGCGAGAAGGAATATCGCGCACTAGATCATGTAGATTTGGATATCGAGGAAGGAAAGCTTGTAGTAATACTTGGACCTTCAGGTGCGGGAAAATCTACATTACTAAATCTCATTGGTGGTATGGATGTACCAACAGAGGGAGAAGTAATTGTAAATGGGGAAAACATAACTGGCTACTCTGAGAATAAGCTCAGTGATTTTAGAGCAGAATCAGTAGGCTTTATATTCCAGTTTTACAACATTCTTCCTTCACTTACTGTAAAAGAAAATGTGGAGTTGATTAATGAAATCGTAAAGAATCCATTGGATGCCACAGAAGCACTTGAGGATGTAGGTTTATTGGAGCACATAAATAAGCTCCCTAATCAGCTTTCAGGTGGAGAACAGCAGCGTGTTTCCATCGCCCGCGCTATTGCTAAAAATCCAGCGTTACTATTATGTGACGAGCCAACAGGAGCACTTGACTCTCAGACTGGTGTAATGATTTTAAAGATTTTAAAGAAGCAGACTACGAAGGAAAGAGGTAATAACACAGTTATTATCGTTACCCATAATGCGCTCATTGCGGACATTGCAGATGTTGTTATCCGTGTAAAAAACGGAAAGATTAAGAGTGTTGAAGAGAACGTAAACCCAGCAAACATAGATGAGGTTCAATGGTAAAATGTTTAGAAAAAAATTATTCAGAGAAATAAAAGGAAACTTTGGACAGTTCTTTACTATATTTGCCATGATATTTTTGGCGATTATGGCTTTTTCAGGAATCAGTGCTTTTTCTGATGGATTGAAATACTCATCAGTTGAATTTTACGAAAAGAATAATCTGCAGGACCTATGGCTGTATGGTGAGAACTTTACAGATGATGAATTAGAAAAAATAAAAGCTTTAGACAATGTGGCAGATGTGGAAAGATATCTGTCCATGCAGGGTTCAGTTGATGTAGAAAATACAGATGATTCGGAGATTGAGAATATTCCGGCAGAGCTGAATTTCTTAGACACAGAGGATGCTGAAAAAAATATTTCATCTTTGTATTTAAGAGATGGAGAGGATTACAGCCCAGATAAGGATGGTGTCTGGCTAGGATATTATTTTGCCAAGGCCAGAGATATTCAGGTTGGAGATGAACTTACATTTTATGTTGAAGGCTATGAATTCACAGAGAAAGTTAGAGGAATCGTATCTTCCCCAGATCACGTATATACGGTATCTGACCCAACAGTTATATTCCAGGATGCTGCGGATTTCGGCTGGGCATATTTGTCTATGAATGAATTTCCTAAGGAATATCTTTATGATGAGATTCTTAAGGAAGATGAAATTGTAGAATATCTTGATTCAGTAGATGATATAAAGAAGGCTGTGGATGCTTATTCATCTATGGGAGCTGATATTGAATTTGTTAAAAAGCAGTTGGATATAGATGAAGCTGTGGACCTTGAGACAGCTTTGGATAAAGCTAGCTTGGTAAAGGATAAAAAGGCAGATATATCAGATAAAGAAGCATTTATAAAAGCCGTAGATCCAGATTTTGATATAGAGGAATGTTTTGTTTATCCTAATGCCATAGTTGATGTAGCAGGTGTAGCTCCAAATCCATATATTAAATCAAGTGAATTAGATGAATTTGAAAATAAACTAAAGACAGTTAAAAATGAATTGTACGAGCTGGATGACACATCAATAAGCGCTATAACAGGAAGGGATGTGTGGCAATCTTATGCTAGCTTGAAGGCTGAGTCAGAAGAAGGAGATACATATTCCGGCATGTTTACAATCTTGTTTGTTTTTATTGCAGGACTTTCTGTTGTAACAACAATGAGCCGTTTTGTAAAGAAGCAGCGAGTACAGATTGGTACGCTAAAAGCTTTAGGATTTAGAAATAGAAGAGTTACAATCCATTATATTGCATACGGATTTTGGGTAAGTGTAATAGCGGCAATTTTAGGACTTGCTATGGGAGCCCCTTTGCTTGGACAGCCATTTTTAAATATGGAATTATCCATGTTTGATTTGCCAGAAGCTCACAAAGTTATTCTAAGCAAAAACTATATTCTTGCGGCGGCAATTATTATCGTAATTACGATAATCACATATTATTCTATCAAGACCATTTTGAAGGAATCTGCAGCGCAAACCCTTAGGCTTGAAGTGCCTCATATAAAAATAAAAGCAAAAGAAGGCGGTAAAGGAATCAGCGCAAAGCTTCCATTTTCTGTAAAGTGGAATCTTCGTGATATTTTCAGAAGTAAATCTAGAAGCATAATGGCAATAGTTGGTATTATGGGCTCTACCTTACTTATAGTAATGGCATTTGGCATGCAGGATTCGCTGAATCATTATATGGAATGGGAGTTTGATAAGATACAGGCTTATAAATATAAACTCACGTTATCAGAAAATGTATCTGATGATAGATTGGATGAATTGTTTGATACCTATGGGGATGCAACAAGCCAAACAGTAGCTATTGAATACAAGGATTCAGATGGTAACATCGTCACATCCACCATTACAGTAAATGATTCTGATGGGTATTTAAGAGTATCTGATCATGATACAAACACTTATGATATAAACGAAGGAATCCCAGGAAACACTGATGGTGATATAAATAAAGCAGGGGCTTTATTTGCCACAGAAAAGCTTTTAAAAGAAAATAGTTTTTCATTAGGAGATAAGGTCAAATGGAGAATCATGGGTGAGGATGATTGGTATGAAACCAGCATTGCCGCTGCATATAGAGACCCTCAAAGTCAGCAGTTTTCTATGACAAGGGCCGCATTTGAAGATCTGGGCGAGGAATATGTCTGCGATACCATCTATACAAATGACGACCTTAGCAATCTAACAGATTCAGATATTGATGGAGTATCCACCATTTCATCTATCGAATCTTTGAAAGAGCAGATGAATGTAATGCTTGAAATGATAAGTAGCATGATTATTTTATTAATTGCTATATCAGCCTTACTTGGATTTATTATCATTTACAATATGGGAATCCTTGCTCTCACAGAAAAGATGTATCAGTTTGCAACACTAAAGGTATTGGGATTCAAGTTCAAAAAGCTGGCACTCATTTATACTCAGCAGAATTTATGGCTTACCATAGTTGGAATCATATTTGGTTTGCCATTGGGCTATGAATTCACCGACTGTATGTTTAAATATGCTATTGGCGATAATTATGATTTCTTCGCAAACATTGATATATCTTCATACCTTATTGCTATACTAGGCACTCTTATAATTATGTTTGTAACAAGTATCGCTTTGTCACGTAATCTTAAAAAGATAGATATGGTTGCAAGCTTAAAGGCCAACGAATAACAATATTTTAAAGATTTTTTCGCACAAAGTTCATAGAAATATCAACATTTAGAAGTGAGAACTACATAGAATAGTTCTCACTTTTTGTTATAATTAACGCCAGAGGAGGTATGATATATGAATAGCGATATTATGAGAGTTCGTATACTTAGAGCTTTGGTGTGCGTATTAACTATTGCTTTGTTGACAACTTTAGTTATTAAACCTAAGTTTGACCCATCGGCTAATGGAAGCGCATCAGGTAGCTATACACCAGGAACATATACTGGAGTAGCAAACGGATTTGGTGGAGATGTAGAAGTCACCTTAACAATTGGAGATAATGGCGGCATCTCAAGTGTTGAAATAACAGGAGCAAATGAGACTCCTGAAGTTGGTGGTGCAGCCATCCCAATTTTAAAGGATAGCATTCTTGAGAAACAGTCAGCAGATATTGATGGAGTTTCAGGAGCTACAATCACAAGTACTGCTGTAAAGTCAGCTGCATCTAAGGCTTTAGCACAGGCCGGTGGTTCTGCATCAGCAGAGGGCCCTTCATTTACACCAGGAACATATACTGGTACAGCAAAGGGCTTCGGCGGTGATGTTGAAGTTACTGTTACAGTTAGTGAAAGCACTATTGATGATATTCAGGTAGTAGGCGATCATGAGACAGAGAATATTGGTACTTTTGCAGTATCAATGATGCCAGATCGTATTCTTGAGGCACAGACAACTGATGTTGATGCTGTTGCTGGAGCTACTGTTACAAGTAAGGCAATCTTACTTGCATTACAGGATGCCCTTACACAGGCAGGATGTGATTTGAGCACACTTCCTTCAAAGCCTGCTAAGGATAATGTAGCAAAGACAGACAAGACGGTTGATTGTGACATTGTTATTGTAGGTGCAGGTGGTGCAGGTATGACTGCAGCTATCAATGCAACAGAGCAGGGCAAGAAGGTTGTCGTCCTTGAAATGATGCCTTATGCTGGTGGTAATACAACAAAGGCTACTGGTGGAATGAATGCTGCTGAGACACATTACCAGAAGGAACAGGGCATTGATGATAGTGTTGAGACTTTCATTGAGGATACGATGGAAGGCGGTCACCAGATGAACAACCGCGACCTAGTTACTGTTATGGCTGAGAACTCAGCATCAGCAATCGATTGGCTTGATTCAATCGGAGCTCCACTTCCAAAGGTAGGTTTCTCAGGTGGTGCTACAAATGCACGTATCCATGCGCCAGAGGATGGTTCAGGTGTAGGTGCTTATCTTGTAACAAGATTCCTTAACAAGATGGATGATCTTGGTATCGAGGTAATGTATGAGACTAAGGCCACAGAGCTTATTAGTGATAATGGAACAATCGTTGGTGTAAAGGCTGAAAGCGATGAGTTCAATTATACAATCAATGCTAAGGCAGTTATTCTTGCAACAGGTGGCTTTGGAAACAATCAGGATATGATTGTTAAGTATCGTTCAGATTTGAAGGGTACAGTTTCAACAAGTGCTCCTGGTGCAATGGGTGATGGTATTGTAATGGCAGAAGAGGTTGGCGCTGATTTAGTTGATATTGACCAGATTCAGCTTCACCCTACTGTAGAGCAGGGAACTTCTATGCTTATTACAGAGAGCGTCCGTGGCGATGGTGCTATCCTTGTAAACCAGGAAGGCAAGCGTTTCACAAACGAGCTTCTTACAAGAGATGTTGTATCTGCAGCGGAGCTTGAGCAGACAGGCGGATATGCATATATCATTTTTGATCAGAGATTAAGAGATGGACTTAAAGCTATCGAAAAATATGTTTCAACAGGTATTACTGTTCAAGGTGATTCGATAGAAGATCTTGCTGAACAGATTGATGTTGATCCTTCGGTATTAGCTGAGACAATGAAGACATGGAATGAGGCGGTCGCAAATCAGAACGATGCAGAGTTTGGTCGTGACACAGGTATGGAAAATGACTTAAGTGTTGGTCCATTCTACGCAATCAAGATTGCCCCTGGTATCCACCATACAATGGGTGGTGTCAAGATTGATACTAAGTGTCAGGTAATTAATACTGATGGACAGGTAATTCCTGGATTATATGCTGCAGGTGAGGTTACAGGTGGTGTTCATGGTGGTAACCGAATCGGTGGAAATGCTGTAGCTGATATCGTTGTATTTGGCCAGGTTGCTAGTGATAGCGCTGTAAAATATTGCGATAAATAAATTTTTACACTACTATTTTTACATAAAAGAGATTTATACAATAACATAAGAGATAATGGTGTAGAAGTCTTTCTTAAATCATGATATAATACGTAACGCTGCCGCGTGAATGTGGCAGCGTTATTTTATATTATTAAGGAAGTATTTAGTAATGAAAGAAAAGAAATTAGGACTCATGTCCCTCATACTGATGATTTTCACATCAGTTTATGGATTCAATAATATCCCACGTTCTTATTACTTAATGGGATATGCAGCAATCCCTTGGTTCGTAATTGCAGGAATATTATTCTTTATTCCATTTGCATTTATGGTAGCCGAATTTGGTTCAGCTTTCCGTGAGGAAACAGGTGGTATGTACTCATGGATGGAAAAATCAGTTGGCCCTAAGTACGCATTCATCGGAACATTTATGTGGTACACATCTTACGTACTTTGGATGGTAAATGTTTCATCAGGTATTTGGGTTCCTGTATCTAACCTCATTTTCGGAGAGGATTGTACAGCAAACTGGTCATTCTTCGGATCACAGTTTTTATCAGGTTCTAGATTACTTGGTATCATGGCTGTAGTATTCTTCATCTTTATCACATACTTTGATTCAAAGGGTATTGATAAAATCAGCAAGGTAACATCAATCGGTGGTACAGCCGTACTTGCTATCAACATCATGGTTGTTGTTGGTTCTATCGTAATGATTATTGCAAGACATGGTCAGCTTGAGCAGCCATTTGCAGGTATGGAATCACTTAAGGTTCCACTTAATGTGGCATACCAGGGTAGCCCAATCATGATTCTCTCATTTATCGTATACGCATTATTTGCTTACGGCGGAATCGAAGCAGTTGGTGGTCTTGTTGATAAGACAGAGAATCCTAAGAAGAACTTCCCTAAGGGAATTATCATTGCAGCTATGGTCATTGTAGTTGGTTATGCATTGCTTATTATGCTTGTAGGTTCGTTTACAAATTACAGCGAGGTTCTTGGAGCAGATAACATCACTCTCGGAAATGTTTCATACGTAATTATGTCAAACTTTGCAGCAGCATTTGGTAAGGCATTTGGTGCTACAGAGGCAACACAGATTGTATTAGCACATGGCTTCGCTAGAGTTTATGCTCTTATTATGCTTCTAGCGCTTATGGGAGCTATGTTTACACTTGTTTACTCACCTCTTAAGCAGCTTATCGATGGTACAGATAAAGAGCTTTGGCCAGGTAAGATGGGTGTTATTGAGGCTGATGGTATGCCAAAGAACGCTATGTGGATTCAGTGCGCAATCGTATGTGTAATGATTCTTTTAGTATCATTTGGTGGAGATACAATGCAGCAGTTCTTTGTAATTCTTACTGCAATGGTTAATGTTGGTATGACAGTACCTTACATGTTTATTTCCTTCGCATTCCCTAAATTCAAGAGAATGAAAGGTGTTGACCGTAGCTTCGAGGTTTACAAGTCTCAGAAGTCCGCAAATTTCTGGGGATATGTTGTAACACTCACATTATTATTTGCAAATGTATTTGCTATTATCCAGCCAGCATTAGATGGAGATATTAAAACTACATTTTGGTCATTAAGTGGTCCAGTCATCTTCGGTTTAATTGCATGGGTAATTTACACACGATATGAAAAGAAAAAGGCTGCAAAGTCTAAAGATTCTGTGAAATCAGTTGCGTAAAATCTAAAAAGATTCTATTCTGTAATCAAAGGGATAATAGGAGGCAGAATATGAGTCTTAAAGAGAAACATTTATTTGAAAGTAATAAGTTGGCTTTTAGATATGCGATTATTGTCCAGGTGTTTGAACTATTAGCCACCGTGCTTTATCAGGCTCAGCGAGTGGGACCAGCATTTATAAATACTACTTCGATGGCTGTAAGCCAAACGATTATACTTATTGCGAGCATTATTGTTTTTGTTAAATATGCTCACAGAACAAGAGGTAGATATTTGCTTATGGCTTGTCTTACCGCCAGTTATTTCGTATTGATGTCAGGCTGTGTTCACATTACATACATGTGGGCCTTCGGACCAGCAATACTTATGCTAACCCTTTTATTCACAGACACAACGGTAACAATAATTGCATCTATTGCAGCAGTAGTAATTAACATATTGTATATTCCGCTGTTTTATAAATATTCAGTAGAGGTTGCAGATAGGCATAATGCAGTTACAACTGATACCATATTTATGTTTCTTATTTCTCTAATGTGCATTGTTTATGTAAGACTTAATGAAAAACAGAACAAAGAAACAATAGACGAAATGGAAGAGGCTGCTAAAAAGCAACAGGAAAATGCGGATGTTATGAGTGCTACGGGCAGTCAGATTGCAGCAAAGCTTGAGGATGCTAATGATGCTATGGAAGCTTTAGCAGAAAAGGTAAGCTCTAGCGCAGATGCCGCAGAACAGATTAGCCAATCTATCACATTGACGGCTGAGGCTATTCAGACTCAAACTGAAATGAATTCCAATATTACAGAATCCCTGGAGCAGATTGCACACCAGGCTAGGGCGATGAGAAGGAATTCTGATGAAGTTACAGGCAATATTAGCGAAGGTAATGATCTGATTGAAAGGCTACGAGCAAAGTCAGATGAGGCTTCTACTATAAATGCAGAGACAGCTACAATGACAGAGGAGCTTCAGGAATCAGCTTCAACAGTTAAGGATATTGTAGGAACAATTCTTGATATCTCCGGTCAGACCAACCTGCTTGCACTTAATGCTTCAATCGAGGCAGCTCGTGCTGGTGAGGCAGGAAAGGGGTTTGCTGTAGTTGCAGATGAAATTAGAGCATTATCCGAGCATACAAAGGAATCTGCTGAAGAAATAGAATCTACTATAGACGATTTGCTTAATCGAGTAGATACAGCATCTACGAATATGAAGCGGAGCGTAGATTCGGCAAACGAGCAGAGCGCTATGATTGTTGAGACAGGCGAAAAATTTGGAATCATACTAGAAAAGATTACAGATTTGAGCAAGCGTGTGGCTGCTATTTCAGATAATGTAGACGGATGTGTTGATGCAAATGGTAAGGTTATGGATGCCATCAGTAACCTGTCAGCTACATCTGAAGAGGTTGCAGCATCATCTGAATCAAGCATAACAATCAGCAAGGATTGCGAAAGTGATATGGAGGTAACAAAGGATATCCTTCATGAGATTTTGCAGATTTCAAGAAAAGGTATGAGTGAAGTATAAAGTTTCCATGGAATCATCCGATAATTAAGGTAAGAAATAAAAGAATTGTCCAAGCATTCGGACCAATTCTCCATTATCCGATTTGGCAGTGGTCTTACCGGTTGATGCGAAGGGCTGAGTTAAAGGATGATTCGTGAAAGGAAACTAAATATGGAGTTAACAGTTATTGGATAGGGGCTGCTTTCTAATTCTATGAATTGGAGGGCAGCTCTTTTTTTGCTATTTGGCTATTTTTTGTTATAATAACTATCAGTTTAATGATTTAAAGTGACGAAGAGGTGAGGATATGGTTATTTCAAAAAATATGGAAAGCCTGGTGGCTGGAAGTTCTGTAATAAGAAAGCTGTTTGAGGAAGGCCTGCAGATGGCTCAGGTAGTGGGCAAGGAAAATGTGTATGATTTCAGCTTGGGAAATCCTGCATCGCCAGTGCCTGAACAGGTAACAAAGGCTATTGGTGATGTGCTAAAGGAGAACACTGATGCTTATGTCCATGGCTATATGAAAAACGCAGGCTTTGATGAGACTAGAGAGGCTGTTGCAAAGCATCTGAATAAAGCATTTGGAATGGATTATTCTATGGAGGATATAATCATGACGGTAGGCGCTGCAGGTGCTATGAACTGCATCTTTAGAGCGATGCTTAATCCTGAGGATGAGGTTATAGCCTTTGCACCTTTCTTTGGAGAATACAAAAATTATGCTTCAAATTATGGTGGAAAGCTTGTTGTAGTACCTCCTTGCTTGCCAGATTTTGATTTGAATTTGGCCGAGCTTGATGAAAAAATCACTGAGAAAACAAAGTGTATCATCGTAAATAATCCTAATAATCCATCAGGAAGAATTTACCCAAAGGAAACTATCGAAAAATTAAGGGATATAGTAGAAAAGGCAGAAGCTAGAGTAGGACATCCAATCTATGTGCTTTGTGATGAGCCATACAGGGAGCTTGCCTACGATAATGCAACTGTTCCATATATTCCTTCAATCATCAAAAACAGCATTTACATCTACTCCTACAGCAAAACACTTTCATTGCCGGGCGAGCGTATCGGTTATCTCGCCCTTTCAAAGGATGCAGATGGATATAAGGAGCTTATAGGAGCACTTGTTGTAGCCAACAGAGTATTGGGATTTGTAAATGCTCCATCCCTATTCCAGCTTGTAATCGGAAGATGTCAGGACGTTGGTGTAGATTTGGAATTTTACGACAGAAATAGAAGGCTACTTTACGAAAAGCTTACAGAGCTTGGCTTTGAAGTGGTAAAACCAGAAGGTGCCTTTTATCTTTTGGTGAAATCTCCATTTGAGGATGAGAATAAATTTGTAGAATTAGGTAAAAAACAACACATAATCATGGTTTCCACCACCACCTTCGGATGCCCTGGATATGTAAGAATTGCCTACTGTGTAGACTACGAAATGATTAAGCGTTCCTTAAGTGCCTTCGAAAATCTGGCCAAGGAGTGCCAAATCAGATAGACCACTATTTTTGTCAAATAAGCAACATATTTTGTCTAAAGATTATTCACAATTGAATGTTAATATAGTTCTATTAAAGTGGAGATATCCTGAGGATAAAATATGGATAAGACAGAGTTGTTGAAAGATAACAGGGATGAGCTGACTGGCTTGCTTGAAAAACAAGCCTTTTATGTGTGGGCTCAGGAGCTTATAGATACCGCTGAGGATGTAACAAAATATGCCTTTGTCTTTTTTGATATGGATAATTTTAAATTATTCAATGCAAATTATGGCTTTGAAAAAGGTGATGCGCTCCTCATTAAAATTTCAGAAATCCTCAAGGATGTTTTCGAAAATCAGCTGATAGCAAGATTTTCGGGGGATCATTTTGTGGCCTGCGTAGGAACTACTCAGCTCATTCCATTTATTTCTAAGATAAAAAATAGAGTTAAAGAAATACAGAAAAACATAAATCTGGAGCTGAAGGCAGGTGTTTATGTTTTAGATGGTGAGATTACAGATGTTGTAAGGTGCAGTGACAGGGCAAGAATGGCCTGCACCAGCATTAAAAAGAAATACGATGTAGATTACAAGTTTTACGATGATGAGCTAGGTGGCACATTAATTCGTAAGCAATTTATTTTAGACAATCTGGATGAGGCCCTAAGAGAAGGCTATATTCAGGTTTATTACCAGCCTATAGTTAGAACCCTTACGGGTAAAGTATGTGGTTGGGAAGCGTTGGTGCGCTGGATTGATCCTGTCAAAGGCGTAGTGTATCCAAACGAATTTATATCTGTTCTTGAAGAGCACAGACTGATTCATAAATTGGACACCTATGTTATGGAGCAGGTGTTTTCTAATATTTCGAGAATTCGTAAGCAGGGCCGAAAAGAGGCGGTACCTGTATCTATCAATCTGTCTAGATTAGATTTCGAGTCACTAGACATTGTTCCATTTATTGATGAACTTTCTGAAAAATATGATATAGATAAAAGCCTGTTCAAATTTGAGATTACAGAAAGTGTGTTGATGGAGAATCCAAGGTTTATCCAGGAGCAGATAGCACGTCTTCGTGAAAAGGGCTACGGCGTGTGGATGGATGATTTTGGAAGTGGCTATTCATCCCTTAATGTATTAAAGAATTTTGAATTTGATCTTGTAAAAATCGATATGGAATTTTTGCGAGGCTTTGAATCCTCTGATGATGGCAAGATTATCATCAGACACATGGTTTCAATGCTGAAAAATCTAGGCTTCCACACACTTGCAGAGGGCGTGGAGACAGAGGAGCAGAGAGATTTCTTAAAAACTATAGGCTGCGAGCTGATTCAAGGATATTTAATCGGCAGGCCTATGCCTTTTGATGAAGGAATTGAATGTTTAGAAAGAGCTGGCCTTCAATATGAGAAATACGAAAATAGGAAATTCTACAACGAAGTTGGTAAGGTAGATTTGCTGAAGCAAAATCCACTAGAGGGCGAAGCCAAGACTATGGATTATAGCCATGATTTACCACTGGCAATTGGATTATTAAACAATGGCAAGTGGACAATTGCCTATAGCAACGAAGCCTTTAGAAGAGAAATGAGTTTATTCGGTTGCGACAGTATAGATATAGTTGAACGTTTGATTAACAATCAGGGCCGTAACTGGATGAGGCGTGACGGATTTATTGATTTATGCAACGCCTCAAAGCTTTCCGGCAAAGCAGAGAGCATGGAATATGTATCCAGCGGTCGCATAATTAATATCAGAGTAAGGTATCTTGCACTAAATAAAGAAAACCAGAATGAAGCATTTTTATTTTCACTGAGGTCTTTGTCAAAGCATTTGAACGAAAGCTATGAGCATAAGAACTCTATCGTCAGCAACTATCTTTTTTCCTTCTATGAGTGTATAGATTTATATGGTTTAGACAATGATTATTATGAAAATATATATCTGACCAATAGTGCACTTCACGTTGATACAAAGGGAAAAAAGCCAAATGAAATAATAGAAAAAATTTCTGAGGTAAAAATTCATAAGAATGATAAAGAAGTATTTTTACAATACATGGATATCACCACAGTTAGGGAGAGGCTTGCCAGTGAAAAGAATGGAGTAAAGATAGCCTTTTTCAGAGTGCGTGAGCCAGATAATAATTATACCTGGAAGTCAATTACAATAAAGATCATAAATTTCCTAGAAAAAGAGGTTATGTTGGCGGCGCTATCTATGGCAACCAAAGAATTCTCATATTTCATGAATGCTTTTATAGAAAATGGCAAAGAGGAAATGATTAATCCCTTTGAGAATCCAAAGGATAAGGTTGAAAAATATGCTTTTGAGAACATATTGAGATTGGTGCCAGTGGGAGTATTTTGGAAGGATATGCATCGTAGATTTGTTGGCGCAAATCAAATGTTTCTTGACTATTACGGACTAAAGAGTGTTGATAGCATTATTGGCAAAACCGATGAAGATATGGGTTGGCATATCAACCCCGAACCATTCAAAAAGGATGAACTTGCGGTAATCAATAATGGAGAAATCATTAAAAATGTTGAAGGTGAATGCATTGTTCATGGTGAAGTAAGAAAGATTCGAGCCAGCAAACAGCCATTTAAGGTGAATGGTGAAACTCTTGGTCTGATAGGATTTTTCAGTGATGTGACGGAGCAGCTTGCAGAACGAGACAAGCTGGAATATCTATCAAGGACAGATGAATTAACTGGTATGTTAAACCGCCGTGCCTTCGACGACATCATAAAAAAATACATTGCTCAATTTGAAGAGGACAACACAGATTTTGTGATGTTTTTAATCGATATAGATAGGTTCAAGCAAATCAACGATATGTACGGCCATGATTTTGGAGATGAAGTCCTAAAGAAGGCGGCATCAATCATTAGAAATGTAACCGCAAATAATAGCGTGGCCTTCAGAATTGGCGGAGATGAATTTGCAGTTTTACATCAGTTCAAATCAGAAATAGAAAATAAAAGCATCATACATGAGTTGAACGTAAAGTTTAATAGAATACGTAGAATTGCAGGCTTAGATATAAAGGTTCGGGCATCAATTGGTTCTGCCTTTTACTCAGAAGCCAAGGATGAGCATGAATTAATCAATATTGCAGATAGACATATGTATGAGGACAAGGAAACCCATAAGTAAAACATACAAAAAGTGACACACGGTTTTGGTTAAAATGACTGAAATTGATTATCTGTGAGTTTTTATGATTGAGTTTGATTGCATGAATGAACAAATGATGTTATTCTAACCTTAGAACAATCAAAAGTAATCGAAATTGTTCAAGGGGTGTATGAGATGCTTACAGAAGAACGCAGAACTAGAATAGTTGAAATAGTAAATGAAAAGAAAGCTGTTTCAGTAAATGAGCTGGTGGATTTACTTGATACATCAGCAGCTACTATTCGTAGGGATATTACGGAATTGAATAAGGCACAGCTTTTAGTAAAGGTTTTCGGAGGCGCTACTGCCAAATCAGCCTTGGATGTTAATACCAAGGAGGATGCAGTTGGTCAGAAGGCTAAAAAGCATGTAGCTGAAAAGGATTTGATTAGCAGATATGCAGCCAGCCTTATTGCGGATAATGATTTTGTATATATCGATGCAGGCACCACTACACTTAGTTTGATTGATTACATAGACAATCGAAATGCTAAATACATCACAAACGGTGTTGTACATGCTAAAAAGCTTATGGATAAAGGCCTGGAGACCATTATGATTGGAGGTCGTCTAAAGGGCTCTACTGAAGCAGTAGTTGGTCCAGATTGTGTGGAATTTATCCGTAAATATCATTTTACAAAGGCTTTCATGGGAACAAACGGTATTTCCATGCTGGCAGGCTACACCACACCAGATGTTGATGAAGCCATGATAAAGACAGAGGCCATTAGGCATTCCTATAAGTCATTTATATTGGCTGACCATAGCAAATTCGACCAAATAAATTCCGTTACTTTTGCGGCTATCAATGAATGTACCATTATTACAGACAAGGCCGCTGCTAAGGAATACATGAATCATACTGTTGTTAAGGTATGCGAGGAGTAATATTTAGGAGGAAAGCTAATGATTTACACAGTTACTTTTAACCCAGCACTTGATTATGTTGTGCGTATGGATGGTGATTTACTTCCGGGCATGACAAACCGTTCCGCAAGTGAAGAGTACTACTTTGGAGGAAAGGGAATCAATGTTTCAATGGTTCTTTCAGAACTCGGTTTAAAAAGTACCGCATTAGGTTTTATCGCCGGATTTACAGGTCATGCTATCGATGAAGGTGTTAAGGCCGCTGGAATTGATACAGATTTCATCGAATTAAAAGAAGGAATCTCACGAATCAACGTAAAGCTTAAAGCAACAGACGAGACAGAGATTAATGCTCAGGGTCCAAAGATTGATGATGAATCTCAGAAGGCACTTTTCGATAAGCTCTCAAAGCTTGTTGCAGGTGATGTGCTTGTACTTGCTGGTTCTATTCCAAAGACACTACCAGACGATGTATACGAAAGGATTCTTTCAATGCTAGATGGTAAGGGTATTGAATTTGTAGTTGATGCTACAAAGGATCTTCTTACAAACGTATTAAAATATCATCCATTCTTAATTAAGCCAAACAATTTTGAACTTGGTGAAATCGTTGGAAAGATTTTAACTACCGACGATGAGATATATGAGGGAGCAAAGAAGCTCCAGGAAATGGGTGCAAGAAACGTGCTTATTTCAATGGCTGGTGACGGTGCGATGCTTGTTGATGAAAACGGTAATCGTTATCGTATCGGCGTACCAAAGGGAACTGTTAGAAATTCCGTTGGTGCAGGTGATTCCATGGTAGCAGGCTTTGTTGCAGGCTATATGAAATCAAAGGATTACGAGACAGCTCTTAAGATGGGGACAGCAGCTGGCTCGGCAACAGCGTTCTCAGACGGCTTAGCAAAAGCCGCTGATATAGAAGAATTATATAAAGGATTGTAGGAGGGAATATAATGAAAATTTCAGAGTTCATTGATCCTAGAGGGATTAAGCTTCAGGTTTCTTTAGCAAACCAGGATGAAGCAATCGACAAACTTATTGCTCTTCACAACGAAGTAGGCAACTTAAAGGACGTGGCAGGATTCAAGGAGGCTATCCTTGCTCGTGAGGCAAAAGGTAGCACAGCTATAGGAAACGGCATCGCTGTTCCTCATGGCAAATCAGCATCTGTTGCAAAGGCAGGTCTTGTTGCTATCACATGTCCAGAAGGTGTTGATTACAAGGCTATGGATGGTAAGCCATCTAATCTCTTATTCATGATTGCAGCACCAGAGGGTGGCGCTGATACACATCTTGAGGTATTAGCAAAGCTTATGCAGCTTCTTATGGACCCAGCATTCTGCAAGACACTTGTAGAGGCAAATTCAGTAGATGAGTTCTTAAAGCTTATCGATGCTAAGGAAGCAGAGAAGGATGCAGCTTCTGCAAAGAAGGATGCTCCAGCAGCAGGCACAACAAAGATTGTTGCTGTTACAGCATGCCCAACAGGTATTGCACATACTTTCATGGCAGCAGAGTCATTAGAGCAGAAGGCTAAGGAACTTGGTGTAGCCTTCAGAGTAGAAAAGGATGGCTCAGGCGGAGCTAAGGATCCACTTACAGCAAAGGAAATTGAAGAGGCTGACGCAGTTATCGTTGCTGTAGACAAGAATATTGATATGGGTCAGTTCGATGGCAAGAAGGTAGTTTTCGCTTCAACAAAGGAAGCTATTCATGAGCCAGAGAAGTTATTTGAAAAGGCAAAGACAGCATCTGTATATCATCATACAGGAGCTGTATCAAAGAAGTCTGATGATTCTAACGAGTCACTTGGTAGACAGCTTTATAAGCATTTGATGAATGGTGTATCACACATGCTTCCATTCGTTATTGGTGGTGGTATCCTTATCGCTATCGCATTCTTGCTTGATGATTACTCAATTGATCCTAGCAACTTCGGTTCTAACACACCTGTAGCTGCTTGGTTCAAGACAATTGGTGGCGCAGCATTTGGCTTCATGCTTCCAATTCTTGCTGGTTTCATTGCACAGTCAATCGCTGACAGACCAGGTCTTGCAGTTGGTTTCGTAGGTGGTGCTCTTGCAGCAAGTGGTGCTACATTTGCTAATCCAGGTGGAGCTGTTCCTTCAGCTTTCCTTGGCGCATTAGTAGCAGGTTTTGCAGCTGGTTACTTCATGAAGTGGCTTGAGAAGCTTTGCGATAAGCTTCCACAGTCTCTTGAAGGTATTAAGCCAGTACTTATTTACCCACTTTGTGGTATTACAGTAATCGGTATCATTATGTGTGCAATCAACCCAATCGTTGGTGCACTTAACGCTTGGATTTCTGGTGTTCTTTCTAGCATGGGAACAACATCACTTGTACCTCTTGGAATTATCCTTGGTGCAATGATGGCAACAGATATGGGTGGCCCACTTAACAAGGCAGCTTATGTATTCGGTACAGCAGCTCTTGCAGAGCAGAACGAAGTAGGCTGGATGATTATGGCAGCAGTTATGGTTGGTGGTATGGTTCCTCCAATCGCTATCGCTCTTGCAACACTTATCTTCCCTAAGAAGTTTACAGTTGCTGAGAGAAAGGCTGGTCCAGTTAACTTTATCATGGGCTTCTGCTTCATCACAGAGGGTGCTATCCCTTATGCAGCAGCAGATCCACTTCACGTAATCCCATCACTTATGGTAGGTTCTGGTGTAGCTGGTGCACTTTCAATGGTATTCAAGTGTACACTTATGGCTCCTCACGGTGGAATCTTCGTATTCCCTGTAGTTGGAAACTGGGCACTTTACCTTGTAGCACTTGCAATCGGTTCTGTAGTAAGCTGCTTACTCTTAGGATTACTTAAGAAGAACGTGGAAGAATAATAAATTAATAATTTATTGAGTAAGATATAAATAAGTTTTGAAAAAAATCAGAAATTATTATATAATTACCCTTTCCGAGAGCTTCGGCTCTCGGAGTGGGTTTTTATGTTTTTGTACTCTGTAGACCCTGGGAAGCTATGGAGTATAGAGATATAAAAAAGAAAATAATATTTTTGTCAACTTGTTGAAACGAAAGGAGTTATTTTATGGTTTCAAAAATAGTTAAGGTTACAAATGAGCAGGGAATGCACATGCGTCCAGCTACAGTATTTTCAGCTGCAGTTACTCCATTTGATGCTGATGTAAAGATCAAATTCAATGGTAACGAGTATGATGGTAAGAGCGTTATGATGCTTATGGCAGCATGCATTAAGTGTGGTGCTGAAATCGAAATCGTTTGCAACGGTTCTGATGAAGAAGCAGCTCTTGCAAAGGCTGTTGAGCTTGTAGAGAGTGGTCTTGGCGACTAAGAAGGAGTAGGGATATGTATAAGGGCATAGAAGCATCTAGGGGAATAGGAATAGGTAGTATCTGTTTAATAGTAGAGCACGACCTTTCATTCGAGTCAAAGCACATTGATGACACAGAGTCTGAGAAGGCTAGATTTAATTCAGCAATTGATAAGTTTAAAACCGAGACAGCTGCTATGGCTGAAAACATCAGAAATAACATCGGTCCTAAGGAAGCTGAAATAATGGAAGGACATCTTGCTATGATAGCTGACCCTACCATGGCAGGAGAAATGACAAAGATGATTGAGGCAGGCCAGTGCGCTGAAGCTGCAGTTACAGCAGTTTGCGATATGTTCATTGGTATGTTCTCAAAGATGGAAGATGATATGATGCGCCAGCGTGCATCTGATATCTCTGATATCAAAATCAGCTTACTCAAGCTTTTACTTGGCGTTGAGGATGTTGATATTAGCAAAGTTGCACCAGGAACAGTATTGGTTGCACATGATCTTACACCATCTATGACTTCACAGATTGTAAAGGATAATGTTGTAGGTATCATCACAGAGGTAGGTGGTAAGACATCTCACTCTGCAATCCTTGCACGTGCACTTGAGATTCCAGCAGTTCTTTCAGTTCCAAACATTACTGAGCTTGTCAAAGACAAGGATACAGCAATTGTTGATGGTACAGAGGGCGATGTTTACATTAATCCAGATGGAGATGTAATATCTCAGTACGTTATTAAGCGTGAGGAATTCATTAAAGCACAGGCTGAGCTTAAGAACTTCTTTGGTAAGAAGACAGTTACAGCTGATGGCACTGAGGTAGAACTTTTCTGCAACATTGGTACTCCTAAGGATGCCAAGAAGGCAGTTGAGTGTGATGGTGAAGGAATCGGATTATTCCGTTCAGAGTTCTTATTCATGGATAGACCACATCTTCCTACAGAGGATGAGCAGTTTGAGGCTTACAAGGAAGCTGTTGAGACTATGAAGGGTAGAACAGTTATCATCCGTACACTTGATATTGGTGGTGATAAGGATATTCCTTATCTTGGTCTTGAGAAGGAAGAAAATCCATTCTTGGGCTACCGTGCAGTTAGATATTGCTTAAGCAATTCTGAGACTTACAAGATGCAGCTTAGAGGAATCCTCAGAGCCAGTGCATTTGGTAAGGTTAAGATTATGATTCCACTTGTTACATGCGTAGAAGAGGTACGTAGCGTAAAGGCTTTAGTGGAAGAGTGCAAGAATGAGCTTAAGGCAGAAGGCATTGCATTTGACGAAAATATAGAAGTTGGTTGCATGGTTGAGACTGCGGCAGCATCTCTTATTGCAGATATCCTTGCAAAGGAAGCTGATTTCTTCTCAATCGGTACTAACGATTTAACACAGTATACAATGAGTGTTGATAGAGGAAACGCTAATGTTGCTTACCTTTATTCAGCATTCCAGCCAGCAGTTCTTCGTTCAATCAAGAACATCATCGAAGCTGGTAACAAGGCAGGTATCACAGTTGGTATGTGTGGTGAGGCAGCAGCAGATCCACTTATGATTCCACTTTTGATATCATTTGGTCTTAACGAGTACAGTGTTAACCCTGTGCTTGTGCTTACAGCTCGTTCAATCATTTCTAAGTGGTCTAAGGAAGAGGCTGATGCTCTTGCAGCAAAGGTTCTTAGCCTTACAACAGAAAAGGAAATCGTTGAGCTTTTAAAGGCTGAGGCTAAATAAAAATATAGTGATTTGTCATTTTTATGGGACTGCAATTTGTTGCAGTCCCTATTTTTAATGTTATAATATCCATATTGTGGAGGGATGTTACACCAAGGAGTAAAACGTTAATGAATAGAATTTATTTGGCGCCACTTGAAGGCGTGACAGATAGTATATATAGAAACACATTTGAAAGATATTATGGGGGCGTGGATAAATACTTCACGCCTTTTATTTCGCCTAACTCTACTTTCAAATTTACAACTAGGGAGTTTAAGGATATCGATCCTGAAAAGAATGATATAAACAAAACAGTGCCACAGATTCTTACAAACAATAGTGAACACTTCCTGTGGGCAGTAAATGAAATGGCAGCTCTAGGATATAAAGAAATAAACTATAACTTAGGCTGTCCTAGTGGCACTGTTGTAGCTAAGAAAAAGGGCTCTGGATTGCTATTCTATCCTGAGGAATTAGATAAATTGCTTTATGAAGTGTTTGAAGGTCTGCCTTCAGGTGTAGAAATCTCTATAAAAACAAGACTTGGTAAAAGCGAGCCTGAAGAGTTTTACGAGATTTTAGACATCTATAATAAATATCCAATTAGCGAGCTAACTATTCATCCTAGAATTCAGACGGATTTTTATAAAGAACCAATCAGGCCAGAATTTTTTGAGTACGCTGTAGAACATAGTAAGGCGCCACTGGTATTTAATGGAGATGTTACTAGTATTGAAGGCATCAATGATACATATGGTAAATACAATAAACTAAACGCCGTGATGATAGGCCGCGGCCTGATAGCAAATCCAGGCTTGGCGATAGGATACAAAAAGGGCCTAGCCGATGCTGACATCAAGCTAGACCTTGTATTATTTAAAAAGTTCCACGACGATTTGCTTAATCAATACACTGAAATCCTTTCAGGTGAAAAACCTGTGCTCCATCGCATGAAGGAGTTCTTAAGCTTCTGGCAGGGCAATTTCCCTAATGAGGAAAAGCTTATCAAAAAGCTAAGAAAAGCAAATCGTATTATTGAATATCGCGATTACATGAATCAGTTAATCTCTTCTGCGACTACCGCTGACAATCATAACTAAACGAAGTAACTGTAAGATTGTTGCAAACAATGCTGCTACATAGGTAAGGGCTGCGGCCTTTAATACCTTTGTAGCACCTGCATGCTCATCGCCCTCAAGTATATGGTCTTGGTCAAGGATTCTAAGGGCTCTTGCACTAGCATCAAACTCTACAGGAAGAGTAATAAGCTGGAAGGCAACAACAAATGTAAACAGGAACACACCAGCCTCTGCAAGGGGAGTGTATCCAATTAAAAGACCAATAAGAATCACTGGCCATGAAATCCATGAACCAATATTTGCAAGTGGCACAGAAGCTGAGCGAAGCTTAAGTGGTGCATAACCCTGCTGATGCTGGATAGCGTGTCCACATTCGTGAGCTGCAACACCTAAAGCTGCAACGCTGGTCTGTCCGTAAACTGCATCTGATAAACGAAGCACCTTTTCCTTTGGTGAATAATGGTCTGTCAGATTACCTCTGATTCTTTCGATTCTTACATCGTATATGCCGGCAGCATGAAGAATATGCTCTGCCACCTGGTTAGATGTAAGTCCTCTGTAATTTCTTACCCTACTATATTTTTTATAAGTTCTTTGCACATTCATTGAGGCAATACCACTAATGATTGCGCCGATAATAACCAGAATTATTGTTGGGTCATAATAGTACCCGTAACCATAATACATGTCTTTATCCTCCTACATTTTCCTTTTTTTATAAGTATAGTATTTGTATCCCATTATTACTAATAAAAAATTATAAAATCTTTCTTAACAAAGGCTATAATGTGGTTTTTATTGCCATCCGATAAAATAGATGATAAAATACTTGATGCTGTTATATGTAGGTAATTTCGAGCTTTAGCTTGAAATTGCCGCGCTTACGCATAGTGTACTAGGAGGAGACCATTAATAGGCTTCTACCAAAAGGAGGAAATTTATGCAAAGCAACAATTCTAAGACCTATGAGCTTGTGCTCACAGCGTTATTCGTAGCCATTATTGTAGTAATGGCATCAACACCACTCGGATATATTCCACTTGTAGTTATTAATGCAACCACACTTCATATTCCAGTTATCATTGGTTCATTATTTTTAGGACCAAAGAAGGGCGGATTCCTTGGCGGAGTATTTGGCGTAACAAGTTTTGTAAAGAGTTCACTTACACCAACTCCATCAGCATTTGCTTTCTCACCAGTGGCAGCGCTTACTATGCTTCCACATGATACAATTGGACAGGCTATTGGGCTTGTATTCAAGAGTACATTCATCGCTATTGTTCCTAGAATTCTTATTGGTGTAATACCTTATTTTGTTTATGTAGGAATCAAGAAGGCAATCAGCTCAGAAAAGAAGCTCGTTTACGGATCAATCATCAACGTAATCATTTCATTTATCATGGGCTTTGGTGTATTCGCTTTCTTCAACAAGATGGTGTCTGAAGGTAAGATAGGATTTTCAGTTACAGTTGCTCAGGTTATCGGAGCAGTTATCGGAATCATAGTTTTTGCAGCTATCGAGTATTTATTTATGAATAAAGATGCGAAGGCACTTGGATTTATCACAGCAGGTATTTCTGGTGCCATGACAAATACACTTCTTGTTATGGGTAGCATTTACGCATTCTACAGAATCCCATATTCAGAAGTTCTTCAGATTGATCCAAGCGCTCTTATGGGAGTAATCGGCGGAATTATCAGCTTCAATGGTGTTATCGAAGCTATCGTCGGAGCAGTTATTGTTTACTTAGTTGGTATCGTTCTTGATAAGATTAAGCCAGCAGGTGTATATGCAGGCAAAGAAATGAAAATCAAGGCTGTAACATCAGAAACATCTAAAAAGCAGATGGCACAGTAGAGAATAAAGTTATAAAATGGTAAGCGTACAAACAGCAATATTAGTTTAGGATATATAACTCGGAGGTATTTATGTTAAAAGGTAAATGCGTAGTTCTTGGAGTAACAGGCTCCATTGCAGCATACAAAATTGCAAATCTTGCATCAGCGTTGGTAAAGTTAGGCGCAGATGTTAATGTCATCATGACTAAGAATGCAACAAATTTTATTAACCCAATAACCTTCGAGACACTTACTTCAAATAAATGTCTTGTAGATACATTTGATAGAAATTTTCAGTTTAACGTAGAGCATGTGGCCCTTGCAAAGCGTGCAGATATTTTTATGGTGGCACCTGCCAGTGCAAATGTTATTGGGAAGATAGCACATGGCATTGCAGATGATATGCTTACAACCACAATCATGGCTGCAAAATGCAAGAAAATCATTAGCCCTGCTATGAACACAAATATGTTTGAAAATCCTATCCTGCAGGACAATCTTAAAACGCTTCGTAAATACGGATATGAGATAATAGATCCTGCTAGTGGGTATCTTGCTTGTGGGGATACAGGAGCGGGGAAGATGCCTGAGCCAGATGTACTTCTTCAGTACATCTTAAGAGAGCTTGCACACGAGCACGACCTTTCAGGCAAAAGAGTAATGATTACGGCAGGACCTACTGAGGAGGCTATTGATCCTGTCCGTTATATCACAAATCACAGCACAGGTAAGATGGGCTATGCCATTGCAAAGGTTGCCATGGAAAGAGGAGCAAAGGTTACTCTTGTTTCAGGGCCTGTAGCAATTGAGCCACCTATGTTTGTTGATGTGGTAAAGGTTCGAAGCGCAGCCGAAATGGCTGATGCTGTGAAACAGCGAGCAGAGGAGAATGATATTATTATAAAGAGTGCAGCAGTGGCAGATTATAGACCGGTAACCGTTGCTGCAGAAAAGATAAAGAAAAAGGATGGAGAGAGTTCTAGCATTCAGCTTGAGCGCACAGAAGATATATTATCTTACCTTGGGGCTCACAAGAAGGAAGGCCAGTTTATTTGTGGGTTCTCCATGGAAACGGAAAATATGCTGGAAAACTCCAAGAATAAGCTCAAGAAGAAAAACGTAGATATGATTGTGGCAAACAATTTGCGCACTGAAGGTGCAGGCTTTGGTACAGACACAAATGTAGTTACAATCATTATGGCTGACGAAACCTGGCAGCTTCCAATCATGTCTAAGGAAGAAGTGGCTAATGCCATTTTTGATACAATATTGGGTAAATAATGTAGCTTAAAAAGCAGTTGTCACAAAAGTGGCAGCTGTTTTTTGGTTATATTGCTTAAACGATTAAGTGTTGACAGTACCGCGTAAACATGGTATCTTATCGAAGTAAAATTTTAAATTTTGTGAAGTATGTAACTTTAAGTAGGCATAAACGACACAAGACGCTAGAGGCGTTTTCTGTTTTTATGCCTATTTTTTTATGCATAAAAACCGCCTCAAAGAATATTTATAGGAGGTCTTTATCGTGAAAGACAAAATTTTTAATGTTTTACAGCGAGTTGGTCGAAGCTTCATGCTTCCAATCGCAATTCTTCCAGTAGCAGGTCTTCTCCTTGGTTTAGGTGCATCCTTCACTAACGAGACAACAATCGCTACTTATCATCTTGAATCAGTTCTTGGACAGGGAACTATTCTTAACATTTTGCTTACAGTTATGAACGCAGTTGCAAACGTAATTTTTGCTAACCTTCATATCATGTTTGCAGTAGGTGTTGCCATCGGTATGGCAAAGAAAGAAAAGGCCGTTGCAGCTTTAGCAGCGATGATTTCATTCTTCGTAATGAACTCAGCAATCGGTGCAATGATTGAAATCACTAACTACGAAGCAAGAGCTTTAAGTGGTACAATCACACAGGCTTGTGGTATCACAACACTTCAGATGGGTGTTTTCGGTGGTATCATCGTAGGTCTTGGTGTTGCAGCTCTTCACAACAAGTTCTACAACATTGAGCTTCCAAGCGCTATTTCATTCTTTGCTGGTACACGTTTCGTACCAATCATATCAACAGTAGTTTACTTATTTGTTGGTATCCTTCTTTTCTACGTATGGCCAGTTGTACAGAACGGTATCTATGCACTTGGTGATTTAGTTACTGGTTCAGGCTATGCAGGAACACTTATCTTTGGTTTGATTAAGCGTGCTCTTATCCCATTTGGTCTTCACCACGTATTCTATATGCCATTCTGGCAGACAGCAGTAGGTGGTACTGCAGATGTAGCTGGTCAGATGGTTGAAGGTGGACAGAACATCTTCTTTGCACAGCTTGCTCATTCAGGTGAGATTTCTCACTTCAGCGCTGATGCTACAAGATATTTCTCAGGTGAGTTTATCTTCATGATTTTCGGTCTTCCAGGTGCAGCTCTTGCTATGTATCGTACAGCACGTCCTGAGAAGAAGAAGCAGGTAGGAGGTCTCCTTCTTTCTGCAGCACTTGCATCAATGTTCACAGGTATTACAGAGCCAATCGAATTCTCATTCTTATTCGTAGCTCCAATCCTCTTTGGTGTTCAGGTTATTTTAGCAGGTAGTGCATACATGATTGCCCACATGCTTAATATCGCCGTTGGACTTACATTCTCAGGCGGTTTAATCGATTTCTTCTTATTCGGTATTTTACAGGGCAATGAAAAGACAAGCTGGCTTAGAGTTATCCCAGTAGGTATTATTTATTTCTTCTTATACTACTTTATCTTCACATTCTTAATTAAGAAGCTCGACCTTAAAACCCCTGGTCGTGAAGATGATGATGAAGAGACAAAGCTTTACACAAAGGCAGATTACAAGGCAAAGCAGGCTGGCGCATCAGACAAGGATGCTGTTAGCGAGCAGATTACAAATGGTCTTGGTGGTAAGAAGAATATTTCTGATGTAGATTGCTGTGCAACAAGACTTCGTGTTACAGTAACCGATGGAAGTCTTGTAAACAAGGCAATGCTTACAGCAACAGGTGCTTCAGGTGTTGTACTTCGTGGTAACAGTGTTCAGGTTATCTATGGACCAAACGTTACAGTTGTTAAGGCACATCTTGAGGATTACCTTGAGAAGGCTCCAAACGAGCTTTACGTAGCAGATGCTACAGAAGCTGCTCCAGTAGCAGAGGAAAAGCCAGTACAGGCAGCTCCAAAGAAGGTTGTAAAGACAGTTACAATCTACAGTCCAGCAGATGGTAAGGCTGATGATTTATCAACTACTCCTGATGAAGCTTTCGCAAGCGGAATGATGGGTAGCGGTGCAGTTGTTACTCCAGTAGGCGACACAATATATGCACCATTTGATGGTACAATAGGATTTATATTCGATACAAAGCATGCAATTGGTTTCATGGGCGACGACGGACTTAACCTTCTTGTTCATGTTGGTATCGACACTGTTAAGCTTGGTGGTCAGGGCTTTGAGACTCTTGTAACTATGGGACAGAAGGTTAAGAAGGGTGATCCACTTCTTAAAATCGACCTTGATTACTTAAAGGCAAATGCACCATCAATTGCAACACCTGTACTTTGCACAGATGTTGATGAAGACAAGATTGACGTGCGTCTTGTAAAGGCTGGCGATATTAAGGCTGGCGAACCATTGTTTGAAGTTGATTTCTTTGAATAAGAAGTTATAATATTTGACTATGTATAAAGTAAAAAAAGTATTAAATCATAATTCGGTTATTGCCGTAGAAACAAATGAATTAGTGGAGTACTTGATTATGGGCAAGGGAGTGGGCTTCGGTATGAAGCCTACTCAGGAGCTCACAGTAAGCTCTGACTGCAAGGTTTTTTCTTTGGCGGAATCATCAGAGAGAGGCGATGCTAAGGATATCGTCAAGCATGTAGATCCTGTTTACTTAGAAATTGCTGAAGCAGTTTTGCAGCATGCTGAAGAGTACTTTGATAGTGTTGATCATAATATCGTATTTCCGATGGCTGATCACTTGGAGTACGCAGCTAAGCGAATTCAGAACAATGACCAAATCATAAACCCTCTTCTAAATGATATTAAGCTGCTCTTTTATCAAGAGTATAAGGCAGCAGAAATTGTTAGGGATTTGCTAAAAAACAGTCTTGGTCTTGATATTATGGACGATGAAATCGGATATGTTGCAATGCATATTCATTCCGCCACTTCCCAGGATAAGCTTTCTCAAACCCTTGAGACTGCTCATGCGGTTCGTAATTGCATAACAAAAATAGAAGAGATTACCGGACGCACTATTCCTACAGATTCATTTTCATATAATCGAATGATGAATCATATTAGGTACATGGTCGCACGTATCCAAAAGCACGAAGATTTAAAAATAAATATGAATGATTATGTTTCTACAACGTTCCCTGAATCCTTCGCGATTGCAGCGGAAATATGCCATGATCTAAGCAAAAGTCTGGGCTCCCCTACAGACGAGATGGAGATTGGATATTTGGCGATGCACATTGAACGTGTAAAAGCTGACGTATTGGAATCGTAATCGTAAAAATGAGCCCCCCTAGTAGGTAACAAGCTCAAATATTTCTTAAGCGAAGCTTTCTATGCTGAGCGTAGAAATAATTTGGCTTGTGACCGTAACTAGGGGGGCTTTTTATTTTTACTTATTCTTCCAAGTAACCCATCGCCTTGTTGTACTCGTAGGTTGTTATTATTTGAGAGTCGTCTGTGTAGAATCCCTCATCCTTTAGGGCTTTTAGGGTGTTAGTGCAGTTTGTGGTTAGCTGAGCAAAGATGCTTCTTTCATATTCTGGAGTTCGATAATAAGTGTCATCACCATACCAATCCCAGAAAGTCATCTCATCAGAGATATATTCTTTTTTATTATTGGCTACTGTGAAATTGAAATCATTATAAAGTGTGATTTTAGCAAGTTCAGTATTATTATATCTATCACCGAATGTAGTCACAAACGCATTACCTTCGTCAATATCCTTAAGGAAGGCTTGATATATATTTTCGTTTTTATCCGTCAGTTCTTTGTCGGATAATGTTTCGAATTCGGCATATTCAGGCCAATAATCGTCAGCCTCTTCATTATATACATATTGAGAAAAGGACAAATCAGGGATAGTGCAATCATCCCAAATGTTACCAATTACGTGTTCCTTGATTCGTGTTGGGTTGTTCAGGTAATCAAGGATTGGCTGTGTTGCAGCTAAGTAGTTAGCAGAAACTTTATCAGATTCAGTATTTACTACTGAGTATGTACGTTCAATGAAACCTCCGCTTTTTAGCTTATACTTGATTGTAAAGTAGCCGCTGTCCACATCATTATAAATTTTATTTACATCTCTAAGTTCCTTTTTGTCACTTAAGAAATTCTTATGCAAATCTCTTACAGCAGAAATGTCCTCAGGTCTAGAGAATACCATTACATAGTTAGAATCGATTCCTACCCACTGAATATCGGCTGCATCAGGAACTTTGTTTTCAACATTGAATACGTCCATTCGTAGACATATCAACATTGTTAGTGATGCAAGTGAATAACCGGCCAAGAAGAAGAACTTCTTTGTTGAAAAGACTCTAAATGTCTTTTCGATTAACATTTGTGTCGCATAGAAAACAATACAGCCTATAACTAGTGCAGATATAATTGCAACAATAAATCTTGTGTTATAGTACATAGGCTTTAGCGCTTCAATCATTCCAGCCACTAAAGCACCTGCAACCATTGAAATAAAGAAAGACATTCCAATTGTAAATACAGGCTTTAAGAATGGGATTGCAATGAAATCCTGTACGGTTTCAAGCTTTTTGAATTCATAAAGTATGTAGGAAACAACAATCAAGGCTATCGCAACAGCTATATAGATAAGTAAATATTTTAAGCCTGGTAAAGTATAAGTATAGGTTTTTATATTTCCAAGATTATCATACATTTTAAATACTTTAATCTTGCAGGCATCATCCACGAAAAATACCGGTGTGAGTGGTGTATAGCTGATATTATTCATAGCATTTGACATACCAAACATCAATATGCTTGCTGTAATTCTAAACGCAACTTCCATCATTAAATATAGGAAATTGAAGATACCATAAAATATAATACTGGTTACAATCTGCCCAGAAGCCATAAGGGAGATTATTGCAATACCAATAAATAGCAGTGTGGTTGCGCTGACGCCAAGTGCCCAAAACCAAATAACGTCGAAGGCGTAAATCTTTTCAGCGGCTGCAACTATTGTTGTAACAAGTGCTGTAAGTATGACAGGTAAGATAGATACAACAATACTTGAAATTAAGCCAGTAAAATAAAGGCTACGTCTGCTGACAGGGAAGGAATGCATCATGTAATTATCTCTTTTGAAGAATAAATACCAAAATGTGATTCCTGTTACCGCAATCGCGATAAATATGCCCCATACGCCTATAGGAACATATGAAATGTCGTCTATTAAGTTGAGAGTTTTTGTGTAGCCCTCTTCATAATTTATCTCATCGAAATTAGCCAAATTAATAATAAATTGTATTGGCATAACAATAAGAAGAATGATGAAATATAACAGTCCGACTATCCATGTCCTGCTTATGTTTTTCTTAAACAGAGCCAGATTAAAAAATGATTTCTTTGACTGCATAATTCTCACCTCCTAGTTCATAAATAAATATTTCTTCAAGTGTAAGAGGGAGCACATCCATAAGAAGTGGGTTTAAAGCGGCTATACGCTGTTCGGCAGCTCTTGGCTCTCCCTTTACGATAAGTGTATGAACTCTACCTGTTGATACTCTTTTAAGCACCTGAATTTCAGGTGGAAGAGTAGGCAATTCATCCTCAAAAGCAAGCTGTATTTTAGTGATTGATGTTTGCAGCTCGTCCAATGAGCGTTCAATGAGAATCTTGCCGTGATTCATGATTCCTACATGGTCACAAACATCCTCAAGCTCTCTAAGGTTATGTGAGCTTACAAGAACAGTTAGGCCGTGCTCTGCCACATCAGACATGATAAGACTCCAAATCTGACGGCGCATAACTGGATCCAGTCCATCTACTGGCTCATCCAAAATCATAAGCTCAGGACGTGCAGCAATAGAAAGCATGAAAGCCACCTGCTTTTGCATACCCTTTGAAAGTGTTCTAACCATTTTCTTAGGATTGATTTCAGGAAAGCAGCTTAATATCTTTTTAAACAATCCTTCATCAAAGGTAGGATAAAGAGTTTTGTAAAACTTCATCATATCCATGGTATTGGCCTGAGTGAAAAAGAAAATTTCATCAGGAATGACTGTGAAGCGCTGCTTAAGCTTTTCATTTTCATAAACAGGCTGACCATCTATAGTGATTTCTCCCGAATCCTGTTTGTAGACTCCGCTCAAGTGTCTAATAATAGTAGATTTACCTGCGCCATTAGGACCAACAAGTCCATAGATAGCTCCGCGTTCAACGTGCATGTTTAAGCCATCAAGGGCAGCAAAATCGCCAAATCGCTTTGTTACATTATTTACTTCTATCATCCTTTGGTCCTCCTTTCGCAAGCTCTTCAATTCGTTTAATAAGGATATCCTTATCTTCACACAGATATAGAAGTTCTTTTACAATTTCATCGAATTCTTTCATCAATTCTTCGTTCCTCCCAGAGGCAACATCAGCTTTCTTAGCCGCATAACTTCCCTTGCCTGCAATCGTGTAAATATAACCTTCCTGCTCTAGTTCTCTATAAGCTTTTTGAATAGTGTTAGGATTGATTGAGAGGCTGGTGGCCAGCTCTCGCACGCTAGGTAGCTTTTCGTCTGTTTTCACAGCTCCGGTTACTACCAGCTTCCTAAGACCATCCTTTATCTGCTCATAGATAGGCTTAGCATCTCTGTAGTTCAATTGGATCATCTAATACCTCCTGTGTTAGGCAGTGTGACCTATACTGTATTACGTGTTCTAATACAGATATATCACAAAGTAAAAAAGGTGTCAACAAATAAAAAATTGAAAAAATTTCAAAAATACTATAAAGTTTTCTTAAGTGGTACCGATAAATGAAGTGTAAAGAGAAAAATGTACCTTGAGATTTAGACAAAAATCGACAGAAAAAGGGAGGAAAGGAGTGTGGCGATATGCGTATAGAGGCTTACAACCAGGTAGCTCAGCTCTATCAAACATCAAACACTAAAAACGTAACACAGGCATCTAAGGCAAATGGAATGGGTCGTGATGAGGTTCAGATTTCATCTACTGGCCGTGATTACCATGTTGCAAAGGCCGCTGTATCTGAGGCTGCGGACATCAGAGAAGACTTAGTTGCTGATATCAAGGCTAGAATTAAAGCCGGTACTTACGAAGTCAGCACAGACGATTTCGCTGAAAAGCTATTGTCTCAGTATGGATCAATTCTTTAGTTTAGTGAGGGTATGGCGTGGCTAGTTTAATGGATGAGTTGCTCTTAACTATGGATGGTGAAACGGAGCAGTATGAAAAGTTAATCAGTCTTAATGGTAAGAAGAAGGATTCTATTATCTATAAGAAGCTTGACGTACTGGAAGATATTACCGTCAAGGAGCAGGCCATTGCTGATACCTTGTGCGTACTAGAGAAGAAACGTCTGAACATACTGCAGAACATTGCTGCAGTTATGGGACATGATGGTGAGCAGGTTACAGTGTCATGGATGATTGATAATCTTGCAAACCAACCTGTACAGCAAAAGAAGCTTAGCCTTGCAAAGGACAAGCTTGTAAAAGCCGCTGATGAAGTTCAGGTATTGAATTTTCAAACCCAGAATCTTCTAAAGATGGCTATAGAGATGGTGGAGTTTGATATAACACTTATCAAAAGTTCAAAGCAAGCCCCACAGACCTCCAATTATGGAAAGAATGCTGAAACTACAGGAAACATTTTGGGTAATAGAGGATTTGATGCTAAACAGTAGGAAAAGGATGTCCTTAGAGTTTTAGTGTAAACTTGGAGGGCAGACTTATGGCTAATAGTTTTGGAAGCTTATATGTTGGGGCATCGGGCCTACAGTCAGCATCACATGGTTTAAATACAACAGCAAACAACCTCACTAACGTTAATACCGAAGGTTACGTACGTGAGCAGGTTGTTTACGAAGATAGAACATATAGAAAAATAGGCAACGCAGCGATCAGCACACAGTATGCTGGTCTTGGCGTGCAGGTAGGAACAATCGTCCATAACCGCGATATCTTTTTAGATAAGGCATATCGTCAGGAGAATGGGCGATATTCTTTTTATAGTGCTAGCTCTGAAGCAGTACAAGAGGTTTACACACATCTTCAGGAGGTAGATGGCGTGGCGTTCAAGGAGGCCATTAGGGATTTCGAAGTGGCATTTGAGGAATTCGCCAAGGAACCGTCTGATACCGTGAAGCAGAACCTTGTATTGCAGAAGGCTAGTCTTTTTTTGGCCCGTGGCAAGGCGGTGCAGCAGGGTTTTGAGGATTATCAGACCATTATCAATTCCAAAATTAAGGAAGATTTGAATAGAATCAACGAAATAGGAAAGAAGATTGTTGATTACAATAAGAGGATTCAGGCCATTGAAGCAGCAGGAGTGGAAAAGGCCATGGACCTTAGAGATAAGAGAGATTTGCTTTTGGACGAGCTCTCAGGCTTGGTTAAAATTTCCTACAACGAGGATCACACAGGCGTGGTTCATGTAGAAATCGAAAGCGTAGAGTTTATCGATGATATTAATTACTACCCAGTAGGAACCCTAGAGGATAAGAGAACAAAGTATGTTACTCCATACTGGCCTCAGCTTTCGGAAATCGTTAGCGAGGAGGATGAGTCTCTAAATACCTACTATAAAATGTTTGATACAACAAATGTTGCGGCAGATAAAAACACTGATATAGGTGAGATAAAGGCTCTGCTTCTTGCCAGAGGTGAAGGCTGGAGTACATATCTTGATTTCTTCGATGAAGAGGGCGCACCACTTACATCAGATGCTTATAAGACAGGAATAGCAAATTCCATTATGATGAATTCTGAGTCGGAGCTAGACACACTTTTTCATCAGCTGGCAACAAATATAAATGATATTTATAGTCCACTTACAACTTTAGATAGCGCATATTTAGGAATGTCGGATTTGAGCTACTCATATCTTGATAAGGATGGAAACACAGTAACAGTCACTGGAGCAGATATTCCACAAAACCTAAGAATCCTTGATAAGGTGCACTGTTCAGTGGGTTCTGATGGGGAGCTTCCACCAAGAGAATTGTTCATAAGAGTAGGCTGCGACAGATATAAAGAGGCAAAGCTTACTTATGTGGATTCAGAAAATGTAAGCCATGAAGAGACCATATATTTATTCAACGAGGAAAACCCAGAGGATTTGGGACAGTGTTACACACTGAAATCCACTTTCATAAATGAGGAACTGATTAAGCAGGAATCATACATCCCTCATCTAAAATATGGAGATAACAAGGGGGCTGTAGATTACGATTTAGGAATCAGACTTAGTGCTATTTGGAACGAGCAAGAATTCCACCTGAATCCAAGTGATACCACACCATGCGGTTACAACGGATTTTATGTTAAGTGGATTGGTGAGATGGCCAATACAGGTAACGTTTATAAGACTACAGAACGTTCGCTTGAAGGTACCAGAGAGGAAATCGAATTTAGCCGCCAGGGCGTTATCGGCGTATCTTCCGACGAAGAGCTTACAACAATGATTAAATATCAGTCAGCTTATAACGCAGCTAGCCGATATATAAATGTAGTAAATGAAATGATTGAGCATTTAATTACATCACTTGGACACCAGTAAACAGAATGACGAGGTAATAGCTTATGTCTTCAACATTTTTTGGATTAACAATTGCATCATCTGGCTTGAATACTTCACAGGCTCAGATTAATACAACTGCAAATAATATCTCAAATGTAAATACCAATGGCTATAGCCGACAGGTTGTCAACACAGTGGCATCATCAGCACTTCGTGTTTACCAAAGCTATGGAACTACTGGAATGGGTGTTGAAGCAGAGTCTGTAACTCAGCGTAGAGATTTATACTATGATGAGAAATACTGGAACAACCAGTCAGCCTTGGGATATTACGAAAAGAAGCAATATTACATGAATCAGATAGAGGATTACTACAATGAAAACACCTCTAACACAGGCTTCACAACTATCTATACCAAGATGTTCAACGCAATGAGCACAATGCAGGGAAGTCCTGGTGATGATACTGTTAGAAAGCAGTTTATCTCAAATGCAAAACAGCTGACAGAGTACTTCAATCAGTTATCAACAAAGCTTAAGGATTTGCAGAACTCTATCAACGATGAAATTAAAACTGCAGTTGATAATATTAATGCAATAGCTGAAAAGGTTGCGATTTTAAATAAGCAGATAAACGTTATTGAGCAGGGCGGTGGCCATGCCAATGAGCTTAGAGACCAAAGAGCTCTTCTTATCGATGAGCTTTCAGAGATATGTGATGTCAGCACAAAAGAGACAGACGTACTTAATAGTAATGACCCTGACACAAAGACAGGTGCAACCTATTTCATGGTTTATATCAATGGCCAGCAGCTGGTTGATACCTACGAATATAATACACTTGCAGTAAAATCAAGAGCTACAGAGCAGATGTACAATCAGTCAGATATTGATGGCTTGTACGATATTATCTGGGCAAAGGATGGAGACAGATTTAATCCTGTGCCAAGCTCTAGCGGAGGTCAGCTCAAATCCATGTATGAGGTGCGAGACGGTAACAACAACGAGAATATGCATGGCATAGTTTCGGAAGCAACTACAACCACTATCACTATTAAGGATTTGACCATAACAGATTTGAACGAATTCAATATGCCTGATAAGGGGCAGATTAGCACAAACAACAAGCTGTTTACCTATGATGGCTTTTCTTTTACAACTAATAGCAAAGGAAAGGTTGAGTCTGTAACCTTTAATCTGATAGATCCAATTCGTGAGGATATCGCCAAAGGTCTTGTGGATAAGACCTTCCAGATTGGTGATGATGTGGATTACATGGGAATTCCATATTATCAGAATCAGATGAATCTTTTCTTAAGAAACTTCTGCGAACGCTTTAACAAGATTGAGGAAAGCGGCGTAGATTTAAACGGTGACGATATGGGAGCCTTCTTTATAGCAAAGAATTTGGTGGATTCACATATTGAATATCAGATGGTGGACCCATTAACAGTGGAAGACCCAGCAGATCCAGATTCAAAGATAGGTGTAACCCTAAACAGCGATAGCAAGACCTACTATCTTTTGACAGCAGACACAGTTTCAATTGCAAAAAAGACAGATAAGGATGCAAGAATATTTGCTACTACCACAAAGGAAAATTATTCTTCAGGTGTGGATGCAGCAGATTTGATAGTTGAGCTTCAGAAGCTTCAGCGAAAGGAAACATTGTTTAGAGGCGGTGGAGGCGATGCCTTCCTTCAGTGTATTTACGCAGATGTCACCATTGATGCCCAGGAATGTAAGATTTTTTCAACCAATTTTACAAACATAAAGAAAACAATAACTGAGCAGCGAATGTCTGTCTCTGGCGTAGATGAAGATGATGAGGCATTGGATTTGATGAAGTTCCAAAACGCCTACAATCTGGCATCTAAATGTATTTCTGTTTTCTCCGAAATATATGATAGATTGATACTTAATACGGGTGTTTAAAATGCAATGAGGTAGAGCTATGAGAGTTACAAACAAAATGATAATGAATAACGCATCTTCTAACATCAATACCACAAAGGAGTTCGTTAATCAGAGAAACACGCAAATGACTTCACAGAAGAAGATCGATAGACCTTCTGATGATCCTGTTATTGCAGTTCGCTCTTTACGTCTTTCAACAACATTATCTCAGGTGACTCAGTATCACGAGAAGAATATTCCTGATGCTGCACAGTGGATAAGTGTTACGGAGACAGCTCTAATCAACATGCGTGAAATCGGAAATGACTGTAAGCAAATTGCTAATAAAGGTGCAACAGATACATTTAATTCTCAGGATGATAGAAAAACAATGCTGAAGGAGTTGGAACAGCTCCAAAAGCAGCTGTTTGCAGAAGGTAATGCTGATTATGCCAATAGAACAGTGTTTACCGGATATAGAACAAACTGTAACCTTACATTTACAGAGGATGAATTAAACACTGCCTACGAAATCACACAGACTATTGCTATCGAAGGAAATATGGAAGACCATCGATACTATGATGGTGATGTTATAATCCCTACAACAGAGGGCGAGCTTCTGGCACCTAGCCTAAAGGCTGGTGATCCAGGCTATGACCCAGCAGTGAACAAACCAATATCAGACATAGTTAAGACCAATTTTTATCGAATCAGATTAGCTTACGACAAAATCGCTGGCTTGGCAGAAAATATCAATATTAAGGTAAACAGTCCTGCAGTTAATCCTGATGATTACACTGTAATATCTTACGAAAGTGAGGCAGCATGGAGCGCAGCACAAGGTGGAAAGGTGATACCTGCAAAGACAGCCGTTCTTATTAGAGAAACAGGTGATTTGATTTTGTCTAATGATACGGCAGAAGACCTGAAAAAGGCTGATGCGGAATTGACTATCAAATACAACAAGAAGGGCTTTGAGGAAGGGGAGCTTCGCCCAGAATATTATTATAATTGTGTGAAAACCGAAGATCCTCTTGATGTTCACGTTCCAGTAACTTACACTAAATATAACGAGAACGGCGAGCGCAAGCACTTTGATATTGAATACACTATCGCTGCAAGTCAGACTATCGGTATCAATACTGAGGCAGCTGATGTGTTTGACAGTTCAATATACAGAGACGTGACAGAAATGATTGATGCCTGTCAGCATGCAGTTTCAGCTTATGATAAGATGCAGGCCTTAAAGGATATGAAGTCCGAATCTCAATATGCATCCAACGAAGACCAGGAATGGTTGGACATCTGGTACAAAGCAGCTGAAAAGGAATTTGATTTCTATCACGATAATATGCGCAAACTTTTTGATGCAGAAATAGGCAAAATTGATAAGTATTATGCTAAAATAAACTTAGCAATTACTGATTTGGGGTGTAAAAAGGACTCTTTGGATTTGACAAAAAACAGAGTGGGGGATCAACAGCAGACAGTACAGAGCTTGCAGTCACTCAATGACGACATTGATTTATCAAAGATTATCATTGATTACACAGCAGCCTACACCGCATATCAGGCATCGCTTACAGCAGCTGGAAAGCTGGGCGATTCAACGTTACTTAACTACATTTGACAATTCAGTGGTTTTTGGGTTTTTATGCTGAATTAGAACATGCAAAGGAGAAGGGACAATGCAGGTAAAAACTAGACTATTCGGAGAAATTGAGATTTCCGATGAAAAGATTATCAATCTACTTCATGGGCTCATTGGTTTTCCAGACATGAAGAGATACACACTCATTTTCGACGAAGAAAAGAAAGACAAGGGTAACATCATGTGGTTACAGTCATTAGACGAGACAGATTTTGCTATGCCCGTAATGTTGCCACATGTAGTAAAACCAGATTATGCACCAGCTTTAAATGTAGATTCATTATCACAGCTGGGGGACCTTACAGATGAAAACACTTACATGCTTGTAACTGTAAGAGTTCCTAAGAATCCAAAAGAAGCATCAATTAACTTAAAGGCTCCTATCATCATCAACACCGATACAAATGTTGGCGACCAGATTATTATCGATGGAGACGAGCCAGTACGATTCCTGATTCATGACGCATTACATGGAAAGGATGGTGAGTAGCGATGTTGGCATTAACAAGAAAAACAGGCGACGCAATTATGATCAACAACAACATCGAGATTACAGTCCTTGAAGTTCGCGGCGATCAAGTCAAAATAGGTATTTCGGCACCTAAAGAAGTGTCTATCTACCGCAAGGAAGTATACCTTGAAATCCAGAAAGAAAACGAAGCAGCCAAGGGAATCAGCATGGATGACCTTGAAGCTCTTAAGAACTTGCTATAGTGGCGCGGCCTCGTAGGGTTTCGTGCTCCCGCAGGGCACCCTCCATACTTTCGCTCCGGTGCAGTAGCTCCTCACTCGGTATGGTGCCTCCCTGCTCGCGCTTGCGTAGGTTGTGTGGCCGCTTGGTATATAAAAACGGAATTTACAATAGAAAGTTTACAGTATGAATTGCTGTAGGCTTTCTTTTTTTTGTTATCAAGATACGGCTTCATAACCTTGGCAAGCGCGAGCAGGAGGGCCCCATGTAGTTAAGGAGGGACCCCGAAGGGGAGGTTCCCTTGGCTGCAATGGGAGATGGCCTGCGGGAGCACGGAAAACTACGAGCCGTATCGTAATATTTAGAAAAATTTCACTGTAGCTATAAACTTTCGATAACGTGGTGTCGATATAGAGATTAGAAAACTAAAATTTTCCCATTATTACAAGGATGTATATTGCCTGTACGGATTTGGGGATGGGACCTTATTCGTGTGGGCGTAAGGAGGAAAGAAATGAAAATAGGCGAAGTAAGTAGCGCAGTTAGCTACCAGGGACAAGGAAGTTCAGTAAAAACAGCGCCAGCAACAGAAGTACAAAAGGATAGTGCAATAGTTGATTTCTCAGTTGCGAAGGAAAATAAAGCGGCTGAATACGATAGAACTCTTTCGGCGAACCCTGAAAATGAAGACGCCGAGAAAAATCCTGCAGGGCAGGCAACATCTTCTCTTAAAGAGGCTGTTGAAAAAATTAATTCTGCAAATGGAAATGCAGAGGCTGTATTTGGAATCCATGAAGGCACAAATCGTGTCACTATCAAAATGGTAGATAAGGAGACCAAAGAGGTTATTAAGGAGTTTCCAGCAGATAAGACTCTCGATCTTATTGCAAAGGCTTGGGAGCTTGCAGGAATTATGGTTGATGAAAAGAGATAGGAGGTAGAGTATGCCTATTAGATTATCGGGCTTGGCATCTGGTCTCGACACCGAGGCTATTGTAGGTGCCCTTGTATCTGCCTATAGTTTTAAAAAGGACAAATATGTCAAGGCTCAGACAAAGCTTTCCTGGAAGCAGGATGCCTGGAAGAGCTTAAATAGTAAGGTTTATAAGCTTTACACTGATGTGGGTAACATGCGTTACTCTTCAAATTATGCCATCAAAAAGACATCTGCAAGTGATAATACTAAGGCAAAGATTACTGCAAGCGGAAAAGCAATTATTGGAACACAGACCTTAGAGATTAAGCAGCTTGCAAAGACAGCCTTCGTTACAGGTGGAAAGTTGGACAATTCGGTTAAAGGTGAGACAAAGCTTTCCGAGTTGGGATTTAACACTAATGCATCGACAGGTGATGCAAGTATACAGATTAGAACAGGAACATCCACAACCAATATTATTGTTGATAAGAGTACAACAGTAGATGAATTTGTAAATAAGCTAAACGGAGCAGGCATACAGGCTAGTTTTGACCAGGAGAATCATCGTATATTCTTAAGTGGAAAAAAGCCAGGTTTAGATGGCAATTTCGATGTTACTGCAAATAATGATAAGGGCTTTGAAGCTCTGACAAAACTGGGATTGCTTTCTGATTCAGAGGTAACAAGATTAACTGATGAGGCGGCTCAGAAGTTTTTAAATAAGACCTTTAAATTCACACTGGACGGTGAAGGTGAGACAGAGCAGCATTTGTCCAGAACCGAGGATGGCTTTAAGAATTTGTTACAGTTAATTAAGGCATCAAAGGCTGATCTTACAAGTGAGGACGAAGAAACTCGCACATCGGCAGAGCAGACTGTAGGCGAGGGTGGAACATATTATAAGATAGCCAAATATCTTGAAGAAAATGAAGAATATGCGGTAGACTGGGCAAACATTACAGAAGAGCAGATGGATACAATTGCAGCAAAAATGTATGAATCAGCCAGCTATGATGTTTATGCCAAGGACGAGAATGCCACCGATATAATTAGGGCAGTCAACCAAATCAGAGATGCGTATATTACCTTAAATTCAGAAAACTCAACAGATGAAGAGCGAGCAAATGCCCAGATGGCACTAGAAAATAATAAGGCATATAAGGAATATATTGAGGCAACGTTTGGCTCAAAGGATTCTGAAGATAGTGATAGTTACGTTCAGTTCTGGACTCAGAGCGATAATAAGGAACTGATGGAAAGTGTTGGCTACCATATAAGCATGGTTGGTGCCATAACTTATGAAAATCTTGAGTTGACGCCCAATGCAAAGAAGGTGGAAGGTCAGGATGCCATTATGATTTTAAATAATGAAACCTACACCTCCAACTCAAATTCACTTACAGTAAATGGCCTTACAATAGAAGCATTTGCAGAAACTACAGAAGCTATAAATATCACTGTATCAAATGATACTGATGGTTTGTATGATAAGATAAAGGATTTCCTAACATCTTATAATTCTTTGATTAACGAAATGCAAAAATTATATAATGCAGATTCGGCAAAGGATTACGAGCCACTTACAGATGATGAAAAGGCTGAAATGTCTGAAACAGAAATTGAAAAGTGGGAGCAGAAGATTAAGGATTCCTTGTTAAGACGTGATACTAACCTTAGCTCACTTATCTCCACATTTACCATGGGAATGATGAAGACCTATGAGATAAATGGAGAAAGATATAATTGGGCCAAATTTGGTGTTGGTACCCTTGGAACAATCTATGCAGAAAAAAATGAGAACTACGCTTATCACATCAATGGTGATTCAGAGGATTCTGCAACATCAGGCCGTGAGGATAAGCTAAGAGCAGCCATAGCAAAGGATCCAGATTCAGTTATCGAATTTATGAAACAGCTGACGACGGATTTGTATGGCGAGCTGGATAAGAAGATGAAGTCTACAACTGTTCGTTCCGTATACACGGTATACAATGACAAGGAAATGGCTTCAGAATACTCTAATTATTCAGATTTGATCAAGACCTGGACAGATAGAGTTAAGGATATGGAAGATTCTTACTATAAGAAGTTTGCCGCAATGGAAAAAGCATTGGCTACCTTGCAGGGCAATTCTTCATCAATTTCATCTCTACTTGGCGGTGGTTGATAATTGTAAGTAATAGGCGAAACGATAAAAGGATTTACAAGGGGGCATTAATATGACACCAATGAACGGATACGATGCTTATGCAAAAAACAGAATACTTACAGCTAGTCCAGCAGAGTTGACATTGATGCTGTACGAAGGAGCCATCAAATTTTGTAACATAGCAATTGTAGCTTGTGAAAATCACGATATTGAAAAGGCTCACATTAATATTCGCAAGACAGATAGAATAATAGAAGAGTTTGAAATTACTCTCGATGAAAAATATCCAGTGGCAAAAGATTTCCATGCAGTGTATAGTTATCTTAGGAGCTGCTTGAGACATGCCATGATAACCAAGGAGCCAGACGAATTGGAAGAGGTGCTAAAGCACCTGCGTACAATGCGCGACACTTGGAAGGATGTAATGAAGCTCACCGCCAACGGCAAAAAGGTGGATGGGCAAACAAACATAGCAGGTTAATTTACGTAGCCCCTCAGTTGAGGGGCTATAGTTATGTAGGCTGTGTGCACTGGTTACGGTAACAATCATTTATATACACCGTCGCGAGAGTGGCTCCTTGTGTATATAAATAATTGTTACCTACCAGTGTTCGTTACATTTTTAGATGAGTCCTCGTAGTAAACAATCTATTATTTTACTAAAGGGAAGCATTCTAAGCTGACCGTAGTAATATAATGATTGTCTGCGTAATGAATACGGACTAGGACTAGAACTAGGACTATGATAAAGATTAGGGGGTACGAGTAGATGGAAAATATGGATTATGTTGTGATGCTTAGGGAATCGCTAGAGAAGAAAGCTGATGTGCTTAGGGTGCTTACTATTAGGAATAAGGAGCAGGAGGCAATTCTTAAGAATCCTAATTCTACTCCAGATGATTTGGAGAAGAATATGAATATGAAGGCAGAGCTAATCGAGCGAATCGTAATGCTTGATGATGGCTTTGAACAATTATTTAATAGGGTGAAGGATATTATCGAGGCAGATAGGGAAACTTATGCAGATGAGATTCGCTTGATGCAGGATTTAATAAAAAAGGTTACGGCACTTACTGCTGATGTGGAAGCGTCGGAATATAGAAATAAAGAGTATGCCAAAACCAGATTTGCAAACATAAAAAAAGAGGCACGTGAAATCAAAAAATCATCTGATGTAGTTTCATCATATTATAGGCACATGATGAGCCCTCAGACCACTGCAGACCCTGCATTTGTGGATAAAAAGAAGTAAAAAATAGCAAAATATACAAAAAAATTGTTATAAAATTTAACAAAAATAAAAGTCGCAAAAACCCAGTAAAATCAAGGGTTTAGCGACTTTTTTATTATGCCCCAAAAATTACAAAAGTGGAATAAAAATAAAAATTTTTGGCAAAAAGGGTAAAGTTTTGAGAAAGAGTCTCGATAAATAAGGTGTAAGGAACAATTCACACATATATTTTACCTTACAAAATCGAATTCGAATCTTAATTTAAATTTAATAACCAGGCCAGACACGGATGTTGGGCTATCAAAAAAACGGATTTAGATGCTAAAAGGAATTAGCAGAATCTCATGGAGGAATTAACTATGGTAGTACAACACAATATGCAGGCAGCAAATGCTTCAAGAACATTGAACATTACGACAGCATCTCAGTCGAAGTCTACAGAGAAACTTTCATCTGGATTTAAAATCAATCGTGCAGCAGATGATGCAGCAGGACTTTCAATTTCTGAGAAGATGAGAAAGCAGATCCGAGGTCTTAGCCAGGCTTCTACAAACGCATCTGACGGTGTATCTTCAGTACAGACAGCTGAAGGTGCCCTCACAGAAGTTCACGACATGCTTCAGAGAATGAACGAATTGGCAGTACAGGCAGCCAACGGTACAAACTCAGAGTCAGACCGTGATGATATCCAGAACGAAATTACACAGCTTTCTCAGGAAATCGATCGTATCGCATCTACAACAAAGTTCAACGAGACATTCTTATTAAAGGGTGATATCGGACTTAAGAAGATGTATATTGATGCTCATGATGCAGGTCTTGAAGGCACACTCGTACAGAACTCTACAAGAGCTACATTTACAATGGAATCTCTTGAAGCTGGTGAGAAGTATAGAATCGGTGGAACACAGTACACAATCGGTGCTAAAACAAATGCAGAAGTAGCAAAGGCACTTAAGTTTACTGAAGACATGTACGATGAAACTAAGGCAGATGACCCTGAGGATGGTTGGAATCTTACAGCTGGTGATACAATTTCTATCGATGGAAAAACATACACAATTATTTCTGGAACTGCAAGTGATGTTGCAAATGCCAAGGTTACAAATGGTTATCTTCATAATCTAATCGTAGCAGGCTCTACACTTAAATATAATGGTAATGAAGTATCAAGATTCTCAGATACATACGATCCAGATACTGGTATTGATAAAGCTAATGCAACACTTATCAGAGCAACAGCAGCTTACAATATGGTAGCTATCGAGCTTAAGGCAGCATCTTCAGTAGGTGCTACAGATGGTGCAGCAGATGTTGATAAATGGGCAACGCAGGCAAAAATCGATGCACTTAAGAATCAGGATCCACCAAAGTCAACAGTTGGAATGCATTCAACAGACGATGCAGACCCTGACAATCCTTGGGAAAAGGATGGCGCATACTATTGGAAGCCAAACAACATTACACAGAGAGTTGGTGGTGAAGATCAGCCAGCAACAACAATCAGCTTCTCAATCAATAAAGGCCATGTAAACGTACAGAATGCACTTACACTTAACCTTCATGTTGGTGCTGACGCAGCAATGTCAAACAAGATTAACGTTTCTATCGAGGCTATGAACTCTAAGTCAATCGGTATTAACGGTATCAACGTATCAGACGCAACTGGTAAGGCAGCTACATACGCAATCGATGCTATCGCAGATGCAATCCAGAGAGTATCAGCACAGCGTGCAGAACTTGGTGCTATCCAGAACCGACTAGAGCACTCTATCAAGAACCTCGACAACGTAGTTGAGAATACAGAAGCAGCTGAGTCTCGTATCCGTGATACAGATATGGCAGACCAGATGGTTGAGTACTCTAAGAATAACATCCTCCAGCAGGCAGGTCAGTCAATGCTTGCTCAGGCAAATCAGGCTACACAGGGTGTTATGAACTTACTCCAGTAATCCTAAGATTGATACCATAAAATAATCTCCCCACCTCGATTAAGAGGTGGGGAAATTACTAAAAAGAACAAATAATTAAATAATTAACAATGACAACAGCTCTTACATACTTAGCCTTCCCCTTGAGGGGAAGGGGGACCACGAAGTGGTGGATGAGGTGGTAAGATTCACATAATAGAAATGAGGTAAGGCTTATGGCATATTTTACAAGAAGCAAGATGTTAACAATGGTTTTAGAGCTCTACACAGCCAACCACAGATTTGAGAATGGAGCAACTGGCAATGATTCAGCAGACTTACAAGTACTAATCGGATGTCAGCAGAAAGCCTTAGTTTTAGGAGAATACCTCGAATCCATGGGAATGGATTACTCAGATATCGTAGAAAAGTTTGAAAACTACTGCAATATGATTTACGATATAAGTGAGAACTTAAAAGACACAGAATTAATCGTACAGCACTCAGATAAAATCGCTTGGGTGTTAAGCGAAATTATACAGGATATAGAAAACAGAATAATAGAAATTAGAAGTATTGATGTATATGACTTTAGAGGACTTGTAGATGCCCCAGGGGAGAAGAAAATCGTGGCAAACGAAATCAACAGATTGATTGATAGTTGCCTGGGCAAGGTGGAAGGCCTCACAGAAGGAGAGGAAATGTACAGACCACTCATTATTGGAACATACTAAAAAGATTATAGTAAGGCTCGTCGAAGGACGAGCCTTTTAGCAATTAAAGGGGAAGGAAGAGGGTATGAATAATAAACCAAAGACAAAGCTTCTTACAATTGGACTATTGTGTTGCGGCAGGGCAGAAACAACAGAGCGCTGCCTTAAATCCTTGATGCCAATCAGAGAAGCAATCGATTCTGAAATTCAGGTGGTAGATACAGGCTGCAGCCCTGAAACCAGAGCTATCGTGGAAAAGTATGCAGATGAAGTCTTTGAGTTTGAATGGTGCAACGATTTCGCTAAGGCAAGAAACTTCCAGCTTGATCAGGCAAACGGAAAAATGTTTTTATTTATAGATGATGATGAATGGTTTTTGGATACCACAAATATCATCAAATTTTTCAAGGAAGATGATTGCTTGACCTATAATATAGGCGGCTATTTCCAAAGGAACTATCTGGATTTTGAAGCCATTGAATATCAGGATGTGGGGGTTGTAAGAATGTGCGCAGTCACCCCAGAGACCGTATTCATCGGCAAGGTTCACGAATATATCGAGCCAGCCTTTGGTAACGCAATGTTTTTAGACGCCAGAGCAGGTCATTTTGGATATATCTACAAAAATGCCGAGGATAATAGAAGACATTCAATGCGAAATATTCCTTTATTAAAGGATATGATGGTAGAACAGCCAAACAATCTGCGTTGGCCATTCCAGCTGGCCCAGGAGTATAGAGCTATCGAAGAGTATGAGGACCTACTGTCAATTTGTCAGGAGGGGTACAAGAAGTCCTTTGAAATAGACGAAAGCGATTCCATCAGGTACCGCGCCACCTTCGTAGTAGGAATGGCGATAGCCATGACGGATTTAAAGAAATGGGATGAGCTTTTAGAGCTGTATAACAAGCAAATGTCTTCTGATGAAATCATGGAGATACCAAAAGCAAAGCTCACATTATATGCGGCCCGTATCATGTTTATGAAGGAAATGAATGATGAATGCGTGAAGGCATCTAATTATTATTTGAAGATATACGAAAAGCATAAAGATGATGAGGGCATGGTATTCTTACAGGGCGGTATTTTTATAAACGATGTATTCGACGATAACTACGTAGAATCTATATATGCCTATTTAATGAGCTGTGGCCTGAGAAACAACGATTATGGTCCACTGGTTCACTATTACAGAAGACTATCCTGGAATAGTCCCGTACTTCGCCTTAACAGAGGCTTTTTAGTAGAGATTCTTTCGAAATCTTCTGAACTTGGTCCAAAAAAGGAGCTAAGGGATGTACTGGAAAAATTCTTTATTCGCCCAGGCTCAAGAGATGCAATCGAAAACGAAATAGATATCCATGCAGATAAGCTTGATATTACAGATTTAGAAAATCTGAAGGCGGCTTTTGCGGAAACCAAGGGCAAAAAGGAAATGGATTTATTCCTTGAGGTGCGCCTGATGGAGCACAGGCTAAATGAAGCTGAGGATTTTGGAACATATTCTAATATATTGGATGATTTAATCAAATATGCCCAGACTGTATTGCTTTGGCACAAGACTCACCTAGAGTGGATGGAGCCACAAGCCGAGACAGAAAAAGTCTATCGTGAAGTCCTTGTGGCAGAGGATATTCTTCGTTTCACCGAGCTTGAAGATACAGACATAACAGGAGCTATGAATGCCATCAAGGATGCCATGGAGCGAAGACCTTTGATGGATAAGCCACTTTTAGCATTGCTGCAGCAGTACAGTGTCTACCAAAAGATTCAACTGGCAAAACGTACACAACCTGATAAATTTAAAGAAATGTACAACCTGGAGGAAGCTCTCCTTGGCCAAATTGCAGAGCTTGATTCTACCGGCCACACCAAAGAGGCAATCGCAACATATCGTCAACTGATAAACCTACTACAAACAGCATTTGGAGTAGATACATTGCATCTATAAATTTTACGATGATACTATAGTTATGAGAAAAATATTAATGTATCGCTGGAAGGCGTATAACTACATGGATATAAAATTTAGCTTTGAGAAGCTAGGCTATGAGGTTGAGGAGGTTTATCAGGACCTTCTTAATTATGATGTGGACGAGGAGTTTGCCGAGAAGCTTCGTGGAATAATTAAAGGGGATAGCTTTGAATTTGTTTTTAACGTAAATTATTTTCCGCTGATCTCCAACGTGTGTCAGGAATGTGGCATTTTGTACGTGTGCTGGAGCTGCGATAATCCACTGATTTCTATGTATCACAAGTCGGTGTTTAATGATGTGAACCGTATCTTTCTTTTTGATCTTACCAATGTGGAAGAATTCAAGGGGATGGGTGTGGAGCATGTTTACCATTTGCCGCTGGCTGTAAATTGCGAGAGACTTGACTACCTTTTTGCTAATTCTAAAGATGAAGACATATATCGCAACGACATTAGCTTTGTAGGCTCTTTGTATGAGAAGAATTCCTACGATAAGATGGAGTATACCTTGCCAGATTATTTGCGAGGTTATTTCGAGGCCCTTATGGAAGCCCAACGTGATCTACAGGGCGTAAATATCGTTGATAGGATGTTGACTCCTGATATTCTCATGGAGCTGGAAAACTATTTTAAGCTTGATAAATCTGAAGATTCATTGTCAGATTTGAATCTTATATTTTCGGTTACTACCCTTGGATTTAAAATAGCGGAAAAGCAAAGACGACGAATACTAATAGATCTTTCCAAGAATCATGATGTAAGTGTATATACCAATTCGAAAACAGATGATTTGCTGAGAGTAAAAAATAGGGGAAGCATAGATTACTGGAGAGAAATGCCCCAGGTATTTAAGAATTCCAAAATCAATCTAAATATTACTATTCCAAATATTAAAAGCGGCGTTCCACTACGTGTGTACGATATATTAGGTGCAGGCGGCTTCTGCCTGACAAACTTCCAGGCCGAGCTTCCAATGCAATTCGAAAACGCAAACCACTTGGTCTGGTACTACTCCAACCAGGATCTATACGAAAAAACTACCTACTACCTAACCCACGACACCGAGAGAAATGAAATTGCAACTAACGGCCGAATCTACGTGGAAAATTACTGCACCTACGAAAAGAGATTAAAAGAATTATTAAAAGCTATAAAATAAGCAAAAAATAAGCAACACACATAGTCTAGGCAAGCGCGAGCAGGAGGGCCCCATGTAGTTAAGGAGGGACCCCGAAGGGGAGGTTCCCTTGACTGCAATGGGAGGTGGCCTGCGGGAGCATGAAAAACTACGCGTGTTGCGTAAGATTTATTTACAAGCCGTAATTCACCATCATTCCAGAATAAGCACTGGTAGCATAAGGCGCCGACAATGTCTTTCCTGGATTTTTGTACTCAACTATTGCCTTATCCACATAGGCCATCGGATTAATGGAGGCCTTCTGTGCAGCCTTACTGATGGAATTTTTAAGTTCGTTAAGTGTATTAAATGCAGTCCTGCTGTTTTCACTGTTAACAGTATCAGCTAATGCTTCTTTATCTAAGGTTAGATGCCCAAGTTCATCAGAAGTGATTCCCACCTGGTTCAATTTATCAGCCTGATTATTTGCAATGGAAGAAATCTCATTAAAAAGTGTTCTGTTTTGATGAGCTCCATTGTATTTAAGGCCGATATCAATCATTCCATTGTAGCTGTCTAGTAGCTGATTGATGCCACGGGAAAGTGCTTCTGTATCCTGCATAAGTCCTACCTGTACAGGACCATCAGAAAGTGACTTAAGTGTAAGCTCAAACATCTTGTTTACAGTAAAGGTGTTTGAAAGGGATTGATGCTCATTGCCATTAAGCTTAAAGCTGGAATTTGATGGCAATTGTGTTACCTTATCTATTCCAAGAGTGTTCAGCTCACGCCATGAAATAGAGGAAGAAATACTAAATAGAAGATTATCCTCTGGCTCATGTCCAGTAGCTTTTGAAGATATTTGAATAGCCTTGGAATTAGCTTTTTCGTCCGATATAAGGTTAGCGTTTAATCCAACATCTGAAGTATTAAGTAAACGTACAATTTTACTGAGGACGTTAAGATTGTTCTCTCCATCGTTGACATTAAACTGGAACTCGTATGAGTGATTCTTAATGTCTAAATCAAAGGAATACTGTCCCTGTTCAAAGTCATGTCCATCAATAGGAAGGAAGTTCCCTGTATTAATCTGAGGAACAGCTAAAGCGTCTACCTCAATTGAGAAAGGCTCTACATCAGCGTCATCATCGCCTACATACATAACGCCAATAGCATCAGGCTGAGAAGCTGATGCAATGCGCTTATCCATAATTGCAGAAATATCGTCCCCGGCAGAAGTAAGATTAGATACAGAAAGAGCCATAGAATTGGCGTGCTCTTTAATATCAATCGCAAACCGGCCCATATCCTCAGTGTCTTTTATCTTATACAGAGGAGAATCTTTATTGGCTTTGACTATTTTATTGTAGGTATCGCGTAATTCGCTTTTTTTGTGGGATTCATAACGATTGCCTATGTTGTCGCCATAGGTGGTCATGAAATAATTATACGCAGTATCTATGCGTGCCATTAGACGCCCCTCCTTTCTTCCTTGAAATATGGTGCCTTCGACAATCCTTTGTCTATGCCAGGGCAGAGAAACCTATACTTATAGTTATTATCATAATACCATAAGTCAAGTAATTTGAAAACCCCCTAGATTTGGTAACGTTGTCAGATAACTTTACCAAAATCTAGGGGGTTTAATGCTAAAACGAAATTTAATTATCGTGTGCGAAGAACTTTTGCAGGATTTCCTGCAACAATCGCATTAGGTGGAACGTCATGGGTAACCACTGCATTGGCGCCTATTATAGCACCTTTGCCTACGGTGATAGGTCCGATAACTGCGGCGCCTGCACCAATATTAACGTCATCCTCAATTACAGGGACGCCTTTATCATTTGTACCAATAACAATACCTTGGTGAATGGTAACATTCTTTCCAATTACTGCATCTGTATGAATCACGATACATGAAAAATGCTCAATGAGAAAGCCTGCCCCAATCTGAGGTATATGGCTTGGAATATCAATTCCATATTTAACAGATACCTTATGGAATTTGAGCCTGGTAAAAAAGGCTAGTGGCTTAAGATACTTGTGGCTGTTTTGATAGCAAAGCTTTCTGTACCAGCAGCTCCATTCGTAGCCAGGCTTCATTTTTTTAGTTTTGATTCTTCCTATCAAGGAAGTGTCTGTAGAATATCTTAAATAATCAGCTCTAAGTAAGGCTTTATATTCTTGTTTTGTCATAACTATTCTCCTGAGAAAGAATATCTGATAGTGTTGCTACCATAGGTATAAGTTGAAAGGAAATCGTTGAATTCATTAAAGGATTTAGGAAATTCCATATCAAACTTTTCGGCAATTTCGCCATTGTATAGCTTGACACATTCATCAGTGTCGCCATAACCAATTTTAATAGTAGTTATATCATCGCCGTTAAATACACGAACGGCTTTTTTACCAGCAGCATATCCTAAAGAATAAGGATCCATGAAAAGGGTTACCAAAGAGTTCTGCCCAATGCTAGTGTCACCAGCTACGGTAACAACGTCCTCTGATTTGGCTATATCACCAATAACATCCATTTGATCTGTAAGCATGCTTTCGAATGGAACGTATATTGCAGAACATTCGTTGCAGGCTTCTTTGATTCTGTCTTCAAGTGTAACTTCAATATCTGAATCAGAATTCTTAGCATCCTCATCGGATTTTTCATCGGTAGAAGCTTCTACTTCATCCTCGGACTGTTTAGCGATTACCTTTGGACCAGTCCAGAAATCTGAAATCAAAGCAACTCGTGTTGAGGATGGAGAGTTAAGACCGAAAAGTGGGTTATCTCCAAGGCTGACAACGTCATTGTCCATGCCCTCTTTAGCAGAAAAAGCTACATATTTACTAGGGCTAAGAGCAGTGGAGTTCTTTTCATCGCCTGTACTCTTAGCGGCTGTGTTGCTTGATGGGATTAAATATTCCTTCCAAGGTATACCAGCCTGATCTAGATAAGCTTCAAAAATTTCATTCTGATAAATAGCATCGGTATCCTCTGGTGAAAATAGAATACCAACAGTCTGTAAATCCTTTGTAGATTCAATCATAAGGGAAACCTGATCTACAATACTAGGCTTACTGCTTACGCCAGTGATATTGCGGCCGGTGGTTTTGTCCCAGGATTTACCGCCAAGGCTGGCAATACGTAGTGTGCCTTTAAAATCGATAATGTCTGTTGCAACAATAGGAATGGTATCTGTTGCATCAGCAGCAGCCTGTAGGGTAGATTTACCGGTGGTAAAAATCATATCCGCAGAGGATTTAACAGCATTAGCTGCGATAGTTTCACTTGGAGTTTCCTCAGTAGAGTAAGCTGTAGTGATTGTGAAGTGGTCTTCTCCAATATAATCAGTTAACGCATCTGAGAACCCCTGTAAAAGAATTTCATCCATGCTATTGTCTTTAGATAAAAGTGCTGATATATTATATGAATATGAATCCTCAGCGGATTCGTTTTTATTATCGCTTACAGGCTCGGACTTAGTCTTTGTGCCACATGCGGTGATAGATAGGCACATAGTCAGTGCCATCATTATACTTAATAATCTCTTTCTCATAATATTCCTTTCAAAGATTCAATTACTAAATAATAGTTTGTTATCCCAAATTAGTCAAATAGGAGTATTAATAATGAATCAATTTATCAAAGGTATTATAGCCTCTTGTATAGAGTTATTATACCCAAAACGATGTATTGCTTGTGATAAAGTTTTATTGAAAATAGAAAAAGAATCTGGATTTTGTAAAAGCTGCGCTAAAAAAATCAGGCTGATTGGCCCCAACTATTGTCTAACCTGAGGGATAGCAGTGAAGGAAAATGAGCAATACTGCATCACCTGCAAAACAGCTGGCCATAGCTTTGACCAGGCTAAATCAGTTTTTAGATATACAGGTGAAATGAAAAATGCCATGTATAGATTCAAGTATGGAAATCGAAGATGCTATGGTGATAAATTTGCAAATCACGCTATAAAAAATTATGGCAACTGGATTAAAGAAAAGCAAATCGATGTCATCATTCCTGTACCGATGTATGATAAGAAGAAAAAGAGACGTGGTTATAATCAGGCCGAGGTATTCGCCAATAGCCTAAGTAAGATAGCAGGGATACCTGTTGAAAGCGGATTTATTAGACGTAACACGGATACCGTGGCAATGAAACAGTTAAATCGCCTAAAAAGAAAGAAAAATCTGTTAAAAGCATTTACAATCATTAAAAATGATGTACAATTTAGAAAAGTGCTTATAGTTGATGATATTTACACAACTGGTTCAACTTTAGACGAAGTGGCCAGAGTTCTTAAGGATGGGGGAGTAAAGGAAGTTTATGGTCTTTGCATTTGTGCAGGGCAGCTATAATAGCTAAATAGGAGGTATTACCTATGGATGTACGTAATTGTAGAACTTGTGGCAGATTATTTAACTATATTGGAGGGCCGGCTAATATGTGTCCTGCCTGCCGTGAGGAAGTTGAAAAGAAGTTCCAAAAGGTAAAGGAGTATATTAGAGAGAATCCTAAGGCTTCAATTCAGCAAATTGCGGATGATAACGAGGTTTCTACAAATCAACTTCGTCAGTGGATTCGTGAAGAACGATTGCAGTTTACAGATGATTCCGACATTGGAATCGAATGTGAGAATTGTGGTGCTTCCATTAAAACAGGTAGATTCTGCGATAACTGTAAAAACAGTATGGCTAATAGCTTAAGCGAAGCTATCGAGAAGCCAAAGCCAGCACTTGAACAACCAAAGAAGAAACCGGATAGCAAGAACAAAATGCATTTCTTGGAAAAATAAAAATGTACTTATTCAAATACCTGCTAGCAAAAGCTAGTAGGTATTTCTTTTTACGCATGATTTATGCTATACTCATTCTGTATGATTAGGTAGAGTTTAAATAATTGCTCTAATTATACCCAATTACCTATTATAAGAGGTTAATCAATGATTAATGAAGAACGTGTAAAGCACATGACATCAATGGCTATATTTGAAAAAGAATATGGCTCAGATTATCAGCCAATGCTTCGCTATTCCAAGAAAGAGTATGTAGCTCTTCAGGGCTGGGGTGGATTTTTGGCAGGCACCATATTCTTTGGAATTATATATGTAGCAGTTGTTTTATATGTAGCTGGCAATGTGCTTGAAAATATCACTACAATGTATATACTACTTATGATATTGCTAGGGCTTTTAGCTTATTCTCTGTACATTATTGTTCATGTACACAACACTAGAAGAAGAGCTGCCAAGCATTATCGAAGAGGCCAAAGACTTATAAAAGAACTTGGCCTTAAATATTCAAAGCTGAACATGATGTATGAGGATGAGGTTCAGCAGACAAGACCTTTACTTGCTAGAAACAATGGAGATTTACTTGAGGATTAATTAATGAATGCATTTATTAGATTAAGAGATGACATACGTAAATTTATACTCTCCAGGGAGATGTTATTCATAAAAATATGGAGCGCAATCGTTGCTTTTGTTGGACTGATATGTATAAAGGTTAATTTTGGTTACAACAAAACTGTTAGCCAGACATGGCTTCTTATAGTTATTGCGTTATTATGCGCATTTTTCCCGATTCAAGGTGTATCTGTAGTATTAACAATCGTGCTACTACTTGATTTGCTTGAGCTTAGCACAGAAGCTGCTGTAGTTGCTCTTGCTTTAATAGTAGCATCCTACTTAGTGTGCGCTTATTTCCGAAGCAAGAATACCTATAATACAGTAGTAGTTCCAATCTGCTATTCCTTCCATTCGCCATTCGTTATCGCCTTGGGAGCAGGCTTGCTTTCTAGCATTAACGAGCTTTGTAGTGTTATTTGCGGCTCTGTAACAGCTTATTATCTTCATATTGTAAAAGATAATGCAGCTGCTATTATAGATGAAACATCAGATGTATCTGTTATTTCTCTCTTAAACGAGCAGATGCTTAAGGGAAGAATGTTCTATTTCTTCCTTGCAGCAATGACATCAATGTTTTTGATAGTTTATATGTTGCGTCAGTCCAAGATTAATATGTCTTGGATAGTGGCAAACTTAGCTGGTGTTGCTGTTGAATTTATTATTATGCTTACAGGCTATCTCCTCACCAGCCAAAAGACAGAAGTACCAGGACTTATGCTGGGAAATCTAATAGTAATTATCGTTGGTGTTCTTTTGAACTATTTCATTCTGGACTTGGATTATTCAAGAATCGAAAAGGTTCAGTTCGAAGATGATGATTATTACTATTATGTAACTGCTGTTCCAAAGATTAGAATTGCAGAAGAAGAAAAAGAAATTAAAAAAATATAGTTCCCAAAAAGGGTAGTAAGGAAGTGAATCTGTGGTTGATTTCGTGAATGCTGTAGATGCCTTCATCGATGATTATTTCAATGTAAATATTCCAGATGTTTCCATCACAGATGTTATTGAGATTGTCATAATTACATATTTTATGTATCACCTTTTAATATGGGTGAAAAACAGCAGGGTTTGGATGCTTATCAGAGGTGTCCTTATTATCATGCTGTTTTTTGTGATTGCAGCCATATTCCAGATGAACACCATTTTGTGGTTGGGTGAGAGATTTATCTCGGTTGCGGTAACAGTACTCATCGTAGTGTTCCAGCCAGAGCTTCGAAGAGCCCTAGAGCAAATCGGTCGTAGAAAAATCACATCAATGTTTTCTTGGAACCTACTAAAGACTGGTGCTAAGAAGTTCGATGATTCTACAATTACCGGAATGGTAACTGCCTGTTATGAAATGGGTGCAGTTAAAACTGGTGCACTTATTGTTGTTGAAAATGATATGCAGCTGACTGAATTCGAGAGAACAGGTATCAGCCTTGATGCTCTTGTAACCAGACAGCTTCTTATAAATATATTTGAAAAGAATACACCATTGCATGATGGTGCTGTTATCGTTAGAGGAGACAGAGTGGTTTCCGCTACCTGTTATTTACCTCTTTCAGATAACATGGCTTTATCTAAGGATCTTGGAACAAGACACAGAGCTGCTGTTGGTATCAGTGAGGTGTCTGATTCACTAACAATCGTTGTTTCTGAGGAAACAGGAAAGGTTTCCTACGCAAGAGAGGGACGAATTGTTAGAGATGTAAAAGAAGATGAGCTTATCGCTGAGCTTAAGAAGATTCAAAATCCGGATACAGAAGATGAAGCTGGCAATGGTATGACGGAAAAGGAGGGGTAGCATGAAGCAGAACATTATCAAAGCCCTCACCAAGGACGTCGGATTAAAAATATTAGCATTTATTTTTGCTTTTTTATTATGGCTTGTAGTGGTCAATATTGATGACCCAACTCAGACTAGAACCTTCACTTCTGTTGTTACAGTTACCAATGCGGATGTTCTTAAGAGCTCGGGCAAGCTATATGAAATAAAGGATGGAATTAACACGGTAAGCTTTAGAGTTACAGCAAAGCGTTCTATCATAGAAAAGCTTTCACCTTCAGATTTTTCTGCTGTAGCAGATATGAACAATCTGGAAAACGAGGAAAGAATTCCTGTAACTATTGCCGCAAAATCCTACGCTAATTACATCACTATTTCCAGCAAACAGAACTATTTATACGTAGTGCTGGAGGATGAAAAAACAGAAAGATTTGTTATCAGCGCTCAGACCACAGGTAAGATAGAAGAAGGCTTGGCGGTAGACTCAGTTACATGCAGTCCAACTGTACTTACAGTTACTGGTCCAGAGGCAGTGGTTTCAACCATTAATTCTGTTGTTGCTACAGCTAATATCTCAGGAGTAAGTACCAATTTTACAGAGAGTGTTATTCCTAAGTTTTATACAGAACGCGGAGACGAGGTAGATGCAAGAGAGCTTTCATTATCTGTATCTACTGTAAGCGTAAGCGTAGTTTTCTCTAATACAAAGGCCGTAGATGTAGTGGTAAAAACCAGCGGAACACTTCCAGAAGGTTTATCACTTGATTCTATAAAGACTGATCCATCATCAGTAATGATTATTGGTGAAGCAAGTGCTCTTAACGATGTCACAAGTATCACCATACCAGAGTCGGTAATCAACCTTTCAGATTTGACAGGTTCTTTCATCACCACGGTAGATATCAGTTCATATCTTCCTGCTGGAGTAACTTTGGCAGATAGCTCAAGCTCAAAGGTTACAATAACAGTTTTAATGGCAGGAGAGACATCATCTACTGTAAATGTTATTTCAGATAATATCGAATTAAGGAATATTCCTGACGGATTATCTGTAAAGCTTAATAGTAATGATATTAAGGTAAATGTATTCGGTACCGAATCAGTGCTTTCGGATTTGAATGCTAAGAATGTCAAAGGCTATGTAGATTGTTCTGGACTTACTGTTGGAGAATCGCAAAATGCTGTTTTACAGTTTGAAAATATTGAAGGAGTCACCATTCAAAACACATCGGTGACGGTAAATGTTGCAGAGAATGATTCATCTGCAGAAGATACAAAGGAGTAATATGGGAAGATTATTTGGAACAGACGGAGTCAGAGGAGTAGCTGGCTCAGAACTTACAATCGAGCTTGCTAAGCAGTTAGGACAGGCAGGCGCTTATGTACTTACAAAGGAAGCAAGTCATCAGCCTACAATTATCGTAGGTTGCGATACTAGAATCTCAGGAACAATGCTTGCATCAGCACTTATGAGCGGTATCTGCTCAGTTGGTGCAAATGCAGTATATGTAGGAGTACTTCCTACACCAGCTATCGCTTATCTTACACGTAAGCACAAGGTTGACGCTGGAGTTGTTATTTCAGCTAGCCACAATCCTATGGAATTCAACGGAATTAAGTTCTTCAATGGCGAAGGCTTCAAGCTTTCAGATGCATTAGAGGACGAGATTCAGGCTCTTATCGAAAACAACATGGCAGGTGTAAACCTTCCTACAGGTGCAGAAATTGGTAAGATAGATTACAGATTTGACCTTGGTAGAGAGTATGTTGATTTCTTAAAGAACACAGTACCTATGGATTTATCAGGACTTAAGATTGTTATCGACTGTGCAGAGGGCGCTTCTTACAGAACTAGCGTTGCATGCCTTTCAGAGATGGGCGCAGAGCTTATCACTATCCACAACAATCCTGATGGAACAAATATCAATTCAAACTGTGGAAGTACACACATGGACGAGCTTAAGGCAAGAGTTGTTGCCGAGAACGCTCAGGTTGGTTTAGCTTTTGATGGCGATGCCGACAGAATGCTTGCAGTAGATGAAAAGGGACACCTTGTTGATGGTGACCAGGTAATGGCTATCTGCTCAAAGCACATGAAGGATAAAGGAACACTTAAGAAGAATACATGCGTTGTTACTGTAATGACAAACCTTGGCTTCACACTAATGGCTAAGGAACAGGGAATCAACGTTGAAGCTACAAAAGTAGGCGATAGATATGTATTAGAGAATATGCTTGCAAATGGCTACAACATCGGTGGCGAGCAGAGTGGACACGTTATCTTCTTAGACGATAACACAACAGGTGATGGACTTTTATCAGCACTTCACCTTCTTCGCGTAATGGTAGAGACTGGCAAGTCACTTTCAGACCTTGCATCTATCATGGAAGTATTACCACAGGCTCTTGTAAATGCCAAGGTTCCAAATCATAAGAAGGAGAGCTACATGGAATATCCAGAGATTGCAAAGGCAATCGAAGCTCTTGAGGCAAAGTTTGCTGGTGAAGGCCGTGTACTCATTCGCCCATCAGGTACAGAACCACTTGTACGTGTAATGATTGAAGGCAAGAACCAGGAGGAAATCGAGGCCGACGCTCACGCACTCGCTGATTTGATTACTAAGACAATTTTATAAAGCATATTCAAATCCAGTTAACAATCTTTTTTGTTCTGTAAGGAACATCTAGTGACTGAAAGAAAAAATCGATTGTGAACGTAGGATTTGTTTCAGACTAGGATAAGATATGGTTTCAAAGAAAGTTAAAATAGCTAATGCAACAGGCTTGCATCTAAGACCAGCAGGGGTCTTGTGCGAGACTGCCATGAAATATAAAAGTAAGATTTGCTTTAACACAGACAATCACTACGAAGCCAACGCAAAATCAGTTCTAAGCGTCCTCGGCGCATGTGTAAAGTCTGGTGAAGAAATAGTCATCACCTGTGAAGGTGAAGACGAAGAGGAAGCCTTGGAAGATATCGTTTCTTCAATCGAGGGAGGACTCGGAGAATAGTTGTTACCAATCAGTTAATGTTTTTGTGACAATCCAATCACGGTATTGTTCCACAAATTCATATATAGACAAAAAGTAGCATGCTAAAAAAGGTAAAAATAGCTTGTAGCTATCAAGCATGAGTTTTGCTGTAGGAGACATCCCCGTCGACGAAAGCAAAAATCAGGCTTGAGAGCGTAACAAGCGAGAGAAAGTGTAGAAAGCATGCGAGATACAAGACTAGGAGGAAGAATAATGTTGAACTACAAGCGTTACAAAGCGAACCCAGTGTTACAGTTTCCAGAGCGTACATGGCCTAATAAGACAATCACCAAAGCTCCATTGTGGTGTTCTGTAGACCTACGTGATGGTAATCAAGCCCTCGTCGAACCTATGAATGTCGACGAAAAAATGGAACTATTTGACCTCCTACTAAAACTAGGCTTTAAAGAGATTGAAATTGGCTTTCCTGCAGCGAGCCAAATTGAGTATGACTTTTTAAGACAACTTGTTAAGGAAAATAAGATTCCTTCAGATGTAAAGGTACAGGTACTTTCACAGTGCCGCGAGGAATTAATCGACCGTACCTTTGAAGCAATTCAGGGAATTCCAAATGTTATTTTCCATATTTACAATTCAACATCTACCTTGCAGCGTGATGTAGTATTTAATTCTGACAAGGACGAAATAATCGAAATCGCCAAAGCTGGTACACAGATGGTGAAGGATAGACTTGATAGATACGATGGCAATCTTCAGCTTGAGTATTCCCCAGAATCTTTTACTGGTACTGAGGTGGAGTTTGCCCTTGATATTTGTACAGCGGTGCAGGATACCTGGGACCATGCAACAGATGCGCCAATTATTTTCAATTTGCCAGCAACTGTTGAAATGAATACACCTAATGTTTACGCTGATCAGATAGAATGGATGAGCACACATTTTAAGGATAGAGAAAACATCGTCCTTTCAATTCATCCACATAATGATAGAGGAACAGGCGTAGCTATTACGGAGCTTGGTCTTCTTGCAGGCGCAGACCGTGTGGAAGGAACACTTCTTGGAAACGGCGAGCGTACAGGTAATGTAGATATACTTACAATTGCTTACAATATGTTCTCACAGGGTGTTAACCCAGAGCTTAATCTTGAGGACATCAAGGAAATCGTAGAGATTTGTGAGCGAGTTACTAAAATGCCAACAGACGCAAGACACCCTTATGCAGGTGAGCTTGTGTTTACTGCATTCTCTGGCTCACACCAGGATGCTATAAATAAGGGCGTTGCGGCTATGAAGGAGCGCCAGAATATGTATTGGGAGGTTCCATATCTTCCAATCGACCCTGCAGATATTGGTAGAAAGTACGAGCCAGTGGTTCGTATCAACAGCCAGTCTGGAAAAGGTGGCGTTGCATTTGTTATGGATACTGTTTATGGATACAAGCTTCCAAAGAAGATGCAGCGTGAATTTGCTGATATTATTCAGCGTATCTCTGAAAGAGATGGTGGAGAGGTTACACCTCAGCGCATTATGGAAGCCTTCAAAAATGCATATCTTGAGAATAAGCAGCCACTTACACTTGAATATGTGGTTATCAAGGATGATAAGGAGACTGATGATACAGTTGCATTCCTTGATTTCTCATACAATGGAGAGCACTTCCATTCAGAGGCAGAAGGTAATGGACCTATCGATGCGGTTAAGCTTGCTATCAAGCAGTGTGTTCCAACTCTTGATTTCACACTTATTGATTATAGTGAGCACACACTTGCTCAGAGCCAGGGTTCTGGAGCAAAGGCGGCTGCATATATTGAGATGCGTGATGAGCGTCATGGCAACACAACCTTTGGTGTTGGTGTAAGCTCAAATATCACTCGTGCATCAATTCGCGGTATGTTTAGCGCGTATAATCGCCTAATTGCTAAGGCAAAGGATTATGTATAGAAGGAAGTATTAAAGATGAGAAAAATTTTGGTAACAGGCTGTAACGGTCAGCTTGGACGAGCCATCCAGAAAGAATATGGCAATGAGGTAGAATTTATTCTAACAGACGTTGTTGAGGGCGAGAAGATTTCTCCTCTTAACATTATGGATTTGGACGAGGTTCTAAATTTTGTTCAGGATAAAAAGCCTGATGTAATCATCAACTGCGCAGCAGCTACAAACGTAGATGGTTGTGAAAAGGACTGGGATTTTGCATATAAGCTTAATGCACTTGGCCCTAGAAACCTGGCTATTGCGGCTACAAAGGTTGGTGCCAAGCTTGTTCATGTTAGCACAGATTATGTTTTCCCTGGCAATGCAACAAAGCCTATCACAGAATTTGACCAGCCAGCGCCAATCAGTGCTTACGGCAAAACAAAATACGAAGGCGAGAAATTCGTTCAGCAGTTTGCTGATAAGTGGTTTATCGTTCGTACAGCATGGCTTTACGGCGATGGAAAGAACTTTGTTAAGACAATGCTTAGTCTTGCAGAGACACATGACGAGCTTTCAGTAGTATGTGACCAGCTTGGTTCACCTACATCAGCAGCAGAACTTGCTAGAATGATTCATCATCTTGAGCCTACAGACAACTATGGAATCTTCCACGGTACCTGTGAAGGTGATACAAACTGGGCGGATTTCACAGAGGAAATCTTCCGAATCAAGGGAATCAATGTAAAGGTTAATCACGTTACTAGTGAGGAATACAAAAAGATGAATCCTGCTAGCGCTGACAGACCACATTACAGCATCCTTGATAACTACATGCTACGTCTCACAACAGATTACCGCATGGCAGACTGGCACGACGCCCTCCGCGAGTACCTCGCGTAAATAACGTCAAGCCGTGTCTTAAACAATTACATCGTTAACTTTAATAATTCTTAAGAATTATTATTGAATAAATAGTTTATATTAATTACATGGGCTTTTCCTAGATTAGCTACAGATAGGTTGTAGCTATCAAGCATAAGAATTGCTGAAGGAGACATCCAGTCGACGAAAGCAATACTTAGGCTTGAGAGCGTAACAACCGGGAGAAAAAGTAAATTGGAAAAGCCCAGCATAAAGGAGAAAAATATGAGAACATATTTAGTAACTGGTGGAGCAGGCTTCATCGGAAGTAACTATATTCACTACATGTTTAAGAAGTACGATAACGAAATCAGAATTATCAACGTAGATAAGCTTACATACGCTGGAAATCTCGAGAACCTTAAGGATATCGAGAACCGCGATAACTATACATTTGTAAAGGCAGATATCTGCGATAAGGAAGCAATCCGAAAGGTATTTGCTGAGAACGATATCGATAGAGTTGTACATTTCGCTGCTGAGTCACACGTAGACCGTTCAATCAAGAATCCAGAGGTTTTCGTTCAGACAAACGTACTTGGTACAGCTGTAATGCTTAACTGTGCAAAGGAAGCATGGGAGCTTCCAGATGGTACATTCAAGGAAGGCAAGAAGTTCCTTCATGTATCTACAGACGAAGTTTACGGTTCTCTTCCAGACGATGACAACGCATTCTTCTATGAGACAACACCATACGATCCACATTCACCATACTCAGCTTCAAAGGCTAGTTCAGACATGCTTGTAAAGGCTTACATGGATACATACAAGTTCCCTGCAAACATTACAAACTGCTCTAACAACTATGGCCCTTACCAGTTCCCTGAGAAGCTTATTCCACTTATCATCAATAACGCACTTCAGGGCAAGGATCTTCCTGTTTACGGTGATGGTAA
>NZ_FOQF01000038.1 GCF_900113655.1 Pseudobutyrivibrio sp. OR37 | reverse complement strand
ATGATGTTCACCTCCCTTCAGTGTATTGGTGAATCAATCGGTTTGGTAATGCCCATGATCGCGGAGCATCAACAACCTCGCATAAAAGAATTCAGTTAGAGATGATTTGTTGCGACCCAACTGCCAATGGGAAACCATGAACTCTAACAAACAGCTAGTGGGTTTGAAGTTAACTTCCGTGCCAGGGGAACTGACTATTAATGAAGTAACCATTAAGGCTCAACAAGGAGTGAAAGAACTATTACCTGATTGACTCAAGGTCAATAATATCATGAGCATAACCAAACCGATTGATGGAGTTGTATAAATGTAAAAACTTAGTAACAAAATATATATTACGAGTAGTAATAGTATGTGTTAAGTATCATTCCAACAACACACGACAGCAACAATAGCAACGAAGCTAGTAGGTACTCTCTCATGCTTTTTGCCATAAAAACATTCATAATTGCCAATGCTACTGCAACGAGCAGCCATATAGGATTAATACCTGCCATTCCTAGCATATCCCGAATTATAAACAATACCAATGGAATTAGATTCATCCACTTACAATACTTCATTTCTCCTCCATAAACTCTCGCTGATGCTCGATACTCTGGCTGGGCCATGATAAAGGACATCCAGACAGTAGGCACGTAAAGTGTCTCCTGATCTTATATTGGTTCTCCTATCGAGTTATCTCCTGTGATTCGTTCTCCTAGATGATTTGCCCATCTCTCTGGATATGCAGAAAAGTAAGATATCTTCTCAGCATCACGTTTCCTCACAAAAACCGGTAGAAAACTCCAAAGAATAGATGGTAGTCCAACAGCAATTAAATATAAAGGGCCAAATATTAATGATTGAATTGTGTGTCCATATTCATGCACCATTAGCATTTTAGAAAACGCTTCTTCGGAATAATTCTTTCTTTTTCCCTGGTAATAAAAAAACGGATCATCCGATACAAAAAGAAACATTCCTAATGACAAGCTGGACTTGCTCTTCCATTCGGTAACAATTGAACCTTTATACGAATAATGCTTACATTCTCTGTTTAAAATAAAAATAAAAGCTCCCGCCAATGTCTGAGGTAATCCCCAAGTACATTGCAATAATCTGTAAAACATCTGCAATTAGCATTCCCCCATTTACCCGAATTTATCTTTCGCAAAACTCAAATACTTTATTGTAAAAATCCTTATCCTCTTCAAACAATCCATGGCCCAAGCCTTCAAAGATAAGTATCTCACTGTGCTCAATCCTAGCCTTTAACTCATAAGGAGCATCATTTCCTACAGTATTGTCACTGTCGCCAGACATAATATATGTACTGCATTTTATTTTTGATAAAACTGGTCGTGCGTCGAAATTTAATATCGCATATGCGTTTTTGCAAAACCTGTCATAATTCTTAGGCTTTGTAAATCTGGCCAGAAGTGGTAGATACTTCTTGTTCTTTTCGTTGAATTCCTTCGTATAAACTTTCTCCGCAGTATCTAGCATTAGCTCTGTATGAGTTGAATTTTTGGTCATTTCTATCCATTTTGTAACAACACTTTTTATTGTATCGTTGGCGTATGGTGCAGTGACCACAAGAATCAATTTTTCAACTAGCTCAGGATGCTTTGCCGCCAGATATTGAGAAATCATCCCTCCCTGGGATACCCCCATAACCATTGCCCTGTCTATCCCAAGATTCCTCATAGCTATTGCCTGATCATCTGCCATATCTTCTATTGAATAGCCCTCCGGAATCTCATTCTTTCTGCTGAACATGTAAACGGTATAATCCTTGAAAAACCTTTTATAGGAACCTGCCAGAAGCATAGCCTTTCCCTTTACCGTCCACAATCCATCTGACAATCCTGGCAAAACTACAAGATTCTTTTTTCCTTCTCCGAAGGCCACATAATACATGTCTGTATCGCCAACCCTCACGCAACCATTTTTCTGCATTTTTATATTCTCCCATCAATTAACCTACAATATAATACCCTTTTTAGTATACCGAACCTAAGGCCAAATTAAAATAAGCCACACATATTATTATTTGGTTCTTGATTAAGCGTTAATTTTGTTATATATTTCTACTGTTTTTCAAATACTCATTCGAGTGATAACTCCCGAATTTTACTATTAATTTAGAAAGGATATTAATGAACAAAACTTCATCACTAGAGCACAAAATTGCCTCTTTAAATTCTGAGCTAGCTAAGATTGCCAAGGAACTTTCTAAAGCTCCTAATGGGTCACTTAATGCTGTGAAAACTTCAAATGGTTTCAAATATTATCAAATAGAAAAGCACCATGGAAATGTAAAAAGAACTTACATCAAAAAAGAAAATATCGAATTAGCAACCGCCCTTGCCAAGAAGCGATATAACAAGGTTCGCAAACACGAAATCGAAAATGAGATAGCTTCTATTAAACAAAAAATGGATAGAACTCCCAAAATCTCATCAACAGATCTACTCTATAACGTTCCAGGCTATAGTAATCTTCTTCAAGCCTTGCTAAATCCTAATTACATAAAACAGCAGAAATGGCTATCCCAGCCTTATATACATAATGATAAACACCAGGAAACGCTTCGATTTAAAACATCTGCTGGAATCACTGTCAGATCTAAATCAGAAACTCTTATAGTTCGTGGATTATCAGATTATAATATTCCATTCAAATATGAATGTGGGCTCGAGATTAATGGAACTATATATTTCCCAGATTTTACAATATATAAAGCTTCTGAAGACATTGAATTAATCTGGGAACACTTTGGAATGATGGACAATACTGAATATCGATTCAATGCAATGAGCAAACTTAATAGTTATATCAATAAAGGCTATGTCCCAGGCCATAATCTGATATGCACCTTTGAAACTATTAATTCACCGCTTACTGAAGATAATATTAAGAGAACCATTGAAGCTTACCTGCTAGACAAAAAGGTATAACCATCTACAATTATTGCTCTTAGTTATACCTTTTTGACTTCGATATAATGTCCCATTGCCCACCAAAAGGTATAACCTCCAGTAAATTCCCACTCTGGTTATACCTTTTTGGCTTCAATACAATGACTCATTGCCCACCAAAAGGTATAACCTCACGTATATTTCCAGGCCAGTTATACCTTTTTGACTACATATTAATCCCTCATAAATTATAAAAGGTATAACCACCTCCTATATCAGCCCATGATTATACCTTCAAAGAAAAAAAGAACCCGCCACAATGATATGTAGGGTTCTATTTATGATGATACGATATTATTCTTCAGTATGCTCTGTCTCTTTTTCTTTCTTTTCTTCTTTCATGATTTCATAGCTTTTAACTGAGAAATATCCTATAAGAAGAAATCCTGCAATAGCTGCAAGGACATTTAGTCCACTTGGGAAAATGTGAGCGATACCACATAATAATATTCCCAAAATAAATAAAGTAAATAACTTCTGCTGCTCTTTTGATAATTTCATTTTTATATCCTCCAATGTTGGTTGTTTTCGTTTAAATGATTATTTGAATAACAGAATGAGTGCTGCACCTATGCCACCGCATACCACTGTAGCGATAACACCTGACAGTATTGCAAATAAAGCTTTCTGATAAGGTCTTTTTGCCTCTTCTCTTATCTGATCTTCTTTAGAAAGCGCCTCTCCCTTTGTAAAAGCTACAATCTCCTTATACGTTTGGACATTATACTCCTTTTTGCACTTTTCAATTCTAGTGGCAAAATACATTGTGCAAGCAAACAGCAATACAAATGGTATGAAAAACCAAAATCCAGTTGTAAATGCCAATACTGGCGTAGAGATAAGAAGTGCCACTATAGAAATCAGCATTCCTATCGCATAGGTGTGCATCTTGTTAATGTCTGCCTGCGTTTGTTCTGTGATGATTCTTTCCATCTTTTCAACATCTCCTTTTAATAGTTGGTCTACGGAGACATTAAAGATTTCACTTAGAAGCAATACGCTCTGAATATCCGGATAGCTTTTGTCATTCTCCCAGTTTGAAATTGTCTGTCTTGAAACAAATAACTTCTCAGCCAATTCATCCTGATTAATATTTTGTGCTTTCCTTAATTCTTTGATTCTGTTCCCAAGTTCCATTCTTATGTCTCTCTTTCCACCTCAGAATACCGAGATATTGATTTCGTTGCCATCAAAAGGCTTTGACATTTACGCTTTTTAGCCATGTCAAAATCTTTTTACATGCCGAAAAATAGGCATTTCTACGCACTTTTATAATCTTACCATATTATGATTGCTAAAAGAATTATTTTCACAAAAGATGTTGACCCTAACGTTACGTCATGGTTTATTGTATAATTACCACGGAGGGAAAAACAATGATGACAGTATATGAAGTAAGCAAATTAGCAGGCGTGAGTATACGCACACTGCAATACTATGATTCAATTGGACTACTAAAGCCGGCAGAGTACACTGAATCAGGGTATCGACTGTATGACGATGCAGCAATGGAACGTTTGCAACAGATTTTATTATTCAGAGAGCTGGAGTTCCCGTTAAAAGAAATTAAGGAAATCGTTACGCGACCTGATTTTGACAAAAAGAAGGCCTTAGAGCAACAGATTGAACTTCTTACGATGAAAAAAGAACATCTGGAGAACCTTATAGATTTCGCCCGTGGAATACAAAACGGAGGAAATAATATTATGGATTTTACAGCATTTGATACCAGCAAGTTTGAGGAATACACAAGAAAAGCCAAAGAGCAATGGGGAGACAGCAAGGCTTTTTCAGAATATGAACAGAAGTCAGCTTCCCGCTCTAAGGATGATGAGAAAAAGCTTTGGAGCGATTTCATGAAATTATTTGAGAAAAGTGGCAAGCTTAAGGATTCCGATCCTAAATCTGCCGAAGCTCAGGCTATGGTAAAAGATATCCAAAACTACATCACCCAGAACTTCTATAAATGCACCAATGAAATCCTTGCGGGTCTTGGTAAGATGTACGCTGCAGATGGCGAGTTCAAAACAAACATCGATAAGGCCGGCGGAAATGGTACTGCTGAATTTGTCAGCCGTGCCATTGCAGAATATGTAAAGTAACCAGGCAGGAGGCACGTAAAGTGCCTCCTGTTCCCTAATGATTAATTTTTTCTAATATAGGCACAAGCTTATCATAAGTCATGCAAAATACGTGTGACGGAAATTTGCCGCGTACAATTATTTACCGTTAAAAGAATTGAACCATGCTCTCTCTTCAAAGCTCTTTTTATAATTACTTATAATAATCTTGTGAAATTTCAAATTCAGATACTGAAACACAATTGTCCTTTATCTCATAAGGAAAATCATTAGTTATCTTTCTATCGCCATAAAATCCCATTAAAATCAATATCAATGCACTTCCAGCAAGAATTCCATCCATAATGCCGGCTGGCAATAAAAACATCATCAGCGTAATGGTTATTATGCAGATGATTACCGACAGCACTAACCCCCACATTCTATTTTTAAGTAGTCCTATAGCACCAATCAGTCTAATCACACCGTAGATTGCCCCCATAACAATCATCATATAAATGTTATCTTGGAAATATTGAAGCTTGAATTCAAAAAACTTTCCAATATCAAACTTATCATTTCCTAGTAACAACGCAGGTATCATACATAGCACACCAGCCAGTTCCATGAATCCGCCATGAATAATCATGATAATTGCTGCTATCTTATATTTTTTCATAGTTTTTCCTCGCTCCATAAACTCCGTTTTTTAATTATTGTAGCCAATCAATCCAACTACATCCATCATAAATCTAAATTATCATAGAAGTTCCATATTTACAGAAAAATTTTCACAGGCTCTACTTGCTGAATAAATAGGTATAACCTTCCATGGATTATCTCCTTGTAAGCTCAGAGCAAATCCTGAGAGTGACCGCCTCATCTTCTAACCAATTAAAAATTTTTACGAAGATACACCATATCAATCAATTGCACGCCTTCCTCAAATATCGGATGATCATAATTGTCCAGAAAGAAGTTTTTAATCAAATGATGTCTCTTGAATCCACATTTTTTATAAAATGGTATAGTCAGCGGACTATCTCCTGTTCCTACCTGCAGCGTTGTATAAATACCGGCGTATTTTTCAGTTATAAAATCTATCAAAAGCCTTCCATACCCTTTTCCATGAAATTCCGGTGAAGTTGCTATATTCTTAATTTCAAGAACGCCATTCCCCTCATCAGTGACAACACATTCTCCTTTGATTCCATCATCATCGAGGACATACATTGTACCTTTATCCAGGTATTTTTCAATCATATCTTCCTGCTCATCAGCCAAGAAAAGCAAACTCATATAATCTCTTTTATTATCCTTCACTTCATATATTTTCATAGTTTTATTTCTCTAACGATTTCCTAATCAATTATATTCCAATATAACTTGCTATTGGCTCATTAGTCCACACATGCGCCTCTATGTATCTTTCCGGTCCCTGTGATCCATCATCATTCCAATTTTGAGGAAGTCCATACTTTTTGATTATTCCAAGTATTTCTTCATAGGTATATACCTGCTTACGATACTCTTTTCCATCATTTACTAACGGGCTAAAAGTTGGCATCGAATCGCCATACGTAAAGGAAAGCTTACGAACATCAAAATCCTCAATTGGTATCTTCAGGAAATCTCCTCGCTCGTACCATGTGCTTAGCCACGGACTATGTTCAACCACCATATAATAAGGGGATTCTATTTCTATGATTCCGCCCTTTGCAATAAACTCTCTTCGCAGAATATTCTCACAATCTTGGCGTTTTATAATATAATCCGAATCACGCTTTGCACACATCGACTCCGGGCGCTCTTGTTTCATCTGCTCCAGAATGAGATTTCCTTGTTCCATAGGAATCGCGGTAACACTTCGAAAAGGTCCAGATCTTTTATCGTAATAATGATATAAATACATTTTTAGTTAATCCTCTTTAATCGATATAACTGAAATACAATTTACCTCTATAAATGCCGATTTGTTAATTTCACTGCCTTTAATTATACAGAATCCACATCCAGTAAGGAATACGCAATTCAAAAGTGATATTTTTTCTACTCCCAAGCAGTGCTGGATTCACTTTTCGCTCTAGCACTGCCTACTTCTCTTCTCCCAAGCAGTACTAACCTCATTTTTCTTTCTAGCACTGCTCATTTCTCTTCTCTCGAATGGGCTTTGTGGCTTTGGGATTTATGATGCTACGGCAATATGCTATGAATAGTTACTTCTTACCGTAATATTTCGCTGAGATTTGACTGATTTTCTATTACTTATTTTAGTTTACTTTTGTTAACTAAAGTGTATTTCACCATATTTCAAATATGTTGCCAAGTTACGCCACACTGCATGAAGTCATTACATCACAAATTCATATTCTCACTATTTTCACGTAATAAGCCATATCTCCTAAGTAATCTCCTACTATCTTTTACCACTGTATCCCACCATTCTAATTTCACAGGGGTAATTCTCCACTCCCAAGCAGTACTAACTTCATTTTTCTTTCTAGTACTGCCTGCCCCACAAAACTCTTCACAAAAAAAGCAGCTATCTTGCGATAACTGCTATGTAACGTTCAGTATTCAATTAGGTCGAGAAATTTGTATTTATCGATGTCCTCTCTCATAGAAAGAGCCCTACAAACGCCGATTTTTTGATTTAACTTCCTCTAATTATACCTAATCCGTTTTCTTCTAGAATATGTCATATAATAAGAGAAGGTATACATATCAACTGTACCTTTTCTCAAATCCTCAAGGTCCTCATCAGTAATATCTAATTTAACATTGTGAGCATCCCATAATCTCTTTGTATAAGTACCATATTTACCAAAGCACTGAACGTCACCACAGTAAAAGAGATTTTGCACCCAGTAGTGACATCGGTCTTTGCCATGCCTCTACCGCCAAAAACGACCTGAGGTTTTCTTAGATTAGGATTATTTTTCATAGAGGAACTTCTCTGGAAGCTCTACTTTGAAATCATTTGCTAAGTGTCTAAACTGATCTGGTGTGATTGTCTGAAGCTTGTTAGGTGTAATAGAAAGGACCTTTACAAGAATCTCTGCAGCCTTTTCTACAGTGTGCATAAGACCAAATGTAAGATCAAAATCTTCACCTGAAGCGAACATACCATGATGAGCCCAAATAGCTACATCATATTGTTCCATAAGCTTAGAGGTTGCAACTGCAATATCCTTTCCACCTGGAACCATCCAATCAACAACGCCAATACCTGAAGGGAATACTACAGGACACTCTGTAGCCATCTCCCAAAGCTCTCTTGTAAATACTTCGTCCTTAAGAGGAAGTACAAATGTAAGAGCGATTGTATTTGTAGTGTGAGCGTGGTAAACAACTCTGTACTTACCATTTGTAACACGCTTCTTTACTTCAAGATTCATAAGGTGTGAAGGAAGCTCTGATGTTGGTCTTCCACCATTTACGAAGCCCCACTGAATCTGATACTTTGTACCAGTCTCATCTACCTTGATGATACCGATAGAATCCTCTGGATCAATGATAACGTTACGGAAATACTTTCCACTACCTGTTACCATGAAGTACTCATTTGCAAGACCTGGAACCTCTGTGCCGATTTCCTTCCACTCACCATCTTCTGAAAGGAATTCCTTAACAGCTGCAACATCCTCATCCTTCATTCTATATGAGAGGTTACCGCCGTTACGCTCATGCCAGCCCTGCTCCCATCCATCATTTGCCATTCTAATAAAACCTTCAACAAACTTTACTTCTAATATACTCATATCTTTTATCTCCTTTTTACACCTCATCAGTCACCTTCGGTGACAGCTTGTCTCGCCTCCCGGCTCGGTCGTTGCTAAACAGGCTCCACTGGAGCCTAGCAACCCTCAAGGGGAAGCCTTTTATCTTGTAATAATCTCTACTGGAACGTCGAAGATCTTGGCAACCTTCTCGACTACATCGATGTGACGACCGATTGCCGCTGCAAAGTGATGCGTAGGACCTGCTTCGCTCCACTTTGTTACGAACTCAGCTGGTGAAATTGCGAACTCTGTACGCATCATTGTGTCACCATTCTGAAGAATCTTTCCTGGTACATTTACACCCTCAGCACAAACGAACTTGAAGTGACCTTCACCATCCTGAGTAATTGCAAGATATGTAATATCTCCCTCTGGTGGATAAAACTGTGTAAGATATCCACCACCTGTCTTGCCGTGGAATACATCTACAATCTTCATAGTAGGCTTCTTAGCCTGAGAGAAATCTGCATCACCAGAACCGCTGTGTCCGATGAGAGTTACTCCATCGTTGAAATCGATTGTGTACATTTCTGAAAGCTGGCCAGAACCTGCGATTGTCTTAAGGATACTCATTGCCATGGCAACCTTGATATCGCCTTCAACAGCACAAGCTGTACCTTGCTTTATTAACATTGAGAATGCTGGGATAAGAAGACTATCAACAACTCCAGCCTGCCCCTTTGCATAACCATCATAGTGAGATGCTACAAAGCCAAGCTTTTCATCCTTAACCCACTGCTCAAATGCAACTACATACTTAGCCATCTCATGAAGCTTCTCTTCATCAACACCGCCAACGATTTCAAAAGTATCTAAGATATCCTCAGCCTTAGCCTTGATAACAACCTCATCTGTAATATCATCTGCAATAGTCCAAATCTTTTCCCAGTCGAACTGCTTTGTATATACGTGCATTCTTCTGTAAAGATTTGATTCATCGATGTAGAGGTCCATCATGCCAGGATATGGACGACCAATCTGAGCAAGATTTGTCTCTCTAAATCTTCTACGACACTGTGCTGCGCGACACCACTGGTCAATTTCCTTTGCAACAGCTGCATCGCCGCCTTCTACTACACCTGTGATAACAGCTGAGCGCTTTCCGTAACGATTTAAGTCAGCTACCATCTCACCAACAGCACCACATGCATATGCTTCACCAAGCCACTCTGCTGTGCCGGCTGTATCGTAATCAAGAGCCTTAAGCTTCTGAAGATTTACAAGTACAACTGGTACATCTAAATCCTTTACTGCTGGAAGCATGTTGTAAGATGTAGCATAAGTAAGAAGCTGCATGAATACTAAATCAACATCTGCGGCCCTGAACAAATCTCCTGCAGCCTGTGACTGCTCCTTTGTGGTAACTACACCACCATCAATGATTTCAACTGTGTCAGGGATTGACGCTTTGAAATCCTCAAACTGTTTATTAAACTCTGGAACTAAGCTTGGGAACTGTGGAAGATACGCTCCAAGAGCAATTGAAAAAACTCCCACCTTAGCTTTTGTATTTACTAACATTTAATCTAACCTCCTAATCCGGCAGTTACAATCTCAAGCCTTAGTATTACTCTGTTCAACAGATGTTTCACTGAGTAACACTAAGAGCTTGATATCTACTGCCTCATCTAAATATTTCAATATCAAATGAGTTACTTACCGCCTCACGGGCTGCCAAAAGATCGGCCAACGCACCATCTTCAATCATCTGCACCATTGCATTTCCGATGGCTGTTGCTTCTGATGGGCCTGCAAGGACTGTAAGTCCTGTGGCATCGGCTGTAAGCTGATTTAAATATCTGTTTTTACAACCACCACCGATAATATGAAGCACCTCGTACTGTTTGCCTGTATTTGCACAAATCTCTTTTATCGTATTTCCGTAGCAAGCTGCCAAACTCTTGTAAATAACAGCTGCCATCTCTCCTGAAGTGCTAGGAACTTGCTGTCTTGACTCAGCACAGGCTTTTTTTATCTCCTCTGTCATATTCTTAGGAGAAAGGAATCTCTCATCATTAGCATTAACCAGTGATGGGAAGCTGTTTGCTCTTGCTGCAAACTCTGCATATTCTGCAAAACTAAGAGCATCATTTGCTTCATGGCGAACCTGCTGAATCATCCAAAGACCCATGATATTCTTCAAATATCTGTATCTATAATCATAACCACCCTCATTGGTGAAGTTACTCCGTCTGTCACAATCTCTAGTAAGGGCTTCTTTATTTTCAACTCCCATCAGAGACCATGTACCTGAGCTGATGTAAAGTCCTTCCTCTCCCAGATGTGGCATTGACATAACAGCGGATGCTGTGTCGTGGCTGGCACACTGAAGCACCTTTAAATCAAAGCCTACTTCCTCTTTGATTTCATCTCTTAGATTACCCACTTCATTACCAGGAAGCTTAAGCTCTAAGAAGATTTCTCTAGGAAGACCAAGCATTTCTATTAACTGATAATCCCACTGCTTGGTGTGAGGATTAACAAGACCTGTTGTTGTCGCGTTGGTATACTCTGATGCTCTAACACCTGTAAGAAGGAAATTTAGATAATCCGGAATCATAAGCAAAGTCTTTGCTTCTTTTAACACCTCTGGTCTTTGAAGCTTATCTGCTGTCAATTGATATATTGTGTTGAAAATTGCTTTTTGAATTCCAACTCGCTTATACAATTCTTCTTCAGAGATGATTTTATAAACTTCCTCATCCATTCCATCAGTTCTGTGATCACGATAACCGTATGTATCACCAAGAACCTGTCCCTCTTCATTTAGGAGCACGTAATCAACGCCCCAAGTATCAATGGACATAGAACATGGAATCTTACCAAGTCTTTTGCATTCCTTCATGCCATTTTTGATTTCGTTAAAAAGCTTTTTTGTATCCCAAAGAAGCTTTCCCCCTACATTTGTCATGGCATTTTCGAAACGGTAGATTTCTTCCATCTGAATCTTACCGTCTTCAATTGTAAATAGCATATGACGGCCACTTGAGGCCCCAATGTCTACTGCCAAATAATAGTTACTCATAGTTTCACCTCGTTTATGATATGAGTATATATCCTGATAAGCTGACTTTTAAGGTCGTAAAATAATCAAAAATAGGACTTTATTTGCAGCTAGATTCATTCTATAATTTATCTATGGAAAAGAGTTTATTACAGCAGCTATCACAGCTGACAGAGGAAGAACAAGAAATTTTAAAGGGCGGTGTCATTGACAAAAATAGGTACTCCAGCGGCAACAGTTTTGTCATCGACAGCGAGAAGCTATTAAAAAAAGGACGTCTCATAGAGATACGTCCTCATACTCGTTTTGTGCACTTTCCAAAGCACACCCATAACTATGTTGAATTCGTTTATATGGTTTCAGGGGAAACTCATCATATTTTAAATGGAACTGATGAAATCACACTAAAAGCCGGTGAACTTTTATTCTTGAACCAAAATGCTACTCAGGAAATTCTTCCAGCATCAGAGGGTGATGTTGCAATTAACTTTATCCTGCTTCCTGAGTTTTTTGATGAAGCATTACAAATGATTCCAGAAGGAGACTTACTTAGAGACTTTTTAATTTCCACACTATCTCCAGAGTCATCCTTCCTTACTTATCTGCACTTTCCTACTGCAGATATTCTTCCTGTGCAAAATCTTATGGAAAATATGATTTTCACTATGCTAAAACAGGATTCAGAAACAATTATCAATAATATAAATAAGACCACAATGGGTCTACTATTACAGACCCTTTCAGTATATGTTTCTTTGGTTAACCAAGGCACACCATCTCAGTATGAACAAAACCTTTTACTTACTGTTTTGAAATATATTGATGCTCACTATAAGCATGGCACCCTTGAAGCAATTGCTGAACAAACAAAGCAGCCTACCTATTACATAAGTAGACTGCTTAAAAAGCACACTGGTAAAAATTTTAAAGAACAATTGATGACACGTCGTCTTCAACAGGCGGCCTATCTCCTCAGCCACACCACTCTTACCATTGAAGATATTTATACCTACATTGGGTACGATAACAGTAGTTACTTCTACCGCAAATTCAAGGAAGCCTATGGCATGTCTCCTAGAGATTATAGATTAGCCAACTAAGGTATCAATCATTCTAAGTACTCTAGTTGCGTTAATCTGAAGCTGCTCTCTTGAAAGTGAGCCATCCTCAAGAGCGGCCTTCATCCTATTGAAGTCTCCCTTGCAGCCTGGCATAAATAAATCGCCACCTACTTTTGCCACTTCATTTGAAAGAGCAATTCTGTTGATAGAGTTTTTGTCTGCCATCATTTCAAGAATCCAATCCGTCATTACGATACCCTTAAAGCCATACTCGCATCTTAAGATATCCTCAATCAAGCCTCTGTGCTCAGCTGTATGAACGCCATTCAAAAGGTTGTAGCTGGTCATGATTGCCTTGGGCTGAGTCTTTCTAACGCAAAGTCCGAAACCTCTTAAATAGATTTCTCTCATAGCACGCTCACTAACCTGACTGTCGTTGTTGTATCTGTTTGTCTCTGCATTGTTTGCAGCATAATGCTTGATTGTGGTGCCACAGCCCTTGTGCTGCTGTACACCTTCTGTAATAGCAGAAGCAATCATACCTGAAACAAATGGATCTTCTGAATAGTACTCAAAGTTACGTCCGCATAGTATACTTCTATGAATGTTAAGAGCTGGAGCAAGCCATAAATGAACTCCAAACATTTCCATCTCTGTTCCAACAATATCGCCAAACTTCTTTGCCAAATCATAGTTAAAGCTTTGAGCAATAGCTGTTCCAATAGGAATCATAGTGCAAGACTGCTCTTTAATTACAGCATCCTTTGGCACCTTTGTCTTTCCAACCACAAGATTTGCAATGAATCTAACAACAGGTCCCATGGCATCAGTAATGCTTTCTGGCATGCTCCCCTTTCCTGATGCGTCGTGAGCTCCCTTTTCATCCTCAAAATAAGTTCTGCAAAGACGAAGACCTGCAGGGCCATCAGCCATGATCATTGGCTTTACGCCCTTCACCTGAGAAGTGGTTTCACCTGCTGCGCCTGCCACATGGGAACCTGCATTACCAACTGCAGAGAACATCTTGGCATCTGGATTAAATCCACCGATACCCATATAGATAAGCTCCTCATCAGTCATCTTCTTTGCCTGATCTGCGATATCGTATTTACTGTCATAGCTTACTGACTGGCTCTGAAGCTCTGCCGCAAGAATCTGAAGTCTGGCAGCCTCAGCTGGAACAGCTTCAGCGTTTCTTGCTGGTGCCTTAATATCCTTAAAGCCTGGATCTCCAAGGCAGTTCTTTGCCTTAAGACATGTAACAGTAGCATCAAGTGATACTACAGCAGCAATCTTTGTAGCTACTGAACTATTGCCTACGCGAACTAAATAATCGCCTACTTCAAGAATGTAGCTGGCTGTCTCCTCATCATAAGAAGCAACATCCTGTAAATCAAAGGTGAGCTGAAGCTCCTGCTCCTCACCTGCTGCAAGATTATTAGTCTTTGCAAAAGCAACAAGCTCCTGATATGGCTGGTCAAGCTTGCCATTAGGCTTTGATAAGTAAACCTGAACTACTTCCTTACCAGCACATACGCCAGTGTTCTTTACTACCGTATTTACGATAATCTCTGAAGCCTTTGCCTGAACTTTTGTCTCGCCAACTTCAAAATTAGTATAAGAAAGACCATATCCAAATGGGAAAAGAGCTTTCTTTCCAAAGGTATCAAAGTAACGATATCCTACATAAATACCTTCTTTATATTTTGTCTCGTTCCAATCTCCGAAGGTTCCCTCATTGCTGTACTGGTCCCATGCTGCCCATGTAGTAGTAAGCTTTCCGGATGGATTCTGCTTGCCTACTAAAATATCAGCAAGAACTTTTCCAATATTTACACCAAGCTGAGAGATAAGAAGAATGTTATCAACAGTCATAACTGGTGTAAGGTCTACAGCACCGCCAACATTAAGAACAAGCATAAACTTTTGATATCTCTTGTTGAGCTCTAAAATATCGCGAATCTCAGAGTTGTTAAGCTTTACCTCTCCTTCTGCCACTTCTCTATCTGAGCCTTCGCCAGAATTACGACTAAGTACATAGATTGCTATATCGCCATCCCCTTGAAGCTTAAGGTTATGCTCAGGCTCTTTCATAGTCTTTCCCATAATTGCAAGGAAGTTACCCTTTACCTCTTTACGAACCTGCTTATAGAAATTCTTCTTAGCCTTTGAGCGAACTTCATCATACTGCTCTAACCAGCTTTTAGATGTGATTGTAAAACCTTCTTGTTCAAGGCCTTCCTCGATAGTGTAAGTGAATCTGGAATTTACCTCTCCAGAACCTGTACCACCCTTGATTGTGTAGCGAAGACCTGCACCAAAGGCTGCAAGCTTTCCTGGCTTTTCAATTGGGAAATCTCCATTTGACTTAAGAAGTACAGCACATTCTGCTGCATTATTAAGTACAAAATCTAAATGGTCCTTTTCATACTGTTGCATAATTTATGCTCTCTTTCTTTTTTCTATTTCTTGTCTATACTCCGGTAATTTTTCCTCTAGATCAAACTTAAGTGTTATTACAAACATTATAATAAATAGTGCTAATGGAATATAGATACTAAATGTATAAATAGCCTGTCTAACGGCTGGTGTAAGCACTGTTGCAAATCCATCATAGTTAGCAAGAGCAAGGCAAAATACTATAACTGACGAACCAACACCTGAGCCAATTTTGCCTCCAAAGCTTGAAGCTGCCTGAGATGTTGCCACAATTCTCTTACCATATTTATATTCGTTATAATCAATTGTCATGGCTGTCATTACGCCTAGCAAACACATCATTGGAATATTTGCAAAAGTAGCAAAGCATCCAAGGGCTGTGTTATAAACAAAATTTGTAGGATTAATAATTCTAAGAGCTGTAGTTACCATACCAATAAAGAATGACACCTTAAGTGAATTTGTAACACCGAGCTTTTTAATCATTGGTCCAATAAGCGCAAATCCTATAACTGTAGGGATTAAACCAACACCTCCTAAAATAGCTGTAAGGTTATCATCACCATAAATCCACTTACAGTAATAAGCGCCTGCGCCACTTGTAATTCCGTAAGATAACTGTGAAAGGAATCCCATAATAAGAATCATTACCCAGTATTTATTTCTGAAAAGATTTCCAATAGCTTCCTTGAAAGGAACTGCCTCTTCATCATCTTCTACGATAGTTACATCTGCTTCTTTACCAGATTCTACTGCTGTTTCCTTAGAACGGGCATAGCAGATTAAAAGTGTAAGAATAACCATCAAAGCGAAGCCAAAACCAAATTTAACCCATGCGCTCTGATTTCCACCAAGAGCATTTGTAATTGGGATAATGCCAATAGCAATTATCATTCCTGAAACATAGCCTGCTGCAGCTCTCCATGTTCCCATAATTCCACGCTCCTGCTGGCTGTTTGTTCTAACTACCATCAGTGAACTATAAGGAATTGCAATAGCTGTATAAACGATAGCAGTAAGAAGAATATTTGTGATTAGCATGTATGCCAACTTCAGTCCTTCAGATGCATTAGCTGGAACAGTAAATAATGCAACAATTACCACTGCTGCTGGAATTGCCATCTTAAGTAACCAAGGTCTGTACTTTTCTTTACCTGGCTTTGTATGGTCAATTATGTTTCCCATAATGATATCTGTAAAAGCATCAATAACTTTACAAATCATCAATACTGCAGTTACTGTAGCAGCTGCAACGCCAACTTTATCAGTGTAAAAGTAAGCAATCTGTGCAACAAGGCCAGACATAGCATTCAATGCAAACATACCGAGGGAATCTGCAAAATAATCCCCTGTTCTCATAACCTTTTGGACTCCATCATGGTCCTTCCCCAATGGTTTCTTTGACATTTTTTCATCCTCCTTAAAATACCAGGCTTTTCTCCCTAGCCCTAAACTGTAATTGTATTTTAAAGAGTGACAGACTTATTTTGTTGTAATCACGTGAAAAATGTTGTAATATCGTGTCGTAATACTATGTTTAACCGGAGGGCGCTATGGCATCGGATTCATCAATTATTGAACTTAATATTGCCGGAATGCTTGATAAAATTCTTAGTGATCTTGAAGAACACAACAGATTAACTGAAAAGAAAATTGGCAAACATCATTCCGACCAGTTAATGGAAAATAAAGAAAATGAGCTTTACCATGACACCTACTACTTCGAGCAGGAATACTATTCCTATGTAGAGAAAGGTGATGTAGAGGGATTAAAAGATTTCATAAAAAGGATTCCAAATATGAATGTTGGCCGAACTGCGACAGATTCAATTAGACAGGCTAAGAATCTTTTTATTGCCTCTACTACTCTTATCACCAGACGTGCCATAGATGGTGGTTTAGACATAGAAACAGCTTATCAATTATCTGACTCATATATCTTAGAAGCTGAAAAAATGACCGATGTTAATTCCATAAATTTCCTAAATATGACCTGCATTATTGATTTTGCAAAACGTGTGTCTGAAGCTAAGGTTCCTATGGGTATGTCCAAGGAAATCTTTTCAGTAATTCAATATATTTCTAATCACGTAAATACGAATATCACTGTAGAGCAAATAGCTGAAGAGCTTCACGTGGACAGAAGTACTCTATCTAAAAAATTCAAGCGTGAGCTTGGCTTTAACATCAGTACCTACATCATGCGCCGCAAATTAGAAGAAGCAAAGAGCCTCCTTCATTACACCGATAAGACCATAAGCGAAATAAGCGAGTATCTTTGCTTCTCCAGTCAGAGCTATTTTCAAAATGTATTTAAAGCAAAATATGATATCACACCAAAGGAATATCGTAATTCATTAAAATGAATAAGTTCCTGCTTCAACCTGCTGCATTCTACCATCCGGAAGCACTACATTTGCAGTACAGTTAGAAGGGACTATTATCGTATATACGAAATCACCATTATCTTTTTTCTTCCATGCACTTGCTACAGTCCCGTAGCAGCTATCATAAGAAAATTCAGCATGAGTAAAGCTTCCGCCTGGATGTGGTGCAATAACAAAGTGATTCTCACCTGCAATCTTTACTCCGCACATTTCATCAAATACCCACTCACAGACGGCCCCCTTTGAGTAGTGGTTAAGAGATGCTATTCCACCACCCTTTCCATTGTCAGATGTAGGGCCGTCCCAATCTTCCCAGATAGTAGTAGCCCCAGTTTTAGGCATGTATAACCAGCCTGGCTTCTCCTCATTTTCAAGAAGCTTATAAGCATATTCAATATCAATCTGCTGAAGCACGTAAAGAATTAATGGAGTTGATAAAAATCCAGTTCCAACTCTCCAATTATAATTTTCGAGAGCTTTAATAAGTCTATGCTTCGCAAATACGTTTTGATCCTCATTTAAAAGATTGAAATATAATGGGCGTACAAGCTTAGCCTGTCTGTCAGTATCAAGTTTGAAGCCTTCTGTTTCTACCAACTTTTGATATGTGCGCTTTGCACCATCACGATACTCCTTGTATTTTGGAATATCATTTACTCTTCCAAGCTCTTCTGCAATTTCTATCATAAGCGACATTACATATGATAAATATGCAGTAGCAACCTCAGGCTGTGATTTTATGAAATCCTTCCAGCTCATAGAATGAACCTCTGCTGGCTCAGCCCACTCACCATAATGCTGCCCAATGTTGTAGAGGTATTTTCTGTCTTCCTTGCTAAGCTTAACCTTCTCTGAATTTATAAAGCTCCTCTTTCCTGTTCTTCCAATCATGTAGAAGGCGTACTTTTTCATATTTTCATAGTACTTTTCAATAATTTGCTTATCCCCGTACTTTTTCCACATACGATATGGAATCATTACTCCCGCATCAGCCCAGCCTGTGGAACCATTCATCACTCGCATATATGAATCTGTGCCTCCCTCTGGAGCAATCTGTGGAAAGCATCCATCCTCTGTCTGCCAATCGCATAAGTCATTCTCATATTTCAAAGCGAATGGAGCATAATTAACCATATAGCTTGCGGTATTTGCAAAAAGCTGAGCATCTCCTGACCAGCCATGACGCTCCCTAGTAGGGCAATCCGTAGGAAGATCTGCTGAATTGTTCTTTAAAGACCAAAGAGTATTTTCCACAAACTGATTCAAAAGCTTATTTGAGCTGTCAAATCTAAAGGTTCTGTCAAAATTAGAATAAACTGCAATAGCAGTGAAATCTTCAGGATTAATTTCAAAATCAGCCTCTACTAACACATACTGAAATCCAAAGATTGCAAAACGAGTCTTGTAATTATTTGCTCCATCTTTACAGAAATACTCTACCTGCTGAAGAGGAGTTACCAAATCTTTTCTGGCGCATTGAATATTCTTCTGGGTAAATTCGCCATCACTATCTAGCTTCTCTCCAAAACGCAAGAAGATACGTTGTCCCACCTTGGCTGTTACATTAAATTCGATATAGCCTGCAATATTCTGACCAAAATCAAGAACTGTTTTCCCTGATGGTGTCTTAATTAGCTTAGGATTTGTTAATCTCTCATTTTCTGTAAGAGAAAAATTATTTGACGCAGAAGGTGTTATATTATGATTTGTAGTCTTGGCAAATGCCCAATTCGCATTTACGAAGTCTTCCAGTCTAGCATCGTAAATTTCTCCATCTTTATTATCGGCAAATCTTATAGGGCCGTCATTTGTCCACTGCCAGTTGTCATCGGTTACAACATAATCCACTGTTCCATCTGTATATCTGATTTCTATCTGTGCAATGAGCTTTGTCTCAGAACCATAATAGTTCTTCATTCCCCATGCACCTACAGAGCCCCTGTACCAGCCATCTGCTAACATAAAGCACAGCTGGTTTTCACCACTACGTATTTGCGATGTTATATCTACTGTCTGATACTGGATTCTCTTTCTATAATCTGTGATTCCTGGAGCTAGACAGAAATCACCAATCTTTTCTCCATTAATCTGACCTTCATAAATACCGCAGGCAGTCATATATGCTCTTGCAGATTTTACCTTTTTATCACTTGGAATCAGAAATGACTTTTTGAAGCAGTCAACTGGATATCTTTTCTTTTTATCTACTTCATAATTGCCAGTAATCCACTCTGCTCTCCAGTCATCTGCATCAAGTAATCCTATTTCAAAAGTAGCTAAGTCGCTTACTTCACCAGCCTCATCATTTTCATCCCAAAGCTGCACCTGCCACTGAATATAATCACGACTTTTTAGCTTATTTCCGCACCACGGGATAAGATGCATCTGGTTAGATGTAACCTTTCCTGTGTTCATCACTTCATTTCCATCTGAATTATAAGCTATAATCTGGTAAGCACTCTGTCTAATTCCACCCTCACAGTTCCAACTAAATCTTGGTTCTGTGACATCAATCCCAATAGGATTTGTTAAGTATTCAGTTTTTAAGTTAATTGCTTTCATTACCTTCTCCACTTCTATAGATACATTTTTCTATGAATTCTACCTTTTGTCACAGACGACTTATTGTAGATATGTGAAATATATTGTATATATGTGTTCTACTATTTTCTTCTTATCTTTCTTTCCATCTTTTCATGCATAATTGGAAGTAAAAATTCCATTTTAATAATTGCACCAATGATTGCTACTGTTGCACCAAACATAATTCCTAAAATATTGCTTGTAATTAATGAGAAAAGATAACCTACAAGAATAGAAAAAGCGCCTAAAACTACTATCAGTTTATTCTGAATAGATAAAGTCTCTCCTCTTTTCATAGCTTCTCGCGCATAGAAGATTGCTCCAAAAATTTCAGTAAGCATCACAATTAAAACAAGTAAGACTTCGCTTCCTCTGCCAAAATGACAGTCCACCATCATCATGCTTACAATACCAGTCAAAATATACATGTTTCCTAATAACATAATAAAACCTCATTTCTAACAAACAGCTTCAGTGCTCTTTCGCTGAAGAATTTCTTCCTGCTCCTTTTCAATTACCTTTTCCACATCAAGGGAGTGTAATAAAACAGCGCAAACCAAACCTGTGACTGCCTCAAGGCCTACAAAAAAAATCGTAATTACGTTTTGTGTTGCAGCACTCTGAACCACACCTGTAGTTACCCCAGTAGCCGCATCAAACACTGGGGCTACATACCCTGATAAACTAAGTCCAAGATTTAAAACACCCGTAGCCACTCCCGCTGCTACAGTCGTAATAATTGAATATACAGACATGGCCATACCATCACATCTAAAGTGATGTTTCCACTCCAAATGATCCAATACATCTGCAAATAAAGCCATGAATATATAAGCTGAAGGCAATGCTCCAATGTTCTTAATAAACTGACCACCAAGAACTATTGGAAGACTCTTAGGAGCAATAAAACAAATTAAACTGCCAACTGCCATAAGAATAAATCCTGCCACAGTGGTATTCTTCTTACCAAATTTCTTTGCTATAGGCCAGACTGCAAATAGTCCAATTCCCATTGGTAATCCGCCTAAAATCGATACCAGTGATTGAGTATATCCATCGTTATAGGTACCAAGCACATAATTGCAGTAATAAACGAGAGATGTGTTTTTCAACTGAGCTGCAACTAGATTTATCGCAAAATAGGCAAAAATAATAAGGCAGTATTTATCTGAAAAGATTGCTTTTAACTGCTGTCTTCCTGTAGGCTGTTGCTTTTCTAAATCCTCTGCCTTTCCTGCATCCTCTAAAGTAATTCTCTCTCTTGTGAAGTAGTACTCTAAAACTATTAGCGGAAATGCGATAATCGAAAGTGTCGATATAGTAATTAACCACAACTTTTAATTAGCACCAATGACAGGAAGTATCACTGCTGGGAAAAATAATGCCCCTAAGATTCCTGTCATCATAGTGTTGGCGATATTGTTTAATACTGAAAGGTTCCCTCGTTGTTCAATTTTTCTAGTAGATAATGGAACCATAAGATTGTGGCTCATATTAAACAGATTAAATGCCAACCCATAAAACAGATTAAAGGAAACTACTACCCATACAGATTGAACAGTCACGTTGCTACTTGGTACTATACAAAGCAATATTCCGCTAAACATTATCAGCGGTGCCGAAAGTAATAACCAAGGTCTGGCTTTCCCTTCTTTAGTCTTTGTCTTATCAATCCATCTTCCAATTACAATATTTATGAATGCGCCTAACATTCTTGATACAATTGGAAAAATCGCCAAAAACAAACCCGCCCCGACCACAGTCAGATTTAGGACATCCGTATAAAATACATTTAAATATGAGGCTAATACCCCATTCAGAAGCAGAGCTCCTGTGGGGCCTAGTAGATAGCCTAAATATTTTTCTTTTTTAGTTGTATCTTCCGAGCTGATTCTTGAAGCCAAAATAGGCCTTTCAAAAATCCTGTTAATTCTAGTAACCAATGAAATTATTCCCCTCGCATTGAAATAGAATTTACTTTCTTATCCATGATGTCTTTGCAAAGCTTCATATCATTTCTCCTTTTTATATATCAAGTTCATTAACAATCTTTGGATATTCACGAAGTTCATCTGCTTCATGAAGTGGATTCCAAACCTGCGCAAAGAACTTATCTTTCTTGGCTCTGTTGCCATAGTTCCATGACTTTCGCTCACAGGCATCACACCAGTGGCCTCCCTCGAGAATAAGTCTTGGACTACCGGTAAAGTGATGACCAAATTGACAAGTAAACTTAAGAGGTGTTTTCCAATCACCCTTAGTCATCTCTGTAGAATCACAAGTGCCTCCTCTAAATTCTGCAGCAGACTTCATATCCTCCAAAGTAAGCTCTGACTCTGGCTTGCTTTCATCATAACCATGATCGATAGCAACTACTGTATCCCAATCTTTGAAACCATCTACGTCACTTACCTTTTCAGGAAGCTTTTCCCAGGCTTTCTTACTGCCCCAGTATGCATCGATACAAGCTTCATCGTTTTCATTAATCCATCGTCTGGTTCCATGCTCGCCTAGCTGATACTTCTTAAAAGTCTGACGGATAATCCATCCCATGAACTTTTGTCCGCCTGGAAGCTTATTAATAACCTGTGCAAATGGTTTTGCCGCTCCCACCTCTTTCAGATATGCATCATAGAAATACTGCATTGAATCTGATCTAAAGTGAAGATAACTCTCTAATTTATCTGAATCTAAATAATACTGCCCGTGGAAATTTCTTGTGGCATTGTACTTTGGCTCAATAACTGAATCCAAGGAAGTAAATCCCATTTCGCCATACATGATTTTGTACATATCAATTGTGGCAACTCGACATTCTTCGCCACCGCCAATATTATAGATATGTCCCCAGAAATCCTCTGAAAGGCTTCCATCATTATCAAAGGCAGCAAGATTTCTCATAGCTCGACCACTGTCTCTATCTGAGACATACTCAAGTACATTATCAAGACAATTGTGAAACTGGATTGAGTCTCTAATCTTTGCCATTGCAGTTCCCATAATTCCTGTCTGTCTAAGGCTTACCCAATATTTAAGACCAGACTCTACAACAAGACGCTCTGCCGCAACCTTAGACACTGCATAATAGTCATACATACTAGGCTTGATTGGATCACCAACTCTACCCCAATGGATAGGAGGCATTCTGTCACCAGTTTCTGCAACAGTTCCAATTGAAACATACTTTGTAGTGTCCTGCTGACTTAACTCATAGATTGCATTTATAAAATTCTTTGTGGAGCCATAGTTTACTTCCATAGCTTTTTTAGGGAAGTAATCTGCTGCAGGAGAAACAAAGGCTGCTATGTGAATGATAAGGTCGCAATCTTTAACTGCGTTCTTCACAACAGAATAATCTGTCAGGTCCCCCATCATCACTGTGACTCTGTCACTATCCTTAAATGGCAGTAGCTTTGTCTTTGTATTGTCATTTGGTAAATCCAGCGCCACGATTTTATAATCGCACCCATCCTCTACCATCTGCTTTAATGTTTCATAACCCATTCCACCAGCCGCGCCGGTAACTAATACTTTTTTCATGTCATTTACCTTCTTTATTTGATGTCTAAAAGTAATCCTTCCTTTGGAGTACCATGCTTGTTGTCATGCTCCTTTTTCATTTGCTTGTTTTTGTGAGCTCTTGACTGTATAATATAGACACGGTGTACAGTTTACAACTTACAATATTTTTTAGAACGTATTGTTTAATACAGATTTCAAAAAACTGTATCGTTTAGAAAGATATCCCACATCCTTTGTATTGCTAAAAATCTAAAATTTTTGTTAAGAAAATAAAGGAGATATAAACATGGCTGTTAAAAACAACAGAAGGGTTCTTGTTACCAAGAAGATCCTAAAAGAGTCTCTATTACAATTAATGAAGGAAAAACCTATTTCAAAAATATCTATAAAGGAAATCTGTGACCTTTCAGAAATGAGTCGTTCCACTTTTTACCTACACTATCAGGATCAATTTGAGCTTTTGACAGATATAGAAAATGAAGTATTAGAAAAATCTTTTGAATCACTAGCTGATTTAGGCGGTGCTTTCAATACCATAGAATCAATAGAGGGCTTCCTTAATTATGTGAGGACCAACAAAGAAACCTTTGGTGTCTTGCTCTGTCAGCCAGACACTGCTGATTTTCAGGAAGCTATTATTAATAAGATACAAGCCCATGTAAAGGATTCTGTTCCTGATTTTGAAGAAATGAAGACAGACAAATATCTATTCGTATTTTTGATGAATGGCTCCTTAAATGTTTTAAGAGCATGGATTAAGAATGATTTTGATATGCCAATTCCAGATTTGGCCAAGCTAATATATTATTCTTGCCACAATATTTCATCAGCAAATATAATTAAACAATAATTGGAGGATCTTTATGGAAGACAAAATTACACTTACTATCGAAAAGCAGAAAAACATTGCATTAATCGCACATGATGGCAAAAAGCCAGTTCTAATTGACTGGTGCGAAAAAAACAAAGACATTTGACCATGGAAATCAAGAAATTAAAGGTAGCATCTGTATCACTCATAATGAGAAATAATGCTGTTTTTCCTTTTGCAAACTCATCCCCAAAATTACCTTTTCATTAATTTTACGGAATATACTCTCTACTGATTATTTTTTCCGTAAGAATTTTTAAAAATATCCCACTGTGTGTATTATCTCTCTCATCTTAATCCACAATAAAAACTATTGCGGGTAATATATCCCATCTAAATCTTCGATATTACTATATAACCAATTATTTTCTACGGAACAAATATCAGATTTACATATCTTTACCGTAATTTATGATAATAACGCTACACAAAAAGCCCCAAATCCCTGTATCCAGGAATGTTGGGGCTTTATAAACACATATTATGCTACACTATCAAACAATTGTGTATTACTTATTCGCAATGCTTGCTTGTGCTGGTGTTTCATTGTGAGACACTTTTTGCAATCCCTTAAAAATCAACGTTTTCGGCATCTAGAACCCATAATATAGTATTGCTTTTAATCGCAGCCTAGTGTATTATAATAGCAACAGTACCCGACACGCCTCTTAACAATGCGGACCACGTCGGGTCATTTTAATTTAAGGGAGATTACTATTTTGAAACACCTTCAACCATCTATGTCGATAGATAATCAAATTGAAAATCTCAAATCAAAAGGGTTAACTATCTCTAACGAAGAGTTTGCTCACAAGTTTCTAAACGATGTTTCATACTATCGTTTAATCAAAGGTTTCAGCATTGGTTTAAAAGAGAAAAATGGTAATTACCACACTGGAGTTTCCTTTGAGCAAATTGTTTCATTATATCTATTTAATGCCAAGCTACGACAATTACTATTCTCAAAAATCGAAGTAATAGAGATTAACCTTAGAACCAGGCTTTCTAATCATATTTGTGAAAACTATGGTGTTTTAGGATATAAAGATCCAAGTATAATGCCTAATGAAGAATATCACGCTTCTCTTTTGAATGACATAGAAAGAGAAATCAAACGCAATTCCCGTTCACCATTTATCAGGAACTTTAAAGATAACTATGAAAATGGTGATGTTCCATTCTACGCTTTGGCGGAAACATTAAGTTTTGGTACATTATCACGACTTTATAAAAACCTAAATGCCGAGGACAAAGCTTCAATTGCCAGTATTTATCACTTAAAATATAGTTACCTTGAAAGCTGGATAGAAACAATTGCATATGTCCGAAATCTTTGCGCTCACTATGGTCGATTATATAATGTTAAATTAACGAAAACTCCAAAGCTATATCAATCAGAACGCAAAGCTAATATTGGTAATCAACGAATATTTGGTGTCATTTGCTGTATGAAATATCTTATTCAAGACCGCAACGACTGGAACGAATTTGTGAATGAGCTAGATACTTTAATAGCCAAATACCAATACGTTAATACCGAACTCATGGGATTCACAAATGATTGGAAATCCTATTTACTATTTGATCTTACTGAAGATGGCGAGCAATAATCTCGCCATCTTTTTTATTATCCTCTTTTTTGCTGCCACTCCTCCAATAATTTGATAATTGTCTCCTCCATCTGTCTAGGCGTATAAGACTTCGGAAAGAACTGCTTTAATATGTCATGCTTCAAAACAACACGATCGACATCCTGCTTCTTCTCTTCTGATAAAATCTCATACATATCTTCCTGCGTTAACTCTCCTAAAAGAGCTAGCTTTTTCAACCGCTTCGCTTGAGACAAAGATGGAATAGCCTGTGCATAGTCAATCGCTGATAGTAACTCTTTCTGCTGTTTATCGTCCAAAAAAGAAAGTTCGTATGCCGGGTTAAATCCCATAAGTTTGTCATCCACTAATTGGAGAAGTTCCGGATTCAAAAATGTAAGCCGAATGTAACGTTGAATGTTTCTAGCATTTTCACCAACCTCCTCAGCTATTAGCTCTCTCGACTTCTTCCCATTATAATGGTGGCCAATTTGACCACCATTTTTTGAACATCGTCCTGCATGTCTTTTCATCGCCTCCATTTTCATTTTAAAAGCAAATGCTCGCTCACTTGGAAGAATTTCCTCCCTCTGTAAATTACTATCCACCATAAGAATTGTGGCTGAATCATCATCCATATCCCTGATAATACAAGAAAGTGATTCAAATCCAAGCTTTTTACATGCATAATGTCGTCTATGTCCGGACAATATTTCAAACTCCCCATTATTATCTGGTCGTACAATAGCCGGTTGCAAAACACCAACTTCTTGAATAGACCTCATCACATTATTCATATCTGCATCATCCCTGACCTTAAATGGATGATTTCGAAATGGATGCAATTTTTCCAGTGGAATAATAACCACTGTCTCACCTTGAGTTTCCACTCCCCCCTTTCCTTTGTAAATGATACTATTTAAATGTACATTTAGAGGAAAATAAAAATGTACAAATCCTCTAAATATGCTACCTTGTATCCATGGGAGGTATTTTTCTATGGATACAGTGGTCATCACTCAGCTCACTATTTTAAATTTGAGCAACTTGAAACCAAATTTTTCTGAGCTAGCAAGGATGTATGGTTGTGATCGTAGGACTATCAAAAAGTATTATGACGGATACGAAGGTAAGCCAAAGCATCACAACAAACCAAGTAAGCTCGATTGCTATGAAGAACTCATTGCTCAAAAGCTTTCTATTAAAGGTACTACTGTGAAAGCTGTTTATGAATTCTTCAT
>NZ_FOQF01000081.1 GCF_900113655.1 Pseudobutyrivibrio sp. OR37 | reverse complement strand
GCATAGAAAAATGACCATACTTCATATAAAGTATGGTCATTCACTAAACATTCCATTTAGATATTTAACCTGTCTACTTGACAGGGGGCATATCATTCGTTTTGCAGCATCCTTTCCTTTTTCTTTCATATTATTTTGAAATTTATGATGAAAATGTCCTTCTCTAGGCCATTTCTAATTCCCATTCTTGTTGTATTTTTGCAAGCTTTTTTAAATTCATACACGCAAAGGTAAGCGCGACTTTCATTACCATACGCGCCTTACCATACATCTGTGTATATCTAAAACCATGATTCTCTTTAGCAGTTCCAAAGATTCTTTCTATGGTTTCTTTTCTGTGAGAGTACAATTCTCTCATTCCTTCGGTGTATCTTATATCTTCACATGTTTCCATGTACTCTTCCCATACATGTCTGTTTACTACTTTGACATGATTTTTGCTGGCAGTACATTGATTTAAGAATTCGCATTTCTCACATATGTGACCACAACTTTTGTATTCCTTATAACCATCTCTGTTTGTAGTACTGTATTTTAATATCTGGTCATTAGGACAAATATAGCAGTCATTGTATTCATCATAAACATACTCAGATTTCTTAAAGAAGCCTTCTTTAGTCTGAGGTCTTTTGTAAGGAAAAATAGGTTTGACTCCATCATCAAGAAGTAACTTTGCAATGGCTGGTGTTTTATACCCTGCATCAACAACACACTTCTCCATACCAATGTTTTCAAGTTTATCATAGAGCCCTTTGAAAGTTCTGCTATCATGTTCATTTCCTGGGTTAACATCAAAATCAAGAATCCAACCATTCTTATCACAAGCTGTTTCTATTCCATAAGCAAAGACATGTTTATGCTCGCCTTTTCTAAACCATCCGCTTTCTGGATCAGTTGTGCTACATTTGATAGTTTTTCCATCTAAAGGAATATCATCAGTGTAATCCTCGAATTTATCGTTTCCCCCTGATGAGCCAGAAGAATGATGATCATCATCCTTATCCTTTAATGGCTTTTTGCCATGGGCAG
>NZ_FOQF01000040.1 GCF_900113655.1 Pseudobutyrivibrio sp. OR37 | reverse complement strand
TACAGACGTTATCAGTGTTTTGCTGTCATGACGTTGTACTGTATATTTGCCATTTCGCCAGCCATCATTTTCAATTTTGGAATTTATCTCACTTAAGAGTAAGCCAAGAAATGAAGCTGCAAAAGATTCAGTTGATGTCTTTACTGAAGTCTCCAAGGAATAAAAATCCTTTGGATTATTAAAAAAGTTCTCCTCTGCTGAATTTAACTCTTCTACGAGAGTGTTTAATAGTGTTACAATTGACATGAGAGTAACAGCTCCTTTCGTTTTTTGTTTTGTGGTGAAACTATTATAACAAAAGGTTGTTACTCTCATTTTTATTTTTCTTTATTCAACTGACAAAATCTTTACTCTATTGTAGTATAGAGATTACATATGATACAAAATTCTTTTGGCATAGGAATTCCTATATTCAGTAGGTGTAAAGCCTGTGGTTTTTTTGAAGGTTCTGGAAAAATTGTGTACATCGGAAAAACCAACTGATGAGGCTATTTCAGTAATGCTGCGGTCGCTATCGGTTAAATAAAAAGCAGCTATGTCTACTTTTTGTGAGATTATAAATTTCTTTAAGGATAAACCTAAAACTTCACTAAACACCCTGGAAAGATATTTAGGACTGTATCCAAAATAATCAGCAATATCATTAATTGTGAAATTGGTGGAGATGTTTCTTTTTACATAATCTACGATGTCAGAATATATTTGCTTATTATTTAATAGGTTTTCCTTTTTTGGAGTTTCTGTCTCTATTTGTCCATATAACTCTGTAACAATAGCGGTAAGTGAGGAGCTTAAAGTGAGAGCAGGATAACTGTCTCTATCTAAATCCTGAAGTCTTTTCATCTGGATGATTAATCTTTCCAATCGAGGCACCTGGGCGGTTTGAGGAATTAAAAAACAATTAGCTCTTTGAAAGGAAGGCGCTTCCCCAGTTGATATTAGTGACGGGAAGGAATGCAAATCCATGGTGAAATGAATCCAATAAAAAGAGCAGTAAGATTTTTTGATACCCTCTCTATTAAAGTTGCTAGGTGGAAGAAATAGGTATTCACCCTTTTCCACTTTAAAATCCTGGTTCATATATCTTAAATAAAGGGTTCCCTCAGTAACAACAATGAATTCATAATCAAATTGCAATGGCATACATTCATGTTTCCAATCGTCTGATAGAGCTTCGAATTTTCCGCTACGAAGATAATTAAATATTTGATTACCAGGAAAAACAATGAGTTTTTCAACTTTTTTTCTATTCATTTATAATAAAACCCCCTAGAATAATATGCCATAATGACACCTTTTGTGGATATCTGACACATAAAATGTATAAAATGACACATCAAGCATTGTACATAAAGAATAATATCATGTTTTTCAAGCAAATTAAACATATGTAAATTTGACACCTAATATCGGTTTCCTTACATTTAGTTGGATTCATAATAATGGTACACTTTTCTCAATCTCAAATGCACAGGGATATTAAGCTGGTTTCCATTGGGCAGATACTTCTGTTAAACAAGATTAAGAAAGACGAGGATAAGTAATAATGAATAAAACTTTGAAACCTATAAGTCTGGCAGCTTGCAAGGTGACTGATAGTTACTATGATGAAGCTTTTCATTTGCAGGTAAAGAATATGCTAGCACTAGATCCTGACAGACTTTTAGCAGGATTTAGGGAGACAGCTGGAATAATAGTTGGTATGGATGAAAAAGGCCGTAAAACATTTATGAATGGAAAGGAACGTTATACCGGAGGCTGGGAAAATGGTCTTATAGGTGGCCATACTTTAGGTCATTACGTAAAAGCGTTAGCTCAGGCCGAGGCTAATCCAGGCTTAGATACAAAGGAGCTAAAGGCAGTAAAAGAAAGACTTGATTACATGATAAATGCACTAGAAGAGTGTCAGAATAAAACTTTAGGTACTGCTTATGAAGGATATTTATTTGGTGCAACTCTCCCTACTAAGGAGTACATAGATAACCCTGCGTTACAGTTTGATTATGTTGAAAAAGGCATGTCAGATCCTTTCAAGCAGGCATGGGTGCCTTGGTATACAATGCACAAAATTCTTAGCGGTTTAAATGCTGCATATCTTTATGCTAAAAATGAAAAGGCGTTGCAGGTAGCAAATAAACTGGGAGTTTGGATTGCAAACAGATGTGAAGGCTGGACTGAGGAGCAGCATAAAAATGTACTTTCTATTGAATATGGCGGAATGAATGACTGCCTTTACGAGTTATACGAAATTAATAGAAGCATTGCAGATAATGGCGTGGCATATAGTGATTTTGAAAGATTTAAAAACGCTGCACATTCATTTGACGAGATAGCTCTTTTCAAGAAGATTACTGCAGGCGGAACTGATATACTAAACGATACTCATGCCAATACTACAATCCCCAAATTTATTGGTGCATTAGCTAGATATGAGGTTGATAACTCAGCTTCAAATTATCTTAAATATGCTTCAGATTTCTTTGATATGGTAACCAGTAAGCACACATATATCACTGGCGGAAATAGTGAGAATGAGCATTTTGGTAGAGATAATATATTGAATGCTGAAAGAACAAATACAAATAATGAAACCTGTAACACATATAATATGATAAGGCTGGCACGAAGACTTTTTGCTGTAACTGGAGATAAGAAATATTTGGATTACAGTGAGCAGACATTGATAAATGCAATAATGGCATCCCAGAATCATACAACTGGCTTCACTACATACTTTCAGCCAATGGGTACAGGCTTTCAGAAGGTGTTTAACACATTAGATGGTAACTTCTGGTGCTGTACAGGAACAGGCTACGAGAACTTTACAAAGCTTCAGGATGGAATTTATTTCGAAGGTGATGATAAGCTCATAGTAGCAATGTATCTGTCTTCAGAATATAAGGCAGATGGCTATACATTAATTCAGGAGTGCGACTTCACTAAATCTGATGAAGTGAAGATAAGAGTAGATGTTAAGGAGGCTTCATCAAAGGTTGATTTGTATCTACGTATTCCTCACTGGATTCAGGGAAAGCCAGAAGTTAAGGTGGGCAATTCAGTTGTGGAGCCTAAGGAAGAAAATGGTTTCTATGTAATATCTAAGGAGCTAATTGGAAATGATGGAGATATAACGATCAGATGGCCAATGGGTATAACTTGCCATAACCTGGTTGACGGAAAGGACACCTATGCATTCTGCTATGGACCTTACGTACTTTCAGCCAAGCTTGGAACAAAGCATATCAAGATAAAACCACATGGTATTGACGTTGTTGTGGCAGCTGAAAAATGTGTAGATTCAGATGATGTTGTTATCACTGCTGAAGCAACAGTTGATGCTTTCATGAAAAACATCAGCAAGTATCTTGTAAAGCAGGAGGGTAGCATGGATTTTGAGTTAACAGGTACAAACAAAAAGCTGATTTTCACTACCCACTACAATCAATATAAGGAAAGCTACGGTATCTATTGGAATTATGCGGTATAAGAAAAGAGAGATTGATTATTGGCTAAATTGGATGTATGTAGTAAACTATTAAATTGCGACACTTGAATATGGGAAGCATAGTAAGAAGTAATGATTCATCATATTTGCCGAAGCTATAGGGATTTAAGGAGGCTTTACTAGTAATGCAATACACCCAACTAACTTTATTTGATTATGAAAACTCTCAAGTAGAGAATAATCATGAAAAATGGGCTGACGGAACTATCGTTAAAAATATTTGTAACAACAAAGAATACACTGTTAAAAATGATGAGGGAAACATCATAGAGGTATTTGATAAAGATAAAGGTTACCTAATTATGGCAAGATCTGATTTAGAATATCTTGAAGAAAAAAATATGACAGGAGTTTTATTTGGCTAGTGACTTTGAGGGCAGATTAATCTGCCCTCATTTTATTAATTACAACAATTCATCTGGTCCAAAATATTTAAAGCCAAGCATAGTTAAATCATCAAATTGAGGTGCAGCTCCTACAAATGCATCAACAGATTTCTTTACATTTTCAAGAAGATTATCTGGGGCGGCATCAGGATTTGAATTTAATGCCTGCAACATTCTATCGTTGTCGAACAATACATTATCAGCGTTTGTAGCCTCTGGAACTCCATCAGTATAAACAAACAAAGTATCACCGGGAAGTAGCACAAAATCATGTTCCTTGAAAGTCAACCCTTCTAAAGTTGCAACAGCAGGGGAATGACGATATTTGATTAATTCAAATTTACCATCCTTGTGACGAAGGGCAGGATGCTCGTGTCCTGCATTGGCTGCTTTACCTTTTCCAGTAGAAATTTCAATTATTGCTAACCATACAGTAACAAATAATTCTCCTTCATTCCCTACACAAAGCTTATCGTTTATCTTTGTTAGAATATCGCTAGGAGAATCTACGCCTCTGGTGGCTTGATCTTTAATCAAGGTTTTGGCAATAACCATAAACAGTGCTGCAGGTACACCTTTTCCAGATACATCAGCAATAACAAGGGCTAAATGGTCATCATCTATATAGAAAAAGTCATAAAAATCACCACCAACTTCCTTTGCAGGGGTCATCATTGCAAAGATATCAAACTCTTTTCGTACATTATATTCATCAAAATTACGAGGCAGCATACTGGTTTGAATCTGGGTTGCGGCTTGAAGTTCACCCACCATCCGCTGTTCTTTTGCGGTAATATCTTTTAAATTATCGATATATTCCTGCAATGAATCCGCCATTATATTGAAGGACTTGGCAAGACTTCCGATTTCATCATCTGTGGAAATGGATGTACGTCTATCAAAATTACCACCACTAATTGAGCGCACATCATTTTCCAATTCAATAATAGGATTGGAAATACGGTTGGAAATACGACCGGCGCTAAAGGTTACCAGTAAAAGGATGATTGCAGATAATAAAAGCAAGCCCTGGATGACAGTAACAATACCTTTTTCAACACTGCCAACTACATTTTTGGTATTTGAATCGATGTTGGCCTGAATCTTCTGGGCTGGGGCAATAACCTCTGAAACAGGACTAAGGATACATAGAATCCAGCCAGTGGAATCGATGGAAGCAAAGGCGATATATTTGGCGTTTTCGCCGGTACCAGAGGTCACAATCCCATTCTTTTTGGCAAGAATTACGTGTGCAACATCACGAAGGGCCTTATCCTTATTTGCATCAAAAATGGAGCCTGTATTTTCCAAATTCGAATCAATTCCATAGCCTGAAATATAAGCGCCATCTACATCAATAAGCATTGCATAATTAGGGATTACAACACCATCATTTACCATGGAATCATTTAAATCCTGCATCAAAATATCTATGGCTACACAGCCTGCAAACTTGCCATTCTTATCATAGAATGGAGCGGAGCAGGTTATGGTAAGTCCTCGACCATAGCCATCCAGATATGTGTCTGTAAATACTGGGTGCTTTGATTTTTTTCCTAATGTATACCATTCACTATCAAAATAATTGTAATAAACCTCACCATCTGTTTCGTTAGAAGAATAGATGTCGTAGCTGATTAAAAGACCTGTTTCAGTGCCCATATATACAGTGGCGGCGTTTGGATTTGTCTTTATTATAGAAGCGAAAATGCTTTCCATGTTTCCGTAGACCAGGTCTTCCCTATTATTTTTGTTGTAGACAACGGATTCATCAGCAAGAACTCGCTGCATGCACCAATTACCGTAATTATCGTTATTCGGTGGAAGCACTGGTTTTTCAGGGAAATTTTCTGGGGATGATATAAGTACGTGTGCATAATCGGCAGCATATTCAATGGAATCAGCGTAAGAAGACAGCTTCTGTTCAGCAAGAGTAGATTTATCTTCAACCTGACCAGATATATTTTCTTCCAACTGAGAAAGCATAGAGGTTGCACTTAGCTTTGCTGCGTGTTCACCTAACTCCACTGAACCATCCACAGCAGCGATACGAATAAAGTGAATGGCAGACATGGAAATAACTGCTTGAATAACAATTATGGCAAGGGCGAAAGAGAGGGTATTAACTATAATCTTCTTGGAAATCGAGGTTTTGGTTCCGGAACCGCTTATTTGCATATCCTCGTAACCAAATTTTTTCATGAATTCCTCATCTATCATCAAGGCAGCGATGATAAAAAGAATGCACCCTGCCACCTGAAAACCAGTAGCGGGGGTATATTTTATGCCAAAAATTCGGGATAGAAATGGATTTGTTATAAGGGTGATGATAATCTCTGAAGAGAAAATCAGTGAAGCCTTTAAAGGCGCAACATGCTTTTGGCAGGAAATCTGAATGATGCTATACAAGGCTCTGATAGCAATTCCGATGAAGATTGCGCTAATCCAAAATGATTTATTAATAGGAAGATTCATGGATTTGCCAGAAATCATACATTCCACAAACCATCCAATGACTGCTAAAACTGCAGAGAAAAACATCTGAGTAAAGGATAGCTGGACGCCATCCTCTTTTTCACCAAGTATAGAAACGCTAACCACGTATGCAGCAAAAAATAAATCGGCAATGATAAGATAAACAACTGCTTCGGAAGAAAATAGCGCTTCAGTATCGGCTCCAAACATCAGCAAAAGAGCTATACCAGCAACCACTGATGCTACAGTTGAAAAGAAATTTACACGTCTTTTTAGCAAAAGAAGAAGAGGTGTAACAAAGATAAAATAAAGACTCATTAAGCTAGAAATAATGACAGCTTCCAGCTTATGGGAGCCGAGCAGTACAAAGAAGTTACAGCCTGTTAATTCAATTGCAAAAATAAAACCATTGCGAATAGTGGTTTTATTTATGGAACGGATTTTTTTTAACTGGGTAACCCCAACAATCACTAGACCGATTGCATTGGTGATGCATAAAAAGGCAAAGGTAGGAACACTATCAGGTACATTCTTCAAGAAAATGAACTGGATAGCAGTTAGAAACGTAATGAATAATAATCCAAGTGTAGCAAGAGATTGAGTTCTTTTTTCCATACTAGATTTCCTTTACTACATATTTTTTGATTAGATAGGAGGGGCCATAGCTTAGCTTTGATTCTCTAAGGCCTTTTAATCCTAAATCTTCTTCGGTATTCAAAAATTGATTATCACTAAGGCAGAGCTTTGCAATTTCCTGGGTTAGAACCTTATATACATAGCGGACGCTCCTGTCACCTTTTTGGATAATTCCGTCAAAGCAGGAATCACTGATAGGTGTTCCATAGGTAAAGCCCTTGACCTGTCCATCAAGGCGGATAATGACACCTGATAAATGAAGCTCATCAAAATGAGCAAGTTGGTTTGCTATCATCTTTTTTTCAAGCTCTAAAGCCTGGCTTGTATCAGGTTCCGAAATAGCCTGTACCCAGGCAGCTTCAAAGGTAATGATTTCTTCAAAATCGCTTTTAGTAATTTGTGCTACCCTTGCTCTTTCTCCATAAAGCTTACCGAATTTACGTATTCGGCGACGATATTCAGAAAACTTGGAGCCTGAAAACTGGGACATAATCTCAGTGGAATAAACATATTCAGCCAAATCACGACGCTCGGTAATATTGAAGCGATTAGGAAATATAGAATTCAAAATATTCATGCTGTCTTCTGTCAGCGTGAAGAATAAAACCTTTTTACCATAAGAAGACGCATCCTCTAGAATCCTTGAAAAACCAGCCTTTTTATTAGCACCTATTGGAGCAAGATAAACTCGATAGGTGTCGTCGCACAGCTTGCTTCTTAAGATATACAGCAGATCGTTTTCAATACAAAAGGAATCTCCGTATTTTTCAAAGGTGCTGTACATTGAAACAGGCGAATGCTGGCAGGAGTTTTCTCCATACATTTTTGTATAGGAAGAAATGCGGTCAATATCTTCAAGCTCGACAGCTTTAAATTCTAAATTTTTCCCTGTATTCACAAGATAAAACCTCCGGTAAAATCCTATATTTAAGCTATTTTATTTTAAATTTCAACTATGTTAAATCCGTGAAAAAAGCCGCCATTAAATATGAAGTTTCAATGACTAAAAGGATTCTTATGACAAGATACTATTAACATAATCACTGTGACATAAATGTGACAAATTCTTTGGTAAACTGTCTTCGTAAAAACGGAGTATGAATAGTCATAAATTTTAAAAAGAATGGTCATAACTTTTTCACAATCTATTGGTAGACTAGTCATCGAATTCGTTCTTCGAAAAGAAGAAACAACGGGGAGGAAGTAAACGAGACATGAAAGTACAAGACTTAAGGGCATTACAATTATTATTAAGGAATGAAATGGATTTCGATTCGATTTGTAAATGTTTTCCAGGTTATCAAAAGACAGGAGATAATAGCAATTATAATGATTACGGATTAATCAATTCGGAAAACGTTGTCTTAAATAAAGCAAATTGTTCATAATGTGATTGCCGACAGGCTCCCGGATGGCGGGAGCTTTTTAATTGTAAAAAGTATAGTCACAAAGAAATAACAGATAGTTCATAATTATTCGAAGATTGGCATTTCTACTTATGCTACCATAAGTAGGGATGCTATTTTTTATGGAGTAAAGCCTATGAAGAAAAACAAGCTAATTACTGGTTCAAATGAAGTTGAAAATAAAAATGTATTAGACAAAATTATTTCGTGGACAATACTTGTGCTTCTTTCTTGCGCATTCTTTTATATAGTATCAAAACACGGTGGTAATTACTTTGCCACAGCAGATGAAGAAGTTGTAGCCGGGTTTTATTTAGTACCATGTCTTTTGATTGCAGGATTATACGGATACTATATTTCCGCTATAGTTTTTATGATTGCATTTGGCACATCTCTTTATTTTCAAATGGATGACGCCTACACCATGATAATTTATATGGCGGCCATGACGTGCTTTTCATTAACCGGGCAGTATTATTGGTTTAAAACAAAGTTTTTAACTTTTTTAACATGCACAATAACATTAACGTCAATTACAGTAAATGAGTTTTTTTGTTTCGCAGTTTTAGACAAACTAAGCTTCGGAAGCTTATCATTGTCGGATGTAAACCTTTATACTTATAAAGAGGTTATAGCTATTTATGGAACAGGTCTGTTCCTTTATGTTTACTTCAACCATTTTCCTGACAGATTAAAATCCTTATTCCCTATTTCTTATGTGTATACAGAGACCTATAGAAACGATTATGACCTTCAGCATAAGCATAGAAAAACTAAAATCAGCGTAAAAATAACAACTGTTATTATTATAATAGAATTAATAATGGGACTAAGTGTAGCCCTATTTATGATGGTTTTATTCCCAGATATTAAGCATTTCTTTATTCAGCGTCATGAAACATCAAGGGATATTATGCAAACTGAAAAAGAGATTGATACAGATTTCGAAAAACAGTTAGAAAAAATCGATTTCATGATTGATGGTCCGATGATAGCATTTGACCTAAAAATGGTTTTACTTCTGCTATGTATGGGTGTGCCAATTGCTGCCATAAGTAATTTCTTTACAAAGATGTATATATGCACACCAATTGGATTGATGTCTTCATTCATGGAAAAATATGCCACATCATCCGATGATAATAAAATTTTATACGGTCATAAAGTTGATGATATTCAAGTTAACACTAAAGATGAAATCCAAGTAATGTATAACGCACTCAATGATATGGTGTATGAAATGGAGGCTTTCATACAACGACAGGAGGAAAAGGCTCAGATAGAAGCTGATCTAGAGATTGCAAAGAAATCTAACGAAGCTAAATCTAATTTCCTATCAAATATGTCCCATGAAATTAGAACTCCAATCAATGCAATCCTTGGAATGAACGAAATGATTCTTCGAGAATCAACCGACAAGCAAGTGACGGAATATGCAGCAAATGTTAAATCTGCCGGGAATTCTCTTCTTAGCCTTGTGAATGATATCTTAGATTTTTCAAAGATTGAAGCAGGTAAGATGGAAATTTTACCAGTTCAATATAATCTAGGCTCATTACTTAATGATTTGATAAACATGGTTTCGGCGAAAGCCCAGGAAAAAGGCCTTGACCTGGAAATTGAAGTTGATAAAAACATGCCGGCAAATCTTATTGGTGATGAAATCAGACTAAAGCAGGTTGTAACTAACATTCTTACAAACTCCGTAAAATATACGGAGCAGGGTAGGGTTATTTTATCTGTTTATTATGAGAACTACAACGATAAAAATATCATTCTTCATTTCGAGATTTCAGATACCGGAATTGGTATAAAAGAGGAGGATTTACAGCGTCTCTATTCACCTTTTGAACGTATAGAAGAAATCAGAAATAGAACCATTGAAGGCACTGGTCTTGGCATGAGCATTGTTAAAAAGCTACTAGCAATGATGGATTCAAAGCTAGAGGTAGAAAGCAAATACGGACTTGGTTCAATTTTCTCTTTTGGCCTTAAACAGCAGGTGGTTTCATGGGAGCCTATTGGTGATTTCAAGGAGAAATACAGAGAGTATATTGATAGCGTTGAAGCATATCATGAATCCTTCCAGGCACCTCAGGCAGAGATTCTTGTAGTTGATGATACGCAGATGAATCTTACAGTAATAAAGAGTCTTTTGAAGCAAACCAAAATTCAAATAACTACTGCAGAAAGTGGTAAGGAAACTTTAGGTTTAGTGTCAAAAAAGCATTTTGATGTTATCTTCCTGGATCATCGAATGCCTGAAATGGATGGTATCGAGACCTTTGAGGCAATGAAGGTGATGCCTGACAATCTTAATAAAGATGTTCCAGTTATAGCTTTGACTGCAAATGCAATATCAGGCGCAAGGGAAGAATATATGAAGCATGGTTTTTCAGATTATATTTCAAAACCCGTAAATGGCCTTCAGTTGGAGAAAATGCTTTTACATTATATTCCTGTTGAAAAGATTCTTTCTGTATCAATTATGAATGGACAAGATGATTACAAATCAGAGTTTTCATCGCCTGTGCCAGAAGATAGTAGGTTAATTAATCTTAAAGAGGTAGATGTACAGGCCGGAATAAATAATTGCGGAGATATTGAAACCTACGAACAAGTAGTGACAGATTTTTATAATTCCATAGATAGAAATTCAGATGCCATTGAGAGCTATTTAAATGAAAAGGATGTGAGAAACTACACAGTTTTGGTACATGCACTTAAGAGCTCCGCACGACTGATTGGTGCGCTAGAGCTTTCCGAAATGGCCGCTCATTTGGAGGATATGGGAAATATTGGAAATTGCGCTGAGATATCTAAGTTAACCCCAACACTTTTAGAAAGGTATCGTAGTTATAAAGAAAATCTTTCCGATATCGTTGTTGAAGAAGATACAAATCTTCCGGAAATACCTGAGGAGCAGCTAGAGAGTGCTTTCAAGGATATGAAGGAATTGATAGAGGCCTACGATTTTGATACGGCAGATTCTATCATGCTTATGTTGAAGGATTATACTATTCCTTCCAATTGTAAAAACAAATATAATAAAGTTAAAGAATTAATGTCTGCTGTAGACAGAGATGGTTTACTGGAAATCTTATAATAAACACTGTATTTAGGCAAAGAGGTAGTCCATGGATAAAAAAATTGTTCTTGTAGGGGATAATAAAAGCTTTATGGTGAATTCCATCATAAAGGAGCTCAATGAACGTGGCTTCGAGGTTATTCAAACTGATGCCACTGTTGATGCTCTAAAGAATATCGAAGAAAAAACATCAATTTTTCTTTTATATATTGATGAGATGGATGACATGCGGGATGTTCTGGTTTATCTAAATGATAAGACCGTGGAAGGAGAGATATCCCTTTCTGTAATAGGTTCAAAGGATGATATGGATACCCTAGAGGAAATTATTCCAGGCAGAAGGTATGCGGCTTCATTTATACGACCAATTAATGTAAAAGAGCTCGCCACCAAAATGGAGCAAGTCCTTAAGGACGAGGATATTAGACAGCAAAAGAAGCATATACTTGTGGTTGACGATGATGGCACAATGCTAAGAACTATAAAAAGCTGGCTGGATGAGGATTACCATGTGTTCATGGTAAACTCGGGGATGGCAGCTATTACTTTCCTTGCTACAAATAAAGTGGATTTAATTCTTTTGGATTACGAAATGCCGATTACATCAGGCCCTCAGGTCCTTGAGATGTTACGTTCAGAAGAAAAGACTGCAAAAATACCAGTAATTTTCCTGACCAACAAGCGTGATAAGGAATCTGTTATGAACGTAATTGACCTAAAGCCAGAGGGATATCTGCTAAAAACCAGAGGGAAATTTGCTCTGCTAAATCAGCTGAGCGAGTTTTTTGAAAAGGAAAAGGCCAAGGATTATTAAGGCTTATGTACACTAGCGGGTTTATGGCTAGTTATACAACATATAGTATCTTTTGAGGTTCTCGCACCATATATTGACGTGTATTAAAAACACTGTTATATTATCTTATGGACAAATTGGGTGCACTAATTTGACCGGTTTGACATAAGAGGTGACACAATGAGAATTATTAAAAGAAATGGTAGTGAAATGCCATTTGATAGTACTAAGATTTATTCTGCTATATCTCGCGCTAATAATCAGGTTGATGAAACCTTGAGAATTAGTGAAGAGGAAATCAAGCAGATTACAACACAGGTTTCAGAGTATTGCGAAAGGCTTGATAGAACCCCTGGAGTGGAAGAGGTTCAGGACAGAGTAGAACACGATTTAATGGCGCATGGCTCCTACGAATTAGCTCGTTGCTATATAACATATCGTTATAAGAGAGCTCTGGTGCGTCAGACTAATACCACTGATGACAAAATACTTAGCCTTATTGAATGCGAGAATGAAGAGGCTAAACAGGAGAATTCAAACAAGAATCCAGTAATTAATTCAACTCAAAGAGATTATATGGCTGGGGAGGTATCAAAGGATTTATCTACACGTTTGTTACTTCCAGCAGATATTATAGAGGCCCATCGTGAGGGCATAATCCATTTTCACGATATGGATTATTACGCGCAGCACATGCACAATTGCGATTTAGTTAATCTTGAAGATATGCTGCAAAACGGAACAGTTATAACAGGAACACTTATTGAAAAACCACATAGTTTTTCTACAGCGTGCAATATAGCCACACAAATTATTGCTCAGGTTGCATCAAATCAGTATGGTGGACAATCAATTTCTTTAGCACATCTTGCTCCTTTTGTTCAGGTTAGTCGTGATAAATTTACCAAAGAGCTTGATTCAGAATTAGCTGCTTGCGGTGTATCAATCGATGAAGAGACTAAAAAGAAAATTGTAGAACAACGGGTAAAAGAGGACATCAATCGTGGTGTTCAGATTATTCAATACCAGGTTGTTACTTTGATGACTACAAATGGTCAGGCACCATTTGTTACTGTTTTCATGTATTTGAATGAGGCAAAAAATGAATCAGAAAAGAAGGATTTGGCATTAGTAATTGAGGAAGTCCTGCGTCAGCGCTACAAGGGCGTAAAGAATGAGCAAGGAATTTACATTACACCAGCCTTTCCAAAACTTATCTATGTTTTGGAGGATGATAATATTCATGATAACGACCCATACTACTATTTAACAGAGCTTGCTGCCAAGTGCACAGCAAAGAGAATGGTACCTGATTATATATCAGAAAAAATCATGAAGGAGCTTAAGGGTGATGTATTTACCTGTATGGGCTGCCGTAGCTTTCTGACACCAGATAGATTCACAGAAAATGGAATTGGAAATGTCGCAAACGCGGGCAATTACAATCCAAAGGAGCATAAGTACTACGGTAGATTTAACCAGGGGGTGGTTACAGTAAATATGGTAGATATCGGTTTATCTGCTCACGGAGATATGGAGGCCTTCTGGAAGATTTTCGATGAAAGAATGGAGCTTTGCCACAGAGCACTGCGTTGCAGACATGAAAGATTGCTTGGTACACCTTCAGATGTGGCACCTATACTTTGGCAATATGGTGCACTTGCTAGATTGAAAAAGGGCGAGGTAATCGACAAGCTGCTATTTAATGGATACAGCACCATCAGCTTAGGTTATGCAGGTCTTTGGGAATGTGTCCTTGCCTTAAATGGTAAGAAGCTTACAGAACCTGATGGCGAAAAGCTTGGGCTTGAGATAATGAGCAAATTAAATGAGTATACCAACAAATGGAAGGAAGCAGAAAACATAGATTATTCTATCTATGGCACTCCACTTGAAAGTACTACATATAAATTTGCCAAGTGCTTACAGAAGCGATTTGGAATTATCGAAGGAATCACTGATAAGGGATATATTACAAATTCTTATCATATTCATGTTACAGAGCCTATTAATGCATTTGACAAGATATCAATAGAAAGTCGTTTTCAGGCTCTTTCACCAGGCGGAGCCATTAGTTACGTAGAGGTTCCTAACATGAACCAGAATATCGAAGCAGTAATGCAGGTAATAAAGTACATTTATGAAACAATTCTTTATGCTGAACTGAACACCAAAAGTGATTACTGCCAGATTTGCGGCTGGGATGGTGAAATCGAAATAAAGGAAGACGGAAATAAGTTAGTCTGGGAATGTCCAAGCTGCGGTAATCGCGATCAGAACAAAATGAATGTTGCACGTCGTACCTGCGGGTATATTGGAACACAGTTCTGGAATCAGGGACGAACTCAGGAAATAAAAGAAAGAGTTTTACATTTATAAGATATGTATTTTGGAGCTATTAAAAATTGCGATATTGCAAACGGGACTGGAGTGAGAGTCAGTCTGTTTGTTTCAGGATGTAGAAACCATTGTGCAGGTTGCTTTCAGCCTGAAACATGGGATTTTAAATATGGTAAGCCTTTTACAGAAGAAACTGTTCAATATATATTGGATTTGTTAGAGCCGGATTACATAAATGGATTAACTGTTTTAGGTGGAGATCCATTTGAGCCAGAAAATCAACGGGCGCTGTTACCTTTTTTAGAGCAGGTAAGAGAGCAATATCCCCAGAAAGATATTTGGATGTACACAGGCTACACTTTGGAAAAGTTAACTACACCAGGGGAAAGAGTCTGCATAGAGGAAACCCAGCAAATCCTTGAAATAATAGATATATTGGTGGATGGACCATTTATCCAGGACAAGAAAAATATTCGCCTTAAATTTAGAGGCTCCGAAAATCAGCGTATAATAGAGTTAAAAGATAAATTCGACTTGACTATTTTGAAAAAGAGGACTATAACATAGTCGAACACGAGAAAATACGAAACGCCAATTGAATATCGACATTCCGCAAATTTCCCTGCTCAAATATTTGTATTTAGGAGGAAGAGACAAATGGATACTTACAAGGTACAAAGACGTGACATGGAAAAGAAAGCAAAGAGGTTGAGAAGAGAAGGCTACGTAACAGGTAACCTGTTCGGTAAAGAAATCGAACGATCAATCCCACTCCAGTTTGAGGTTAAAGAGGCTGAAGCTCTTAGAAAGAGCAAACATACTCAGATGACTCTTGATTTGGAAGGAAAGAAGTACAATGTGTTACTTAAGGAACTACACTATGATGCAGCTAAGCATCAGATTGTAGAGATGGATTTCCAAGAGCTTGTAAAGGGCGAGGTAATCCATGCAACAGCAGAGGTTGTTCTTGAGAACAAAGAAGCTGTTACAGAGGGTGTTTTAGAGCAGTTATTATCTGAGGTCGCATATAAGGCAAAGGCTGAAGATGTAGTTGAGAAAATTGAAATAGACTGCAGCACACTTAGACTTGGTGATACAATCACCGTTGCAGATCTTGCTATTTCAAAGAACAAGAAGGTTGAAGTAACCACACGTGCCGACCAGGTAGTTGTTGAGGTTATTGCTGCAAAGAATACAGTTGCTGATGCTGATGAGGAAGAAGATTCTACTCAGGCAGCTTCATAAATTTGAGTTTATTTGGGAGTCTCCAGATGGAGGCTCCTTTTTTTATTTACACATTTTCAACATAGAAATTTTATACACTATGAATAAATAACTGTAGAAGAGAGGTGGCGCAGATGAAGGCATTTTTTAAGAAAATACATACAGAAAGTTTTAGATGGTATGATGAAATACTAATAGTATTGATGCTTGCCGCTGCCATGATGATTATTTGCGGGCAAATAATAGGAGCTTTGGTTATAGCTCCTTTTAATCAAATGATTGAGAAGGATAGCACTGGTTATTGGGAAATGTTCTCTATGTATTTCGGCTTCATAGGTACATGGGTAGTTTTTATGATTGCCTTCCTAATTGTAAAAAAAGACAGACCAATACTTAAGGCTTTTTGGACTGCCCCAAGAGGAAATAATATCAAAAATATGGGAATTGGTTTTTTGATAGGATGTGGTCTTAATATAATATGTGCTATTGCAGCAATACTAAATAGAGATATTTCGCTGCAATATGATTCTTTTCATTTGTTTAAGCTACTGCTTTTGCTAGTTGCTGTTTTTATACAGTCTTCTGCTGAAGAATTGGTTTGTAGAGGATTTATATTTCAGCGATTAAGAAGAGGATATCGCAATCCGTTAGTTGCAATTATCGGGAATGCGTTGCTGTTCACTTCGATGCATCTTTTTAATCCAGGAGCTAGTGTCATTCCGATGATGTCGGTATTGGTAGCAGGTTTATTATTCTCATTAATGGTTTATTACATGGACAGTATATGGTGTGCCATGGCTGCACATACAGCTTGGAATTACACACAAAATGTGATACTTGGACTCCCAAATAGTGGATTGGTTTCTCCAGTTTCAGTTTTTAAATTGGATGCTGCATCAGCCAAAAGCAGCTTTGCATATAACGTTGAATTTGGTTTAGAGGGATCTATTTTGGCGATAATTGTTATGACTATTACAGGGCTTGCGATTATCATCATATATAGAAAAAAGAAACTTTTACCATTCAACCCATGGACTGAAGTGTAGTTGAAAGGAGAAAAATCAATGGATAAAAAAATTAGAAATCATTCAATTTGCGAGAAAAAGCCATTATTAGCCATTGTGCTGGCAATGATTATTCCAACGTTGGCTGCAGGTCTAGGTTCATTAATAGGTGGGCAGATTTCAGAGGAAGCAGGAAATATTGGAATGTGCATCGTGGCAATCATAATGATGTTTGTTTTTAAAGCTTGGTTTACTCCATATTTTAAAGGCTTTTTTAAGCCTGAAAATTCTGCAAAAAATATTTTTATATTAATGCTACCTTTTATACTTTTTATCGTATATACGTTATGTGAACCATTGATTTTGAAGAGAGGATTTTATTTCGCGCCTTCTTTTAAAGCGATTACAATGGGGCTTTCAGCTGGATTTGGGGAAGAGTTAATGTTCAGATTATTCACTCTGGCAATTGTTATGAAATATGTAAAAAAAGAAAAACGAATTCTTTCAGTGATTTTATTAGCTGTATTCTTCGGCTTGGCACACATGGGAAATCTTAAAGAGGAAGCGGATTTGGCCATGACCGTGGTGCAGATATTCCACTCGACATTTATGGGATTATTGTTTAGTGCATTGTACTTAAAAACAGGTAGTGCAATATTCCCAATATTTGCCCATGGTTTTTACGATTATATTTGTTTTGTAACAGATCCATCGGTTTCTTCGGATGGCATAATTACACAGCAGTACTCGACAGCAGCGATGGTGCTTTCAGTAGTATCAGCTGTGATGGTTGGAACAGTGACATTTTGCATGTTTATTAATAATGATCTTTCAACAGCCAATAAGATATGGGCTAAGAAATGGAATGTGGAGCAAGTGGAAGAGTAAGTGATAGGGTAATTTTATGGATTCTACATTATATAATCCCAAAAACCAAGGAATACAGATTCGGCTTAGACGCTACCGAGATAGCCTGGCAATAAGCGGTGGAATGGTAATTGTCATGTCTATATGGGATATCATCAAACTTTTTATTGGATTTTTCCTAGGGGAAGACACAATAGAGGAGCTTGTTGAAGTAGTCATAAATGATAGCGGTAGCCCGATTATCGGCGATGAATATGAGAGTGTAGTGAGAATTGTGCTGTGGGTAACAATATTGCTAATACTTTTATTTTTCAGTGCTGTTATTTTTTTGTACCATCTTTACATTGGTTTAAATGCTTATAGAGTGGGCAGGCAGACGGCAAAAAAACGCAAACGGCTTTATATTGTGCTTACCTTTCTGAGCACAATATTTGCAGGCTTATTAATAATGTCAAATCTTTTAATCCTCATTAATGCAACGGATGCTAGTGGCAATGTTGATTTTGCCTTTTTAATAATGGAGGTTACCGCTTTTATTAACTACATTTTCATTTTGTATTCAGTATATAAAATCAGAATACTTGAAAAAGCAGAGGGGGGAATGGCATGACGATATGGCAGAAAGTAAAAAACGTGTTGTTGGCTGTTTCCATGATTGCAATAGGCGTAGCCATGATATTCTACGGGGAAAAAGCGTACTTTGTTATAATCGCACTGTTTTCAATTGCATTAGAGATTATGGGACTTAGGAAGCTTATTTTCTATTTTAGTATGGCTCGTCACATGGTAGGGGGACGGAATATTCTGTTTCGTGGAATCCTGTTCTTTGATTTTGGAATATTTACTGGTTCTCTTGTGTGGGTACCAAAGGGATATATTCTGGTTTATTTGGCTGGAACACTTGCATTTTCAGGTGTAGTAAATATTATTGGTGCAAGTGAAGCAAAACGAATTGAAAGCTCATGGAAGTTTAAGACCTTTCAGGGAGTTGTTAAGATTTTATTTGCTATTATCTGCTTGATTTTCATGCGTAGTGAAGTGAGAGTAGTAGACATTTGTGCAATAGGCTTTATTTTATCGGCGGTCATGAGTATAGCTAATACATTCCGCCGTCAGCAGGTTATTACCATCGATTAAACAGGAGAAAAAGATGCAGGAAGATTTTCATTATTATGCAACCTACTGTGCCGCATTATTGGCAGGATATGAACATAGTGATTGTCTTGAGATTTGTTATGCCGCCCAGCTAGTGGACCACTGTTCTGTGACTTGGCTGAAAAAATCTGGTGGCCCTTCCAGTGCGGCTACCACTCAGCTGCAGGCAGAGCTTTTGCAAGCTAGGACTGACCCAATCGGTCTTTGCGATATAACTAGAATTTGGTCGGCTTTTCATTTTTTGCCTAGGGATTTGTATGCAGCTGTGGATAAGGGGTGGAAGAGCTACAGAGACAAATATCGCCTGATATGTGGCCCGAATGGAGAACTGCTAGTAGATACAGTGAAGCTTGCAAAGGGCCAGGGAACAGAAGCAGCAGGTATCGCTATGCATGTGCTTGCAGATACTTGGGCGCACACATATTTTGCGGGGACACCTTCCCTTGTGATTAACAATACAAATTGGTATTTTTATGAATTGTTTCCTGTTGATGACGCAGAACCTGAGCGAAAACAGATTGTCTTTTCTCATAATCCATCTGCATCAGAGGATGTGGATAAGCCGGTATATGTTGGCAGTGTTTATCAGTCAAATGAGCATTCTATCATGAACCTTGGACATGGACGTGCAGGGCATCTTCCAGATTACAGTTACATCAGATATGTTTATCTGCCTGCATGGGGCGGTTACAAGGAGATTATCAAGGACAATCCTCATGATTATGAGCATGCCTTTGCGCAGATGGTCTATGCCCTCAGTTACCTTAAGGGAGATATAGATGTGTTTGAAAAAGAGACTTATGCTTTTGATAAAATCCAGCCACATCGAGAAAAAATTCGTGGTATAATTGCAAAAAGGCAGGTTGATGCATCTGCTGACTGGAAGGCTTTTGGGGAAAGCCTATCAGGGAAAGCGATTCCGGATTTTGATATGGATAAGTATATTCATGAGTATTTGCAAAGTCAGGATAAATCAGATACATATCTGGGACGATTTTTTAACGGGGCGCTTTCGCAAAAAAAGATGGTGACAAAAAAAATAATGGAATCAGGAAATAGATTGGCGGGGATTTGAGAAAGGAAAATAATTTATGAAAAAGAAAATTGTGACACTAGTTTTGGTGGTGGCTTGCATGTTAATGGCTTGTGGTAAGACCGTAAAAAACGATGATACCGCGCTTGCTGCTGTAAAATCTTATTGCTACGAAAATTATCCTGATATCAAGGAAGCCGAAAGTATGGTTTACTGGAATATTGAATCAAGTGATGACAAGCAGATAGTTGTTCTTTTTAGATCTTACACGGGAGCATTAGTTCGCTTCTATATTGATTCAGCTTCAGGGGATACCTACATAACTGAATATGTAGATGGTATAACTCCAGAGGAAGAAGAAACAGGAGAGACCTTCAACATAAAAGAATATATGTAAAAAGTGCAATTGTTGATGCATCAGGCATTCAAAGAAGTAATATAGTTTTCGAACTGGAAGAAGATTCATTCTATGAGGACAAAGAGTTTTTAAAATCAAAGCTAAATCAGCTTCGCGAGCTAGGATTTAAGGTTTGGCTGGATAATTATGGAAGCAGCTACTCTTCGATAGATGTTCTGCCATTGGATTTGAAAATCGAAATGATGCAGAGTACTATGATGCGCTGGACAAGGTAAATCTTTATGACATGTCTTCTTATATAGAAGAGGATATAAATCTAAAAGGCTATTTTGACTGCCTTCCAATGGTTGTTTTGTTGGGATACATTGATAATCAGGCAGAGCTACAGCATCTGGAAGAATTGGAAAGAATAAAACATGAACGTAAGGCCTATGCCCGTTTGGCAGCTCTTACGGGAGATTATATCTGCATGTATTCAATCAATCCAGAGACAAATGCTTTTACCGAGTACGATTCGGCAGAGAAATATTCACGTCTGCATATAGTAAAGCAGGGGAATGACTTCTTTAAACAGCCTTTTAAAGACGGAGCTGAGTTGATTTATGCTGGCGACCGTGAAATGTTTAAGTCACTTTTCTGCAAGGCAGAAGTGATGAAACAGATAGCTCAAAAGGGCATTTATATTTTGGAATATAGGGCAATGATAGAAGACCGTACGCATTATGTAAGATTAAAGGTAGCAATGGTATCTGAATTTGCGATAGCACTGTTCGATATTAATAATTTGAAGTATGTAAATGACACTTACGGACACAAGGCAGGTGATGAGATGTACAAAAATAAAAAGCAGTTAAAAAATAAAAAATAATAATTGGGTGTTAATAAGCATTAGTGGAAATCTAACAAATTATGAAATTTATCTACAAAGCATTTTAGACTATATAATTTTTAAATATTTTTCTGAGCCCAAAGCTTTAGAGATTTGATAGCTAGCTCCATTTTTTCCAGTCCATCGTTGAAAGCTTTGAAATCATTTTTTTCGTCTTCTGATATTTTTCCATCAGCGGCAATGCTAATCATTCGGTCTTTTTGAGCTGTGAGAGAATTGAGTGTATCAAGTAATTCTAAAGTGATAATTGGTAAATCTTTTGGACTGTTCATAGCTAATTCATACATTGGAACTGTGCTTTTGCCAATCGCACAGTGATGGGCGCAGTATTCTAAACAAAGCTCAGGCATGTTATAGACACCAGAAAGTGTAACTATATCTGATGGTGTAGGTTCCGTATCTCCTTTTTCTATATGTTCCAGTCTTTTCGTTGAAACGACATCATTTGTGAGGTTAGCAACATCGTCACGTGAAAGATGTTTTTCCTTTCGTATAGACATCAGTGTTGAGTAATCCATTTATAATACCTCCCAGATACGTTATGTTTACATTCTACCAAAACTTGGGAAATATTGAAATTGTATTACCAAAATAGAGGGTGTTGAGTCACAATAGCGGATTATATAATTAAGTCATAAATAAGGGAGGTGCAAGTAAGATGACACCAACTGAAAGAATAAGTGTTATTGAAATGCTAGAACTAATGGAAAAGCATAAAGATTTTGCAAAAAAATTAGGCCTAGTTGATAGCACCAAAATAGCAATTGATGAGCGAAAGCAGATAATAAGAGACTAACTATTAAAGAAAGTCAATAAAAATGTTTTAAAACAGAAATGTTTTGAATATAGCGGCGGTGACTATATCATCGCAATTAGTACTTTGAAAATTGCATGACAAATAGAGCATCAAGTAATGGTGCTCTGACAAGAAGATATGATATTGGAATGATTAGACGGCTTTTATGTATTGTTGCCCAGAGGTTTCGAGTTTATAAATGACTCGAACAAGCTTCTTTACAGCATGGGATATGGCAACATAATAATGCTTGCCTTCACTTCGTTTTTTAGCCAAGTAAGCTTTAAATGTTGGATCCCATAGACATAC
>NZ_FOQF01000073.1 GCF_900113655.1 Pseudobutyrivibrio sp. OR37 | reverse complement strand
AAGATGATCTTGAGGAACCAAGTCATCAGTGCATACAAATTCAATCTGCTTTCTAGCCTTCTCATTTTGTTCTGTAATCATTATTCTAACCCCTTATTTTGATAGTATTATTATACCAAAAAAGAGGCGAAAAAGCTTGTAAAATCAAGGTTTTTTTAGACTTTAGAAGGACTAAAAATGAAAGAACTGGAGTCCGCAGACTCCAGTTCCTCCTTATAAAAAAGAAAAGGTCGCGGCGAAAGCCGCGACACTTTGTCTACAGTCTGAGTGCCATTCATTTGAATAGCACTCTCTTCCGTTAATATTCCTTACCAATCATCCTCATCATTATCCCAGGATGATGTAATATGCAACTCTCCTGATTCCATATCCATTGCCATATTATCAGACATTCTCATCATATAGTTACCATCAGAATCCATAGCAGTATTATCTGATGTTCTCATGCAGTAATCTCCATCCGTATAATCAAAAAATATACCCATTCTATGAATCTCCTTTCAATGCTAGAGTCTTCTTGTAATAATCGTTTGTGCTATTGATTAAATCTGCTAATTCTTTACAGCTCTTTTTGACCTGTATAAGATTCGTCATTATCTCTTCCTTCGGTTGATTATAAACAAATGAAATCATGTCAGTTATCTCACTGGTAAAAATATATCCAGTGATGTTACTTCGTTGCTCTTCTATCATCTTTTCATCAGGCGTATAACTACAACTACTAATCCATACTTCTAATGTCTGTTCTACCATAGATGAAATTGTTTCATATACCTTTTTATTATGTTCTGCAGCCTTCTCTAGAACTACTTTGGCAGATTCAATCTTTTTAGCTTGAATCATCTTATCTATAACTTCACCTAAATAAGGATATATAAAAGTATTGTTGCACTTATTTATATTCTTAACTTTAAAATCTCTAGAAAAATACTCTAGCATTTTAGGGCTGGCGTTAACTAATGCATCTATCATATTTTCATTGCGATATTTTTCCTCACGAGTAAGCCCCACAGAATAATTTGCATTATGCATCAATGGATTTTCCCTAGCACATAATCCATCTAGCACTTCAAAATCTTCGTTTTCAATTGCTAGTGCTATCATGTTTGTGCGTATATAATCTTCGTACTGAATCTGCATAGGAACCGAATAATCAACTGAACCTATTTCTCTTCGCTTTATATTTGTACCACCGCCATAAGTATATCCTTTATCCTGCCAGCCACTATTATCGACAAACCAAATATAATCGTGATTCATCATATACTTCAAAAAAGCGTAGTTCTTGTACTCAAAAGCGTAGTCTAAAATTGTTTTTCCATATTCATCAGGATTCAAAATCAACTTATCTTCTCTCTGAATATGTTTTTCCCAAACATCTGGATCATTAGACAACGCAACATCATAATTTGTCACATGACTAGATGATGAAGAAAATACAGTACCGCCACTGATTAGCTCTTCACAGGACACTCCAAGTATTTCAGTAAATGCTGGCAAATCAAATACTTGAATACTCTTCTTTCCTTTGATTATCTGAGAAAGACGGTTTGCCATCTTTCTAACGTCTTCTTCAGTACAGTCGAAGCCGTTTAAATTCAAATATCTCCTACAAAATTCTCTTTGGGATATTTCCTTATCGGCAATAAGTTTCTTTATGTAAGGTCCCACAATATCTTTCTTTACTTCGTACATGGATTGTTCTCCTATCTATTTCTTGCCTAAAATATACACCCTGTATATTCCAATAATCTATCATTTATTTGCATACACTATTTGCATATTTTATTTTGCATTATCATCTAGTGTATGCTCTTAGCATACATAGTTATATAGACTATTATCATATATGTAAACCAAGGCGAATTCATATAAAAAATCGGGTAATCAAACTATCTGAGGGGCAGTCTTTTTGAGGGGCTAGTTTGAGGGTACGGTTTGAGGGGCACTTTTGAGGGGCTGGTTTGAGGGTTCGG
>NZ_FOQF01000034.1 GCF_900113655.1 Pseudobutyrivibrio sp. OR37 | reverse complement strand
TGGGGGCGTAGCTCAGTTGGGAGAGCACCTGCCTTGCAAGCAGGGGGTCAAGAGTTCGAATCTCTCCGTCTCCACTTTAGGTTGAATAACCTAGATAATCCTCAATAGCTCAGTTGGTAGAGCACTCGGCTGTTAACCGAGTTGTCGTAGGTTCGAGTCCTACTTGGGGAGTTTAATGCCGATGTGGCTCAATTGGCAGAGCAGCTGATTTGTAATCAGCAGGTTATCGGTTCGAGTCCGATCATCGGCTTTATAAGTTTAGAATCACTGAATCATAATGGTTCAGTGATTTTTTTTGTATAGTCGACTATAATATATTTAGTTTTTGTCGCTAATTCATAGTGAAGGGGATATATTATGAGCAAAATAGAATTAATACATGGTTCTTGCGCTGATCAAAAAGTTGATGTTATTGTAAATGCTGCCAATTCAGGACTTTGGGCTGGTGGCGGTATATGTGGTGTGATTTTTAATAAAGCCGGTGTCAAGGAACTATCTGATGCATGTAGTCAGTACAATACACCTTTGAAGGATGGAGATGCAGTCATAACACCATCATTTAAATTGACCAATGCAAAAGCAATTGTTCATGCCGTTGGTCCCAATTTTTCCATTACACCAAATGCCTTCGAAGAATTGTTCTATGCATATTATAATTCATTGGTGGTGATGAAGGATAACGGATATCATAGCATATCTTTTCCTCTTATTAGTGCCGGGATATTCGGTGGAAATTTAGATAATCCAGCTGGTAATTCCGCGAAACAATGCTGTAGAGCTTATGCAAAATTCGTGGCGGATTATCCAGACTATGAAATAGAAGTAATGCTGTGTGCCTATGGTGCAAATGAGATGTCGGAAGCAAAAAAAATGATGAATTAAAAGGAGAGAACTATGGAGACATGGTATTATGTGGTTGAAAGTATTGATGGCGATTATGCCAATTTAAGAAGAACTGATATAGCGTCTGATGAGCTCAAGCTTGTTGCAAGGGCGTTGCTTCCAGAGGATATAGACGAGGGGAGCAAACTTAAATATGAGTTAATGCAGTACTTTTTAATTTAGATTCAAAAGAAGTGATAGGAGTTAAAAAATAATGGGATTTTTTTCAGAGATAGATGGTGTGCTTAAGCCATCTGAGGAATATTTAGCAAACCATATATTAGAGGGCTATGAAGAGGGCGATATGGATCATGATGACTACGAGGTTGAAGATGATGAAGTGGCCATGTCGCTAATAAGAAAATGTAAGGCTTGTAACAAAGCATTCACTTTGGCTGGCGCAATAAAGGACTTTGATGAATATTATGATGGAGAGTTCTTCTATATGGAAGAATTTGTAGGCCAACTTTGTGGTAAGTGCGCCATCAAGGAGATAGAAGAAGAGTTGTAGATAGTAAAAATTGGAATTGAAAGTAAGAAAGGAAATAAACATGTATTACGTACCAGACGGAACCACTCTAGCAGGTTTTTATGAATGTAAGGAGTGTGCAAACAGATTTTTATCAGTACAGGTAGGACCAAGTTTGGTGTGTCCATACTGCGGCGAGCAGCCAAACATGGAGATTGGTCCAGACGAGGAGATGCCGGTGGCTACTGAGACTGCAAATCTAATTTCTGTTGTACAGGGTGAAGAGGAGGTGGAGCGAATGGATGCGCTGCTTTCACTTGCTGTAACAGGCGGGGATTATAACTGGATGTAAACAGAGAATACATATACGTTCTTTAAACAATATCCTTCATAGCCCCAGAAATTAATGTTGTTTAAATCATTTTCTATTTTTTGTTCACCTTTTTTTCCTATAGCTTCAGGGGTATTAGCTAATATGCGGATTATTGAGACAAAAAGGATGAATTTACTTGAAATATTATTTTTGCGAAGCACCAATCATTATTGGTTGGTGCTTTTGTTTAGTTTAACCTTGGTTTTAGCTATATATAATATCTGAGACCTGAGAGTTTATCGGACTTTTATAGATTGATGTGGTATACTTTTATTTAGCGTAATTACTATGTTTTGGGCGATTTTTACAATCATGAATAGAGGTGAATTTGTATATGGGTATCGTAAATACGTTATCATATTATGACAAAAAGGCTAAGGAATTTTGTGAGAATACTGTTAATGCAGATGTATCTCCTCAACGTGAGCGATTTCTTGGATATTTGGAAAAAGGAGATAGTATCCTAGATTTTGGCTGTGGATCAGGTAGAGATACTAAGTCATTTTTAGAATTGGGATATAAAGTTGAAGCAATAGACGGTTCTGCAGAATTATGTAAAACTGCGTCAGCGTTTACAGGAATTGATGTCAAGAATATGCTTTTTCAAGAACTTATTGAGGTGGAAAAATACGACGGCATTTGGGCCTGCTCTTCAATTTTACATGTTCCAAAAGTCGAATTAAGAACTGTTCTAAGTAAAATGGTTGTTGCATTAAAAACTGGTGGGGTTATTTATACATCTTTTAAATATGGCAATTATGAAGGCGAAAGAAATGGCAGATACTTTACAGATTTTACTGAAGAATCTTTTGTGGAATATATATCCGATTTTAAAGAGATAAAAATAGAAGAAACTTGGATTACTAGTGATGTAAGACCAGGGCGAGGAGAAGAAAAATGGTTGAACCTAATTTTGAAGAAATAGGTGAAAACAAAGCAGCGAATCTAATTGAAACAATAGACTTAAAGATGCAACCTCTAGCAATGACTGGCGATGATAACAAGGCTGTGCAATTATATGCTAAGCTTTTAGCTAGTTTTGGCAATGCAAAGCAGGTTGATATAATCGTGTCATTTTTGATGGAGTCCGGTGTAAAAATGCTTCTAAAACAATTAGAAAAGTCGATTAATGCCGGTACGAAAATACGAATTCTTACGGGTAATTATCTTGGAATTACCCAGCCATCAGCTCTTTACATGATTAAGCGCGAGTTGGGAGATAGAGTAGAATTAAGATTCTATAATGACACACGCAGATCATTTCATCCTAAAGCATATATATTTCATTATGCTTCTCATGGTGAAATATTCATAGGCTCATCCAATATTTCAAGAAGTGCATTGACATCTGGCATTGAATGGAACTATAGATTCACTACATTTTCAGATGAGAAAAATTTTAAGAAATTCAGTGATACATTTGAAGATTTATATCAGAATCATTCACTTGAAGTTACTGAAGATGTTCTTAGAGAATACTCAAAGAATTGGCACAGACCTGCAGCTGCTAAAGACTTAGATAGATACGATGAAGCCGAGGCAGATAACGATACAAAAGTTAGGATGCTCTTTGAGCCACGAGGAGCACAGATTGAAGCACTTTGTGCCTTAGAAAATTCTAGGGCGGAAGGTGCAACTAAGGCCCTGGTTCAAGCTGCGACTGGAGTTGGAAAGACTTATTTAGCAGCATTTGATTCAAAGGATTATAAGCGAGTGTTGTTCGTTGCACATAGAGAAGAGATTCTAAAACAGGCAGCAGCATCATTTCGAAATGTAAGAAATTCAGATGATTATGGGTTCTTTAATGGAGAGGAGAAATGCATTGATAAATCAGTGGTTTTTGCGTCTGTAGCTACCCTAGGAAATGATAGATATCTAAATCCTGAGTATTTCTCTGCTGATTATTTCGACTACATTGTTGTAGACGAATTTCATCATGCGGTAAACGATCAGTATAAGAGGATAGTAGATTACTTTAAGCCTAAATTCATGCTTGGGTTGACTGCTACTCCAGAACGAATGGATGGTAGAAGCATCTACGAGCTTTGTGATTATAATGTTCCTTATGAGATTTCGCTCTACGAGGCTATAAACAAAGGAATGTTGGTTCCATTCCATTATTATGGAATTTATGATGATACAGATTACTCAAAGCTACATGTTGTAAGAGGACGTTATGATGAAAAAGAATTAAATGAAACATATATTGGTAACGTACGCCGACATGATTTGATTTATAAATATTATCGTAAATACGAATCCGATCGTGCATTGGGATTTTGCTGTTCAAGGGCACATGCAGAAGAAATGGCAAAAGAGTTTTGCAAACGAGGAACACCTGCAGTTGCAGTTTATAGTGATGCGAATGGTGATTATTCTGAGGCGAGAGATGTAGCAATAGCAAAGCTAAAGGCTGGAGAAATCAAGGTAATATTTGCAGTTGATATGTTTAACGAGGGTGTGGATATCACTTCTTTAGACATGGTTATGTTCTTGAGACCAACTGAATCACCAATTGTATTTTTACAACAGTTAGGGCGTGGTTTAAGAAAATCTAAGGGCAAGGAATATTTAAATGTTCTTGATTTTATAGGCAACTATCAGAAGGCAGGAAAAGTAAGGTTTTTCTTAACTGGCAAGCATAGTGAAACCTACGATAAAAATTCTGGTCGCCCATCGAAGAAGGATATACCAGACGATTGTTTGATAGATTTCGATATGCGTCTCATTGATTTATTTAATGAGATGGAACGTAAGCAAAAGAAGCTTAATGATTTGATTAATGAGGAATTCTATAGAGTAAAAGAGCTTATTGGACATAGACCATCCCGTTTGGAGCTATTTACAGAGATGGATGATGAAATCTACCAGCTTACTATAAAGAACTCAAAGGCTAATGTCTTCAAACGCTACTTGGATTATTTGAGCGAACTAGGCGAGCTTGGAGATGAAGAAAAGTTTTTCTGCAATGGATTAGGAAAAGACTTTATTTCTTTAATTGAAAACACAAACATGACTAAGGTATATAAAATGCCAGTTCTTATGGCCTTTTATAACAATGGCGATGTTTTGATGCAGGTAGATGACAGTCAGTTGCTAGCTAGCTGGAAAAAGTTCTTTAACACCGGTAAGAATTGGCGTGATTTAGATCCAGATAGTACTTATGCGAAGTACCAGGCAATATCCGATTCTAATCACATCAAGAAGATTCATAGCATGCCAGTTAACTTTTTGCTTAAATCAGGCAAGGGATTTTTTGTAAGTACTGATGAGGCACCAATTGCGCTGTGTACGGAAATGAAAGTATTGCAAGGAAATAGAATTCTTGCTGAGCAGATGAAAGATGTCATTGAGTACAGGACTATGGATTACTATAGGCGTAGGCTAGTGGGAACGCTTTTGTGATGTTGAAATAATAACCGATAAACCTCCATCTTTTCACAATGCCTTACAAATTTTTTGGCTTTTCTATCACATTTACAATATAAAATTGAGGAATGAGGTATTTCTGCAATTTCGTAGTTAGTTCAATAGTTAGTATTCTAATTTTTTTCTGCTCTGCTGTTAATTGTTATGCAACTGATTTTACTATCGTTGATGCTTCACAGCAGATTTATTCTTATGAATCTTTATGTGAAGATATAGTGCTGCTGGCTTCAGGGCATGAGGATATTATGTGCTACGAAGCTATAGCCACCACCATGCAGGGCCGTAGCCTGTGGCTCATCAAATTTGGTAATTTGCAGGCAGAAAATAAGATTTTAATTACAGCATCCATTCATGCAAGAGAATATATGACATCTCAGCTTGTCATGAGGATGTTAGAAGAGTACGTGTTGAATTATGATGTGCCAAACGCTGATGGAATCACTTATAGACAACGCTTTACAAATACCTGCTTTTATATTATTCCTATGGTAAATCCTGATGGCGTTACAATCTGCCAAAACGGAACAAAGTCCATAAAAGCAAACGCAAATGGAGTAGATTTAAATAGGAATTTCCCACTTGGCTTTGGCTCTGGTCCAAGATTGGCGAAAAATCCAGGATTGGCCTATTATCCAGGTGTAGAGCCTCTTTCTGAACCAGAGACTGCAGCTATGGCTGCGCTGTTAAATGAGAATGTGTTTTGTGCTGGAATTAACTATCATTCTATGGGAAATATAATTTATTATGGAGCTGCCACCAACACGCCGGAGGTGGCGCAGGGCTGCAGGCAGATGGCTGATTTAGTTCATTCAATCATAGGATATAGACGAGAATATTGCGGAGCTGCAATAGGAAGCTTTGGAGATTACTTTGGGGCTGTTGAAGGAGTTCCTAGTGTTACTATAGAAATCGGTACTGCAAACCCGGTTCCAATATCTCAGTTTGATGTTATATACGCCAAAAATCTCCCAGTCTGGGCCATTATTGGGAGTTTATGCAGCTCATGGTGATGCCAGCAGGCAATGATCCTGTCTTTCTTAGAAAGGGTAGAAACTAATTTGAAGGGATGGAGGTAAATTATTATGGAATTAACTGCGTCCGAAAAAAAGGTATTGAATGGTATTTCGTTTAACACTGAAGAAATCGATAGTGGGAATCTCCGTGAAAGCGATATGGCGCTTCTAAAAGAGATGCGTGCGGTGGAAAGCTATCTAACAGCCAAATATCCCAATTATTCTTTTGAAATAACTGGATGTGAGCCAAAATCCGGAACTACCAGAACTTATTCCGAGTGGTATTTTAAATCCGCAGAAATTGACAGGGAATCAGCATTCATTGCCATGTCCGAGGAGGATGGGGATAGTTTTTCTATAAGAGACGCCTTTTTCGGCCAACTGATAGGAGCTCCTATAAAAAATTATTTAGAGCAATTCTTGGCAGCCGAAAAACTTCCAATCATCAGGATTGATGTTTCTTTCTGGGAATATCTGGGAGATGAATATGATGATAAAATCTCCCCTGAAAAGGTTTTGACAGGGGAGATAGATGCGGGAAATGATTTTAAGATTTTCCTTGATGATTCCATGCTAAAGGAAAAGGATTATTCCGCCATCAAAGAAAAAATAAAAAATTGCCTGCAGGCTAATAATGTCAGCGGTGAAGTGTATTTGGTAATACTATCTAACGCAGATGGAGATGTGGCAAGAGACCGAGTTTTTTCTGATAGTATATTGTTGTAAGCTCAAGGAGGGTTTTTATGAACAGTTGTCTATCTATCGAAGAAATCGTTTTGATTAATTGCTTGTTATATTGTGAAAATCTGGGTGGACCAAGAGGAACTTTTCTATCTATTAGCCAGGAAACCAGAACCATTGGGGATTTTGTGGATGGTGTACTTCACTATGCCAAAAAAATTGAAAACGAAAAAGAATATAGCACTGGTGTTACCGGTGCAGAATATAAGCAGCTCATGTGGGCCATCCGCCCTTTGGAGCACCTAAAGAATATCGTTATAATGCAGGTGCATTATGAAAGTGAAGGTGCAGGTGGCGGTCGCAGTGCGCTACTATTTGATCCATCAGCAAATGAAGCTATCGTTGCCTTCAAGGGTACACAAAGCGATGCTGAATGGATAGATAATGTCTCGGGCCTTTATCAGGTGCCAACAGCATTTCAGGAGAATGCCTTGAGTTGGTTTAAATCCCTTGATTTGGAGGGATACGACACAATCACCGTTACGGGCCATTCTAAGGGCGGAAATAAAGCCAAATATATTACTATCATGGATGACAGAGTGGACAACTGTTTTTCTTTTGATGGGCAGGGCTTTTCCGATGAATTCATTCGTAAATATTCTACAATCATAATCAAAAATCAAAATAAAATTCTAAATATTAGTGCTGAAAGTGATTTTGTAAATATTCTGCTTAATGATGTAGGGCAGAAACAGTTTTATCTTGGCACGAATTATGGAAGACTGGGTTTCGCTGAAAATCATTGTCCTAATGCAATTGCTTTTTATGATGATATTGGGGAAATGTCTATCCATGAAGCGCCTGGCCAGGATAAAAAAATGGCAGCGTTAGACAAGATGCTTAACAGCTTTATCCGCTCTATTAAAATGTCAACCAAGGAAAGTGTTGCCAACATGCTTGGCAGTGTTATCGTAAATGCTTCCAGCGGAGACACCGACAAGCTGGTAGATTCTTTCGCCGACAAAACAAATGCTGATAGTGCGGCAAAATTAATTGCTTATACTCTGCGCTATAAAGTTGAAAAACCTAAAATGGTGGATTCTGTAAGGGAAGTTCTTGAGCAAAATGGATTTAGCACCAATATGCTTGGGACTATAAATTTCGTGACAAATTATGATTTACTAATGGAATTAATAGGAAAAAAGCCTGAGGTAGTCATATCTATTTTAAAGATGAGACATACCTCAGACAATTTGATTCAATTTCTTAGAAAACATATGGAATTGTTTGATTTACTGGTTTCAGTATCAAAGAAAATGCGCAAAATCAATCCTTTGAAATACAACGGAGATGATTTAAAGGCGGAGGATGCCACCATTATCATCAATTCCCACCTGATGATATCAAGGCGATATCTGTCATTTTTAGTATTTGGTGCAATAATGGCTACTGTTGCTTGGGTAATTATCTGGCTGCTACGCTTGTAGTGGTGAAAAAGTTTTCCTTGATAATCTGCAGTATTTCCTCTTTTTTAGCATTATTGGAAATCTGCCTGAATGAAGCGTAAACGCTTTTTGTGAACCTGGCTGCGAATTTTGATTTCATCACTTTTTCCAACCATTCCAGGTCGTCGATTGTTTTTTTACCCATTGAAACCTGTTCAAAAGCAAATACTGCGCTTTCGCCAATAACTGCCACGATACTGCCGGCAATAATAGCATTGATAACGCCTGTGCCTAAATTCACACCAGGGATTGCTTTTAACGCAGATGCTGCGGAACTAATAACAGAGCTGGCTGTTCCTACCTGAATAATTGTATTAATAAATTCCCTGCTTTTGTCATCTTTTGTAATTTCATATATCGTAGCTATGGAATTTACTTCAATATTCTCGGCTTTGTTTAATAATACCGCATCTGAAAATGGTATAGGAATAGCCCCCACAACAACTCCTACTGTGGTTGCTATACCAATAATAGATTGTGCCCTAAGTCTTTTGCTAAGTACCAGTTTTTTAATTTCGAGATCACTACCTTCCATGTGAACCTCCTCTGATATGCTTGCTGAGACAACTGTCACCTAAAAAACATTATATTATGTAATTGTGAAATTTTTAGGTAGTGATATCTACATTTTAAACAGACTGATTTTTAATAATTTCAAAGCCTAATTTCATTGCCTTATCAGGAATGTCCGGATTGGTAATTTTATTAAGTAGGAAGGTAGCACCTTCCACACCGCATTCTCTGTAATAAAAATGCACAGTGGTAAGGCTAGGAGATAGGATAGAGGATGGCTTGCTTTCCCCAAAGCCCGCAATAGCAATATCATCAGGAATCTTTATATTATTTTCGTTTAGGTATTTGATAGCACCTAAAGCTATAGTGTCTGTGGCGCACAAAATGGCATCAAGCTTTTTATTTTTACTAAGTAGAGCCTTAGCATTTTCATAACCGCTATCCATATAGAAGGAACCTGTTTTGATCAAGGACTTAGAAGGCTTGATATCATGCTTTTCTAAAGCATCAAGGAAGCCTTGCTTTCTATTTACACCTACGGCGATATCATTTTCAGTGACACCAATGTATCCAATATTTTTATGACCTTTATTTATAATGTAATCTGCTAATTCATAGGCAGCTGTGTAATCATCATGGTAAATGCAGGCAGAAATATCAGTCTGCTGTCCCAAGACCACGTAAGGCATAGTCAGGTCCTTAAGGGCTTTCTTGTGCTTTGGAGTAAGGACTGTTCCAAGCAGAATTATTCCATCAACGATGTTCTGCTTGAAGGTGTTAATGAATTCTATTTCCTTTTCATCGTGATTATCAGTGTTGGCCAAAAGCATTTTATAGCCCTTGTTATTTAGGACTTCGCCGATGCCGGCCACAACCTGTGAAATGGAATCGGAATCTATTTTAGGGATAATTACCCCGATAAGTTTAGTTTTTTTGGTTCGAAGGGTTTGAGCCTGAGATGAAGGGATGTAGCCAGTCTCGTCTATTACCTTAGCTATAGCCTTGCGCTTTTCATCACTAAGGTACCCATCGTTTAGATATCTGGAAACTGCCGCAGGAGAAACCCCGGCAAGCTTTGCTATCTGATTAATATTCATAAATGTACTCCTAAAAATATTATTGAAATCGTATTCACTATTATTATATTTATTAGATAGGTCTAAATCAATTTTTGATGTGAGAATACGCCTTTAACGACTTTTTTGTGAAAATCATATAAAAAATATGTGAAATCGTTATCACACATTGCTAATAGGAATTTTACCTTATCCGTTATATAATGTCACCATGATGTGAAACCGATTTCACAAATACTCAATCGATTTCATTGAAATTTGTAATTATAGGGAAAATAGAAAGGAAACAACATGGATTACAGATCATGTGCAAGCCAAATCTACGAGCAGATTGGTGGAAAAGATAATTTAATCTCAGCTGCACACTGTGCAACTAGACTTAGATTAGTAATCGCTGACAACAGCAAGGTAAATGTACCAGCATTAGAGGAGATTGAAGGAGTTAAGGGTGTATTTGATGCATCTGGTCAGCTTCAGCTTATCATCGGTACAGGTACAGTTAACAAGGTTTATGACGAGTTTATTGATATAGCAGGTATCGAAGCTGCTACAAAAGAAGAGCTTAAGCAGGTTGCTGCAAGCAAGGCTCCATGGTGGAAGCGTGCTATCAAGACTCTTGGTGATATCTTTATCCCAATCATTCCAGCCATTGTAGCAACAGGTCTTTTAAATGGTTTACTTGGTGGTCTTGTACAGATTTGGCCATCAATGGCAGATTCATATTTCTATAATCTTGTAAATATGTTCTCAAATACTGCACTTACATTCTTACCTATTCTTATTGCTATTTCAGCAGCAAAGATTTTTGGTGGAAATATCTATCTTGGCGCAGTAATTGGTATGATTATGATTCACCCAAGCTTAGTTAATGCTTGGACAGTAGCAAGCGGTGCTGAAACAAGTACACTTTGGTCTTGGCTCGGTGCTTGGAACATTGACAACGTAGGTTACCAGGGACACGTTATTCCAATCGTTCTTTCAGTTTGGTTAATGTGTACTATCGAAAAGAAGCTACATAAGATTGTTCCAGAAATGTTTGATTTATTTGTAACACCACTTTGTTCAGTTCTTGTAGCTGGTTTCTTAGCTATGACAGTTATCGGACCTATCTTTGCACAGATTGAGACATGGGTTCTTTCAGGTGCTAAGGCACTTATCGCTATCCCATTCGGTGTTGGTGCTTTACTTATGGGTGGTTTATATGCCCCTACAGTACTTGCTGGTGCTCACCACATGTACAACGCTATCGAAATGATGATGCTTTCAGACAATGGTATGAACATCTGGATGCCAATCGCTACAGCAGCTAACGTTGCTCAGGGTGCTGCAGCACTTGCAGTATCATTAAAGACAAAGAACAGCAAGACAAAGTCAATGGCTCTTCCAGCTTCACTTTCAGCTTTCATGGGTATTACAGAGCCAGCTATCTTCGGTGTTAACATCCGTTACGGTAAGCCATTTATCGCAGGTATGGTTGGTGGTGCCGTAGGTGCTTGCGTCGCTTCAATCATGGGCGTTTACGCTACAGCAAACGGTATTACAGGTTTATTCGGACTTCTCATTGTAACTGATTGCTTACCAGGATATTTACTTTCATTCGCAGTTGCTTCAGTTGTAGCATTTGCAGTATCTTGGGCTCTTTACAAGGACGAGGAGAAGGCAGCTACAGTTGAGACAGAGACAAAGTGCGAAATCAACGTAGAGCCAGATTCAGTTTACTCACCACTTAAGGGCGAAATCATTCCTCTTACAGAGGCTCCTGACAAGGTATTCGCTAGCGAAGCACTTGGTAAGGGTATCGCTATCAACCCTACAGAGGGTAAGGTAGTTGCTCCTTTCAACGGAACAGTTGCAATGCTTTATGATACAAAGCATGCTATCGGTCTTGTAAGTGAAGACGGTGTTGAGGTTCTTATCCACATCGGTCTTGATACAGTTAAGTTAAACGGAGAGCACTTCACAGCGCACGTTGCTCAGGGTGACAAGGTTTCTTGCGGACAGACTCTTGTAACATTTGATATGGACGCTATCACAAAGGCTGGATATCCACTTGTTACACCAGTTATCATTTCTAACACTCCAAAGTTTGCTGAGGTTAGCAATGTAAAGATGGGTAACACAGATTTCAGTGAAAAGGTTTTAACAGTAACAAAATAAATAAGGTGTTAATTAGATGAGTTTAAAAGATAAAAAATATTTAACTCCTAGATTTCATCTTTTCCCACAATCAGGCTGGCTTAATGACCCTAATGGTCTTTGCCAGCTTGATGGCATACATCACATTTTTTTCCAGTATTCACCAGACTCACCTATGGGCGGTGAAAAGGACTGGGGACATTACTCCACAAAGGATTTCATCAACTATGAATTCTCAGGAGTATTTATGAAGCCTGATATGCCAGAGGATGCAAGTGGTGTTTATTCAGGATGTGCTTATGTAGAAAATGGCCAAATGTACATCTACTACACAGGTAACGTAAAGCATCCTGGAGAGTACGACTACATCCTTGAGGGAAGAGAGAGCAATACAATATTAGTAACTAGCCAGGATGGAATAAAGGCCAGCGAAAAGAAAATATTGCTTAGAAGTCAGGATTACCCAGATAATCTTACTCTTCATGTTAGAGATCCAAAGGTATGGTGCCAGGATGGTACTTATTACATGACACTTGGGGCAAGAACAAAGAATGACGAAGGCTGCGTTATCCTTTTCAAATCCCAGGATAAGATTAATTGGGAATTTAGTCACTTCATTGAAAAAGCAGACTACGGTTACATGTGGGAATGCCCTGATTTATGTTATGTAGATGGCAAACAGTTCTTGTCAGTATCTCCTCAGGGATTGGATGCGAAGGAGTATAGCTACCAGAATATGTATCAATCTGGTTACTTTAATACCACTTCGGATTTATTGGCTGATGGCAAGGCTTTAGGCGAATTTACAGAATGGGATTTCGGGTTTGATTTCTATGCCCCACAGACATACGTAGATGAAAAGGGAAGAACAATCCTGATTGCATGGATGGGCATGCCTGATGCAGAATATGGTCACGACATTTCAGTAGAAGATGGATGGCAGCACATGTTGTCATTACCTCGCGAATTAGTCTTCGACAATAATTCAGGAAAGATTCTTCAGAAGCCAGTGGCTGAAATCAAGGATTTAAGAGATAAAAAGATCGACATCAAGGACATTGCGGATGTAGAGACATACGAATTAGATATGTCGGATTTTGGACAGGATGATTTTACTATCCAGTTCAACGAGGGTTTTGATGTCAAATACAATAAGCTAGCAAATGATTTAGTATTTTCTTTTACAGACAAGGAGCTTGGAAGTAACAGAACTACCAGAAAGCTAAAGCTAGCTACCGGGGAGCAAATAGAAAGCATGAAGATTTTTGTTGATACATGCAGCATTGAAATCTTCATTAATGACGGTCTGTATACCTTCACTACAAAGTACTTTAAGGCTAAAGACGTTGAAAATACACTTTCTATAGAAGGAAGTATTGATAATATAGATGTCTATAGTCTTAAGCCTTTTAATGTAGTTTCTAAATAATAGGTTAGAATGACTAGTGATTAGAGATGGGAAGTTGACCCATCTCTTTTTTTGTCTTTCATCTTGCACGGAAATGTATAATAATATAGTTAGTACAAGGCCATTAGGCTAGATTAATAATTAAAAAAGGAGAAGTGCTGTTTGACAAAGTATAACACACGAGAGATTGTAGGCTAACCGGGAGGTTTGCTGACAATCACACAAACCTCCCGCGGTAATCGCAATTGAAGTCGACAATTTTCAGGAGGAAAAATAATGAATACAAACGATGTAATAATGCGTTTAGAAAAAAAGGAAGATTACAGAGAAGTTGAAAACTTAATAAGGGAATCATTTTGGAATGTGTATAGACCAGGCTGTAGTGAGCATTATGTTATCCATGTTCTCAGAGATGACCCAGCTTTTATTAAGGAGCTGGATTATGTGATGGAAAAGGATGGCATATTAATTGGCCAAAATATGTTCATGCGAACCATAATAGAAGCTGATGATGGAAGGATAATTCCTGTTCTTACAATGGGACCTATTGGAATTACACCTGATTTAAAGCGTAGGGGCTACGGCAAAAGGATTCTTGACTATACACTTGAAAAGGCCACAGCTATGGGCTATGGGGCAGTCTTGTTTGAAGGAAACATAGACTTCTATGGCAAAAGCGGATTTGACTATGCCAGCAAATTCGGCATAAGATATCACGACCTACCTGAAGGTTCTGACGCATCCTTCTTTCTATGCAAGGAACTAGTACCAGGATATCTTAATGATGTGACTGGAGTATACCAAACTCCAAAAGGATATTATGTTGATGATTCAGATGTTGAGGAATTTGATAAGTTTTTTCCACCAAAGCAGAAATTAAAACTTCCTGGACAAATATTCTAAACGAATGCAGCGCCTGCCCCTGTATGGGGCTAGGCGCTTTTATATTTTTTGCTGTATAATAGAGGAAAGTATTAACATGGAGGTCCAATAAATGATGGATTTAGGAAAACTAATTGAAGATTGGGTAGCATTGATGGAGGCCAAGTCTGATTTCGTTGAAGGTGAAGATGAGATTCACATGGAAGAGTACCTTGACTGCATTAAGGAAACTTATGATGCAATTACAATGGTATATGATGAGATTAGCAATAACTCTAAGCTTTCACCAGATTTGCTGATGACATATTTTAATTTAATCGAATTAATAAGTATGTATGCTGCGCCTGTTTATATGGATGAATCAGAAAACCATACATTCGCAGTTTCAAGAATTCTTGCAGAGGAATTAGCGGCAGTTGCAGCCAACTATATCTACGCAAAGGAAGATGAGGATGAACCTTTTGAGGAAGGTGTATTATCTTCAGTTGCAGGATTTGAATATGAAATTGAAAGAGTCCTTTACTATGATGTAAATAAAAGAGACTTAAGTGACTTCCAGGAGTTGGCTGAGGCTATTGGGTTCTAACGAAAAAATATAAAGAAAAGCTGAGGGGATATATATGAGAACCATAGACAATAGTGTTTTTATAGCGCCAGGTGCGCAGGTCATTGGAGATGTGACCATAGGTGAAAACTGCGGTATTTGGTACAACGCGGTAGTAAGAGGTGATTCCCAGAAAATCACTATCGGAAAAAATACAAACGTGCAGGATTTGGCGTGTTTGCATGTAGACAAGAGCTTTACTCTTTCAGTGGGTGATAATGTTACCATAGGCCACACTGCAATAGTTCATGGCTGTACAGTAGGTGATAATGTGCTCATCGGCATGGGTGCTATCGTTATGAATGGAGCCAAGATAGGAAACAACTGTATCATCGGTGCTGGCGCCCTTGTTACAGAAAACATGGAAATTCCTGATGGCTCCCTGGCATTCGGAAGTCCAGCAAAGGTAATTCGCCAACTTACAGATGCTGAAAAACAGGGCATTATCGAAAATGCTGAGCTTTATGTAAAGCATGCCAAGGACAATCTGCATAGTGAACATTAAAGGAAATGTCTGGAGAGATTCTGTAGATGATTATTGATGACAAAAATATTTTTCTATACGGGGAAACTAATGAGGGGGCACCGTTAGTCATTGTTAACACCTTTGCTGGTGACGAGCATGAGCTAAACGAGCTATTGGCAGGGCTGGTTGATATTCCATATACATTGGCTGTTATTAGCGATGTTAACTGGAATGATGAGATGACTCCATGGACTAGTCAGACTCTGTTTAAAGGGGACAAGCCATACACTGGTGGTGCTGATGATTACATAAAAAAGCTTGAGGATGATATCGTCCCAGCTATTGTTGAAAAGCTAAAGGCAAAGCCTGCATACATCACTATCGCCGGCTATTCCTTAGGCGGATTGTTTGCAATTTATAGCTTGTATCACACTAGCATTTTCACCTGTGCTGTCAGTGCGTCAGGTTCCATGTGGTTCCCTGATTTTATAGACTACGCTACCAATAACAATCTGGCAGTAATGCCAAAATACGTCTATTTTTCTGTAGGTGACAAGGAAGCCAAAACTAAAAATGCTATTTTTAAAACGGTAGAAGATAATACCAGATTACTCTGTAAACATTTCTCAGAACTTGGCATCGTAGACACCTTCGAATTGAATGAAGGAAATCACTTCAAGGAACCCGACTTACGTTTAGCCAAAGGAATTGCGTGGCTTCTTGAAACTTGTTGCGCGGAGTCGTAAAATAAAAATTAGGTAAACGGAGGGGGCTATATTCGGTGGCTTTGGCATTTCAGTCCGAACTCATTGTTATAGCCTAAATCAGATACTATACTTCAAATTAAGAGATGTCCTTGCAGGACAAAAAAGTAATGGGGGGTGTAAGTGTATGATTAGTTTTATTATTTGTTTGGCGGTACTTATCGGTGGGTACTTTGTCTATGGAAGTATTGTGGAGAAAATCTACGGACCAGATGACAGACAAACACCAGCAGTGCGAATCAATGACGGCGTTGATTTCGTAGTGATGCCAAAATGGAAACTCTTTTTAATCCAACTTCTTAACATTGCGGGACTTGGTCCAATCTACGGTGCCTTGGCTGGAGCTCAGTGGGGTACATCTGTATTTCTTTGGATTACACTTGGTACAATTTTAGCTGGAGGCGTTCATGACTTTTCAGTAGGATTCATGAGCATGCGTCACGATGGCGCTAGCGTTTCAGAGCTGACAGGTATTTACCTTGGCAAGATTATGAAGACTGTAATGCGTATTTTCAGCGTAGTTCTTCTTGTTATGGTAGGTACAGTGTTTGCAGTTGGTCCTGCAGGTCTTATTTCCCTATTAATCGGAAATCAGGGTGGCACAGGCCTTCTTACTAATACATATTTCTGGCTTGCAATAATTTTGGTTTACTATTTTATTGCAACATTTATTCCTATCGATAAAATTATAGGAAAGTTTTATCCAGTATTTGGTATCTGCCTCATCGTTATGGCTATCGGTGTTGCAGTTGGTATCTTCACACATGGATATACAATTCCTGAGATTCAGCTAGCTAATCTGCATCCAGATACCACTCCAATCTGGCCAATGATGTTTGTTTCAGTTGCTTGCGGCGCTATTTCAGGTTTCCATGCAACTCAGTCACCACTTATGGCTCGTTGCTGTTCAACTGAAAAGGAAAGCCACATGGTATTCTACGGCGCAATGGTTAGCGAAGGTATCATCGCTCTTATCTGGGCAGCAGCCGGCAGTGCAGTCTATGCAACAACAGGCGGACTTACAACAGGATTAACAGCAATGCTCGCAAACGGTCAGGCAACTTGCGTTTACGATATCTGCACAAAGACAATGGGCGGTTTCGGAATCATCCTAGCAATGCTTGGTGTTATCGCTTGTCCTATTACATCAGGCGATACAGCTTTCAGATCTGCAAGACTGGTTATCGCAGATTGGTTCAAGATTGACCAGAAGCCTTACCTCAGCCGACTATATATTTGTGTTCCACTTCTTGCAGCCGGAGCACTTATCAGCCAGCTTAATTACGGTGTAATTTGGAGATACTTTAGCTGGTCAAATCAAACACTTGCAATGATAGCTCTTTGGACAGCATCAATGTATCTGTTCAAAAATGGAAAGAATTATTGGCTCACTGCAGTTCCTGCAACATTCATGTCAGCAGTTTCTGTAACATATTTCTTCTGCGCACCAGAATGCTTGCATCTGGCAACTACAGTTGCATATCCAGTTGGAATTTTGGCTGCAGCTTTATTCCTTGGACTATTCATCAGAGCAACATTGAAGGACCACGGCACAGTTACACATTTCAAGATGATGCATCACGTATAGTGGAAGAGTAGATTAGACACAACGCCCCAGGGATTCATTTTAGGTCCCTGGGGTGTTTTTTGCAGGCAAAAAGATAATTGCGAACGCCATAGGACTTTCGTTATAATTATTGATGAAGAGATAGGAAAAAAGGAGGTTGTTGTTATGCCATTTATTGATTCAAAAATTACAGTACCAGTTACTTCCGAATTAAAGGAAGAAATCAAATCAGAATTAGGAAAATTAATAACTACTTTAGGAAAAAGCGAAACCTATTTAATGGTGGGAATAGAAGATGCCTATGATTTATGGCTTGGCGGAAAGAAGCTTGATAAAGGAGCTTATGTTTCTGTAAGTCTATATGGAAATGCACCTGCAGAGTCATATGATAAGCTCACAGGCCAAATCTGTAGTTTATTCGAGGAGAAACTTGGCATCCCTGGCAATGCTGTATATGTAACATATCACCCTGTGAATGACTGGGGCTGGAATGGAAGTAATTTTTAGTGAAAAACAAATCGGGGGAAGATTTAGACTGATTACAAAGTATCAAATCCCTTCTAATACAAAAAAAGAACTAGGAATGCATCCTAGTTCTTAATAGTCAATGCGGAAGGCGGGACTTGAACCCGCACGACTGCAATAGCCACAAGATCCTTAGTCTTGCTCGTCTGCCAGTTCCGACACTTCCGCATGGCGATATATCTCGCACAACGAAGTAAATAATATCATCCAAATACACACATGTCAATACTTAGTGAAATAATAAAAACATTCAAAATATTCAGTATTATAAGCAAAGAGTTTAATATAAATATGTTTTAATATGTATATATGAAACAAAAATGAGAAATATGGTAATTAAAACTTTTATTTAGCTCTCTAATCAACTAAAAAAAATATTAACAAATCGGGATTTTTAGGGCTATTCTATAATCGAAAGGGCTTGATAATTTACATAGGGCAGTTATTTCGAAAGAGATAGCTGTCCTTTTTTGTGAAGTGTTTTGTGGGGACAGGCAGTGCTAGAAAGAAAAATGAAGTTGGTACTGCTCGGGAGTGGAAAAAATATCACTTTTGAATTGTGTATTCCTTGCTTGATGTGGATTCTGTATAATTGAAGGTAATAAGATTAACAAATCTTGCTAATTCATATATCATTCTCAAAAAGGCTGCCGATAAGGCAGCCCATTTTACTTCTTAGCATTTTCAAAGATTTTTGATGTAGCTTTATAAACTACACTAGTCTTATCATTGCTAAGTGATTTTTGAAGTTTATTATTGTAAGCAGATGCATTTTCGCAAGATGCAAATGCATCATATACTTTCTTATAGTCTGGTGCACTTAGCTCAGCACCCTTAAGTGCAGCTCTGAGTTCAGCTTTTTGCTTATCAGTAACAGTAGGTCGAGTAGTAGTTCTAGACTTCTTTGTCTGAGGTTTTGTTACTACCTTTTGTCTTACGGTTCTTGTGGTTGTTCTTCCAGAATTACCAGCCCGTCTTGTGTAAGTTCTTCTAGGTCTAGCCTTTGGCTGCTCTTCAGATATTTCTTCAACCACTTTTTCTTTTATTACAATTGATTCCTGACGCTTTATTGAGTATTCCTTTTCTGTCCAAAAATCTACCACAGCATCAAATCCAGAATCTTTACTAATAACATATATTTCATCATATGAATTTTGGCCCAACTTATATCCAAGATATGTTGTTAGTTGGAAATCCAAATAATTCTTTGCAGTCTTTTCGGCTTTTACGTGCTCTATATTTGCTGTGGAGCTAGTTATAGCTATAAGCGATTCATAGGCAACGGATTTTACCTTCGAACCATAAAAGATTACAACAATATCATTACCAGATAATTGATCAACACCAACCAGACCAGCATCTGAAACATTCTCATAATCAACAAGATATAATCTCTTATTGACTCTTGATTCTTCTGTTGTAGCGCTTATATCTGATACTTTATTTTCGTTCTTTACATCCTTATTAAATAATCCCATATTAACCTCACATATTTCTATAGTTAACAGACCAATTGTATCACAGGTTTGTATAATCGCATAATCATACAAAATTAATTTATTTCACCATCTGTTATAATCTATTTACTAGCTTATATACAAGGTGGAAGAAAAGCTTCTTAAGTGATAAACTAATATTCATTAGAGATAGAAATTGGAGCGAATTATTTAAATGATAAAACAAGTCATAATCTGGAAGTTACAGGACAAGTGCTTTGGCCCAAACTTAGGCGCTATCAAGGCAAACATAAAGACAAAGCTTGAGGGATTAAATGGTAATATTCCAGGACTTGAAAGCATTGTAGTGTGCACAGAATGTCTTAGCTCATCAAATGGCGATGTAACAGCAGAAGCCATCTTTGAGAGTGAAGATGCTTTAAAACAATATCAAAAGCACGAGCTTCGTCTTGCTGCCACAAAGGATGCTATTGTGCCTTTCGTGGATACAACAACTCATGTAGAATATGAACTATAAAATCATTTTAAAAAGGGGGTTTTTGAAATGGATGTTAAGGATATTATTACTAAGGTAGCAGGTAACAAGGACCTTTTAGACAAGCTTAAGTCTGCAGATGTCAAACAGGCAAAAGAGCTATTAGACAAAGCTGGTGTAAAGGTCGATGAGGCTGATGTTAAAAAGGTAAAAGAAGCTTTAGCTGACGGTAAGATTGACATGAAAGAAATCAAAGATATTGCAGGAGGCCTTTTTAAATAAAATTTATATGACAAGAGAAGAGTGGTTTGCTCAGCTATTTACACGGCTGGGCAATTCTAAATTTAGGACAAGTTTTAAATTAAAGCAAAAAGATATAGACTATATACATGAGAAAGGGCTAGATACTATAAGAGATCACGCTGCAGATATTTAGGCAAAGATTTTATAGATGAACTCATAAAAAAATCGCTGATGGGATGTGCATTGATTGGTACAGGAACCCTATTATTAGTCCTATAAAATAAAAAGATTATGATGTTGAAAAATCACCATCATAATCTTTTTATTTTTTGGTTAGACAAAACTAACCTTTAGCGATATAATAAATATAGAGATAGAAGAGGAGGTGCTTACTATGACACTTATTCAGATTCTTTCGATTATATTTATTGTTGGAGCTTTAATTTGGCAGCAATATTATTTACGCAAACATAAACATTAAAGAAATTGAGGAAATACCAATGACAAAAACAATATTGAAAATTGATGGAATGATGTGCGGTATGTGTGAAGCCCATGTAAACGATGCAATCAGAAAGATCATTCCAAATGCTCAGAAGGTAAAAAGTTCTCACACTAAGGGCGAAAGCTCATTTGTCACAGAACAAACACCTGACGAGAAAAAACTTATAGCTGCTATTGGAGAAACGGGCTACACAGTACAATCAGTAAGTTCAGAGCCATATAAAAAGAAATTCTTAGGATTGTTCTAAAACTATCTGGGGGGATATTAGTATGAATAACCTTACATCACGCCAGAAGATTATGTTTGGCGTATATTCGATGATTTTAGCTATGATAGGTGATTATCTGCTGGGTTACAAAACATTTAGTACCTCCAGCTCACCTGAAGCATATATGGGAATCACTTGGAATGTAGTACCTGATTGGAGATATGCAACATCTTCTATATTAGGCTTTATGTGTGCTGCACTATTTGCCGTAGGTGCTGTGGAAGTAATCAGCGTATTAGATAAAAAATACAAACTAGGATATTCAAAACTATTTAAACTCTTCAAAATAGCAAATTGGGCCGGTATTCTCTACTTCGCATTTATTCATATAGGAATATGTATGCTTCCCGTTGTATTCAACGCTGGAATGGAAGTAACTGGAGATGTTCAAACCTCTGTAAATATGGTTCTCAGAGTATTAAAAAGTATTGCGGTACCATTAGCTGTAGGTTTTATAGTATGTGATGTATTCGTAACTATAGCCTGGATTGGAATGATTCTAAAAAAGATGATTCCAGTTAAAATAATTGGAATCATTTGTTGCCCTGTAATTACTGCACTTTTGGGTCAGCTTATGAATTACATTTCTGAAGGATCCGATTCAGGATTTGAATCATTCGGATGGTTACTTATGTACTTGATTTGTGCTTTTTCTTTAGTTAATGACGAGGAGAGAGTATAACTATCAGGGAGGAATCTATGGCAGATAGAAAAACAGAAATAAAAAGTGCTTATAAGAGTTTGGGGAAAGCACATAGTTTTTATGATGGGATGATGACCTGTAGCACGTTAATGGGTAGGTTTGTAACAAAGATTGTTTGGAATATGAATCGTGAAGATGCTCTGGAATACCAGTCTAGATCATTTGAAATGATACCAGCAGATTTTAATGGTAGACTTTTAGAAGTTCCCGTAGGGACTGGGGGCCTTTCAATGCCCATATGGAAAACTCTTCCAAATGCCGAGATAACTTGCCTAGATTATTCCGAAAACATGATGGTTTCAGCCTCACAACGAGCTGACGAAATGGGAATAAAAAACATTTCTTTCCTACAAGGTGATGTGGGAGATTTACCTTTTGAAGATGATACATTTGATGTAGTGGTTTCTCTAAATGGATTCCATGCTTTTCCAGATAAAGAAGCTGCTTTTAGGGAAACATATAGAGTCTTAAAACCAGGAGGCATTTTTACCGGTTGTTTTTATGTTGAAGGCTCAAACCTACATACTGATAAGATGATTAACAGATTTTATATAAAAAGTGGGTTCTTTACTAAACCTTTTGATACAATTACCTCTCTAGAACAGAGACTAAAGAACTTATACCATGATGTAACCGTATCTAATGTTGAGAGCATTGCTATTTTTCAGTGCAGAAAAGGTTAAATCTTTAAAATAATAAATGCTCAAAGTGGAGAAAATATATCAATTCTATAAAATTTCTCCAAGGGAGGATGCGATACCTAGTATAAGGGGTTGTTGGTACTGTCAGCATGCGGATTTTCATCTTAAGGATGAACGAGCGCTGGAGGTAGGTATTTGCAAGTGGCCTAAAAGAGTAATGAAATGATGGGGTTGTAACAAGACAACAATTGTGGTATATTGTAGAAAATTAGAGAAAGAACACACTGGTTGATGTGTGTGGGTGAGGAAATGAGAACAAGATAGTTTAATTTAAGTAATCACACAGGCTCTTGTTTTTTGTCGGAAGACAAGAAACGGACAATAACAGCATTTATCTGAAAGAGAAATGCTGTCCTGTAAAGCAGGATTATTGTGGGTTATTTCTTAAGTTACCCCACAATAACTAAAATGATTTTTGCCTGATGAACAGGCTAGTTTGTGTACGCTTAAATTAGATTATCGCTTTTGTATCCTTATCTGCACCAATAGGTGATTATATAGGATTTTTTAGCGAGTCTGTTTTTGCGTACGCAAAAGCAGGCTCGTTTTTTATGTCAGGGGACTGGAGGTTTTTATGGCACAAATAAATATTACTAATCTTACCTTTGCATATGAAGGAAGCTTTGACAATATTTTTGAAAATGTTTCCTTTTCTATAGATACCAATTGGAAACTGGGATTTATTGGCAGAAATGGTAAAGGTAAGACAACTTTTTTGAATTTGTTATTGGGAAGATATGACTACGAGGGACGCATATCTACAAATATGGTTTTTGATTATTTTCCATACAAGGTTAGCGACGCTGATTTGGAAAAGACTGCGGACGAGCTTATGGAAAAATGGAAGCCATCGGTGGAAAGCTGGAGAGTTATGTGTGAATTGCCTCAGCTCTCCATAGATGCTGAGCTGCTTTACAGACCCTTTAAGACCTTGAGCTTTGGTGAGAGAACCAAGGTCATGCTTGCAGTTTTATTTTCTGGAGAAAATGATTTCCTGTTAATTGATGAGCCCACAAATCATCTGGATATGGAGGCTCGTGAAATTATAAAGAATTATTTGGCTTCCAAAAAAGGCTTTATCCTTGTGTCCCATGACAGAGATTTATTGGATGTCTGTGTTGACCATGTGTTGGTTTTAAATAGGGCAACAATAGAGGTTCAAGCGGGAAACTTTTCTAGCTGGTGGGAGAACAAAGCAAAAGCAGATGCATTTTCAAAGCATGAGAATGAAAAGCATTTAAAGGAAATTGGAAAGCTGAAGGCTACTGCAGACAGATCTTCCAGATGGGCTGACAAGGGAGAGGCTAGAAAGATTGGCTTTGACCCAGTTAAGGAAAATGACAGAAGCATTGCTACAAGATCCTATATTGGCGCTAAGACCAAGAAGATGCAGGCAAGAGTGAAATCCTACGAAAAGCGAATGGACCGTGAGATAGCAGAGAAAGAGGGATTGCTTCAGGATTTGGAGGAACCCATCGACCTTAAGGTAATGCCTATGGAGCACTACAAGAAAGTGCTTATAGATTGCAAAGATTTAACCCTTGGATATACTGATGGTACAAAGCCTGTAGTAAATGATTTATCTTTTGATTTGCTTCAAGGAGAGAGAGTATTTTTAAGCGGTGAAAATGGCAGTGGAAAATCTACCTTGATTAAATCGATTTTGGCTACAGCTGGTGTGGCTACTATGTCAAACCTTGTAACAGAAGGGACACTTAATGTGGCTCCCAATCTTGTCATCTCTTATATCAATCAGGATACTTCCTGGCTTAGAGGAAGCCTGAGGGATTACGCATTAAAGAATGGGCTGGATTACAGTTTATTTCTTTCAATACTGAGTCAACTTGATATGAGCCGAATTCAGTTTGAAAAGAATATAGAGGACTATTCTGAGGGGCAAAAGAAGAAGGTGCTCATAGCGGGAAGTTTGCTTACATCAGCACATTTATACATTTGGGATGAGCCACTAAATTACATTGACGTTTTTTCGCGAATGCAGATTGAAAAATTGATTGAGGAGTATAAGCCAACTATGCTTTTGGTAGAGCATGATGTGAGATTTAGAGAGAAGTTGGCAACAAAGGAAATAACACTTTAGGAAAGCTCTGTCATTAGAGAAAGCGGTGTAAAAGTGGTATAAATCCGTGCAACTAAAATGAGGGTAGATGTTTTGATGATAATCTATCATTTAGTAGGGCATGGCATAAATTAGTTTTTTTTATTATTATGGAGTAAGACAAATGAGACAGAAAAATAAGATAATAGGAAACAGAAAATTTTATATGAAGGCACTGACAATTGCAGTGCCAATTATGCTTCAGCAGTTGATCCAGAGCATGGTTTCGCTTATAGATAACTTTATGGTATCAGGCTTAGGTGATATTTCAATGTCTGGTGTAAATGTTGCTGGACAGGTTATGTTTGTGTTTATGATTTTTACTAATACTATCTGCATGTCTGGCGGCATATTCCTTACGCAGTTTTATGGTGCACAGGATAAAAAGGGAATGCAACAGGCATTCATGTTTAAGCTGTTAATTGGACTATTGGCATTTGTACCATACTTGCTTGTGTGTGTTGTATTCCCAAGATCAGTACTATCACTTATGCTGATAGGAAATACCCAGGCGGGATTAATCCTGGATGAGGCTGTACGCTACGTTAAAATCATGGCTATAATAGGTGTTCCATTCACCTGTTCAGTATGTATTGCCAGCTCATTGCGAGATATGGGAGAGGTAAGGATACCACTTTATGTAACAATCGTAGCAACACTTATCAATACAATCTTTAATTACTTGTTAATCTATGGACACTTTGGTTTCCCAGCACTTGGAGTAAGGGGAGCAGCCTACGCGACAGTTATAGCAAGAACAGTGGAGTTTGTAATCTTTGCAGTTGTCTATGTGTTAAAGAATCCGGACTTTGCAGTTCGTTTTGGCAGTAAATACAGAATTGATACTACTCTATTCAAAGAGATTATTAAGAAGGGTTCATTAATGCTGTTCTGCGAAATGACCTGGGTTCTTTCAGAGACAGTTACAACAGCTATTTATAATGGTCGTGGTGGTGCAGATGTTGTATCGGGTATGGCATCAAGCTTTGCCATTGCCAATCTTTTCTTTGTTGCCTTTGGTGGAATCTATTCTGCAACAAGCGTAATTATTGGAAGAACGCTTGGCGAAGGAAATCTGGAGGAAGCCCGAAGACAGAAGAACTGGCTTTTATCAGGAGCGGTTACTTTTGGAGTTGCCATGACATTTGTAGGATTTGGCACAACAGCTATTATTCCTATTGTTTTTGGTAAACTAAGTGTAAACGCAATAGCAATCTGTCGTAGCATGGTTATTATGATGTCATTCTTTATGCCAGCATGGGTACTTATTAATGCACAACAGGCCGTTGCAAGAGCTGGTGGCGACACAAAGATGGGAGCCTATGCAGACGCCAGCATCACCATAGTAATTATGCTTCCAATGCTTTTCGCACTGGCTAAGTTTACAAATATCGGCCCTGTACAGATGTATCTGAGCGTAAAGCTTTTGGACGTGATAAAGATTACAATCTTCCATTTCTGGTTAAAGAAAGAGCGATGGCTCAATAATCTAACAGAGATAGGGAACGAGCAGGATAGCGTGAATGCCAATGATGAGGTTGTTGAAAGTGGTATAGCTGTCAAATCAGTGTAAATCTAGACTATATCAATGCAAATTGCATAACATAATTGAAAGTGTGGTATATATGTGTCGGTAATCTTGCGCGATGGTTACTAATGTTTCTATAAATGATACAAAATTCCAGTTAACACCTGGCAGAAATTGAAGGAGTATATGAAAAAGAGAATCGGAGTGGTAGTGGATATTCTTATGTATCTAATTCTGGTGTCGATTGACACATAATATATAAAATACAAAAATTACTTAAGCTCGCATTTGCGGGCTTTTTTGATGTCTTTTTATATTTTATGTGTCAATAGGGTACTAATATTTGTGACACATAATGTATAAAAAGCCGTCATTAGTTGAGAGTATTGCTATTTTTCAGTGCCGAAAAGGTTAATTAAACTTTAGTTACATTTTCAAATAGGGCTGATTGTTTGCAGTGTTCTGATTCTACCATTTTTGTATTCAATTAGTTTATTGGTTAAAGTCCATGAGGTGTTTTCAATCGGTTCTATAATGGCTATTTTAGCATTAATATATGTGTGGTTAATTTATGGGGTATTCATAAAACTAGGTGGTAGAAAACTCTTGGCCACAGGAATTATTTTTATGGCTGCAATTCCGTTTACAATACTGATTAATTATGTTTTATATATGATAATTGGAGTACTACCAATTGATGTTTGGGATATATTATCGATGCTTCTTCTATTTATAACAGCTATTGGATTTATTATTGGAGACAAAAGGTTAACCTGAGATGAAGCTAGATATTTTATTACAGGAAAAGTCTTAAACTTTCTTGATTTTTCAAAATAGTATTCTGTGTGGGCTTCCTATTTAATGCTTACGGATGATTTTTGAAAAAAGATAAAAAATAATGCAAAGTTAGCTTGACATATAATGCAAAGTAAACTATACTAAAATTGCAAAGCGAACTTTGCAAGAGTATGGAGGCTGTCATGAAAAACAAAATAAAGGAGTTAAGGAAAGTGAATAAACTTTCGCAATCTGAACTTGCTGATATTGTTGGAACTACGCGTCAGACAATTACCTCTATAGAGGTAGGAAAATATACAGCGTCTCTGATATTAGCGTATAAGATTGCACATCACTTCAATATGAACATTGAGGAAGTATTTGATTTTGAGAGCTTGGAGGAAGAAGACTAATGAATAACAAAAAAATGAATCAGATGAGAGAATCAATTAAAAAACAGAATTTTGCATATGTTGGAATTGTACTACTTAGTGCAGCATTGTATTTTGTGTCACAGAGACCAACTATAACTGCAAGGTATGCAACATCTAATTATGCTGATTTCATGCAGGGATTTGTAATAGGAATGGTAATCGTATTGGACATCATAAGTATTTATCATCTTGTAAAGTATTCAAATGCTCTTAAGGATGATAAGAAACTTACACAAATCTATAACGAAATGCATGATGAGCGTATGTGTCATATCGAATCATTATCTGGGAAGTTTACAGTAAAGTTTGCAGCTATTTTCCTATTATTATTTGCAATAGTAGTAAGCTTTTTCAGTTTTGAAGCAGCAATTGCTATTATGGCAGCATTGTTTATACTGGGGATTGCAAAGAAAGTAAGCATGGTACACTATACTAGAACATATACGGGCGAGGAATAAAATGAACACATAATATCAGTAGAAGTCCTATGGATTTTGCAAATCGAATTGCGAAAGTCATAGGACTTTTGTTATAACTATTGCAAAAGAGACAGGAGTTGCAGTGTTGTTATGTATAGAGAAATTATAAATGTAATCAAAAATTTTACCATCCATAGCTAAAAAATGGACCGTAGTTTGCAGCATAACCACATTCAAAGTCATCCTTATACTGCTCCGTATGCTTATCAACTAATAGATAGCAATTTGATGCATCAAGGGTGATTTGTACATCTCCACCAGTTGTGATTGCCTGCATATCATTCCAGGTACAGTCAACAACCAGCCATTTACCGTCTACATATACTCGGTTCCAAATGTGATTAATGGCGTGGGAACTGTCTGTGATATTAGGCACACCACATAAATCTAACATATAGCCACATCTAGCCGTGTAATCCTCGCATACGCCTGCTATTGTTCCTGTATCAGTTTTATTCCAAGGCTTTGTCTTACCTATACGCTCATAATCATAATAGTAGTTTTCAATTACCCACTGATTAACTGCACATACCTTTTCTCTGTCAGTCATACCTGCTCTGATAATTGAATTAAGTGCATCAATAGACTGATTAAAGTAAGTATCGTAAGTGCTATAACCCATACGACCTTCGTAGATACCTGTTTTAGAAAAGTGATTCCAAAGAGCATCGTGATTTGTTCCTACGACTGCAGCTACATCTGGATTCTCTGCTGCATATCTTGCTGAATCAAATGAGCCACCTCTTTTAAGGTTAGGACCGAGGCCCGAATTAAACTGACCTAGATAAATATGTACAGGCATCTTACACCAAGCATATCCTGACTGATCTGGATCAGCATTTAATTCTGTAAATTTCTTTAAAGCTTCATTCTGGTAATAATCCAGTACTGCTGAATAATTATTTCCACGAGCATCCTGCTCTGCCCACTCTTTTTGAATATCCTCATATGAAATATATTCATAGTAAACCTCTCCGTTTGTTTTCATGATTGGAATACAGATAAGGTCATCATTATTTTCTTTAGCATTTGCTGTCATAGAAAATGCCGGTACTGCCATGCATGCTACTAATGCTGTAGATATAATTGTTGTTGCAATCTTTCTAAAACTCATAGTCATATATTTCCTCCTTGGCTATCGCCTCTCGTTATAATACAGCCATACTTCACAAAGTGTCAATAATATATAACTATGCATAAGGTGAATTATTTGTGAAATGGTCCAAAAAATGGGTAATATCCCACAGCAAAGATAAATTAATATTTATCTCAGTGATATATTTAGGGTTATATTTAACCCTAAATATTGCCCTATCATTTAAATGCTATTACAATATGGATAGGAATATATTGTTCATTCATATAATGGAAGGTGTTTATATGCCAAACATTAAACCAATTTCAGAAATGAAAAATTATACAAGTATTGTCAACGAATTAGCTTATGGTAATAGAATCTATTTCACTAAAAATGGACACGGATTATGTGCACTAGTTGATATGAAAGAACTTGATGAATTGGATACTCTCAAGGCAAAATTTCAACTTCTGACTAAACTAAATGAAGCTAAAATATCAATCAAAGATGAAGGTACATTCACTGATGCAATATTTTCTAATCTAGGGGAGGATAGCAAATGAGCAGATTAAAAACACTTCGTGAATACGTAGATAAAGAACTAAGTCTATTGGAAGAAGAGAAGCGCACCAGTGCTACAGCACATCTTTACGGTGTATCTCTTGCAGCCACAATTCTAGCAAAGAAGCGTGGGCTAAATGAAGAACTTGCAGCAATGGCAGCAATGCTTCACGATATGCATGCATATAAGAGTGGCTCATATGATGATCACGCTCATTTAGGCGCTGATTTGGCTAGAAAGATTCTTGATGAGTTAGCTATAACTTCTGTAGAAGAAACAGATACCATTTGCTCTGCAATATATCATCATGATGATAAATTAGTAATAGATTCACCAATGGATGAGCTACTAAAGGATGCCGATGTAATCGACCATTGTTTTAAAGATTCCTCTAAGCCTATCAAAGAAAAAGAGCAGAAGCGATATGAAAACCTTTGTAAAGAATTGGATTTGTAGAAACGATATTTGGGAGGTCTAACATGTGGTTTGTATTTGCTTTACTATCAGCTATATTTGCTGCCTTAACTTCAATATTAGCTAAGATTGGTATTGAAGGAGTAAACTCAAACTTAGCTACAGCTATTCGTACTGTCGTGGTGGTTGCTATGGCCTGGGTAATGGTGTTTATCACAAACACTCAAAATGGCGTATTTGCTATAAGCAAAAAGAGCTGGATTTTCCTAATATTATCGGGCTTGGCTACTGGTGCATCCTGGTTATGCTACTACAAGGCTTTACAGATTGGTGATGCATCTAAAGTTGTTCCGATTGATAAGCTAAGTGTTGTTATCACTCTAGTTTTAGCTTTTGTATTTTTACATGAAGACTTTACTATAAAATCACTTGCGGGATGCGCACTAATTGGTGCTGGAACCTTATTGTTGGTACTTTAAGGATATTAATATTGCTATGCTTTATAACAAGGAGAACGATATTAATGGTTTTAGAAAATGAAAATGTTTAGTTAGCAAACTCCACTGAATTTATCATATCTGAAAAAACTCCTGCAACCTGATTATCCATTGCTTCATCTCCTCCGTTATGACCATCTAATTCAAAAATAAGTGCGCCATCCATGTAATCTCTGGCAATTGCTGTTACGTATGCGCCTGAGCCGCCCTCTTCTGGTCCTACTGAAACCCAATAGCCTTTTACATCCTCTGTGCCAGGGAATGTACCTTCTGAATAAGTAGCTTTTTCACCCCATTGTTCACCAAGCTCTTTTACTGCACCCTCAGCATCATTGTCTACTGTATATGTAGCTGTAATCATATTAGTTCCTGCACAATCCCCAGTGTATACAAATGTAGTAACGGGGCCGCCTTGATTTACAGTTATGCAAGAAGCATCATACTTAATGCTCCATCCATTAGCATCAGTATATACGCTAGGGTCACCAAATATTCCGTTAACATAATTTACAGCATTGAATGTATCTACATCTACTCCTGTAAGATGCTCGAATACTAATTCTTCACCGTCGCTAAAATGGCCCTTAATAAGGTAATCCTCAAAATATGTTACTGTAAATGTATCCACAACTGAATCTATGCTTCCAATATGAAACTCAATTGTATCTTCACCTGCTTCATATTCAAAATAATTAGCTGTTCCATTAGCACCATCTTCAATGCTACCTGAGCCATCACCAAAAAATACATAGAACTGTGTTAAATCTGGATCATCCTTTTCTGCTTCTGGATAAGTAACATAAACACCCTTAGTAAAAACAGTTTTTGCGTCAATTGCACTGCTTGTTGGTGTTGCATCGTCAGCAATGCTTGCTGTCTCCTTGCCACATCCACTAAATGTTCCAATTACAAGTGCTGTTGCGAAAGTTGTTGCCAATACCTTTTTCATGATTCCCATTTTCATTTTATCTCCTTTGCTAAAAAGCTGTTATTTATTATCTGAAAACAGGATAGCAGATTGATTGTCACACTAATGTCACATCGATAAAAAAATTTATTTCATTATTATATTCTTTATATCCTCTATTATCTGTTCTGTAGACATTCCTACACTCTTAATCAAATCTTCTGGATTATATCTATCGTAGAATTTCTTATCGAGTCCATAGTTTAAAACCTTCATATCTGAAGAACCATAGAATGAAGCAATTTTTTGACCAAAGCCACCTTCTACTATGCCATCTTCAAGTGTGACAATAACCTGATGGTTTGATTTGAGTTTTTCAAGCAATTCCTTATCAACGCCAGATGCAAATCTAGGATTGATTAATGTTGGAGTGAATCCCATTTCAGATTTGATTGTATCAGCAAGTGCTTTTCCGCGCTGATAGAAATCTCCTAAGGCAAGAATGGCAACTTTCTCTCCGCTAAGCTCTACTTTATATTTATCAATTGTAGAATAGCTTGCGTCTGCTGCTCTATGTGTAACCTGGAAAGACGATATGCAGGAAATATACAAAGAACTGAAAGACACCCAGATGCTTGTGCTGGCCGCGCCAATCTATTACCATGGCATTTCGGGACAGCTTAAATGTGTGATAGACCGCTTTTACTCGGCACTCTACCCGACGGCACCGAAATCTCTTAAAAAGACTGCAATGTTTCTGAGTTCCGGCGATCCGGAGATGTACGATGGTGCAAAATTCTCCTATGAAGGTGATTTCCTCGGCTATCTTGGCTTGGAGGGCTGCGGTATATTTACAAATCACGATAATGACGTTATGGAAAATATCAGAAAGATGGCTTTGTCATTATAAATCAAATTTGTCGCCCTAATCGAATGGTGAACGTTGCGAAGAGCAGTTACGACAAGATAACTGCTCTTTTTTTTATTTTGTAACATAAAAGTAATTTAAGCGGGTTTGATTTGAATAGTTTTCCAGTAATAAAATGCGAGAGAAACTATAAAAGTGCCTCATAAAATGTGATATTATTTATTGAGGTGGCTATTTTTTTGTGATAATATGTGCTTGGAGGTAAAGAAAATGTATTACAGACGAAAGATTGATGATTATTTAAGTAATTGGAAAGCGGATACAGCGCATAAACCTCTTATAGTAAAGGGGGCACGACAGATTGGTAAAACAGAATCAATCATGCATTTTGCTAAGGCTAATTATGAAAATGTTGTATATATAAATTTTGCTTTAGAGAAGAAATTCTCGCAAATACTTGCAGATGGATATGATGTTGCAAGTGTTATAAAGAATATATCATTGGCTGATCCATCTATAAAGTTTGTCCCTAACAAAACGGTTATCATTTTTGATGAAATTCAGGAGAACCCCGATGTTGCAACAACACTTAAATCATTTAAGATAGATGGTAATTATGACGTTATTTGTAGTGGTTCTATGCTAGGAATTAACTATAAGAAGATTCATAGTAATAGTGTTGGGCATAAAACGGACTATGAGATGTATTCAATGGATTTTGAGGAATTCCTTTGGGCTAAGGGCTATAATCAAGAGCAGATTGACTCAATCTTATCTCATATG
>NZ_FOQF01000009.1 GCF_900113655.1 Pseudobutyrivibrio sp. OR37 | reverse complement strand
ATCAGGCATCTACAAATGCTCAGGATGGTGTATCTGCAGTACAGACAGCTGAAGGTGCTTTAACAGAAGTTCACTCAATGCTTCAGAGAATGAATGAGCTAGCAGTTCAGGCAGCAAACGGCACAAACAGTGATACAGATCGTAACTCAATCCAGGACGAAATTAATCAGCTTACAACAGAAATCGACCGTGTAGCTGAAACAACAAAGTTCAATGAGACATACTTACTTAAGGGCGATGCTGATGGTAACGAAGTTACTAAGACAGTAAAGGCTCATGACGCTGGTCTTGATGGAAAGCTTGTTGAGAATACAACGGCTGGAACAACAAAGTTTACTCTTAACAAGAAGCTTGAAAATGGTGACAAGGTTACTATTGCAGGCAAGGAGTACAGCATCGGTCTTGGCAAGTCAGAAGACAGCTACGAAGATAAAGCTACTTTAACAAATAAAGCTGTTAAAGTTGGCGATAGTGTAACAGTAGATGGAAAAACAACTACTCTTACAAATGATGTTAAGGCAAATACACTTATTGGAAACAGTGATGTAGAGGCTGCAAATAATCAGATTATTGCAAAAGATGGTACTGTATATGAGTATAAGGCAGCTGGAACTCACGTTACAACTGCTGGATGGTACGATAAGTCTACATATGAAGATACTGCATTATATGCTGCACAGGGTCACATGAAGACTACGGGCCAGATTGCTGTTGAAGGAGCTACACTTAAGCTTAATGCAGCACAGACTACTAGTGGTTTAAAGGAATTTAATATTGTAGAAAATATTAAAGATGGCGAAAAGTCAGCATTCGATTTAGGTGGTAGCGGTACAATCAAGGCAGAAGATATAAAGGGTAGTGCGCTATCAGCAGGTGATTCTGCAACTATTAGTGGTGAAACAAGGACAGCTGTTGAAACAGCTTTTTCAGGTGCTCAGATTAAAAAGCTTGCTGATGTAGCAAAGGCTATTGGAAATCTTCAAGGTGATAAGACTGTTACTGTAGCAAATATTGATACAACAAATGAAGTTACTTACAAAATAGCAGAAACGGCTGCTCAAGAAGATAGCGCATCAAATACTTATACTCGTGATCATATCATTGAGTTATTAAAAGAAGGACAAGAGGTTACTGTTGATTCTACTAAATATACAGTAGCAGGTGTTGATGCAGCAGATGATAGCAAGATTTCTGCTAATAGAGCATACACACTTATGGCAGATGAGCTTCAGAAGGCTTCTTCAATTGGTACAGATACAGCTGCTAAGGTTCAGAACAACAATGATGGTTCATTTGAAATTACACAGGGTACTGTAACCTACAAGGATAAGCTTACATTCAACCTTCACGTTGGTGCTGATGCTGATATGACAAACAAGATTAATGTAGATGTTAATTCTATGAGCGCTGCTTCTCTTGGTATTAAGGGTATTAACGTATCTGATACTACAGGTACAGCTGCTACATACGCAATCGATGCAATCGCTGATGCTGTTGCAAAGGTATCTGCTCAGAGATCTGCACTTGGTGCTGTTCAGAACAGATTAGAGCACACAATCGCTAACGTTGATAACGTAGTTGAGAACTCTACAGCTGCTGAATCTCGTATCCGTGATACAGATATGGCTGACGAGATGGTTAACTACAGCAAGAATAACATTCTTGCTCAGGCTGGCCAGTCAATGCTTGCACAGGCTAATCAGTCAACACAGGGCGTACTTTCAATCTTAGGATAGTTTCATAATAGGAGTATAGCCTAGATGCTCTAATTATGAATTTGGCTAATATATTAAGGGGCTCCCATCCCAGGAGCCCCTTTAATAATATATTTACTTAATAATCCTCTATTTCTAGATTTGTCCTTTTTTAGATTCCAGTGACGATATTGGAATCCCTTCTTTTCGCAGCTACATTATCATTTCCAATAGAGGCTCGAAATCCTCCTCTTTTAGCTTAAAAGGATCTTCAATGATTGGTCTTTCACGCATGATGCAATGATCCAAAATAGCTTTACGCGAATTCTTTTGAGTGCCTTGAAATTTTTTTAATATATATATCTTTATAATTTTTATGCAGTCTCCTTTCATTAACTCTATCAATATATCCATGTCATTTACACACCATGGGCTTAAAGAACCAATCATTATCTTTGTTTCACATCGGCTATAAATTATTTTTGTTATTTCTGAGTATTCAGCTATATCTATCACAATGTGCCCCTCCCAGCTATTAATTAGTTGCAGGGCTTCTTCCACATCGCAGGCCAACACATAGATTACACCCTTGTATTTAAAGCCTACATGTCCATCAAAGTTAATCTGTTTATCGCCAACAACTGGTAACAGCTGGCTTCTATTAGCAAGCTCGATATATAAAACTGATTGTTTCAATGCCGAGCCTAAGAAATTTGCTATAGCCAAACACATATGTGTTACACCCATTTTTTTTGACGCGCCGATTACTCCAATTCTTTTTTGTTTTCCAATTATTTTTTTATAGCTCTTTTTTTGCCAATGTTTAAAACTTAATATCCTTTTCATTTTGCAATAATGTTTGAATAATCCTTTCCTCTTCCTTTGATAAATCACCTGAACATTTTGAAGGCGGATACATATAAACCTTCTTTTTCAGTTCCTTTGCCAGCCTTATGGATGCTATCTTTGTAGACATATTCGCTACCAACAAAACAGACTTATCCCGTATCCATTTTGGATAGCGCACCCTTTGCCATGGCGCAGTTCCTGTAATCATAATGATTAAATCGCTATTGATAGCCTGATTTAGGTCTATCCCGCAATCAACAATGTATAATCCAATAGGAGGCATATATTTTTCTACTGCATCTCCATAATTTAAGATGCCCTTGAAATAATCGTGGTATAAAATTCCATCCTTTATTTTTGTGCCAGATAAATTCTCCAAAAGATTATGGACAACATCATCCTTTTCATTTTTGTAATATGCACTTAATCCCCTTTTATTTAGGAACCTGCATATATTTATTGCTATTTTTGTGGTCCCAACAGCATGTGCTGCTCCAACCACTGCTATTCTTTTGCAAAGATGCCTTACTTCCGTTGTGTTCTTAGCTTTATTTCCTTGCAAATCAAGCAAGCCTTGTTTTAATTCACTTATAGACTTTATTCTATTTTCAATATTTTCCTCAGTTGCCTGACTTACTAGCTTTTTTATTCTAAAATCATCTCTTGCATTACTGTTTTTCTGCATAAATTCAATAATCTTGCCGACACCATAAACGTCGCATCGCTCGTCTAAGAAACCGGCCTTAAGTTGCTCTGGTGCAGCCCAATTTATTGTGCCTAGGGGCCTTGCCTTTGCTGCTTCAGACTTCCTTACAGATATGCCAAAATCTATTAGACGAACAGTATTTTCCTGCAATATTACATGCTCAGGCTTCATATCGCGATAAAGAATTGGTCCTCCATCGGCATTATGTAAAGCCTCTATAACATCGCATAGACTAATAGCTATTTTTATCAGTTTTTCTTTTGAGATTATTGTATCTAGCAAATACTCACGCAGAGATTGTCCTTCTACGTATTCCTCAACTAGGTAGTTCATCTCATTTGTATCTTCTACACTAAAAATTGTGGGTACTTGGGATGATTTAATCCCCTGTAAAAGATGTGCTTCGGATAGGATGCTGTGTGCATCAGGATGGGCACTGTGAACCGCCTTTAGAACCCTTAATGCTCCTATCTTTCTGTAATTGACAAGTAATACTGCTGTAGCTGCTGTTTCTTGCAGTATTTGAACTATGTCATACCTGTCTTCTATATCTTCAGGTATCATATTACTCTGCTCCTTCCTTTCGGAAAGGCATCTTGCAGATAAGTTTATATCACATGTAAAATTATATTGCAATACCCAATTTGAAAATAAATATTTTTCTATAACACCAATATTTTATAAAAATTTTATAATTTTATCACGATTTATATGGCTTCTCGCCTTTACTTTCCGATATAATATATATATAATTCGAATAAGAAATTTGCTTTAGTCGCATCTTATTTCGATTCGGGAGGTGATTTTTATGAAGATTGAAAGAATCAACGAGAACCAGATCAGATGCACTCTATCGAGAGAAGATTTAATAAGCCGCCACATCAAGCTTTCAGAGCTTGCTTACGGCTCAGCCAAAGCCAGAGCACTGTTTAAGGAGCTTATGGAACAGGCTGCATACCAGTACGGTTTCGAAGCAGAAGATATTCCGCTTATGATAGAAGCTATACCGCTTTCATCAGAATCTATTATTCTTGTAGTTACAAAGGTTGAAAATCCTGACGAATTAGATACTCGTTTCTCTAGATTTTCAGAGGACGATGATGATTATGATGATGACGATATGGATGCTAACGATGCACCAGCCAAGCCATTCAATGAATCAGCGGCTGATGATATCTTAAATATCTTTAATAGCCTTATTGAAAAGGCACAGGCCGCAATCGCAGCTTCCCCAGAGGAAGCAGCTAAAAAGGGTTTACCTGTAGACATTACCAAAATGTTCGTTTTCGACAATCTGGATGATGTACTTAGATTATCAGGTATCCTGGCTACGTTTTACACTGGAAAGAATTCTCTCTACAAGAGTCCATTTGACGACAAATACTATTTAGTAGTTAGCAAATCAGAAGACTCAGCCGAGACCTACAACAAAGTGTGCAATATTCTTTCAGAATATAGCAACCAGCAGAACTATGTAGTTGGAACAGACCAATATATGGCTGAACACTACGAAATAATGGCTGAAGGCGATGCAATTCAAAAGCTCGCCACAATTTAAGCAACAAAAAAGACCAGCAAAACTGGTCTTTTTTATTTGCTCATTAAGCCTTTGAATCTAAGAATGTATTAATCTCTTCTACAAGATCGTCAGCATCGATACCGTGTACCATAGCTGCCTCCTCAATTGTTTCCATCTGAGATGATGGACATCCGAGACAGTGCATGCCGATATTAAGTAAAATAGGTGCTACGTCAGCATCAATCTGAAGAAGCTCACCAATCATTGTTGCCTTTGATACTCTTGCCATTTCAAATACTTCCTTTCTTTATTTGATTTCAATTGATAATACCATGTATTTCGATTTTTCGCAATTGATTATAAGCATTGTTAATACATACTTAATAAATAGGTTAGTTTGATATTAACTAAGTTGTGTACACAATTTAAACTCATGTTAGCCTAAATCAACAGAAGTTAGTTTATGTGAACCGCTTTATCCCTTGATTTTAGCTATATTTTTAAAAATTTAATTTTGTCCTTGATTTAGACACAATTTAGTTGTATTATAGTCTCATCAACTCGTAATTGATAATTTTTATTAATTATATTTAAGGAGGAATTTTATTATGGCATACGTAATTTCTGATTCATGTGTATCATGTGGTACATGCGAGCCTGAGTGCCCAGTAGGTGCTATCTCTCAGGGAGATTCACAGTTCAACATCGATGCAGGTGCATGTGTTGATTGTGGTACTTGCGCAGGTGTTTGCCCAACAGGAGCTATCTCTCAGGGCTAATCATTAAGTAATAACTTAATCAAGAAAACCGGTTAAGAAGTGTTGCGTTGCAGCACTTCTTTTTTTGCATAAAAAAAAGCCTTCTCCCAATGGGAGAAGGTGGCTGCGAAGCAGACGGATGAGGGTCATTTGTAATTATCCCCTCATCAGTCACCTGCGGTGACAGCTTCTCCACCAGGGAGAAGCCTTACTCATGATTTGATTGGCCACTGTGGTCTCTATTAGCAAATCTTGTGTATTCTGGTAACCAAGTAAGCTCGATGGTTCCGATAGGACCGTTACGTTGCTTAGCTACGATGATTTCAGATACACCCTTAAGCTCTGTATCGTGGTTATAGTAATCATCACGGTAGATGAACATAACCACGTCGGCATCCTGCTCGATGGCACCTGATTCACGAAGGTCAGACATCATTGGACGATGATCTGGACGCTGCTCAACGGCACGGGAAAGCTGCGACAGTGCAATAACTGGTACATTCAGCTCTCTGGCAAGACCTTTTAGTGAACGAGAAATCTCTGAGATTTCCTGCTGTCTACTTTCTGATTTTCCATTACCTGACATCAACTGCAAGTAGTCGATGATGATAATAGAAAGGCCAAATTCCATTTTAAATTTTCTACATTTACTACGAAGCTCTCCGATTGAGATACCTGGTGTATCATCAATAATAAGCTTTGAATTACCGATTTTACCAGCACCTTCGATAAGGTTTTCCCAATCTGCTTCCTGCAGATTACCGGTACGAAGCTTCTGGGCATCTACTCTTGATTCTAGGGCGAATAGACGGTTAACCAGCTGCTCCTTTGACATTTCCAGTGAGAATATGGCTGCGCATAAATGCTCATGGATAGTGATATGCTGTGCCAGGTTAAGAACGAAGGCTGTTTTACCCATTGATGGACGGGCCGCAATAAGAATAAGGTCAGATGGCTGCAAGCCTGCAGTCTGTCTGTCCAAATCAATAAAGCCTGTTGGAATACCAGTAACTACGCCTCGCTGCTTTGATGCCTGCTCAATCTTTGCAATGGCATTCATAACAACCTGCTTGATTGGCACATAATCTGTGTTTCCACGATTCTGCACCAGGGCGAATATGTCATGCTCAGTCTGATTAAGGATGGTATCAACCTCTTCAGAACCTTCAAAGCACATGTTCTCGATATTCTGATTTACCTTAATGATATTTCGAAGTACTGCCTTATCCTTTACGATATTGGCATAGCTTTTTGCATTTACTGTTGTAGGTACACCCAATACCAATTCCTGTATGAACTCAAGGGAAGCGAATTCTGGTGGAACTCCCTTTTCCTTAAGCTTGTTCTGCAAGGTTACCTCATCTACAGGCTCGCCAGCGTTGTAAAGCTCAACGATGGCTTCGAAAAGCATTCCATACTGTTGGTGGTAGAAATCATCCTTAATAAGGATTTCGGAACATTCCACAATAACGTCCCTATCTACAATCATCGAACCAATAACAGACTGCTCTGCCTCTAGAGAATTAGGCATTTGTCGTTTGATTACGTCTTCCATTAATTATTCCCCTAATTTTATTGTTCTGACACGTGAACACGAAGTGTAGCTGTTACCTTTGGATGAAGCTTAACCTTTACCTCGTAAGTGCCAAGACCTCTGATTGGATCATCAAGAACGATTTTCTTTTTATCGATTTCCTTGCCGTACTGCTTCTTTGCAGCTTCAGCTATTTCCTTTGTAGATACTGAACCGAAGGTACGTCCGCCTTCTCCTGTCTTGATTTTGGTCTCAACCTTCCACTCAGCAATTTCCTTTTCAAATGCTAAAGCGGCCTCATAATTTTCCTGAGCCACCTTTTCATCGTGCTTATTCTGAAGCTTAAGGTCGTTAAGTGCTGCGTTTGTAGCCTCTACACCAAGCTTTTTCTTGAAAAGCATGTTTCTAGCATATCCTTCACTTACTTCTACAACCTCACCTTTTTTTCCAAGTGATTTTACATCTGCAAGTAATATTACTTTCATAGTCTAATTTCTCCTTCTTCTAGCATTTTATCTATTGTGGCCTCAAGATCCTCGCGAACCTCTTCTAGGGTTCTGTTTTGAATCTGAGCGCCTGCGATGTTTACATGTCCACCACCACCAAGGCGTGCCATAATACTCTGCACATCAATTTCATCGATTGAACGAGAGCTTATGAATATCTTATCCATAAATTTTGTAAGAACAAAGGAAGCCTTGATTCCTACGATATTAAGAAGCTCATTGGCTGCCTGAGCGCCTACAACTGTAGGACTTTCAAGATTGCCATCTGGCTCACATTCTGCTATAGCAAATGCATCTCTGTAAACTCTAGCGTTTCTAACGATTTCAGCACGTGCCTTGTAGGTTTCCATATTTTCACGAAGCATCTTTCGAACACGAGTAACCTCGGCGCCATTACGGCGAAGGAAAGCTGCTGCTTCAAATGTACGGACACCCGTTTTTGTCATAAAGTTGTTTGTATCGATAAGTATACCTGCGTAAATACAATCAGCCTCTGTTGGGTTGATATTAATCTTATCCGCAAAATACTGTAAAACCTCGGCAATCATCTCACTTGCTGATGATGCATAAGGCTCGATGTATGAAAGAATTGGATTCTCTATTACTTCATCCACCTGCCTGTGGTGGTCAATTACAACAATATTTTTGTTCTTATTAAGTAGGTTTGGACATTCTACATAGCTTGGTCTATTTGTATCAACAACCATTATAAGTGTGTTGTCGTTGCACAGGTTCAGGGCTTGCTCACTGGTAATAAACATATCATCTGGATATTCACCCTTTTCTGTGAAAGACTCTACCACCGGTCTCATTGAGCTGGTGATTGTATCAATTACGATATTTACTGGCTTGCCAATCTCTCGGCCTGCACAGTACACGCCGACAGAAGCGCCAAGGCAATCTGCATCGGAAAGATTGTGTCCCATTACGATGATTCGCTCTCGAGTCTCCATTAGCTCTCGAAGAGCCTGGGCCTTAACTCTCGCTTTAACACGTGTGGTACGCTCTACTTCCTTACCATGTGTACCATAATATGATACGTTCTGGCCATTCTTAACAACTACCTGGCAACCACCGCGGGCAAGTGCAAGATCGATTGCCACATGAGCATACTGTGCCTTTTGCGTATAGCTGTCACTACCTAAGCCAACACCGATACTTACTGTAATATCCTTGTCATTTCCCATCTTAATAGTGGTGATATCTTCCACAATTGAGAATTTATCTTCTTCAAACTGCTTAAGATACTTGTGTTGGAAGATGATTAAATACTTATCCTTTTCCAAACGTCTTACAATGGCATTTCCTTCGCCAAAGTATTTATTAATCTTTCTGTCTAATAGGGCTAAAAGCATTGAGCGTTTAGCATTTTCAACCTGTTCGAATACCTCATCGTAATTATCAACATAAAGAAGGGCCATTACCATCGACTGGTCATTAATCTTTGCCTTTGTAGCCTGAATATCTGTTTCGTCAAAAAGGATTACTGCAACCAGGCCATCTGATGAATCTTCCATATTTATAGAAATATTTCCACCAGAAAGAGGCTCCGACATATCAAGTCTTTGCAAGCAGGCTAAGTATTTTCTATCGTTATATTCAATGTGAATATCGAAATTATCATCCTTAGCGTGGTCAATGCCTTCACGAGTAATCTCTGAAAAGATGCTGGTAATTGACTTGTTATATGTCTTGTTTTTATCCACAAGCTCTCTAAACTCATCATTCATCCAAATAATCTTGCCAGATGAATCCAAAAGCACATAAGGCAAGCGGAAGTTTTTGATGAGCTCCTTTTGTACAGTGCCATAGTGCACTGCGTAATCAATAATGGTATTTTTGAATGATTTCAGATTAGCTCTGTAATATATGAAACAAATAACTCCATACACAAATACAAAGGCAGTCATAATGCCTGCCACTTTTGTATCTACAAAACTAACTGCGATACATCCTATTAAAAAGATAATAAGCATGTATAGAGGGAATCGCAGATAACGATTTAAGCGATTCCTATATTTTGCTGATTCCATAATAACAATCTCCCTAATGTTATTAATATATACACTCCTATGTATTATACCACACTAACCGTTCTTTTATACATATTATATATTGAACTATAGTGTATGTGCTCAATTTAAGACTTATGGTTTTGTGCATTTTTCACATGTGGTTGTCAAAATAACGAAAGGATTTTGTATTTTTTGGTTATTCTAACATTGTTCACAATTTCTCCATTTTTTATAATCGTAGATAGTTAAGGGAGATTCCCAAATAGATTTAAAAAAAAGAGAGGATTTTTACAATGGCAGACATTCAATTAAAAAACATTAATAAGAAATATCCTAACGGTTTCCACGCTGTTAAGGATTTCAATCTTGACATTAAGGATCAGGAATTCATCATCTTCGTAGGACCTTCTGGTTGTGGTAAGTCTACAACACTTCGTATGATTGCTGGTCTTGAAGAGATTTCAGACGGTGAGCTTCTCATCGATGGAAAGCTTATGAACGACGTAGAGCCTAAGGACAGAGATATCGCAATGGTATTCCAGAACTACGCTCTTTACCCACATATGACAGTTTACGATAACATGGCATTTGGTCTTAAGTTACGTAAGGTACCAAAGGACGAAATCGATAAGAAGGTACGTGAGGCAGCTAGAATCCTTGACCTTGAGAAGCTTCTTGACAGAAAGCCAAAGGCTCTTTCAGGTGGTCAGAGACAGCGTGTTGCTATGGGTCGTGCAATCGTTCGTAACCCTAAGGTATTCCTTATGGATGAGCCTCTTTCAAACCTTGATGCAAAGCTTCGTGTTCAGATGAGAACTGAGATTTCTAAGCTTCATGATTCACTTGGAGCAACAATGATCTACGTTACACACGATCAGACAGAGGCTATGACACTTGGTACAAGAATCGTAGTTATGAAGGACGGTGTTGTTCAGCAGATTGATACACCAGCTAACCTTTACCAGAAGCCATGCAACCTCTTCGTTGCTGGATTCATCGGATCACCTCAGATGAACTTCCTTGAGGGAACACTTAATGCTGATTGCTCAGCTATCCAGGTTAACGGTGCTAGCCTTCAGATTCCACCTGCAAAGACAAAGGCTCTTTCAGATGCTGGTTATGCTAACAAGTCTGTAATCCTTGGTATCCGTCCAGAGGATATTCATGATTCACAGATCTTCGTTGATACACAGTCTGCTTCAGTTATCGAAGCTAAGATTTCTGTATACGAGCTTCTTGGTGCAGAAGTTTACTTATACTTCGATTATGCTGGAACTCAGGTTACAGCAAGAGTTGACCCACGTACAACAGCTAGAGGCGGCGACACAGTTAAGTTTGCTCTTGATATGGAGAAGGCTCACTTCTTCGATAAGGATACAGAGCTTACAATTGCTAACTAATACTTAGCCATATAAAAAAAGACTGGATGCACTCGCATCCAGTTTTTTTATGCTATAATGTTGCTATCTTTTTATTGGGGTATTGAAATGAATTTTGAAGAAAAAAAGCAAAAATTATTAGAGCAATTATCAAAGGCTACTGGAATTAATTTTGAAATATCTGATTCTGAACTTTCAGATGATGAAACTATTAATAAGCTTAAGGAAATGGTTGTTAGATTCAATGTTCTTGATTCTAAAAGCTCCTTCTACAGGGCTTTCCTTACCAGAGAGCTTTCTTATTCAGACGCAGCAGCCTACATTCATCGCTTCCATATAGATGAAAACGCTGTTCGCATGGTTTTCTACCTGGAAAGCCAGACTGATTACACAAAGGAAGCTGTATCACTGTTAAAGAGCCTTCTTCCAGATTCGCAGGATGCCTTGGTTCAGATTGATTCTAAGCATATTGCATTGATTGTACACTTTGAAAAGACTCCTGATTCCGAAGAGATTAATCAGTACTGTATGGAATTTTTGGATATGCTTGAGTCCGAAGCCTTCATGTCTTTTAAGGTTTCTTACGATTTACCTACTAACAATTTTACAGACCTGCCTTCTTCCTACAAGGATGTTGTTATTGCTATGCACATCGGCAATATCTTTAACAGTTCAGGTCATATTTATTCATACAATACCCTTGGGCTAGGCCGATTGCTTTACAATATACCTGCCGATGAAGTTGAGACATATTTAAACAACCATATCAATTTCGACATTTTATCTGGTCTTGACGTGGAAACTTTGAACCTTTTAGAGGCATTTTTCGATAATGACTTATCTTTGGCCGAAACCAGCCGTAAGATGTTTATTCACCGAAATACTCTTATCTACCGTCTTGATAAATTTGCTGATTTAACTGGATATGATGTAAGAAAATTCTCAGATGCAATCACCGTAAAGCTCTCGCTCATGCTTTACAATTATATAAGAGCCACCAAATGATGGTGGCTCTTTTTCTACATAAACATCAACATAAATATCGGCATTGAAATTATTTTATCTGATTTGCCAATATTTACAGATGCCATCTTATATCCCTTTTTAAGGTGTGAGCTATTCTCTAGGATGTTCTTTAGAGAATTAGCCTGCTTCCTGCCTGCTTTAATTTCGATTGGGATTATCTCATCTTCTTTCATTATTACAAATTCAATTTCGCTGGTATTTTTTTCATGCTTAAAGAAGAACAGTTTATTGTAGCCCCTTTTGTGAAGCATATCTGCTGCAAGCGCCTCATATAGAGCTCCTTTTGCAGTTCCTAAGATTAATCCACTTGCTTTTTCTTCGATGCTGTTATCTTCAAGCAGAGCCTTTTTTAATCCCTCATCAAACATGCCTACTAGGATGCCTATGTCTGTTGGATATATTCTAAAGTTCGTTTCATCTGCATAAGATTCTAATGGAAATTCTATCCTCTTAAGATTCTGCACCTGCACAGTTAATAGCTGATTATTTAGCCATGCAATACTTGAGCCAAATTTGTTTGCGGTAGCTTTTGACTCCACCTTTGAATATTGAAATTTATGATTTTCCTTTGTCAATTGGTACGGAATAGATTCATAGCATTCCTGCGCCTTAATTCTCATATTTGCATCAGCAAATCTGGCTATATCAGCTTTATAATCTCTTATTAATCGACCTTGCAATTCGTGAACTGCATGTAAATCCTTTGTATCGATGTAAGTAGATACTACTTCTGGCATGCCGCCTATCACCATATACCTGCGAAGATAGCTTGTCATAGTACCTATCAACGAGCCAGGCATTTTTTCTATATTATCAAAATACTTCCTAATACCTTCTATTACAGTTTTATCCATTCCTTCTGCCCAAAGGAATTCTTCAAAGTCTAGGGAGTGCATAGATAAATATTCTACCTTACCTACAGGATATGAAATCTCACTCATGTAGTTCATACCTAATGATGAACCCATACCAATCACATCGTATCTTCCATCCTCTGTCCAAAACTTCAGAGAAGCTATGGCATTTGGACATTCCTGTATCTCATCTAGTAATAACAATGTATTTCCGTCTATAAACTTTGTTCCAGGTCTTCTTGCTGAGATATTAAGCTTTAATGTATCTATATCAAGGTCACCTGAGAATTCTCCTATCATAGATGGTTCTTCAATGAAATTGATATAAATATATGATTCATAGTCCTTTGAAAACATCTGATCCACAACATAAGTCTTTCCTACCTGACGCTGTCCTGTGACTATCAAGCTTTTATGGCCTTTTCTTTTTCTCCACTCTCTCAGACTGTAAAGTATCTTTCTCTCTAGCATAATGATACCTCCTCTGATATTATTCTATAGAAAAATATGTGTTATGTAAATATTTTTCTATAGAATAATATTGATAAGGCGTATATTTTTCCATAGAAAAAAGGCTTCTTCCATGATATGGTAGAAGCCTTTTACTATTTAGAAATCAAATTCGTAATTCATATCGCTATCGCCTGTTTCGATTACTCTGTTATTACCATTTTCCCAAACGACATTTCCATTATCATCCATTTTAATAGCCTTGAATTCGATTCTCTTATTCTTTGGAAGTTTTACATTTACCTCCCATGTTGGATAATTAGGGCACTTTCCTGGTCCTACTGCTTCCTTTGTGTTCCAGTTACCAAACTCGTCGCAATCCCCTACAAGATAAACGTTCTGTCCCCAGTAAGTATCGGCATTCTTAATTTTGAAGGATACCTCTACTGTCTCTTTATCAGGGTTTTCGCCCTTTTCAACTCTATATATCTTATTTGAGTTTCCATTTACTGAAACCTCTACCTTACTGTCCTTAGAAACAGTAACTCTATCGTTAGAATCGAAAACATTTACAAGCACATCACCAGGCTTAATTGAGCTTTCTTTTCTAATCTGCATATTGTTCGTGATTGTGTATCCAGCATTATTGAATGCACAGATGACTTCCTCGCCTTCTCTTTCTCCAGAATCAATTCTTCTAGAGAATGCATAGTAATGCTCTGCTGTCCACATCTCGCGCTGAGTACCATACTGAAGAGCTGGGTTTTCCTGTCGTACCTTGTTAAGCTTTGCAATAAGCTTATATGTATCAGTATCTGTATTAAAGTAATCTGTAATTACATTTCCATTGATGTCCTTCTTTACCATGCTCCATCTATTCCAGGTGTCAGCAATTCCGTTGATAATCTGACCATTTGCATTACCCTTGTTCTGCTCTGTACCCTGGAATACTACAGGAACGCCACGGCATGTAAAGATGAATGTTAATGCATTCTGCATTTTCGCAACATTACCACCTGCTTCTGTAAGGAATCTGTTTCTGTCATGGTTATCAATGAAGGTAACCATATTATTTGCTCTACCTCCATAAACTCCATCACTATCAAATACCTTCTGAATTGAAAGTTCTGATGTATTGTTGAAGTTCTGTCCGTATGCAAAATCATTTACAATTGCCTGGAACAATGGGAAGTCAAGCATTCCATCCTCTGCATTGCTTCCTACCCACTGTGACACAAACTCAGGGCACATATCAAAGTTCTCGCCAAATGATGTTACCCCGCATCTAGACTGAAGCTCATGGATATCTGATGGCTTCATACACTTCGCTGCATCAACGCGAATTGCATCTGCGCCTGTTGTCTTTATCCAATATTCAATAGAATTAAACATTGCGCTTTTAGCTGCATAATTATCTAAATCAACATCATCCAATCCACCTAAATCATGGTCCTCAAGATATGCTGTTTTCCAAGGCTCGTGTGGGTGCTCAAAGCTAAAATCTATGTCACCATTATTATGATAGTAAGAAATGTTATCAAATGGTGCAGCCGGTTTAATCTGTGTACCTTCCTTTAGATTTCCACCTGAAATATAGTGAGCATTTCCACCTGTACCTTGGATGTAATCACCTACATGGTTTGGAACCACATCAATTATTACCTTGAGCCCATTAGCATGGCATACATTTACAAGCTCCTTTAGCTTATTTTCACTTTCCTCGGCATTGCTTGCTCCAAAATATCTACTTGCTCTGTTTGGATCATAAACATTGTAGCCATGATATGCTGTAGGCCACTGCTTTCCTGTTGAATCTGGCATACCCCAAAGCTGTGGGTCTGCAACGGGGCTAATCCAGATTGCTGTATATCCCATTCCCTTTATATAATCAATTTTATCAATGATTCCCTGCCAATCACCGCCGTGCATATATCGGAAATCATCTTCTATATATTCCGCTGTTCTAAATGCTTCCCCTTTAGCATTGTTTGATGGATCTCCATCGTAAAATCTGTCTACCATAATCTGATAAACACTTTCCCCCTGCAGGGAATCTGCTGCTTCTGCCTTAGTATCCTTCACAATTAATCCGCTGGAAACTGTGCAAACACTAAGTAAAATTGCTAATACTCTTTTTGCTTTCATTTCTTCTCCTCTTTTTGCTGTTAACTAGTTCCCTTTTTTAATTAATATCAAAGCTGTTCTTCCCTCAACACCTATTTGTTTTCCTGCTTCCTCCTTCCCTGACAATGCATTTATCCAGCCTTGATCTAAATAATTTGGAATTGATACCTCTTCCGCATTATTTCCCATATTAAAAATGATGAGTGCTGTTTCGTCTTCATATGTCCTTGAAAACATGTACAGCTTCTTTTCATCATCACATAGGACTGTTTTGTAGTTTCCCTTTTGAAGGGCTTTAGTGCTTCGTCGAATTTGCAATAACTGTCTATAATAATCTTCCAGCTCTGTTTCCTTTTCCCATGCCATTGGGCTACGATATTCTGGCTCTGTTGTACCCTCGATTCCCTTTTCATCTCCATAAAATACTGATGGGATACCAACAGCACATACCATGTAGGCAAGGGCCAACTTCAGCCTTTCTTCATCCGAATTGCAGGCCGATTTAAAGCGCTGCACATCATGTGTATCCAAAAAATTCATTTGCGCCAGTGCTACCTGCCTTGGATATCTGCGATTCATCTTATGAATTCTGGCGTCAAAGGTTGATACACTTATTTCTTCTGTTCCGAAGAAATCCTTACAGATATTTGTAAAGGTATAATTCATAGTTGAATCAAACTGGTCACCTTGGAGCCATATAGTAGAATCCTCCCAGATTTCCCCAATTAAAAAGCTTTCTGGATTTTCCTCCTTTATAGCCTTTCTGAAGGCCCTAAAGAAATCATGGTTGATTTCATTGGCTACATCCATTCTCCAGCCATCAATTCCACATTCTTTAATCCAGAATCTGCCCACATCACAGCAGTATTTCTCCACCTCTGGATTTCCTGTATTCAGCTTTGGCATAGCTGCCACGTATGCAAATGCTTCGTAGTTTGGAATAGGCTTTGTCTCGATTGGAAATCTCAGCTTATAAAACCAATCTACATATTTTGATTTCTCTCCATTTTTTAGAACATCCTTAAAGGCAAAGAAATCTGGGCCGCAATGATTGAATACGCCGTCTAATATCACCTTAATATCCTTGCTATGACAGGCTTTTACAAGCTCCTTAAAATCCTCAATTGTGCCAAAACATGGATCAATATCCATATAGTCTACAGTGTCATACTTGTGATATGAATTTGCCTTAAATATAGGATTTATATATATGCAATTTGCTCCTAGTGAAGCAATATAATCTAGATTTTCCTCAATACCCTTAATGGTTCCACCTAAATTTGAGTGATACTGGATATCGCCCTCCTGTATATTTTTTCCTTCACAAGATATACTTCTTTTTCCATCTGCAAAGCTATCTGGAAATATATGATACATAACAATTCCATTTACCCATTCAGGAATTGAAATCATATCCTCCTTTCTTAGATAAGGGAATTGAAAATATTGAGTTCTGTTAGTACTTATGCACTGTGAAAAACCATATTCATCATAAAATAGCTTCTCACCTGCAAAATCTGTAAGCTCAAAGTAATAGCATACCCTTGTATAATCTGTCTTTATCTCACATTCAAAGTAATCGTTTACCATATCTGAAGCTACAAGCTCCATCTCAACTTTGAATACATCTATTGGATCCTTCTGACATACTCTGTCGCCAAAATATAAATCTACTTTTGCTAAATCTCCCTTTTCTGCTTTTATCGATACTACAAGACTATCTTCTGCAACCATGTACGCATCCTTAGATAAAGGTGCATGACTTATACCACTTAATATCAAAATACATATTCCTTTCGCATATATTTTAGGAAACTTTTTCCTTACTCGTTGATTATTTATCTTTCATGACATAGAATTTAATTCACAAGATATGTATTTTCAATGTTTATTAGGATATTTTCTTTTCCTTTTGTAGGAAAACGCTATCCTTATTTTTTTAATTTGTGCATTTTTACGGGAGGTTTTTATGAGTGTAACTATAAAAGATGTTGCAAACGAAGCTGGGGTTTCCATCTCTACTGTTTCGAAAATCATTAATGGGAAGGGTTCTATCTCACAAGATACTATTAACAGAGTGCAAGAAACCATTAGAAGGCTGAACTACACCCCAAATTCCAGGGCTGTGAGTTTTGCAAAACAGAATACTAAAAACATTATTTTTCTTACATCAATGAAGAAAAATGAGCCATATCTTAATCCTCACATGTTTGAAATCATGGATGGCTCCTATAGCGCCTTGTCTGGCCTTGATTACACATTAAGTCTTATGGATATATCAATGAAGGATGGACAGGAATCCCCTGTTATTCAAGCTATACAATCGGGCTGTGCAGATGGAATACTTGTACATGGTTCCGCTGTGACTGAGGAAACTGCTAAATATATCATCGATTCAAATTTTCCTCATGTGATTATCGGTAGTCCAAGCATGGATAATCAGCTGTGTTGGATTGATACAAATCACGTTTTAGCTGGCCAGTGTGCTGCAGAGCATTTGCTTGAATGTGGATACATGAATATTGTTTTCATTGGAGAAAAAAGAACTGATTTTATTTCAAATCAACGCCTAAAGGGTGTTAAGAAAGCATTTATCAACCATGGCTTACATTTGGCGGCCGAAAATATATATAGTATTTCCTCTAATATTTCTAACGCTAGAAGCTTAACCAAAGAAATACTTACGGATAATCCTAAAATACAGGCTATTATATGTGAAAATAACACCATTGCTTTTGGGGTTTCCGCAGGAATTTTAGATTTGAAGCTTGATGTTCCTAATGATATTGCCTTTATCACATTTGATAGCTATCCCTACGCAAATATTATCGAGCCTAAGCCTACTGTAGTCGACATTGATATGTTTGATTTAGGATTCCAAGCCGCTCAAACCCTCATACGTAAAATTGATAATCCCCTGTTACTAGCGCAGGGTTATTCTACCTTACCTATCTTAAAGCAAGGATTGACAACAAAAAAGGGGCTGTAAAAAGCCCCTTTGGTTTATGCAATTCTCTTTGCGCCATCGCCGATATCTACTACGTAGAACTCAGCATCTAAATCAAATTTCTCTTTGTAAGCCTTGCCTACAACTTCTTTAAAGTTCTCAACAGCCTCATCCTTTACGATTGCTACTGTACAGCCTCCGAAGCCGCCGCCTGTGATACGAGCTCCGATTACGCCTGGAACTGACCACTCTGTTTCTACAAGGAAATCTACTTCTTCACATGATACTTCGTAGTCGTCTCGAAGTGAAACGTGGCTAGCGTTCATAAGCTTACCAAATGTTTCAATATCGTTCTTATTAAGAGCATCTACAGCCTTGATTGTACGCTGGTTCTCAGCTACTGCATGCTTTGCTCTGCGGTAGTTAACCTCATCCTTAATAGCACTGCCATACTTTTCGAATTCCTCGTCTGTAAGATCACCAAGAGTGCTGATGCCGCATACTGTCTGAAGATCTGCAAGAGCCTGAGCGCTCTCATTTCTTCTGTCGTTATATGCGCTGTCTACAAGCGAGTGCTTTACCTTAGAATTTGTAATAACAATCTTAGCTCCTTCAAGCTTTACGCTGGCATATTTATAGGATAAATCTGCACAGTCAAGGAAAATGGCGTGGTCTTTTTGTCCCATTGCTACCGCAAATTGGTCCATTATACCACAGTTACATCCATTGAAATTGTTCTCTGAATACTGTCCGATAAGGGCTAAATCAATCATTGTCTTGTCTAAGCCAAACATATCGTTAAGCATTGTGCCTGTAAGTACCTCAAGTGAAGCAGATGATGAAAGGCCTGAACCGTTGGGAATATTGCCCCAAACTACCATTTCAAATCCTGATTTAATTTCTGCACCCTTCTCGATTAAGGCCCAAACAACACCAAGTGGATAGTTTGCCCAGTTGTATTCATCCTTGTTTGTAAGATCATCAAGTGAGCTTTCGATAACGCCTACTCTTTCGATGTTTGCTGAGTAAAGCTTTATTACCTTATCCTCGCGCTTTCTTGCTACTGCGTATGTTCCAATTGTAAGTGCGCATGGAAATACGTGGCCACCATTGTAATCTGTGTGTTCACCGATAAGATTTACTCGGCCTGGAGCGAAATATGTGCGGATATCGCCAGCTTCGCCGAATTTTGATTCGAATATTTGCTTTAGTTCTTGTACGTTCATTTGATTCTCCTTTTACCCTCATCCGTCAGCTACGCTGACACCTTCCCCCAGAGGGGGAAGGCTTTAGAGATATATGTCGTGTTTGTTGTATTTAGCCATTGCTTTGAGCAACTTCTCTGAAGGTGTGAATATTACTTTGAAATCGTTGCCTTTTGCCTCGCTGTGAGCCACTAAGATGTAATCTTTTTGCTCTGAATCATGGGCGCTGCAATCATAAGTTTTAAGCTGTACATGGTCGTATTTAAGTGATTCATTAGTATCTGTTGCTGCAACCATCTTTACTTCGCTCGATTCAACAGTAACAACCTTTTTTCTCTTCTCGTTGTTAATGATTTTAGCAATTTCAAGGCTACCATTTGTGTAGTCATATTCATATTCTATGTTTTTGTTCGAGTATAATATTATCGTATATATAGCCATAGCAATGAGCAAAATCGCCATAATAATTGTCAAAAACCCTCGTGAATAGGTAACAAGACTGACTAATAATATTAAAGTTATTACAGAAGCAGCTGTTTTCTTTGTTTTATCCTGAGCTGTCTCAATTACTTTTACTGCCTCTTCTACGAATGTGTCATTAGATTCAAACATAATTATCCCTCAACTTTCCTTCTAGTTTAAGCAAGTATTTGCTTTTAAAAAATGCCGGCCACACCTTTGCAGCCGACATTCATTATACCATATATATTATGCCTTAAATACCCCTGAAACTAAAGGAAATTGCCATGTCCTTGCTGTTATCAAGCATGAATTCTGGGTGGGTTTTAGCGCCCCATGTATCATCTCCTGCAATGCCCATTTGCTTACCTATTCGCACATGAGTGAAATGCACTGGAGGAAGCTCCGTAGGGTGCATTGCCTCATCAATTTCATGCACTGTGTATGGCAATGCTGAAAATCCATTACCCTCAGCTAAAAACAATACTCCATTTCCTCTTTCATCTGTGAGCTTTGCATAGCGTACATCCTCATGATTTCCGCATTCCTGAGGAACTAAGTATTTGGCCATGTTGTCAGCTACCTTATTTCTAAATATTCCTAGCTTTGCGTGGCATTTATCGTTGTAGGTTTCCTCTGGTCCTCTTCCGTACCATTCCAGGTTTTCTAAGCTGCTATCAAGTGCAAATGCCATTGAAAGCTCTGGTAATTCACCTATTTCTGTTGATATAGGAAGACGCAGTGTACAATCTACCAAACCATCAGCATGAACGATATATTCTACCTGGCATTTACCAGCTGGCCTTGTAGCCAGATGATATGTGTATACCACCTTTACGCTGTCCTCTGAAACCTCTACATGTGGAACCTCATTAATTCCATCATCCATACGGTTTGTAGCGATATATTTGCTGGCTAGCTTCCACTGACCTGCTCTAAAAGGCAGCTGATTAGCTAAATCATTTTCTGTCATTGGGCGCCAGAAGTTTGGCATTACAAAGCGCTTTAATAACTCCCTGCCGTGATATTTATATGAGCTTAAACCCTTTACACCAACGAACAATACCTCAAAATCATCGCCCTTTACACCAAGGTTATGGAAGCCTTGTGTAACAGTCAGCTTCTGAGCCTGTCCGCGCTCAAATGTAAATCTGCCTACTGTGGTCTGCCCAAAAGCTACCTCATGGCCTTTTCTAGCCCACAGAGTATCTTCCTTAAGCACAAACGAAAGTGTAACTATATATTCGTCATCCCTTGGTAAATCAAGCTCTAGAGCATACTCTGTTGTTGTAAGAGGTGGGCAATCGATAGTAAGCTCCTCCTCTGCGATCAAATCTCCAAGACGCTCTACTGTAAGAATAGCTGTATATTCGTTTGTATTTGTAAACAGATTTCTATTTTCAATTATGGCCTTGTTTGCCTCAAAGGTAATCTTGATATTCTGGTAATCGTGTTTTACCTCCTGCATCTTTGGGCTAGGCTCTCTGTTTTTGCTGTAGCAGATGCCATCGCCTGAGAAGCTGCCATCATTTGGTCTATCATCAAAATCACCACCGTAGGCTTCAAATTCTACGCCGTGATTATCCTTGATAGTAATGGCCTGGTCGATATAATCCCAGATAAATCCGCCCTGGAACAATGGCTCTTCGTATGCAAGCTCGGTGTACTTGCTCATTGCGCCACAGCTGTTACCCATTGCATGCATATATTCGCAGTTGATATAAGGCTTATCCTTGTGATTCTTTAACCACTCCTTGATAGCCTTAACTGGTGCGTACATTGTGGATTCCATATCAGAAAGATCCACACGTCTATCATTAAATACTCCCTCATAATGCACCAAACGTGTGCTGTCCCACTCATGAATTTTATCCTGCATCTTGCGAAGATTGGTACCGCCATAGCTTTCATTTCCAAGAGACCATATAAGAATACATGGATGATTCTTATCTCTCTCAAACATACTGTGGGCTCTGTCGATTACATTGTCTGTAAATTCCGGTCTATCGCCAGGAACAGCATAGCTGTCATCCTTTAGCTTCATAATTTGGATTGGTGTCTGCCAGGTTCCATGAGTCTCTAAGTTTGTTTCATCTATAACATATAAACCAAAAATATCGCATAATCTGTAGAAATATGTCTGATTAGGATAGTGGCTTGTACGAATTGCATTTATGTTGTTCTGCTTGATTGTGATTATATCCTTTAAGATATCTTCCTCTGACAGAACACGTCCTGTGGATGAAGAAAATTCGTGGCGATTAACGCCCTTGAAAACGATGCGTTTCCCGTTAATGTGCATCATTCCATCCTTCATCTCAAAGCGTCTAAAGCCAACCTTTTCCTTAATTACCTCTGAAAGTCTTCCAGTTTCGCCAAATACATTTAGCTGTAAATCAAACAGATATGGCTTTTCAGCACTCCAAAGCTCTGGCTCCCTCACATGTACTTCCATGTGATTCATGCCTTCCTCTACTGCAATCTTGTTAAGGATATCTGCATCATCATCGGAAAGTGTCATCTGAACTAGTCCACTTCCCACAACATCCATGTCGATTACTAAGGTTGCATCCTTGTAATCATCATCAAGAAGTGTCTGTATTCGCAAATCTCTAATATGAGTCTTTGGAACTGTATATAGATAAACTTCTCTGAAGATTCCAGAAAATCTGAAGAAATCCTGGTCTTCGCACCAGCTACCAGATGTCCATTTGAACACCTGAACTGCCAACTTGTTTTCTCCCTCCTTAATATAAGGAGTAAGATCAAACTCGCTTGGTGTAAAAGAGTCCTCGCTGTAGCCTACATATTCACCATTGAGCCAAATTGCAAAGCCGCTTTCCACACCCTGAAATGAAATATACACAGGTCCCTCCTTCATAAAAGAAGGGACTGTGAAATACTTTACATAATTACCTACTGGATTTTCCTTTGTAGGAATCTCTCCTGGCTCAATAGCTTCGTGGCCATCCCATGGATACTGGGTATTCACGTACATTATCTTGTCGTAGCCCTCCAGCTGAATATGAGCAGGAACCTTTATATCATCAAAGCTTTTACAATCTCTATCTGCCTTGTAGAAATCCTTATCACACACCTCATAGTTCTTGGCATATTCAAATTTCCAGGTTCCATTTAGAGAATATTTAAAGTTTGACTTTTCCCCGTAGGCATAGGCCTCACTGTCATAATATTCATGGTCTGAGTGAGCCTTTAATCTATTTTGTTCAAATACTTTTGGGTCCTTTACAATTTCATAATTGAAATTTTTCATCTTATTTTACCGATCCTGTAATTCCTTCTGCAAACTGCTTCTGAAGTACGAAGAATACTATCATTGTAGGAAGTGAGCAGAATAATACGCCTAGCATTGTCATACCGTAATCTACTGTGTAACCGCTTGAAATGTTTGCAATGAACATTGGCATTGTCTGAGCACGGTTGTCGCTCATTACTACCTTTGGCCACATATATGCGTTCCAAGCGTTCATAAATGTAATAACTGCAGCTGCTGCATAGATTGATTTCTGAATAGGAACATACATCTTGAAGAAGATTTTCCATTCAGGTAGGCCATCAATACGTGCTGCCTCCATGATGTCAGGTGGGAAATTACGAGAATTCTGTCTGAACATCATAATCATAAATGGTGTTGAAATACCAGGAAGAATGAAAGCCCATACTGTGTTAAGGAGCTTTGCCTTAGAAACAAGCCCGTACAAAGGAACCATTGTTGCTACTGCTGGTACCATCATTGCAAGAAGAAGAACTCCAAATAGTTTATCCTTTCCCTTGTCATGATATAGCTCAAATCCATAGCCTGCTATTGAACATACGAAAAGTGTTACTACTGTCTGCACGATTGAGTAAAGGAAGGAATTTCCCATACTGCTCCAAAGTGTGCCCTGTACTGCTGTTTTCAAATGCTCAAAGTTAATAAACAATTGATTACCAAATCCTATAGAACCTCTTGCTACGTTTATTGAAGCATTTGTTGCTGCTGCAATCATCCAGTAAAGTGGAAATACCGAAATGAATGAGCAAATAATTAAGAAAATGTATGTAGGAATCAGTCTGCGCTGAATCATTGATCTGTTTTTCTTCTTAGTCACGTGTATCACCTACTTTCAGATTGATAAATGCAAGTATTGCAACCATTATAAATACTACAAATGACATTGCTGATGTGTAGCCTAGGTTTCCTACACCCTGTCCAAATGCCTGGTTGTAAATGTAGTGAGACATTGTGATTGTTGAGTTTGCAGGTCCACCACTTGTTAAGTTTACTGACTCATCGAAGAGCTGTAATGTACCGTTTATAGACATGATAGCTGTCATAACGATTGTTGGCTTAAGAAGTGGCACTGTGATGTACCAGAATGTCTTCCATCCGTTTGCACCATCGATTTTAGCTGCTTCATATACTGAATATTCAATGTTCTGAAGACCAGCAAGGTAAAATACCATGTTATATCCTGTCCATCTCCAGATAAGGGCAATGATGATGATTGCTCTTGCTGTTGATGCTGTTCCAAGGAAATTGATATTCTCATGTGTAAGACCAATGTTCTGAAGAACTGTGTTGATAAGGCCCTGTGTAGCAAACATTGACTTGAAAATCAATGAGTATGATACAAGAGATGTTGCACATGGTAAGAATATGCATGTTCTAAAAATACCTTTAAACTTAAGGTCCTTGTTGTTAAGAAGCTGAGCTAATAAGATAGCCAAAATTAACATCACAGGAACCTCTACTATTAAATAAAGGAATGTATTTTTCATTGATGTTTTGAAAATTACATCCTGTAGCATTCGTTGATAATTGTATGTTAGTGGATCTGCGAACTTGATGTTTACGCCCTTTCCACTCTTAAATGATGTGATAAAAGCCTGTACGATTGGATAAAAACTCATTATAAAAATAAGTATTGTAGCTGGTGTAAGGAACAACCAGCCAGCTGCTAATTGCTTTTTTGCAAGTGTCATTCCCTTTTTCTTCTTCTCCACGATGTCTACCCTTTCTTTTAAAAATGGGAAGTGGGGTGAACCACTTCCCATTAAATACATTATCTAATTGAATTAAAGTCCCATATCAAATTTAAGATTTGATTCAGCCTCCTCAAGAGCCTGCTCTGTTGTGTATCCGTTATCAAGAACGTTCTGAAGTGCAGTACCAAGGTGTGTTCTTGCCTGATAGTGGTAATCTGACTGCTCTACTGTTGCTACGTTCTGTGTGTACTCTACGATGTCAGCGTAGATTGGCTGTCCGTTGAAGAAATCAACGCCCTGCTGATATACATCTGACTCTGCAGCTGCTGCACATGTTCCGATAACACCACCGTTAAGAAGTGCCTCATCGTATGTTGTAGACTGTCCGTCTTCAGCTGAACGACCACCAAATGTGTAAGCTAAGAAATCCTTAGCAAGGTCTGCCTTCTTGCAGTTAGCTGTGATATAGAGTGAAGAACCACCGTTTGAAGCGTATCCTGGCTTACCTGTAAGTGTTGGAGCTGGAACGATTTCCCACTTTCCTGAGTTCTCAGAAACCTGCTTCATTGTTGGGATAATCCAGTTACCATTGAATACACCAGCAACCATGTCGCCCTGAATTGCCTGATCTGTGTAATCAGACCAATCATTTGCAAGGTAAAGAACGTTATCCTTTGCAAGTGTTGCAACAACATCAAATACCTTTACAAGTGTTTCGTTATCCTTGATGTATGGCTTTCCGTCCTTGAACTGTGAAACGCCTTCCTCCTGAAGCATCATGTAGAATAAATCGTTTCCTGATCCATCCATGCAAAGGAGGTACTTACCTGTCTTAGCCTGAACATCTTTACCAATCTTATCGAATTCGTCCCAAGTAATACCTGTTACATCATCAATTGTGTAGCCTGCCTGCTCAAGAAGGTCTGTTCTGTAAGCGAAGATTGCTGTACCTGCATCTACAGGGAAACCATAGTGCTTGCCATCGATTGTAGAGTATGAAAGCTTTTCAGCTCCAAGTCCGTTCCAATCGCAATCAGCATCGCTAGCATCCTGCCATGCATCTGGATAGTTTGTAACGTACTGCTGGAAATAGTGATCCTGGAAAAGCACGATATCTGGTAATGTGCTATAGTCACCAGCTTCTGCTGCAAGTGTTACTGCCTGCTCAACATCTGAAGACTGTGACTGTGTAATAACCTCGAGCTTGAAATCTGGATTAACATCCTGATAATCCTTTTCAGCCGCCTTAAGTGCTGGAATGTTGAAGTTTTCATCCCAAGCATAAACTGTTAATGTGTTCTCGTCATCTGACTGAACTGCTTCTGTAGCAGCTCCATCTGTTGTTGCATCTGTTGATGCGTTGTCTGTTGTGTCAGCACTGCTTCCGCAAGCTACCATTGATGCAGCCATTGTGCCAACAAGCATGAGTGAAAGTAACTTTCTCTTCATTCTCCATTCTCCTTATTGTTTGTAAAAATTTTCGCGGGTGTATTGTGCATCTTGCACAACAATATGTTTTATACCCGCCCCTCATATGGTCATAATACTAGTTTTGCGCAACAGTTAGTCCTATATATTTGCGCTAGAAATGTGCAAATTCAACTATTTGAGATTGTTAAATAATTGTTTTTCTACGTAAATTTGACGAAAATATGAAAAAAGGATGATAATTTGCTGTAGCAAATTACCATCCTTTTTTTGCACTAATTTGATAATTCTTTTTTGAAATTCCTAAGATATTTTCTTCCTTCTTCCACTGATATGGAGTCTTTCCAGTCAGCTTTTTAAAGTTTCTGTTGAAGGTAGATGGAGTCTGATAACCCACTCTAAATCCAACCTCTTCCATGGCATAATCCTTATTTTGTATTATCTCGCAGGCCTTATCGATACGTACCATATTAAGATAATCCAAAGGCTTCATGCTCATGCTTTCCTCAAAAATACGTCTAAAATGACTTTCAGAAAGACCACATTCATCTGCAACATCTGACATTTTTATTTCTTCAGCATAATGCTCCGCAATGTAATTAACGCTTCTTTCAATGTAGCTGTTAAGTCTCTTTTCTTCCAGCGTCAAGGATGAGCTCATATCCTCGTTAATTCGAAGCAGCTCTACCACAAATGCCCTTAAATAGCCCTTTACCGCCTCTTTGTAATAAGGCTTAGCCTCTCGATATTCCTCGATTATATTTCTAACAATCGTGGTCATTACTTTATTCTGATTCCACTGAATTACATAGCCATGATTATTAAGACGCTTTATTACCTCCTCAGGAAGCATTCGCTTAAACTGCATCTCATTTCTAATAAAGCTGTCTATATCGATATACAGATACTCCCACTTACAAACACCATGATTATGACTTTTAGTCTCATGTGGGATGTTCTCTGGAATAATTGTAATTAAGCCACCTTTATAGGGCACATTAGACTCCTCGATGGTAAGCTGACCATTGCCCCAGTAGCAATAGCCAATCTCCATGTAGTTGTGAAAGTGCAAAAGATTTTCCTGTTCTGCACCATAACTACGTACCCAGGTCTCACCTAAAAGGGCCATTACATAATGTCCATCTGGTATCTCATAATATCTATATTCAATCTGTTTCTTTTGTTTTGCCATAAATCTTCCTAGTGTCTACGATCTTTACTATCCTGATAATACTGTGCTTTATCGTCATACATTAATTGGTCTGCCATATTGATTAATTCTTCGATGCTTGAGAATCTATCCTTCCAAATTGAACCTATAGCCATAGGTATCTTTTTTCTTTTTTTGCGAAGCTTCTCTGTAAGCTCTACAAATACTTCCTTCTCAATCTGAGGAATTATTGCTATAAATTCATCTCCACCAATTCTATAACAATACTTTTTCTTGAACACAGATGCCACAGCACTTGACACTTCTTTGATCAGAATATCACCTGCTTCATGTCCCTTTGTATCATTAACCTCTTTAAGGCCATTAATATCCACAAAGCACACGCCTACCGGTAATTTCATGCCATCTAATAGATTAAGTGTAGTGTTGAATGCCTGTCTGTTTCCTAAATCTGTTAGCACATCATGTGTGCTCATATATATCATCTCTTTAGCCATGTTGAAGTTTCTAAGCTCCTCAGCTAAAAAGATGGCAACTGTCTCCATTACCTCTCTTAGATTCACGTCTAAGTTCAGTGTGTAATTATCCACAATAAGGTAACCTATTGTTTCTGTCCTATCGTGCAATGCGGCGATTGCATAACGAGATACCCTACCAACAAGTACATTTTCATAAACCTCTTTGTTTATATTTCTTATTACTGCAGTATCGTCTACGATTATTACCTTGTTATCTGCAAGGTGTCTCTCCCACATTGTGAAAAAATCATATTTTTCAAAGTCCTTTTTGGATGGCAAGCCTCTACCACTCTTTCTATCCATCCATTCATAAATCTCACCTGGCTCACCGTGCTTGGCCTCGACTATATATACTCTATCAGCCTTAAGCTCATTTCCCAGGATTTTTAGAGCTGCCTTTACTCCCTTTTTGAAATCATTAGTAGATAAAACCTTAGCGCAATCGATTATAAGATTATTTGAATTGCTGATAATTTCTCTAGTCTCTTCCTTGCGCTTTTCGGCTGTTACATCATGGATTATGAATGCGCAATATCCCTTCTTATAAACTGGTACAGCCCAAAATTCAAACCATTTACTGAATTGGGTGTTAAAGGTCCTATTGATAACAGACTGACGCATAAATGCAGCCTGATATGTAAGTCTAATCCAGTCCTCATCCCTGTTGCTTACAGTAGTGTAGTAGGTTGCTCCTATCAACTCTGCTGATGGCTTACCTACCAACGATGAGTATTTCTCATTAACAAACAAAAACTGCATATCATTTACTGTCCCAAAAGGATCAGTCACAACCTTAAATACACAGCATGCATCTGGTAACTCCTTTAGCATCTGTAGAATTTCCCCAGCGGAAAAATCCTTAAACTCCTCAATCCTTGTGCCCATTTGCTTGTCTGCCAAAACTAACTCCTCCCATACTTTAAAATTTCCCCTAAATATAATATATTCTTTAGAGCCTATTTTTACAAGGTTTTAGGGTGGTATAACTAGGAAATAATCATTGCTCTCACAAATCCTGCCAAGCCATAATCACGCTTGCCGCTTCCCATGCCTACCTTCTCGATTAAAAACTCCTTTGGAAGCTTATCTTCAGTCCTGAGTGCAGCCACTGTAGCTGCTCCTGTTGGGGTTACAAGCTCCCCCTTTACATCTATTATCTCCAAGCTGATTTGATGGTCAGCCACGATATTTGTCACTGCCGGAACTGGTACTGGCAGAATTCCATGCTGGCATCTAACGGTACCATGGCCCTCGTATAGCTTTGGTACGATTACTTTATCAATATCAAGATTATCTATGCACACTGCAATTGCTATTACATCAACTATGGAATCCACTGCACCCACCTCGTGGAAATGAACCTCTTCAACTGGCACACCATGAGCCTTGGATTCTGCATCTGCAAGGATTTTAAAGATTCGCTTTGCTATATCCTTTGCCCTATCAGTCATTTTCGCGTTATCTATGATTTCAGTAATCTCCTTCAAGCCTCTATGTGCGTGATGATGCTCATGTTCATGATTTCCATGATGGTGATGATGCTCGTGGCTATCCTCATGCTCATGAAGATGACCATACAGATATTCCATATCGTGGTCATGACCATCATGCTCTTTGTCTAATACCACATCAAAATCCTGGCAATCCAAACCAGAGCGTTTTACTCTACTGTATTTTATTTCAAAGCCTTCCGCCTGAACTGTTTTTAGCACAGCATCTAATACATCCCTGTCTGCGCCTAAATCAAGCAATGCTCCAACCGTCATATCCCCGCTTATTCCCGAATTGCATTCCAGATACAGTGTCTTTCCCATCTTGTTCTCCTATATTTATCCTAGATTAGTTGCTATATGTTTAATATAGCCAATTAATCAATTTTGCACAATACAATTATATAAGTAAAAGGCTGATTTCTCAGCCTTTTAATCTTCATCAATATTAATTTGTATACTTAAATCAATAGGTGTTGATTTAAGCTTATCTTTATTAATGTTCCTCTGAGCTTCATGAAGAATATCCCGGATTTTTTCCAAATCTTCTATAGCATCCTCAGATGAATATGGCTTACTCTCATCATCATAATTAAAATCCATAATGCTACCTCTTCCGCTGTATGGGTAGTCTACCAAATCATTTTGAAGAATTAATGAAGCAATGTGGAACAATTATTTAATTATTTTTTTCCATAAGATTGTTCATAATCTTTGTTAATGGCTCATCGTTATCAAAGGAGAATACATAGCCATGAAGAGACTTAGCTTTTTGCATCAAATTCTTTGAATTTGCCCAAACAAAAATTGCTGAACGGCCCTTTCCGTTTTTAGCTTCCTGAATAAGGTTAGCTGCAGCACTATTACCATCAAAAGCTACCACTGCTGAAGGTCTACGCTCGAAAATCTCGTAATTTATACTCTTGTAGATAGCCATTCCCTCTGTTTCTATTGAAACTCTAACCTTTACATTTGATGACTTGATTTTATCTATTTCCTTCTTGCTCATAAGTGCTGGAACAAAGGAGTAGATTCTAAAGCCCTTTTTATTATTGGCAAGCAGATATTTTTCATAGCCACTAAGCTTATGACCAATTACAAAACACACTTCCTCTGGATTTAGGAATTCCATTAATTCATCCAGCTGCTTAGTAGCATTTTCGCTGACCTTAGTTGTTCTGTTTTCTGTGTTAAAGCTTCCACCCAGCAATACAACTGGCAGTCTATCCCATGTGATTTCTTCTATCTGGTCCTTTAATTCTGTATTAGCATCAAGCTTCGCTTTAGTGCTACCCATGCTGTTTGTTATTTTTACAGCCTGCATCTTCTCTAGGAGCACCTCTTCCATATCCCTGGTTCCCAGAAGCTTTGAAAAGGCTGCTTTCTTCTTTGAATATGCAATCTGACTTTCCTCAATGATTTTTGCCTCAGCCTCACGCATTTGCTTCAACTCTTCATCTGTAAGACCTAGCATCTTGGCAAGTGAAAGCTGCTCATCTATTGAGTTTGTTCCGTAAAGAGCAGCGCCATCTGTTCCCTGCACACATCGAATTCCCTGCTTCAAATATTGCTTTAAAGGGTGATTTTCAAGGGTGTTCAAATTGTTAAGGCGCACGTTACTGGTAATCTGGAATTCCAATACAATATTGTTATCCTTCAGCTCCTTAAGAGCTTCCTTACCCTTCTTCGATGTAGGGCTGTAGGTATAAAGACCATGTCCTAGTCGCATCTTTGGCATCTTCTGACCAGGCTCTAAGGATTCCTTAACACAGGCAATGGAATGTGCAATATTATCCTTTTGGCTATCATTTTCACCTGCATGTACACGAATCACAAAGCTTGGATCAGCCTTTGCAATCTTTACAATCTCCTTAAATGCAGGCTTTAGAGTGATAATATCGTTTATCTCCTCGCCTACGAAATCGCAACCCGCCACATATGGGTCTAATGCGGTTGCCTTTAGCACCTCTAGATTCTGCTCTAGGTAATTGGCTGGTGTAACTGCATCCTTTACAATAGTAAGAGGGATTCGACGCATTGCAGCCAAAAATCTTATCATTACGCCAGTTTCATTGTATATGTGAGGCATAACCTCATGCACCTGGCGAAGCATTTCGATAGATTCATACTTCTTTACAAGGGTGGTATCACTGATTTCTGCGTAAGATACGCCCTGCTTCTTATAGCTTCTTGCAATCCAAAGCAGCTTATCTTGGAAGATTGTGTTATTACAATAAGCTGGATTCTCTCTATCCCTTAGCATCTGACGAAGTGTTAATCGCACATCTTCATCTGGGATTGAATCCACCTTAGATAAATCTATCTTATCTTCACTTTCCTTGCCCTTGCAAAAGACATATCTGTACAGATATACCTTTTCAAGATTAGTGAAAACAGCCTGGCCATCCTTGATTACTGCCAGGGAATTTCTAATTTTGACAATGTTAAGCTCAGCATTGTCCAGGTTGTTTAAGATTAAATCAGCAAAATTTATGAAGGTATTGTCGTTGATTCTTCTGTCCAGGTACTTTCCCTTCAGGTCAGAAGATATAAACTGGCGGGCTACCTTCTCTCTTTGGGCGTTAACCAGCTTCCACTGCTCCTCAGTAAGCTCCAATTCCAGCTTTTTTACATAATACAATGGGTATCTAATCTGATGAGCTATTCCTAAAGCAATCAGCACATCTCCTGTAAGATTACCGTTCATGTGAGTGTGCAAATCTGCCTTAAACTTCAACTCTTTGCGTATGAAGGTTTTGAATATAGTCTTTTCAGATTCCAGCTTGAAATCCTTTGTCTGGCTCATAAGAGTTTTTGCTATGGCTGGAATAGTTGCCTTTACATCTACAGCACCATTAGGACTTATGCTGGCTATTTCAGTATCGCCAAGCATAAATATATAGCTTTCCTGATTATTTCCATCTATAAAACATGGCACTTCTCCATTTATAATCAGCATACCATTCTCATCTTCTGATAATGGCAATTGGCATGTTTTAGCAATATTACGTATCAGATTACCTGTACTGTGATTTGGTGTTTTCAGCACATAAAACAGCCTATCCAAATCCTTGTATAGGTTTACGATGATGTCTTTTTCGTTATCTAAAAAGAAACAGGTTAAATATGTCATTACATCTCCTTAACTGGCGTTTTTACTATATTACTTACTTTCTAAATCTATTACTCATTTTTATCGGCAAGAAGCAATGCCAATATGTGAGAAGCTTGTGGGAATTCCCCTGATGATATCATATTATCAATCTCTTCTCTAGTATAAAGATGAACATTCAAAAATTCTGTCTCATCTAAGCTTTGTCCGCTAACCTTCCTACAGTTTTTTGCTACGAAGATATTAGCGTAGTTATCAGCCATTGTTGCATTGGATGGAACTGATAAAAGGAATTTCCAATCATCACTTTCATAGCCTGTTTCTTCCATAAGCTCGCGCTTTGCAGCTTCTAGGGCATCCTCGGCACTGGCTACATCACTACGGTTTCCATATTCCTTACCATCGCTTCTTTCAATTCCACCTGCGCAAAATTCTGTTGTAACTCGCTTGATGCCATGACGATATTGCCTTACACAGATATAATTGCCTGCCTCATCTGTGGCCACAATAACAACATAATCCCTACGGCTATAGCTGTAATATGGCTCAAATTCTCTTCCATCTGGAAATCTGTATTTGCTCTTTCTAAAATCAATCCATTCATCATTTATTATGTGCTCGCATGAGATTTCTTCCCATTCTAGCTTTTCATTCTCGCCCATCAATCCGTCTCCTTTTGCCTAACCAATTATCCACATTCTATACACTAACACCAAATGCAAAATTAAAATACCTGGCATTCCAAGCACAAAATACCAATGCTTTGTCTTATGATGAAACGTGTACATTCCTGCCCATGTTCCTATGCTTCCACCCACAAGGCTGCATAAGAATAAAGTTTTCTCAGGTATTCGCCACATTCCTTTAATGGCTCTTCTTTTGTCCTCGCCCATTATTAAGAAGCCTACTATATTAGCTATTATCAAATATATTAAAAGAAATCTATCCATTATCCACCCTTTAACAAAAAGACGCCAAGTTATCCACCTGACGCCCTTTACATCCATGTCTTTTACACAATTTCTATTATTTTTGCGTACTTTATTTACATAATTCAGCAACAATCATGTTGATAGCCTTACCATCAGCCTTGCCCTTAAGTGCAGGCATAACCTCTTTCATGATTGCACCCTTATTCTTTGTTGCTATTACCTCTGCAAAATTCTCATTTAAGAATGCTCTGATTTCATCATCAGACATCATTGCAGGAGCGTACTCCTTAATTACATCATATCTGAACTGATACTCCTCTTTAAGATCTGTTCTATCAGCTGGGCAAGTATCAAGCTGCTCCTTAGCTGTCTTAAGCGATTTAAGGATAACCTGATCTACCAATTCATCAGCGATGTTATCGCGTGTGCCAGCATCAATTGCTGCCTTCTTTACATCTGATACAAGTGATGAAATAGCGTCCTTTCTAGCCTTGTCTCTAGCCTTCATTGCTGCAACCATATCTTTTTGTAATGTTTCAAATTGCATTATAATACCCTTCTTTCCATAATCATTCTGAAAATATTTTACCACATTCTATGTGTACTGCATCTAATTTATAATTTCTAATAAATCTTTTTCTACATGGCATTGCAAAAATAGTACTTCTACTCCTGCATCCCTTGCCTCATTAAGGGCTATGCCGAATTCAGGATGAGTCTCTATATTAGGGCGAACTTCTGTAACTCCATCAACCTGAATTACAAAAGCTATCATGGCCTTATACCCTAGTTTTGTGGCCTTTGCCAGCTCTCTTAAGTGCTTCACACCTCGCTCAGTTGGAGCATCTGGGAAATAGCCTACCCCATCCTTTATCAGGGTGCAGCCTTTTACCTCCAGCAAATACTCTTCTTCATCCTTTTTCATGAAAAAATCTATTCTGGAGTCTCCGTATTTATGCTCAGGGTCGATATAATCATAATCCTGCTTTTCAAGCCACTCCTTCACCACTGCATTTGGCGCCTGAGAATCTATATTGATTATTCCTATTGGCGTGTCTACTGCTATCAGGTCATAAGGTGTCTTTCGGTCTGGATTTGTTGCTTTTTCTAGGTATACCGTTCTTCCTGTTAGAAGTAGTTCCTTGCAACGACCAGTATTTTTCACGTGCACAGTTACTGCCTGCCCATCAATTTCCACCTGCGCTATAAAGCGATTAGGCCTGGATATGAATTTAGCTTCTACAATATTGCTATATCTCATAGGACAATTAATCCTCTCCAACTAATGTAACTATCCTTGGTTCGTAGCCTACCGCTGGAAGATACACATCAAAAATATCTTTTGCTGATATCTTCATGCTTGATGTATTTACGCATGGATGACAGCCAATAAACTCGCTGTTTTTCACATCTTCATCTACTAGAAGCTGCACCACATGGTCTTTATCATTCATCAGCCCCATTACACTTACAGAACCTGGCTCGATATCCAAATACTTGAGCATATCCTCTGGGTCAGCAAATGACAGCCTTGCTGAATTTATCTGCTTTGAAAGCTCCTTAGTTTTGAACTTTTTATCTCCTGGAATCATCAATAAATAAAAGTTTGTCTTCTGTCTGTTACACAAAAATAGATTTTTGCAGATTAATGCACCAAGGGATTTATCTATCTCGGCGCAAACTTCCATTGTGTCTGCGGGTGCATGGTCTATACGCTTGTACTCTATTCCAAGGTTATCCAAATAGTCGTATACTCTGACTTCCCTGTCTAATCGTCCTGTTGTGTCCGCTGGTCTTCCTGTTTGTAATTCTGTCATGTTTTTCCTCGCAATTTGTTATTAAACTAGATTCTTGCTTTTAAGATACAGCTTCAAAGAAGCAGCAATTTCCTCATGATTATTCCACTCAGTTTTCTCGACTTCATCAAGATACTTTTGTGCCTCTTCATAATTTCCTTCTGCTATATCTATCTCTGCTTTCAGCAAATAGTATTCTAAGCATCCGCTCTTATCGCAGAACCAACATACAGGGTTCATCATCATTAGCAATAATGTGTTTTTTGCATCCTCGATTTTACCCATGTATAGATATGCTGTTCCAAGGGCAGCAATATCAATTCGATTACTGATTCTTGCTACCTTACATGCTTCATCAAAACTTACCTTTTTATCTATGCAATACTTTTTATCATTTATCAAATTGAGATACGATTTTGCATAAGCCTTTGATTCATTATCCTTTTGCATAAATGCACAAATGCGCATGAGATTTTTGTAGTACATATCACGATAGTATTCTGTTGCATTTGCAAACATCTTCTTCATAAATTTCGAGTTGATAATTTTATATAATCTCTCGTAATCAGTAGTAATTGCTGGTGAATAATGAATTGCATGGCCAACAAAAGGAATCATTACATCCATTTCATCCAGATTTAATTCAACTACTTTTTCTATAAACTCGAGAAGGTCATTTATTGACTTTTCTCTCTCCTCCTGAGTGAATATTTCTGGAATTTCTACTAAGGTTACCAGCACATCTCTCAATCTATCCACCTCAGGATTAATATTGATGCGTTTGAATTCATTTAGATTTTCTGCTGTAACCATCTTGTCAGATTCGTAATCATGATACTGACTAAGGTCGATTGATTTTATATCCTTTAAGATACACTCTCTAGCCTTTGCATAATCTTTTTTCGAAACATATAAACGGCCTGTCAGGCGATTTATAGTGTCAGAAAGCGCTTCCTTTGTATCCTCATCCATTTTTGATTCAGCTTCAGTCAAAAACTGAATTCCCTCATCATATTCCCCAAGAAGCCTATAGCAAGTATAAAGGTTTTCCAATGTACAACCTTGCGTATCCAACTCATTTCTTGCCATAGATTCTTCAAATGTCTGCTTCAAGTTTTCAGCTGCCTCTCTTGTCTTTTCTTTATCTAGTGGCATACAGAAATGATCTTCTCGCTTCAAAAGCATATTTTTTCCAATAAGCCATTTAAATACAAGATCTGGATTCATTGCCGCATCGTCTTCATCCAACTCTACATCTTTTAGTTTCTCGATTGCTTCCTCGGCAACCTTGATTGCATTATCGTTGTCACCAATATACATTCTCATATTGATATCACGATATTCCATTCTCCAATCAAACTCACCAAGACTTCTTGCTTTTTCAGCATATTCAATAGATTTGGTTGCATCTTCCATTCCACCATGGCCATCATCTGTAACCAAATCATAATAGAGCTTTTCAAGATCCTTATTTAAAACAGGATACTTGTCTACAACTTCTTCTAGACAGTCGATTGCATCCCGATATTGATTATACAAAGCATATGCCCTTGCATTTCTTGCATAAACCTCAGGATTATCTGTATTTAAATCGATTGCAGCATATCCTATTCCAACAACATCCTTATACCACTCAAGATACTCGCATGCTTCCTGCCAGATTTCTAATACCTTTACATTCTGATTATCCTTCTCATAATAGTTGTGGCAAAGTTCCGCTACTGTATAATAATCCTCACGGTTAAACCAGATATAGATTTCATACAAATCCCAATCCATAAAATTAGGATCCATTTCGCGCCCTGTCTCCATGTAGCCCAAAGCTTCGTCATAATTTGCAGCCTTAAGTGCAACCTCAGCTAGTGTAAAATAATAGCCTGCATTTTTTTCCATTGTTAAAACTCCCTTATATAACTAATTTTAGCTCCTATTATACAACTTCATGCTTTAGACGTACATTAGTGTTATTATCTAATCCTTATCAAAAAAACAGAAAGGAAGCCGATGCTGGCCTCCTCTCTAGCTCCATTCTTCATAAAAAGTTCTCATATATCTTTAATTACCACATTTTCTATTTTTATTCTGAACTTGATAATAAAGATTCCAGTAGCTCAACGTATTCTTTAAACTGTTTTCTTCCAAATTCAGTAAGTGTATAAGTGGTTTGGGGTTTATTATTTACAAATGCTTTTTCAATCGTTAAATATTCCATTTCACTTAATTTATTAAGCTGTATACCTAAGTTTCCGTCAGTGGCTGAGGTTATAGTTTTCAATTCTTTGAAACTCTTTGTACCAGTCAGCAGAGCAGATAAGACCGCTAATCTAAGCTTCGTTTGAAAAGCTTCTGGTATTGTATTTATTTCCATGATTCTTTGCTCCTATCCTAAAAAACAGCCCTAATGCAACCATTCCGAAAATCATTACTACCCTGATACTAAAGCTACTAACTGAAATCAAAGTACCTTTTCCACCTATTGTCCCGAAAGGCATCTCTTTCATACTCATAAACAAAATCAGATACAATACACTATAGCATGCTGCGCAAATTGTTATTAGTTTTCTTTGTGTAAGTATACCTGTCATAAATAAGGCAAATATAATCGGCAAAATCTCTAATAATTCTTTACATCTCCATAGAGTAACAATTTGATCATTATTGCCCATAGGAATCAAATTCATATACAAGATAATAAATACGTATGAACCAATCAAAAAAATTCCCCATATTTTTAGCATACCATTGCTGATTTCGTTATTTGTGATTTTTAGTTTTCGTGAAAAGTAAAGAAAAAGAATAATATATCCTATAATTTTAATCAAATAATAGCCCACTCCAAATATCCGAACTAGGCTTGAACCATATCCAATAGTATTTCTACAAAAATACATCAATTGTTCTACAATGGCTGCGATTCCATTAATCATCCCCACGCCTATAAAGAAAGGTGCGATTTTAGAAAAATCTTGTTGTGTACGTTCAATTACTGTTTTGATTAGTGAAATATCATCTAATGCAAGTGCTACATTCTTATCCATAATTACCCTCCTAATTTATACTTTATATTATAGAGTTCTCTATGAACTGATAATATAACATATAAATTCTTTTTGCAACTATAGAATATAAAACCTTCACAAATAAAAAAGCACTACTATCACAATAGCAATGCTTTTAATATTCTAGAAAACAAATATATATCTATAATAGAAAATTCTAGAAATACCGTTTCTCAAATCTCAAAATTGTTGATTTTCAGGCAATTCTCACATCAAAAATTCTAGAAATGATATTTCTAGAATCATAAAAAATTCTAGAAATAATAATTATCCTTCCTCTAAAGCTCCCTCTACGAGTTTCCTTAATTCTGCCTCATCAGGTAAATATAATTCGTATTTAGAAACAAATAAATTAGTATCCATCCCATAGGTAGCATACTTTACCATCAGTTCATCTTTTTCACGCGCCAAAATGAGTCCAATCGGTGGATTATCATCTGGTTCGTTTATTTCTTCAGCAAAATAACCCATATACATGTTCATTTGGCCTATATCTCTGTGTTCTACCTCGTCTATCTTCAAATCAACTAAGAAAAAACACTTTAAAATCCTATGATAAAATACCAAATCACATTTATATGTTTTATTATTAATACGCAACGGATACTGTTCTCCTACGAACGTAAACCCTTTTCCCAATTCTAAAAAGAAGTAGCCTAACTGTTTCATAAGTCGAGCTTCTAAATCACTTTCATCTTTGAGTGAATCTGAAGATATATTCAAAAAATCTAGTGTGTAAACATCTTTTACAACATCTTCTGGTTTTTCTATAGAAATACCATTTTTCGCTAGTTTTAATATTTCATTTTTATCTTTATTTGCAGCAAGTCTTAAAAATAGTGCACTCTTCTTTTGTCTTTTTAAGGAAGTAACATCCCATTTCTCTTCTATACATTGCCTCTGATAAAATTCTCTTTCTAGTGGATTATCAATTCTCATTAAAATGCATACATGAGACCATGTTAATGACAATAGCTCTTCGTATCCATTGTTGTATACTTGATAAAACTGTCTCATATTGTATAAATTTGGAACACTGTATCCTTTTCCATATCGCAAGGTTAAGTCCTTTGATAATGATTTTAATAACTGTTCTCCATATTCTGCATGAGCTTGACCATCCTGTTCATATTCGACAATATACTGCCCCATATCCCAATAAGTACCAAGCATGCTTTTTATCAAAGCCGAAGCAATCTCTTTCTTACCTTTAGAAATTCGTTGCTCGATTCTATATAACAGTTTCTCATATTCTTTATTTTTACTTTTAATTAGATTTTCCATATAATCCTCCGAAATGCCGCCTATTATTTGAATACACAAATTTAAAGACGTTATATTTAATTTTATTAGAAAGCTCATATTTAAGCAAATCTTTTCATAAATTTCCTAGACACTCTACTTTATTCACCATTACTAGAGATTTAATCTGCTCTAATGCCACTTTCTACAATTCTGGCGATAATCCTTCCATTATCTGTACCACCTGATTAATAGTTTCATTCTCTTCCTTCTCTCCATTTAATAGGTAATCAATTGAAGTTTCCAATACTCTAGCCATTTCACTAAGGATATCTTCAGATGGCATTCTAATGTTATTCTCATAGGAAGATGTTGTAGCTTTATTTTCAGTATCTTTGCAGCCTTATCGATTGTGATTTCCTGACGATGTGCTTCATAAAAGCTTTTCCTTTTGTAAATGACAAATAAAAAAGACACCATTCGGATTTGAATCCAAATAGTGTCATGAGATGATGCTCTGATAAAACATTGCCCAGCTCATTCTTAAAATGAAACCGCTCATTCCATCTTATTCATTTTTCCTCCCATGTAACTCCTGTAATTAATTACAAGGTTATTATATTGAATAAATTTTTAGTTCCAAGATGGTAAATCTTTAAGAATTGATTAAGAATCTCTCGCACAGGTAAATAAATGCTGGTAAGGTCAAAAGCATGATAATCGTATTTTGCATAATTGTTGTGGTAGCATATTTTACATCTGCATCATACTTGCGTCCTATGATTACATTAAGTGAGCCTGATGGCATTGCTGTCAACAGAACCATTGTCATAGCAAGTGACTTTTCCACATGTAAAAAAAACAAAACCACAAGTGTAATAGCTGGCACCAAAATCATTCTAAAGAAGGATGTAATGTAAGCCACCTTATCTTTTAGTACTTCGTCAGGCTTAATAGTATAAAGCTCCGCACCAATAATCATCATTGAAACAGGAAGCATACATCCGCCTAACACATCTACTGTCTCTGTTAAAACCACTGGGAAACGATATGGAATCACATAAAGAATAATTGCAGCGATAGCAATCCATATGATTACATTCTTCATGATAGCGTAAATAGAAATCTTTTCCTTCTCGCTCTGCAAAAGCATTACGCCTATAGAAAAATACACTACATCAAAAATGCAATTATATACTGCTGCATATAAAAGACCCGAGCCAGCCACAGTTTCTCTAATAATAGACATGCCAATAAAGCCAGTATTGGCAAATGCGATAAGCAAAGCAAACATTCCACTTTTGGTTTTATCCTTAAAGAAAGGGCGACTGCCTAAATAACATAATGAAATAACAATAGCATAGTACACTAGCGTAAATACGATAGTATAACCAATTCCTATCATCTGCCTAATAGAAAAATCTGCCTGCGATGATACAAACAAATTAGCTGGAAGAAAGATGTATATCAACATTTCTGATAATCCTTTCTTCACAGCCTCATCCATAATTTTAAAATGTGCAGCAAAAAATCCTGCCGCCATCAAAACAAAAATTTTTAATGTAATTGAAACTAATACACTCATCTTACCTAACTAATTCAGTAATCTCCTCATTTTTTCCAGCAAGGAAATATCCGAGATTCGCCCCACTGATTCTTTGTAGTTTCTCGATAGACTCCTGACTGTAGAACGCACTGTGAGGTGTTATGATTACATTTTTTCGGCGAAGCAAACTACATATATTTAAATCTGGATTCTCTTCTTCAAGAACATCTATGCCCGCGCCTCTAATCAATCCCCTATTCAGAGCATTTACAAGAGCCTGTTCATCAACGCTGCCTCCACGCCCTACATTAATAAATATCGGTCTACGCTTCATTTTAACAAAAGCATCCTCATTAAAAAAGTGTCTGTTTTCCTCGGTAAGATTCATATGATTAGTAATAATGTCAGCTCTGGAGAATGCCTCCTTTTTGTTCACAAACTCCACTCCAGCCACATCATACTCACTGGCAGCGTTTGGATCCACCGCCAAAACCTTCATTCCAAGGGCAATAGCTATTGTTGCCACACGTCTGCCAATTTTCCCAAATCCAAATATAGCCAGTGTCTGACTGCATAAATTGGGATTTCCATCTATGGAATAATACTTCCACTCCCTCTTATCATTGATTTGTCTGTCATAGAATTTCAGATTACGATTCAGGGCACACATCAGTGCAATGGCATGTTCTGCCACCTCCTGCGTACAATATTCCTGAATATGGCACACTGCCACATTGTTCTGCTTAGCGCTCTCAAGATTGATATTTGAATATCCCACACCACTAACTGAAATACATTTTAAGCTTGGACATGCGGCCAGTATCTCTTCATCAGTCTCAATAAATCCAGTGACCAGCCCATCTGCATCCTGCAATACCTTGATAAAATCATCCTTGTCCTTATAGGCATGCACTACCGTATCAACTGGCTCTCCAAGTGCCTCTTCAATGCTTTCAATTGTGATGGAATAATCCTCTTCCAGTGCGCTTTCATAATCCGCAATTACGATTTTTTTCAAACCTTTACCTCCGCTAAAATCTCCTTGATTGCAATAAGTACAACAGCCATTTCCTGTTCTGTTCCAATGGTGATTCGAAGATATTTATCTAGTTTTTTATCAGCAAAGTGACGAGTGAGAATCCCTTCTTCTTTCAGCTTCTCACAAAGCTCCGATGAAGAAATTGCATCATGATAACAAAATACAAAGTTTGCCTTTGATGGAATAACATGAAATCCCAGCTTCTCCAAATCTGATTTGAACTGCTCTCGATTGGTTACAATTCTGTTAATGCATTTATCCAGATAATAAGTATCCTTCACTGCTGCAATTCCAGCTGCCATAGTAACAGAATTAAGATTAAATGGATTAAAAGAAAACTTTATGCTATTCATATCAGCAATAATTTCTTTTGACGCTATGGCAAAACCAATATGTGTTCCCGCCATATTTCTAGATTTTGAGAAGGTACGAACAACAACAAGATTTGGATATTTTGTAGCGAGCGGCAAACATGTCTCCCCCCAGTAATCTGCATATGCCTCATCCACTATTACCATTCTCTTAGGATTCTTTTTAACAAGCTTTTCAATATCCGTTATTGGAATTGCTTTTCCCGTAGGATTATTAGGATTTGCAAAAATAATATCTCCTTCCAAATCCATGTAATCATTTATGTCGATTGAAAAGTCATCCTTAACTGGAATCTCCTCCATATCAAGTCCATAGGTCTTTGCATAGGTACGATAGAAACCGTATGTAATATCTGGGAAATAAATCTTCATTCCTCTTCTGAAGAAGCTCATAAGTACAAAGGATAGTACCTCATCTGCTCCGTTACCTACAAAAACCTCTTCTTCTGTCACTCCATATACAGATGCAACTGCTTTACGAAATTCATGACAATGTGGATCGGCATAATAGCTCATATTCCAAATTTCACTTTTTGAAATTGCCTCAAATACCTTCGGTGAAGGTGGCAGCGAGGTCTCATTTGCATTTAATTTAATGTATAACTTATCCTTTGGCTGTTCCCCTGGAACATAAGGCTCCATCTCTTTATATTCATCTACTAAAAAAATACTCATTACTATAGTGTCCCTTCATAATTATTTATATACGCACAAGCGGAAATGTCATGCAGTGTGGTCCGCCGCCTGCCTTTAAAATTTCGGTAATGTCCATCTCTATTACCTTCATGCCTCTTTTTACCAATTCCTCATTAACCTTTTTATTCTGCTTAAGCGATAGTACGGTATGATTCCCAAGAGCCTGTAAATTACAGCCATGTAAAAAGATTGCCTCCTCGGGAACAGGTATTAATTCCACTCCTCTTTCTTTCAAAAGCTCCTTGAAATCCTCTGGCAAGCCATCTACATATGCCACAGCCAAATGATCATCTACCAAGTTAAAACACATATCTAAATGTAAATATTCTTTCTTAAGAGGAACTCCAGTCACTTCATATCCAAGCGGCTCCAATATAGCTTTCAGCTCCTTTAGACCTTCCTCATCCGTTCTGTCAGCCATACCTACCGCTACCCATTTTTCACTCATAAACATGAAGTCGCCCCCCTCAAAGAGTCCCTTCTTCACTTCTCCTATTTTGGGAATACCAAGCTCAGCCATACGCTTCTCATAATCAACATGTTCCTTGTAGCGCATGTCCAGCTTGAAGTTTCCAAGGATATATCCTTCCTTTACACACCCACCAAAATCTCTTGCAAACACTGAGTTTGGGCGCTCATCATCTGCGTCTAGAAACTCCACCTCAATACCAGCATCCTCATAGCTTTTTACAAGCTCCTCATGTTCACGAAGCATAACCTCCACATCCATAGTGGTATCCTTCCACTTTTTAGCTATTTCATTTATTGGCGCTGGCTTTAAATACTCAGGTCTTGAAACCAAAACCTTCTTTAATTCCCCCGTACCATTTTTAACAAACATTTAAAAATACCTCCGTAGTTTTCATAATCAGATTTGGTAACACTCCAAAGCTATATGGTATCTGTAATCTTTCTGTGCTTTTATGAGCATCTTTTCCGTAGACTCCAAAATTAACAGCTTTAATATTCAGCTTTTTAATCTGTTCCAAAGGCAATGGATATAGCTGCTGCATCTGTGGAAAATTTTGTTTAAGTGTAGCAATTGATTCCATGGAATCATCCAGTGATAAATAGCTGCTATCTGACAGACTCGGAAAAAATCCATCCATCTTATATGTGATGTTATATTCTTTTTCCACAGTCTTAAGAATTTCTCCAAGCTTATCCACTGTTTCATCATCCTTTTTCAAGGTATTATGTGGACAATAAGGAGTTGCATAGTAAAGCACTACAACTGGATGATAAATATTTGCCCTTGCAAGCAAAATTTGTATATACGATACAGGAATCTCCCTTTTATCCACTCCAGCCTCCTGTAACTTTACAGTCTCCTCAGCAAGAATTTTATCTATGTATTCATCCTGATTCTTTACCATCTGATATAGATCTTCATATGACATAACAGACCAGCTGTTTTTTATCTGCTGAAAATCTTTTCCCGACTTTTCACAATAGGCTTTGTACTTAATATTCAAATCTGCTGTAGCTCTTCTAACAGCCTTATCACCAGCAGTCACAAGCTTTTTAGTTATGTCACGAACATCTGAATTCAAAACAAAATAATTAAAATATACCAAAGCTTCCTTGGCTGTCTGCACATTATACCAGCCCTTCAAATCCTTACTTTTCAAAAGTGTAGGAGGCAGAGCATATTCCCCCTCGTAGGAATCCGAATACTCAGGATTCAAATTTAATTCCTTTATTAACTCCGCCATTACTGTGGTAGGATCATAACCTTCGAAGCACTGTCCCACATGTGTTTCACGTCCCTGAATATAAAAGCATGGAAGAAGCTTTCCGCCTACACCAGTGTATATATAATGATGCTTGTCCCCTGGATACATAGGGCAAGTGTAGTCATTATTTATCGCCAATATGTACTCTAAGTCATATTCTTTTTTCAGATTTTCAATTACTTCTATTCCCTCAATAATTCCAGTATGAAGATTTTCTTCAACAGGATTCAAGGAAAGAAGAATATTACCAGACAAATTATCTACATGCTCAGATAGTTCCTTAAGCAAAATCATGAATACTGCATCACCGCTTTTCATGTCACAGGCACCGCGACCAAATAAATATTCACCTGACTCCAAATCCTTTTTGGCTTCTTCTGACAATTCAATCTGCTTTAACTGTTCTGCCAAACCATCACAATCAAAGGCATATCCAGAAAGCGCTCCATAATCTTCCACCCCAACGGTATCTGTGTGACCATGGAAAATTATGGTTTTACTATTTTTATCCTTCTGGCCAAGCAACAGTGCAAACACATTTCTTCGTTCCAACTTATCGTTCTTAAGTGTCTGCACAATAACCTGCTTAGGATGTTCTTTAAAATATGGTATTGCTCTTAAATATTCTTCAATGAAGAGCCCTATATCCTTTTCTCCCTTTGTAGTATTTACACTACTTACAGCTACCATATCTTTTGTCAGCTGTAACATTTCTTCATTTATTTTCAACATTTTTCCAAAATAAAAAGGCACTACATCACTATGAATGTAAAGCGCCTTTGCTTTCTCCTATATTACTTTGTCTAAAAATGTTTTAAGTCTTTCTGACTGTGGATGCTCAAAAATCTGCTCTGGTGTTCCCTGCTCAATCAACTGACCTGCATCCATGAAAACTACCTTGTCTGCTACTTCCCTTGCAAAGCCCATCTCATGGGTAACAACCACCATGCTCATTCCCTGTGCAGCCAGCTCCTTCATTACATCTAAAACCTCTCCTACCATTTCTGGATCGAGGGCTGATGTGGGCTCATCAAATAACATAATCTTAGGATTCATGCAAAGGGCTCTGACAATTGCGATACGTTGCTTTTGACCACCTGACAGTTGGCTTGGGAAAGCCGTCGCCCTATCCGCCAAACCTACTCTTTCCAAAAGCTCCATTGCATATTCCGTTGCCTCGTCATTTGACTTTCCCAAAAGTCTTGTTGGTGCAATTGTAAGGTTCTTCAAGATATTCATGTTAGGGAATAGATTAAAATGCTGGAACACCATTCCCATTTTTTGACGATGCTTGTTGATATCTGTCTTAGGGTCTGTAATTAAAACATCATCTACAAATATATTTCCCTCTGTTGGAATCTCTAAGAGGTTCAGCGAGCGTAAAAGTGTTGATTTTCCCGAACCAGAAGGTCCGATAATTACAACAACCTCTCCCTCATCTACATTAATTGAAATATTATCAAGAGCCTTTATGGTTCCACCCTTATAATATTTCTTCAGGTTTTCCACTCGAATGATTTTGTTATCTTTCATTAGCACGTAACCTCCTTTCCAGTTTTCCAACAAGATATGTCAATACAAGTACTAAAAGAAGGTAGATAGCTGCCACTCCAAACAGCGGAAGGAATGCCGAAAATGTACGTCCTCGAATTAAATCTCCTGCCTTTGTTAAATCCGTAATTCCGATATAACCTGCAATTGATGTTTCCTTTATCAGCACAATGAACTCATTACAAAGAGCAGGTAAAACATTCTTTACCATCTGCGGAATGATTATATGAAACATTGTCTGAAGGTAATTAAATCCAAGTGAGCGACCTGCCTCAAACTGTCCCTCTGGCACTGCCATAATTCCTGCTCGAATTATTTCTGCCACATATGCACCTGAGTTAATTCCAAAGGCAAACACTGCTATCTGAACATCATTGTTTGATGTAGCAAATACTATGAAATAGGCAATTAACAGCTGTACTACTGTTGGCGTACCTCTAATTACTGTTAGATATATTTTGCAAATTACATTGCAAACACATAATACGTAGTATCCTAAATTTTTTCTTTTCTTCAGACTTTCAATGTTCTTATCATAGGTTGAACGAATGGATGCCACTACAGTACCAAGAGCTATACCAATCAACACTGCAAACAATGTGATTTCCAGTGTTACAAATAATCCTTCGATGATTAGCTTATATCGTTCGCTCTCTAAAAAAACAAATTTGAAATCTGAAATAAAATTACTGAGCCACATCATCTTTAATCCTCAGCAGAAATATATTTGCTAACAATCTCATCTATAGTTCCATCTGATTTAAGCTTAGTCAAAGCTGTATTAATCTTTTCAAGAAGCTCATCGTTTCCCTTTGCTACACAGATTGCATACTCCTCCTCTGCATATGCTGACTCAAGCAACTCGAGTCCATCATTTGCTGCCACATAAGCCTTTGCTGGCTCCTTATCGATGATTACGCAATCAACTTTGCCTGACGCCAAAGCCTGAACGGCATCTGGACCTGCCTTGTAACGAACAATTGCTTCATCGCCATAATCGTCTGTAGCATAGATATCACCTGTTGTATCCTGCTGCACACCAATCTTTGTATCAGCTGAAATATCATCAATGGATTTGATATCAGAACCTGCTGGTACTATAACTGACTGAACTGCTACCGCATATGTCTCAGAAAAGTTTACACTCTCTTTTCTCTCATCTGTGACTGTCATTCCAGCCATTCCCATATCGTATTTACCACTCTCAACACCTGCTATGATAGAACCAAACTCCACGTCCTCAATAACAAGCTCAAGATTTAATTCCTCTGCTATCTTTCCTGCTATTTCAACATCTATTCCCTCATACTCACCATTCTCAACAAACTCGTATGGAGGGAATGTCGCGTTAGTAGCCATAATCAGCTCTCCCTCATATTCTCCTTTTTTTGAGCTTGAGCTGGCACCACAACCTGTAATCATAGCCATGGCAACAACCATTGTCATAATAAGTGCTACTAATTTTTTTCGTTCCATCATACCATTACCTTCCTTTTCCTTTATTAACGTAAATGCGCTTTTGAATATAAAAAAAGAGGCACATGTCAATCGACATATGCCCCTTTGCACATTCACGCTTTATTTATGTGCAAAATTATATCCATCCTTTATTTTGTTTGTCAACAAGAATGTTTATAACACAATTATGCATATTTATACTATATTAAAAATCTATTGCGGGCAAATAAATAAGGTCTAGTCCACCAATCCATTTTGAAATCTTGATAAGTGTTCAAATGGTAAAATCTGTCGTCCCCTAAATAACCCACAGCCATCATTTATCAAGCTGTTATTTACTGCAGTAAACATATTTACATCAAGCTTTGCCAAATCTAAATTTTCCAAGGATACAACCCTCTCATAAGCCTCATCAAAGAATACACATTCCCCTTCCGGTATCTCTAATCTTCTGTTTTTCTGCTGCTCCTGAGACTCCACATATCTCAGATGATTAGACTCTCCAATTTCAGCACTATCATCCATAGATTTCGTTCTAAGCTGCACCTCAACGTGGCACCTTGCCTGATCATCAAACAAGGTTAAATGTAAGGATCTATATCCAACACTGGTTGGATTATGAACATAATCTCTATAGGTATCCCACAAACTTTTATCCAACAATTCCGAGCATTCACGCCCTTCCAAATTTGCCTTAACAACTGTAAACCCCTGGGATTCCAAGAACACAGGCATTTTATTTGCTATTTCATATAAAAGCTTAATCTCTTCCTCTTCTAAATCCTGTCCCTTTTTTAAATGACACTTAGGTAAAGAGATAACGATTCGATAGGCGAGTACATCCCTAAAACAACTTAATTTTTCCTTTATCTCCTGGGTTGCCGGGAAATGATGGTACTTCTGATAGTATTCATATATGAAGTCCACAATATATCTATTAAACTTTTCTTCCGCCCGGATAATAGATTTAATTCGCCCCTTAAAGGTGAATGCCAAATATGGATATGCTACTACCATATATTTATAGAACTCACGAATTCTTTGAGACTGAGAGGTTAAAAATTCGTTGTGCTCTAAAAGCTCATATATAGTGTCAAGAAATGCGCAGTGCACTAAGTCCACCTGATTATGAGTTGATAATGCGTTTTCCTCCAGATCATCTATATATTTCTGTAATATCCTAAAAATTGTCTCTCCATCATACAAATAATCGTTTAGTTTTACCATGATATCTTCCACCCCCTAACATTTATCTGCTTATTAAATTATCTCAATTTCTTTCATCCAAAGATTTACAGCCGCATCACTTGGCATTCTAAAATCTCCTCTTGGAGATAAGGTTACTGTACCAACCTTGGGACCATCTGGCATACAGCTTCTCTTGAACTGCTGAGTGAAGAATCTCCAGTAGAACTTCTTCAACCATTTAAGGATTTCTTCACGACTGTAGTCACCATCAAAGGATTTTTGTGCCAGCCTGAATATCTTTGATGGTGAAAATCCAAAACGGAGCATGTAATACAAAAAGTAATCGTGAAGCTCGTATGGTCCCACCAAGTCTTCTGTCCTCTGTGAAATCTTTCCATCCTCATCAGGTGGAAGAAGCTCTGGACTGACTGGTGTGTCAAAAATATCTTTAAGTGTACTGCTGAGAATTCCATCTGTACGGTTTGCCTCATATTCCACAAGCCATCTTACAAGGGTCTTTGGAATAGACGAATTAACAGCATACATTGACATATGGTCCCCATTATAGGTAGCCCATCCCAGGGCAAGCTCCGATAAATCACCCGTACCAATTACAATTCCACCAAGCATGTTTGCCTTATCCATAAGAATCTGGGTGCGCTCTCTTGCCTGACCATTCTCGTAGGTAACATCATGATTGTTACTATCCTGACCAATGTCTTCAAAGTGCTGGCTGACACTAGCCTTAATATTAATCTCCTCAAGGGTTGTGCCATATGCTTCTGCCAGTCTGCAGGCATTGGTGTAGGTTCTGTCGGTAGTACCAAAGCATGGCATTGTAATGCAGTGAATTCCCTTTTTATCGAGCCCCAGTCGGTCATAGGCATGAACTGTAACAATAAGAGCAAGTGTAGAATCAAGGCCTCCGGACAAACCAATAACCACATTCTTGCAACCAATATATCTGATTCTTGTCATGAGCCCTACTGCCTGCATGGTAAGAATTTCCTCACATCTACTATCCAAATCATATTTTACAGTAGGAACGAATGGTGTCTTTGTTGGAGCAAATGTTATCTTTGTCTCCACTGGCTTTAATGAAAACTCTGACTGATGACTTTCACAATCCGTATTAACGATAAATGTATTCATGCGTCTACGTTCGTGAACTAGTCTGTCCACATCTACATCTGCTATTATCATCTCATTATCAAAGATTTTGGATTCCGCATATACGGTGCCATTTTCTGCAATGATATTATGACCTGCAAAAACCATATCCTGTGTGGACTCTCCTACACCTGCATCTGCATAAGCATAGGCGCAAAGAAGACTTCCTGATTTTGCCTTAATTAGATTTCTTCTGTAATCAGCCTTTCCAATCACCTCATCACTGGCTGAAAGGTTGAAAATAATAGTAGCCCCGCTTTTTGCCAATTTTACTGATGGAGTATCTGCTACCCAAAGATCCTCGCAAATCTCTATACCAAATTTCAGATTGGCTATTTCTTTGCAGGCGAATACGTGATTGCTACAAAGCATTGCAGATCCTGCAGCGCCAAAGCTAATTTCTTCCATAAGGCTGTCATCTGCAGGAGTGAAATGTCTCAGCTCATAAAACTCACTGTAGTTTGGAATGTTCTTTTTAGCTGTAGCTCCAATCACCTTCCCGCCTTTAATCACTGCTGCAATATTATAAAGCTTACCTTTTACCTGATATGGCAATCCAACAATAGCTACTATATCCAAACCTGCAGTGGCACCAGCAATATCTGTCACGGCATTCACTGCTCCTTTTAGCAGTACGTCCTGCAAGAATAAATCTCCGCAGGTGTATCCGGTTATACCTAATTCTGGGAAACAAATAATCTTTACACCTTTCCCATTTGCTTCCCTGATTAATCTAATTATCTCATCTGCATTATGCTCAGTATCAGCCACCTTAATATCAGGTGTAGCACAAGCAATTTTTATAAATCCGTCTTTCACTTTAGTGTTCCTTCCCGAAAAAAAATAAAAGACGCCCGCTAAAAAGCAGACGTCTTTGTCTTTTCAAATTTTAAATCTTTTTATCGGATTTGGCAACATTGCGATATGCTGGCAAACGGAATTCTATTTAGATGTTTAAACATAAAAAAAAGCACTCTCTAGGTTTCCCTAGAAAGTGCTTTGTAATCATTTCAAGAATTAATCCTGTACGTATGGCATAAGTGCAACGTGACGAGCACGCTTGATAGCTACTGTAAGAGCTCTCTGGTGCTTAGCACATGTGCCTGTGATACGACGTGGAAGAATCTTTCCACGCTCAGAAATGTACTTCTTAAGCTTTGCTGTATCCTTGTAGTCGATAACGTTATCTTTACCACAGAAAACACAGACTTTCTTTCTTCTATGCATTGGTCTTCTTCTCTGCTGACCATCGCTTGTCTTATTAAAAGCCATGATTTAACCTCCTATAGATGTTAGTCAAAGCTTTCGTTGCCTTGACTTAGTTGAACGGTAATTCCTCGTCAATTCCATCAGGGATGTTCATAAATCCGTCGCCTGCATCAGAGCTTGGTGCGAAGTTGCTGCCACCGTCAAAGCCACCGCTTACTGCACCACCATTACTCTGAGAATTCTTGCTCTCTGCGAACTCGACATTCTCGCAAACTACATCAGTAGTGTAAACCTTCTGACCTTCCTTGTTTGTATAGCTGCCTGTCTGAATACGACCTTCAACTACAAACTTTGTGCCCTTGCGAGCATACTTCTCAAGGAACTCAGCTGTCTTGCCAAATGCAACACAGTTAATAAAATCAGCTGTCTGCTCATCTCCATCACGCTTGAATCTACGATCTACAGCAAGTGAAAATCTTGCAACAGCGCTGTTGTTTGCTCCACCGTAACGAACCTCTGGGTCTCTTGTGAGACGTCCCATAAGAATAACTTTATTCATAATTAATCTCCTTGTCTTACACTATTAAGCCTCGTCAGCTCTAACGCATAAGAAACGAAGAACGTTGTCCATGATGCGAACATTCTCTTCGATCTGTGCAGGTACGCCTGCTTCAGCATCGAAATGGATGAAGTAATAGAAACCTTCATTCATCTTCTGAATATCGTAAGCAAGTCTCTTCTTGCCCCAATCATCGACGTCTGTAATCTGTCCACCAAAGCGAGTGATGTACTCCTTTGCCTTTTCAACTGTGGCAGTTCTTGCATCGTCTTCGATCTTCGCATTAACAACGAGTGCTAATTCATACTTATTCATGCTTTCTACCTCCTTTTGGTCTATTGGCCAAGCTATTATTTGAAATAGCCTAGCAAGGATATAATAAATTTTATACCACGAATTAAGATAATAGCATGAACGGTTGCGTTTTTCAAGGCTTTAATAGTATTTCTTTAATATTTTTCTTCTAAACTAAGGTATTTCCTACAATTCTATCCCTTGTAGCTTGGCAAGCTCCGTGAATACTTCACCGATTCTCTCTCGAATAATCAATGTGTTTTCTGCCTTTCTAACGGCTAAATCACTTTGATTAATGATTACCAAATACTTGCCTCTGAAATAATTAACAAATGATGCCGCAGGATACACAGTAAGTGATGTGCCACCGATTATCATCATATCAGCAGATGAAATAGCACTGATTGCACCTTCCACCTGATCCTCTGGCAATCCCTCTTCATATAATGTAATGTCTGCACGAACTGTGCCGCCACAATAATCACATTTTGGGATTTCATCTTCAGAATCAAAAATATAATCCACAGGGTAGCTGGTTCCACAATTCATACAGTAATTTCTAAGTGCACTACCGTGAATCTCATAAACCTTTTTGCTGCCAGCCTTTTGGTGTAAACCATCGATATTTTGTGTAACCACACCTATCAGCTTTCCCATCTCTTCAAGCTTTGCCAGATACTTATGAGCATTGTTGGGCTCAATATTTCTGGTGTCCATCTTCTGACGATGGAATTCGAAATAAACCTTTGGCTCACGCATCAAACAAGAATGGCTAAGCAAATACTCTGGCTGATACATATCAAACCTTACGTCATGCTGGTTATAAAGACCATCTTTACTACGAAAATCTGGAATTCCACTTTCAGTAGATACTCCAGCCCCGCCAAAAAACACTATTTTGGACGATTCATCAATCATCTCTTTTAATGCTTTTATGCTTTCCATATTTTCCAATACTTTTCCCCCTTTCCTTCGCTTAAGCAAATCATTTATCTATAACCACTACTAGAATGGTAAATGATACACAACAACAGCACATACTATTCCAAGCACCATTCCTGCAACAAGCTCTGGAATTGTGTGACCAAGCTTCTCCTTGAATTTGATAATATCAAGAGGCTGCTTGCCCTCTTCCTGACGTTCATCATTAAGATTGTTCAAGGCCTTACCCTGGCGCTGAGTCTCGTAGCGAACGCCTCGCGCATCATATATAACAATAAAAGCAAAAAACAGAGCCATTGTAAATTCAAAGGATGCACCACCATACAAAATTGCTGTTATAACAACAAGGCCTGTAACTGTAGCAGCATGTGAGCTTGGCATTCCGCCGCCACCGATTAAACGCTCCTTGCAAAAGCCTGATTTTACAGTATCAATAACCACTTTTAATATCTGTGCTAAGAACCAAGCCGATGCTGGTGCAAGAAAAATCTTGTTAGTAAACAAATCTGTAATAAAATACATTTTTTCTCCTTTAATCTAAAAGCGCGTTATAAATATCACGCTTGCTAACTCCCCTATCCTTTGCAACTGCCTTCATAGCTTCTTTTTTATCCATGCCCTGGTCTAAGTACATCTGCATGTGTTCCTCTATGGACATTTCATCAAAAGCTGCTCTGGCTTCTTCTATTACCTCGGCCTTTGATTTGCCAGCAATAACAAGCACATATTCGCCTCTTGGCTCTTTAGTTTCGTAAGACTTAAGTGCTCCGCCGATTGTAGTCTTTTCTTTTTCCTCATGCTTTTTGGTGAGCTCTCTACAAAGGGTGATTCCTCTATCCTCACCAAGTACATCTCTAAGCTCCTTTAGGGTACCAATCAAATGATGTGGTGCCTCATAAATGATAATTGTTCTAGTTTCATTTTTTGTCTCTTCTAAGACTCTTCGACGCTCTTTTTTGTCTTTTGGTAAAAATGCCTCAAATGCAAAGCGTCTGCAGGCCTGTCCCGACATTGTTACCGCAGTGATACATGCAGCTGGGCCAGGAACCGATGTGACCTCAATTCCTTCCTCGTAGCACATCTTTACCAACTCTTCGCCTGGGTCAGATATGCCTGGTGTTCCGGCATCCGTAATGACCGCAATGTTTTGTCCCTCTTTAAGCTTTTCAATAAGAGTGATTGCTTTATCTACCTTATTGAATTCATGATAGCTGGTCATTGGTGTATCTATCTCAAAATGATTTAATAGCTTTATTGAATTTCTAGTATCTTCTGCCGCAATCAAATCAACCTCTTTAAGGATTCGTACTGCACGAAAGGTCATATCCTCAAGGTTTCCGATTGGAGTTGCAACTAAATATAATATTCCACTCATTTACACCTCATCCACCGCTCTCGCGGTCCCCCTTCCCCTCAAGGGGAAGGCTTCTTATTTCATTCCATATATTTCTAATATTTCCTCAGTGTACTTGCCTGGTGCATCGTACACAATAAGTGGCGCTTCAACTGTTAGCTGTGGTCCGCCACCTCTAACGCCTTCCACAAGCACCATGTTTGGCTCTTTATCCACGTATGGATATACAAGCCTCATTCTCTTTGGCTCAAGCTTATACTTTCGCATAGCTTCGAATATCTCTACCAATCTTGATGGTCTATGCACAAAATAAGCTCTTCCTCTAGGCTTCAACACAGCTGACGACTCTCTGACTACATCATCTAATGAACATAGCAGTTCATGTCTCGCTATCGCCTTTGCATCATTTGGGTTTTTAAGCCCGTGGTGATTTGTCATGTATGGAGGATTGCTTGTAACCACATCCATTGAAGCCTTTCCAAATATCTTACTGGCCTCTTTAATATCACCTTCTATTATATCAATTCTGTCCTGCAAATCGTTATACAAAACTGAACGTCTTGCCATTTCAGCGCTTTCAGGCTGAATTTCCAATCCAGTATAGTGCTCACCTGAATTTTTTGCCTCAAGTAATATTGGCAGTATTCCTGTTCCAGTGCCTAAATCTAAAGCCTTCTCACCTTCATTTACTGAAGCAAATCCTGATAGCAAGACAGCATCCATGCCAAAACAGAATTTGTCAGGATGCTGTATAATTTTATATCCTTTTATTTGCAAGTCATCTAGACGCTCATCTGCGTGTATCCGACTATCCATTAATCTCTATCCTCCAAGTCAGCAAGCTCTTTAGCCTCTTCCTTAGACACCTGTACCTTACGCTTTCTAGGCTTGAACTTAAGCTCTGTAGTAGGATAATCCTTAACTTCCTTTAAGTCTCCATCCTCAAAAAGCACGCGCACAGTCTGACGAAGTACATTTACAGACTGTACTATTCCCTTGATTCCTTCAGGTGTAATTACTGTATCGTTTATTCCAGGCAAGCGACTGTTAAGGTATTCATAAGTCTCCTGCTCATTCTTAAGGCAGCACATAAGTCTGCCACAAAGACCTGATATTTTGGTTGGGTTAAGTGAAAGATTTTGCTCCTTAGCCATCTTAATTGATACTGGAACGAAATCTCCAAGCCAACTCTTACAGCAAAGCTCTCTTCCACAGATTCCAATACCACCCATGAGCTTTGTCTCGTCTCTAACGCCAATCTGACGAAGCTCGATACGTGTGTGGAATACAGCTGCAAGGTCCTTAACTAGCTCTCTAAAATCGATTCTTCCATCAGCTGTAAAATAAAATATAAGCTTATTGTTATCAAATGTGTATTCTGCCCCAACAAGCTTCATTTCTAGCTCTCTCTTTGCGATTTTTTCCTCGCAAATCTTCATGGCCTCTTTTTCTTTTTCGATATTTTTCTCGGCCTTCTTAATGTCATCCTCTGTAGCCTTACGGATGATTTTCTTGATTGGACCTGGAACCTCATCATCTGAGATTTCCTTATCAACAAGTAAAACTGTTCCGATTTCAACACCGCGAACTGTTTCAACTATAACCTGATCGTCACGTTTGAATTCAACTTCGTTTGGATCAAAATAATATACTTTTCCGCCCCCTCTGAAGCGTACTCCAATAACCTTTATCATTTAGTGTTCTCCTTAATTGCATTTATAAGAAGCATAATAGTCAATTCGAAATTGACATTAGCATTTAGTCTGGCTCTAGTTTCTGATATTGCTTCTATTATCTCATTTAAGCCGTGGTAAGAGCAGTTATTTGCTTGCTCATGTATATCAAACGAATCCTCTTTAAAAAGCATAAGATTATCATTCAATGTCGCTTTATATAATAGCACATCTTTAAACCAAAGGGTGATTAAATCTAGCATTTGGTCCATAAATCCTTCAAATTTTTCAGGATTATCATTCTTTTTATCAGACTCATTTTCTTCCTTTATGGCTTTTACCTCATCGGCAATTTGGGCCTCTTCCATTCTTCCTGCCTTCTTACACAAGGCTACTGCACGATTTTTCACATCGTTAAAGCTTGAATCTGTAGCAAGAGCTATGGCTTTTCCCACATTGCCTTGTGCAAAAGATGCTACCATATTAGCCTGGTAATCCACAGTTTCATATCTGTTTTTTAGAATACTTTTTATGCTGTCAGTATCCACGGATTTCATCTGAATAAGAACGCATCTTGAAAGAATTGTTTGCAAGAACGCATTATGATTTGCAGTAAGCAGAATGATTATCGCATATTCCGGTGGCTCCTCAATTGTCTTCAAGATAGCATTCTGGGCCTGCTGATTCATTCGTTCTGCTTCATCGACAATATAGATTTTATATTTATTGCTATAGGGCTTAATGTCCACATCATTTACGATTCTTTCACGCACTACATCTACGCTGATGTTGGCCTTTCCCTCTTCTCTTCTAACATAGATTATATCTGGGTTGTTTCTGGAAATAGATTGCTTACAAGAATGGCACTGCAGACACGCATCATCAGCTGGATTTTCACACTGAAGCATGGTTGCGAACGCCTCTGCTAGCATCATTTTGCCAGAGCCCTTTTCTCCGCTGAAAATATAGGCATGACTATGATTTCCTGATTTTACTGCATTCTTCAGGAGGTTCTTAGCATCCTCCTGCCCTATAATTTCTGCAAAGCTCATCTAACAAAATTCTCCTAATCTAGGTGATGATATCTAATAGTAATCCTCTGATTTCATCTACCTTGTTTAAAATATCTAAATGGTCTTTCTCATCCTGCACTAAAGCTGAGGCTAGCTCATCCATTTGCTCATCCACAAGCTTTATCATGCCATAAACTCTGTGACGACCACGTCTGTCGAGGAAGTTTTCTCTGGAAAACTTATGGCTACGATTTACTACTTCATTTAGGAAATCCTTTACCAGTCCTCTGTAACGCTTCATATCTCTGATATCCATATGCTCAGACAGAAGCTTTCCCTGGGTTGTTATATCATTCAATAGATTGGTAAGCTTTTCCTGCAAATCTGCATCATTTACTGCCGCTGCAAGTGTAAATTTAAAAGTATCATCCACAGGAGCAGTTTGCTTTGCACCTTCTGTTGGTTGAACCTGACTTACATCACTTACTCGTATATCCATGCTAACCCCTTCTCTTTTTTATAAACTCAGCGATTTTTTCACTAGTCTTTATGCTGTCATCATCATTGTTGAAACGATTTGACACCCTTGCTGCCTTCAGCTTTTCCTCTGAAAAATCCTGCTGGTCAGCTAAAAATCGCCTACACATCTCCTCGTATTTTGGACTTGATTGCTGCCTTTCTCGCTCTAATGCTCGTGAAAGTCTTAAGCCATCATCTACTTCTATATATATCGGCAAAACAACGTCCTCACCGTAGTAATCCCTAATTTTTACGAAGCTTTCAACTGTCCCGATAAGAAGATAATCATTGTTTTGTAAATCGATTTTTCCATCATCTACAGTGAAATAGAACCATGGTCCATGTACTGTATCGTATTTTCTGATTTCAATCACTTTTCCCTCTTCTATGAGGCTATCCTTTTTTTCGATTGAAACGTAATTATATTCTTCACCAGGCTTTTCATTATCTCTGATTGGCCTTGTTGTATAAGAAACGATTCGCTTTAATTGTAAATCGTCCCTTCCAAGCAAAAGCTTAAATATTGTGTCCTTACCTGATGAGCTTTTGCCCATTATGCAATAAATACTTCCCATATCGTCCTCTTTATAATTTACTAATTCAAGTATAATTCACGCAGTGCTAATTGACAACGCAGATTCTTCCTTTATTCAATCCTGTCACGTGTATTCCTGTTTTCAATGCGTTGTTGATTATTTCTATAGATTGATTTGATATTTCTTCACCTGGCACTATCACAGGAGCGCCTGGTGGATATAGACATACCATAGTACTACTTATTCTACCAAGAGCCTCTTCCAAAGGTATTTCAATAACGGCTGATGTTTTTGCCTCCCATAGCTCCATCTTTTTATTTGGAGTTACAGCATTTAATATAGGCACCTTTATTTCGCCAACTGTGATAGCTTTATCTATTTCCAGTAAAGCTTCCTTTAATCGTTCAAATCCCTCTTTTGTATCCATAAAGCTAGTCATTGCCAACACGTAGGAAAAGCTTGATAATTCTGTTTCGATTTCGTATTTTTCTCTTAAGATTTTGGCCAGCTCAACCCCAGATAGTTTTGTGTGTTTTGTGGATATTACAAGCTTTCCAATATCCTTTTTATCAGCTTCTTCACTAATAACTTCTAAGTGTTTCAATTTTCCACGGATCTTATAGAAATCATTTAGGTTATCCACATATTTATCATAGTAATCCCTGTTATCCTCCATTACATCTATGCACTGACTAATGGAATTCATCAGCACATAGCTTGGAGAGCTTGTTTCAAATATATCTAGCGCCTCTCTAAAGCCTGTGATATCCACTCTATTTGTAGATATCAACAGTGCTGCCGTTTGTGTTAGACATGGTAATGTCTTATGCAGACTTGTAATTACTACATCTGCCTTGCCAGCTGCCTGATGAGGAAAACTCTCATGAAATCCTAAATGTGCTCCATGTGCTTCATCAACAATCAAAATTATATTTTCACTTCTGCAATATTCTGCAATCTTTTCTATATTGCAATAATATCCCTCATAGGTTGGAGATGTGATTACTATTGCCTTTGGTTTTGTTTTAGCAGCTGCCACGCTCTCCTTAATTTCCTCTAAGGTTGCAGCTTTATATATTCCATTTTCATCCAACTTTGGGTTTATGTATCCTACCTTTAAATGCCTAATGGTCGCGCCATTATAGACGCTTTTATGTGAATTTCTTTGTATTAAAACATAATCGTTTTCCATTAAGCAGGCATAGATTGCTGAAAGGTTACCTACTGTGGAGCCACCTACCAGCATGAAGGCTTTATCTACTCCGTAAAGAGTAGCAAGACGATTCTCATCCAATGCTATTACATCTTCTGGATCATGCAAATCATCCACTCCTTCTACCTCAGTCATATCTATCTGATAACATCCATCTAACATCCTTTTATGGCCTGGCATGTGAAAGGGATACATATTTGATTTTTTATAGTTTTCTAATCTTTTCTTTAAACTCATATTTCTTACTTTTATTTTTAATTGAAAATCAATATAATGTATGTATTCAAAATATATGGAGGCACACATGAACAAAACACTAGTAATCCTTTGCGGCGGAGATAGCTCTCGTATGGGAACTAAAAAAGCTCTTTTACCATTTGAGGATAAAACTATGGTTGAATATATCTACGACAAATTCAGTCCATATTTTGATAAGATTTATCTTTCTGTCAATGAAAGGGGTGACCTTACTCATCTTGGTTTAGACGCTATTGAGATTCCCGATATTTCAAGAAAAGCTGGCCCTTTTGGTGCAATTCTTTCCTGCCTTACAATGATTACTGGAGATAGAGCTTTCATTATGTCCGTGGATACTCCTTTTTTAGATCCTCGTACTGCAATGCTTTTATATGAGCACTCTTCCAACTACGATTTTACTACCTTTAATTTCAAAGAAGATCAGTTGGACACTATTTGCGGAGTCTACAGTAAACGCTGCATAGGCCCCCTTTTTAAAAGCATATTCTTTAAAAATACTACACACAACTTTTTACAGGATAAATGCCACACTAATCTGGTGGATACTAAAGAAATCGAAGGTATTTCAAAAATATCTGTAGAGCAACAGTTTTATAAAGTGAATGATAGACGCTCATATTATTATGCCGTTTTCTCAATCTTAAAGCATAATTTTGTGTGCTAACACTAGTCAAGGAATCGTTTTAATTGAGGCATCCAATCACCTAGAAATACCATATTCTTTTCCATGGCTTCCCATATTGGGCTCAAAAAATTAACAATGCATTTATTTACGTCTGGCCAGCTTGGGTCAGACTTCTTTTTTTGGCGTAACTCCACCTTCCACTTCTTTTTCATATATGTGTAATCGGTATAGCCTTCTAGCATCTTCATTCTGGTATCATCAATCACTATACCTTTTTCATTTAAAAGCTCTACCAATCGATCTTTCACCTTGCGTCCATTCACAGGATTTTCGGATAGGATTTCGTAGGCAATCAAATAATGATCCATATCGTTAATTAATTCCAGCTTTTCTATTATCTCTAGCAAATGCTTTGATAATTCCTCTTCCTTTGGGTTTGTCAAAACATCTACTTTTCTATTTTCATAGGCTATTAAATGTAATGTAATTTTCTCTGGGTCCTGGCTTCCATGGTGCTTTCTAAAATATAGATGAAGAGGTATATACATTTCATCTACGGTGATTTTTAGAATGATGCCTGAATCATCTACTGAACCATTTACAGCAAAGCCTTCCATTGCAGCCTTTGTCATGATTTCCTTTAGAATATCTCTCATGTAAAGGATGCTCATCTTATCGTCTAAATCCTTAACGTACTCGTAATAAATATTGGTTATGCAGCTATCCTTATATATCTCACTGGAAAATTCATTGTAATTGCAAAGATATAGTTCGTTGCAATACTTTCCGTTTGCTAGTAATTCAATAATAATTTCTGAAACAGCTGCAGATAAAAGATTTCTAAATGGAATATTCAGTTTTTCTGCTTTTTCCTTTATTCCAAGTCTATTTATCATAGCCACACGCCTACCATCGTTTGAACCTTCTTCAATACCTTACGTTCCTTGGCATATTCCATCAGCTTTGCTACGTCTTTGTTTTCATCCATAATGTATGCCCATACACCTTGCTTGAAAAGCTCTCTGTCCATTTTTTCCTGATATTTTAACACATCACAGATTAATCGCTCTTTAGTGTATATTTTCATTTTTCCACCTGCAAAATCTGCTTCTGTTTCACCAAGCTCAAGGACCTCTGGTTCTGTGTAATATGGTTCTACAATCGGATAATCTATGTGGAAACGGGATTTTGAAGTGTTCTTATTGATTGCTATACTCCATTTATAGGGCCTATCCTTTAGATAGCCATATACCCATAGCGCAGATTCCATTGTAAGGATTCCATCTTCACCAAAAAGCTTAAAAATCCAGTCTTCTTCAGAGCACTCATAATATTTCGTAGTGTAATATCCACTTTTTACTCTGATAAGATAGCCTTCCTCCACAAACTTTAAGACTCTTCTGTAATCAACACCAAGAGCCTCTATCTCGCTTGTTTTGATTAATCCGCCATTGTTTTCTACCAAATCATTTATTTGTTCTAACTGGTATTGCTTCTTTTCATCCCTTGAAAACAAACTTTCCATTTTTTCCACTCCTACATGCATCACGAGGTTATTTTCTTCATTATCCCATTGTAAATGTAGGAAGTCAATTAATTAACCAATTCTTCACATTCTATTTTTGTAACAGTTGCTGTCTTTTATTTGTTTATTTACTGTCTTATAATTTAGATAATACAAAATATGATGTCTTTGGAGGTTAAAATATGTCTGAAGAAACTATGGGGCTTAGAAAAAATCCTTCACGTAAGGAATGTGAGAAGATTATCAAAAAGATTTTGATGACTGAAGTGTTGGAACGTGGGACTAATGAACACTTTAAAACTGCATCCGATTTCATGGGATATTTTAAATCTTTATATCCTGCCAGTGAAAGTCTTACCAAGCAAGTTCAGCGTGCAGTAAAATCTCTTGGTATGCCAAAGGATGAACGAGGTTATTTCATCATCAATAAAACTGAGGCGCAGTTAAATCAGGATAAAGAAATAGCCTTTATGATGCAAAAATGTAATTGCCAGCTTACTGCTTTCGAAGATTATCAAACACTTTTTCTTAAAGCAGATGGCACCTACAAGGATTATCTATATCAGCTTCTCTCTGAATCAGAAACCTTTGCTGATAAAATAATTACTATAATTAATTCTTCTAAGGGATTAATTTTGTTCACTAACAATAAACAACAGCTAGAAATTATGATAAATAGTTTGATAAATAGATAATTTGTTTGTGTTTAATATACAAATCATTTCATGTCTATACTGAATATAAAAGACAGCATGATGAAAATCAGCTGTCTTTTTATATTTCATTATGTCTTTTATTGATGCATTACAGACAATTATTGTCTTTATTTACGTCTTCTTCTCTTTTTTCCGTTATTCCTTATGATAACCATGCCTTTTGTAGAAGGCTTTGCATGCCTGCTTGCATATCTATGCTTGAATAAGAGAATTTCACTAGATTTACTTCTTATGTAAAGGATGATTGCAATAACTACTGCAAGTACTAGTAATATCAATCCGATTTTAGGATAGTTTACCTGGATGTAATCTTTTCCACTACCACCCTTCTCTACAGGTAAATTATCGAATGGATAGCTTCCTGTCTGTGCACTGGTAAATACCAGATTTGCAAATCCTACCTCTCGACCTGCATAGGTGTATCTTAGCTGCCCTATAACTGCGCTGTTATCTTTTTCCGAATATGGAACAACCTCAGCCTGCACATCTAACACACTTGCTGTCTTTGGAATTACTACTAGGCCTGATTTATCTATCTTAATTAAATCGCTATTCTCGCTAAGAATTCCAGTTACATTTGTATCATCCTCAGATATTGATGCGAAATCTGCCACCTTATTGGTACTAAAGTTATCGAAGCAATATTCAAACAGATTTGTTGTATCTATATATTCATCTGTTGTTGTATCCTTCATAACAACGCAGATTAGCGTCATGCCATCCTTTTTAGCATATGTAACTAAGGTTGCACCTGCCACTACAGTATATCCTGTCTTACCACCTAAACAATAATCATAAAGATATTTATTAGTCTTGTAATAATGTAGCATTTGATGATGATTGTTAAGTGGTGTTGGATCAGCGTGCTTGTTAGTAGGTGGAATCGTATAATTTTTTGTTCCTACTATTTCGGCAAACTTAGGTATTTCATATGCTGCCCTGGCAATCAATGCCATATCATGTGCTGTTGTATAATGCTCATCATCAGGAAGTCCATTTGTATTATTAAAATGAGTATGTGTACACCCCAACTCTTTTGCTTTAGCATTCATCATATCAACAAAAGATGGTATATCTCCTGCCACATGCTCACCTAAAGCATAGGCACATTCATTAGCGGATTCCAGCATCATTCCATACAACGTTTGCTCAACTGTCATCTCTTCATTTACATCGCGGGCGATACTTGAAGATCCTAACTCCGTTCCATAAACTGCTTCAGCTGAGAAGGTTACCTTTTCATCCAAATCGCATTCTTCAAGAACTATTAGAGCAGTCATTATTTTTGTAATACTAGCTGGAAAATGTTCCTCATCTATATTCTTAGAATATAGAATCGTTCCCGTTTCCTGCTCCATGATAATAGCCGATTCAGCTGTAACTCCAACACTGTTTGGCCAATAATCTGCTGCTTTCGCAATATTGGTTTGGGCTACCAATAACCCATTAAATAAAAATAGAAAGGCTATTGCCTTTGTAATATGTTTCTTTATAATCATAATCTTATTCCTTTTCGCTTATCTAGTATAAACTTCCTTTTTATATACTTGCAATACTATTATTGAAAAAATTATGTTATAATATATCCTTCGAGCGCAAAAGATTTTATTTTTGGAGGTAATTATGAGATTAAGAAATATCCCTGGAGCTGATGAGGTAGTTGCTAACAGTCCATACTGTATCAATCAACCAATAAAGCTTAAGGGTAAATATAAATCAGAGCTTTTTCAAAATGATAATCCACTCTATATCGAGATAGGTATGGGCAAGGGACAGTTTATCACTACACTGGCAAAACAAAATCCAAATATTAATTATATTGGTATAGAACGATACACTAGCGTTTTATTACGTGCTGTTCAAAAAGTTGAAGAGGAAGAAATTCCTAATCTTCGTTTTATTTGCTTTGATGCTGCCGATATTCTTGATATTTTTTCATGTAGAGAGGTTGATAGAATTTATCTTAATTTTAGCGATCCTTGGCCAAAGGATAGACACGCTAAGCGTCGTCTTACCTCATCTACATTTTTAAATAGGTATAATTCTATATTGGCTTTAGATGGTCATATTGAATTTAAAACAGATAATAAGGATTTATTTGATTTTTCTGTTGAGGAAATTACAAATCACCCTCTATGGAAATTAGATGCTGTTACTTATGATTTGCATAATGATTCTGCTATGAATGAGGGAAACGTTATGACAGAATATGAAGAAAAATTTTCTAGTCAGGGAAATCCTATTTTTAAGCTTATAGCTAGTAGATAATATATTATACCTCCACTTTTATAGTGGAGGATTTTTTGATATATTTTTATATACAAAAAAACCGTCGACACATATCGACGGTTAAGTGCGCGATCAGGGGTTCGAACCCTGGACACCCTGATTAAGAGTCAGGTGCTCTGCCAGCTGAGCTAATCGCGCGTATCCAATTGCCTCAGCAACATGGATTATTATATAACCTATTAGAACTTTTTGCAAGTGTTTTTTTTATTTTTTATTAAATAAAGCACCTGCCTAGTGACAGGTGCATGTTATTAAATATTTGCGAATAGTTTTTCTATTTCTTCAGGACTCATTACCCTATTTGGATCAGTTAAATCTACTCCTACATCCGGAATAACTATTGAATCATCCTTAGGTTCCTCTGGAGGTGCCTCTGGCTCTGGCTCAGGCTCCGGTTCAGGTTCTTCAACAGTTTCTCCAATTTCTTCAAGTAATGCATCCAGATTTGAACCAGGGTCATCTGCTACTGGCTCTTCTGTTATTATTTCTTCAGCTGGTGCTTCTTCCGCTACTGGTTCTTCTGCCACTATTTCTTCGGCAGGAGCTTCTCCCGCTGTTGGTTCTTCGGCCACTATTTCTTCAGGCGGTGCTTCTTCAACTATTGGCTCTTCCATCATCACTTCTTCAGTAGCTGAATCTAAATCCAATCCTAAGTCTTCTACTATTTCTTCTTCTACTTCTTCTACTGGAAGTTCTTCTGTAGGCTCCTCAACTATTGCATCTAAGTCTAATCCTAAATCATCAGCTCCAGATTCCTCTTCTACGACAGCATCTAAATCTAATCCTAAATCATCTACTACTTCTTCTGCTGGTACTTCCTCCACAGAGGTTTCTTCAACTGGAAGTTCTTCCATTACTGGCTCTTCTGCCACTGGCTCCTCTGCTGGAAGTTCTTCCATTACTGGCTCTTCTGCTACTGGCTCCTCTGCTGGAAGTTCTTCCATCACTGGCTCTTCTGCCACTGGCTCCTCTGCTGGAAGTTCTTCCATCACTGGCTCTTCTGCCACTGGCTCCTCTGCTGGAAGTTCTTCCATCACCGGCTCTTCTGCTACTGCCTCCTCTGCTGGAAGTTCTTCCATTACCGGCTCTTCTGCTACTGCCTCTTCAACTGGAAGTTCTTCCATCACTGGCTCTTCCATTAATGTTTCTGTTACAGACTCTACAGGTGCTACTTGTGGCTCAGGAGCCATAGCCTGCATCTGAGGTGGAACCATCTGTATCGGCTGAATTGGTTGTGCTGCCATCACTGGAATTCCATTTTGTATTTTTCCTTCAATGATAGAAATCTGAGATGTAAGTTCCGATATTTTTTGTTGAATATCAAAATTTGATTCCTTCAACAAAGATTGCTGCTTTTCTAAAATTTGATTATTATTACTATCTATTATCTCCTTGATATTTACTATTTGATTTATAAGCTCATCATTTGAGTTCATGAGAGCATCTGTATTTTCTTTACTTCGAGAAATAGTAACTTTAGCCACTGCCTTTTGTGCATTGATAATATCTTCTGCTGGTAGTGAGCTATTTGCTTCTATAGCACGAAGCCTTTGCTCCATTTCATCAAAGCTTTTTTTGATAACGAGATAAGACGCTTTCTGCGCATTATATATTTCTTCATATTTTTCATTTTCTATGTCTTTTTGCTTTAAAGACATATCCATTAACGCACTAATCAGGAAAAAAAGCGCAACAATCATAAGTAATATGCCAATTGCCATTGCAATAAAATTACTTCTGAAATTTATCATGATATAGAACTCCATGATTATCAGCACTGCAAGGGCTATACTTGCTAGTATTACCTGAATCTTATCCTTGGCTATTTCTCTTTGAATTGCTTTAGCGTTCTCGTCCATTTCGCCCCCTAATTATCCTTTTTTTCAAATAGAGATACCATATCTTTAGCAAAAGTAATAGGATACAGCTGCACCATCACTGAATCTACTACCGTTCCAATTTTTAAATTAAATGTTACTTTTACAAAATCTACTTCTGGTGATTCAAATAATCTCTCAAATATCTTTACACTTTCTACATCAATGTTGTCTGTTTTTGGTGGTGAAATATCTACCACTCTATCAAGTAACTGTGACATCGATGAAGCTGCACTTCCCATCATTTGGTTCATAGCTTCTGACACAGCAGACAACTGAATTTCACCAATTTCGTCTGGACCAGCAACACCTGGACCACCCATCATTAAATCAGCTATAATTTTTACATCATTCTCTTTTAATATTAATACGTTACTTCCTGATAAACCCTTAACATAATTAATATGAACCAAAACGCATACGTTATGATAGTCATCCAAAGATTCACTTTTCCTAATTAATTCGATTTTAGGTGTTGTGATATCTACCTTTAAATTATTCAAAAGTGCACTTAATGAAGTTGCTGAAGATCCCATGCTGATATTCGCAATCTCTCCAAGTGTATCTTGTTGCTCTCTTGATAAAGTTACATCTGCCATTCGCCTTTCCTCCTTTTGATTGTTTTCCCCCTCTGAAATAATCTAAAGAAGTGCCTTTTTAGCACTAGCATTGTCAAATAACTTATTCTATATTATACAATATTTGCAATATTTAGACTACTTATCACATTAAAAGTATTGTAACTTATTATTGCGAAATATCTGTGGCTAAATTGTTATTATTCCCTATAAAAAAAAGAAGTCGAATAAATCGACTTCTTAGATCATGTTCGAGATGGGATTCGAACCCACGACCTTCCGCTTAGGAGGCGGACGCTCTATCCAGCTGAGCTACTCAAACAAGCAACTATTTGATTTTAATCTAGTATGCTAAAAAAATCAATGCTTTGTCACTGATATTTAGCTAAAATCAACTGTGCCCTGTAACCAGATTATTCCCTTAAAGCGTCTACCAACTAATGGTTCACCTAGTAAGTTATCTTTATTAATGCAAACCTCAAATACTACGTCGTTACTTTCAACAACAAGGAGATATAATTCCTCCATTGTGAGATGATTTACAACAGCTCTAACATCTAAAATATCACCGAGTATTTCATACTTATCATTTTCAATTCCGTATGGCATAAAGAAGCTTGTAACTACACTTAAGATATCTTCTCTTGCAACTCTTCTTGTAATACGCTGGTACAAATCAATCTCATCCATTGTGAGACTTTCAAGAGCCTCTTCATTGCCCTCTCGTGCCTGAGTAACAAGGTCAATACGCTTTTGGTTATTCATTTTTTCCTTAATACGACTTTTTTCATTGTCATACAATGGAAGGATAACCTTACCCTCTAAGGATAAAGCAGCAAGACTTACACTACTTTTACTGCTCTTTCCTTCAGTTATGTGTCTTCTTAAATATTCTCCCATATTCTGCAATTGAAAAATGAGATTAACACCCAGTCTAATTTCATCTACCATTACTTGATAATTTTCTTTATCAGACTGTTTGATAATATCTACATCATTTACAAGAGAAACAGTATCACCGAAAAATGTTGGATAATAATAATCTAAAACAAATTCATCATCATTATTATAGATACCGCGAAGTACTAAACCAACATTATCGGTTACCATGTATCTAATCTCTACAAACTGATTTCCTTCAAGATCAATAGCTGATTCCTGGTAATCAGGTCTTAACTCTATTTCTTGAAGCAAATCCTTAAGTGTATCATTATTAAGTTTACTAAATCCTATTGCTGGTAAATATTTATGCATTACATACCGCCTAAAGCTTGTTCTAGTGCCTGTTCCTCTTCCTCTGCAAGTTGAATTATAGAATTTCCATCTATAATCTCCTTAACATAAGTATAGCATCCTTCTCTTGAATGCATAGCATTAATTATGTATCCAGAGTTCTTTTCATTTAACATGCAAAGAGAAAAACTAAGCTTGCCTCCCATCTCATTAAAAGCGTCATATTTAACAAGACCTATCTTTTGGAAGCAATTCTTCATATTTTTGAAGATAGTATCAATATTTCTTTCATTGCTTGCATTAGCTTCGATTAATTCATCAACCTGTTCTAATCTATAAACTAATGTATCTTCTAAAGATTTAGCATCATTACCCTGCATAAATATTTTATATCTCTTCTTAAGCTTACTCATTTGTACAATGAATACTATAAGTAGAATCATCATTATAAGCACAAGTGCTGCTAAACCTATTACAATATAATCTGTACTAATTCCTAAGTACTGCTCTATCATTACTATTTCTCCAATCGAACGTATATTCTATTTTATAGATTGTAGTAAATCTACAATTCTATTAAGCTCATCTTGAGAATAATACTCAATTTCAAGCTTTCCTGTTTTATTATCTTTGGCATTGATAAATACCTTTGTACCAAGAACACCTTTTAGCTTTTCTTGAGTATCATGGTATACTGCCTGAAGCTGTGGATCAATACCAACCTTTGATTTCTTGTTAGAGGAGTTTTCACTTAATAACTTCTTTACTTCACGTTCAACATCTCTAACAGACATTTTTTCATCAAATGCCTTTTCTGCAAACTCATACTGCTTATCTAAATCGGTAATAGATAACATAGCTCTAGCATGACCTGTTGTTAATTTATCATCAACAATCATATCTTGAACACGTTTATCAAGCTTTAATAATCTAAGTGCATTAGTAATAGTTGTACGACTCTTTGATACTCTCTCTGCTACTTCATCCTGCTTTAACTTAAACTCATCAATCAATCTTGCAAATGCCATTGCTTCTTCAATTGGGTTTAACTGCTCACGCTGAATGTTATCAATAAGAGAAATCTCTACAAACTCCTGCTCACTTAGATTCATAATGATTACAGGAACTTTCTTAAGACCAGCTATACGTGCTGCTCTCCATCTACGCTCACCACCAATCAACTCATAGTACTTTCCTCTATCCTGTACCAATAATGGATTGATGATTCCATGTATTTTTATATTTTCAGCCAAGTCCTGTAGCTTATCTTCATCAAAGTTTTTTCGTGGCTGTAGCTTATTTGGCTCAACTTTATCGATATCTACTTCAACAGGTGATCCATGTTGTTCTGGATTAACTGCAACTACACCTTCGTTCTTATTTACAATAAGAGAATCTAATCCCTTACCTAATCCTCCCTTTTTTGCAGCCATATTATATATCCTTTCTTCCTATAATTTCTTTTGCTAAGTTACGATAGCTCTCTGCACCGGCAGACTTTTCATCATATAGATTAATTGGAAGACCGTGTGATGGAGCTTCTGCCAATCTAACATTTCTAGGAATAATAGTTTGATATACAGTTGCATTAAGATTATTCTTTACAGTATCTACTACATCAGATGAAAGATTTGTTCTCTTATCATACATAGTAAATACTACTCCATCAATCTTAAGTTTCGAATTAAGTCTTTGTTGAACAAGATCGATAGTGTGAATTAACTGGCTAATACCTTCCAATGCATAATACTCACACTGAATTGGAACTAATACAGAATCAGCTGTAGTCATTGCATTGATTGTTAACATGTTTAATGAAGGAGGACAATCAATAATAACGTAATCAAAATCATCCTTTACATAATCTACAGCATTTCTAAGAATATATTCCTTTTCATTAATTCCTAAGAGTTCGATTTCAGCACCAGCTAAATCTACATTTGAAGGAATAATTGTAAGGTTAGGAATATTTTCAACCTTATACATACATTCTTTAATACTACATTGATCAAGAACTAAATCATAAACAGTATTCTCACATTCATCCTTATCAAGACCAAGACCACTTGTTGCATTTCCCTGTGGATCAGTATCAATAACTAATACCTTCTTACCTGCTTCAGCTAAACAAGCTGATAGATTAATACTTGTTGTTGTTTTTCCAACTCCACCCTTTTGGTTGGCAATTGCGATTACTCGTTTCATTTATTGTCTCCCTCTTGTTTTATTATGTTTAACTCTGAATAGATATAATTATAGCATTCTACTTTTTTCAATTCTACTAAGAAAATCCGTTTGATTGCTATATATATTGCTAATCTTCACTATATCTAGTTGCTTAAATAATTAAGAAAAAATGTTTCACGTGAAACATTTTTTACCCAAAATAGCAATATATAGAAGTTGATTCAAATTTCAAAATACTATATTTTGTGTTTTAAACCCAATATTTAACTAAATGTTTCACGTGAAACATTACTATATTTAGGTTTGTACATTTTTATAAAGAACTAATTATCTTATCTATCTCTAATTTTGCTCTATAAGGATCAAGCATTATATAATCCTTTATATCATTCAATGAGTCTTTTATATTAGAAAGAATATTAATATTATTATCATTAACAATATGTTTATTCTTATCATCATAAGTAGGTCGATTAATAACAGCAGTATTATTTAACAGTGCAGTAATTTCAACTAATCTTCCATCATAAAATTTCATCTGCTGATTTTTTTCATCCATCTGAGCATTCAAATCACTAAGAATAGCTCTTACTTCAGCAGCTTTTTCATTATTTTTTGCATTAATATCTCTTGGAGTAAACTCTTTAAAGTATGATTCATTAGATTCTTCTAAAAGAGAAAGAAATTTAATTTTTTCATTAATCTTTGTTTCTAATAAATCCATATCTTCTTTTAATTGAATTTTATCAGAAATAAGTTCCTCCTGATATTTTTTTAGAAAATCGTTAACCATATATATTCCCCTTTTTTATTAAGTTTCATGTGAAATATATTTATTACTTTAAAGGTTCTTTACTTGGAGTACCAGCTTTTCTAGGATAAACCTTAGGAGTATTTATTTCTTTATTTATAATAAGAAAAGACCTACTAATATCAGTATTAGGTAATGAAAATAATACTGGCTTAGTCAACTTACCACCTAATTTATTAATAGCTTTTCCTGATTGTGAAATTTCATCTTCAATTTCGCCAGACTTAAAGCTAATAAAATATCCATTTACCTTAACAAGTGGTAAACAATATTCTGATAAAGTAGCAATATTAGCAACTGCACGTGAAACAACTAAATCGAATTGTTCTCTATATAATTTATTACGTCCAGCTTCCTCTGCTCTTGCATGTACTAATGTAACATTATGAAGACCAATAGCATCTACTACTTCTTGCAAAAACTTGATTCGCTTATTAAGAGAATCAATTAAAGTAAACTGGAAATTTGGATATGCAATAGCCATAGGTATACCTGGAAAACCTGCTCCAGTACCAAGATCGCATACAGTCTTTATATCATTTGGAATAATAGTACAGATAGATAAACTATCCGCAAAATGTTTAACCAATACTTCATCAAACTCTGTGATAGCAGTAAGATTCATAACCTTATTTTTTTCGATTAGCATCTCATAATATTTATCTAACTGTTGAATCTGTTTTTCATCTAATTGATAATTCCAATTTGATAAAGTATCAATTAAGTAAGAATAATCTCTATTCATAAATCTCCTAAATTTTTATATGATTATAAGGGTATATAACTATACCCTTATAACTATCAATTATTTTTTGTTAAAAGTTTCTAAGTATACTAATAATACTGAAATATCCGCTGGACTAACTCCAGAAATTCTAGAAGCCTGTCCAATATTAGCAGGTCGAAGCTTTGTCAATTTTTGTCTAGCCTCTATTCTTAAACTTGAAACATCATTGTAATCTATTTCGGTCGGAATTAATTTTTGTTCAAGTTTTTTAAATTGTTTAACCTGCTTTTCTTGCCTTGATAAATATCCTTCATATTTAATATAAATATTTACTTCTTCTCTAACTTCTTCAGATAAAGAAGGTCTATCTGGATCAATAGGCGCTAACTTATCGTAATCTAATTCTGGTCTACGAATCAAATCAACTAGTTTGATACCGTTTGAAAGTGGAATACTTCCATAGGATTCTAATAATTCCTGTACTTCTTTTCTTGCACCTATATTAATTTCTTTAACACGGGCTACCTCTTCATTAATCAAACGTTCCTTTTCAACTACATGATCATAACGTTCTTTAGAAAGTAAGCCAACCTCGTATCCAATTTTAGAAAGTCTCAAATCTGCATTATCTTGTCTAAGTAAAAGCCTATACTCTGCTCTTGAAGTCATCATTCGATATGGCTCTTTTGTTTCCTTTGTAACAAGGTCATCTATTAAAACTCCAATATAAGAATTTGATCTATCTAGAATCATAGGCTCTTTATTAAGAAGTTTTAATGCTGCATTAATACCAGCAACTAATCCTTGCGCTGCTGCTTCCTCATATCCACTACTACCATTAAACTGACCAGCAGCAAAAAGTCCATCAATATTTTTAAATTCTAATGAGGCCTTTAACTGAGTTGCATTAATACAATCGTATTCGATAGCATAAGCATTACGAACAATCTTACAATTTTCTAAGCCAGGAACAGTATGATACATTTCATATTGTACATCCTCTGGCATAGATGAACTCATACCACCAATATACATTTCATTTGTGTTAAGTCCCTCTGGCTCAACAAAAAGCTGATGACGATTCTTATCAGCAAAACGAACAACCTTATCTTCAATACTAGGACAGTATCTAGGACCGGTACCTTCAATAACACCTGAATACATTGGTGATCTATCAAGATTGGCCCTAATAATTTCATGAGTCTTTTCATTAGTATAAGTAAGATAACATGGAACCTGCTCAATTTGAACATCATCACGATTAGTACTAAATGAAAACGGTACAACCGGATTATCACCAAGCTGAATTTCCATCTTTGAATAATCAATAGAACGACTGTCTACTCTTGCCGGAGTACCAGTTTTAAAGCGGTTCATTTCTACATTATTATCAGTTAATGATTGAGTTAAATGATTGGCAGCTTTTAATCCATTTGGACCAGTATGTTCAATAACATCACCATACAAACATCTAGCTCTAAGATAAGTTCCAGTACAAATAACAACAGCTCTAGCATGATAGGTAGCACCAGATAAAGTCTTAACACCTTTAACCCTACCATCTTCAACAATTAAATCTGTAACCTCAGCTTGTCTTAAAGTAAGATTATCTGTATCCTGCATAGTCTTTCTCATTCTAAGAGAATATGCAGATTTATCTGCTTGTGCTCTTAGTGAATGAACAGCAGGACCCTTTGATGAATTTAGCATTTTCGATTGGATAAAAGTATGATCAATATTAATACCCATTTGACCACCTAACGCATCAAGCTCACGAACAAGATGGCCCTTAGAACTTCCACCAATATTAGGATTACATGGCATTAATGCAACAGAATCCATACTAACAGTAAAACAAATTGTATTTAATCCCATTCGTGCTGAAGCAAGTGCTGCTTCACATCCAGCATGTCCTGCTCCTATTACTACAACATCATAGGACTCTTCTACGTGTGACATAATTAACTCCTTAAAACTTCTACCTATTTTCCCATACAAAATTCTGCGAAAATCTTATTTGCTAAATCATCATCTATAGTCTCGCCAGTAATTTCACCTAAGAAATTATATGCATCCATTAAATCTATTGAAAAGAAATCTTCTGGCATCATATTTTCAATACTAGCTAATACATTAGTTAAACTATTCTTTGCATTTGTCAAACAAGCAGCCTGACGGGAATTAGTAATATATAATGTATCATCAGATTTTACTTCACCACTAAAGAACATATCAGTAATAGTAGATTCTAATGTCTTTAATCCATCCATACTAACAGATGAAAATGAAATTACAGGTTTATCATATTTTTTACATATATCTTCCTCGTTGATAACGGTGTCGAGGTCAGATTTATTTAATAAAATAATTATCTTTTTATCAATAATCTTATTAATTATAAATTCATCATCGGAATCTAATGGTCTAGATGAATCTAGAACAAATAAAATCAAATCAGCATCTTCTATAGAATCAATAGCTTTATCAACTCCTATTTTTTCAACTACATCATCTGTTTGACGAATACCTGCTGTATCAATAATATTTAATGAAACACCATTAATAGTAATCTGTTCTTCAAGAGTATCTCTAGTAGTACCAGGAATATCAGTTACTATAGCTCTCTCTCTTCTAGATAATGTATTAAGTAAAGAAGATTTTCCTGCATTAGGCTTTCCTAAAATAAGTGTATTGATTCCTTCTTTTAAAATATGACCTGAATTAAATGAATTAATCAAATCATCAATATTAGAAATCATTTCATCAACTTTAATTTTAAGATTATCTGGATAATCCGTTAAATCATAATGCTCCGGATCATCTAAAGCCGATTCAATATATGCTGTTTCATATAAAATCTTATTTCTTAAATCAACGATAATTTTATTTAATGAACCAGATAACTGTTTAATGGAATTTTTCATAGCAAGCTCTGAATTAGATGAAATTAAATCCATTATAGACTCAGCTTCCGATAAATCTATTCTACCATTTAAAAAGGCTCTTTTTGTAAACTCTCCTGGCTCGGCTATTCTAGCTCCTGCATCTATAAGAAGTTTTAATACCTTTTTCAGTACCAAAATTCCACCATGACAATCTATCTCAATAGTGTCTTCTGTAGTGTAACTTCTAGGAGCCTTCATAATCATAACTAGTACTTCGTCTACAATTTCAGTATCAGAAACAATATGTCCGTATTGAATTGTATGAGAATCACAATCTACCAGTTTATTTTTTCCACGAAAAATAGAATCAACTATAGCAATTGATTCTTCACCACTGACACGGATAATACCAATACCAGAACTATTTAACGATGTTGCAATAGCACAAATTGTATCTGACTGATACATAAAAGCCTCCATATTTGTTAATTAATAAATCAAAGAATAATTCTTAAATCTATTAATTAACAAAGTCAAAGGGTTAGCCTATATAAAAAGACTAACCCTTGAAATCAATTATTTCTTAAGAGTAATAACAACGTAGCGGTATGGCTCTTCACCCTCTGAATGTGTAGTTACATTATTATCATTCTGAAGTGCTGAATGGATAATACGTCTTTCATAAGGATTCATTGCCTCAAGAGTAACTGCCTTCTTTGTTCTCTTAACCTTGCTTGCCATATTTCTTGCAAGATTTTCAAGAGTCTCTTTTCTACGACGTCTATAATCCTCAGTATCAATTTTAACTCTAGTATAATTTTCAGATGAACGATTAACAGCAAGATTTGTAAGATACTGAAGTGAATCAAGTGTTTGTCCACGCTTACCAATTAATATACCCATCTCTGGACCAGCTAAATCAATAGAAAGAGTCTTATCTGCTTCCTGATAATCCATTGAAAGATTAACTTCTAACTGCATAGCATTGAAAACACCATTTAAAAATTCTGTAGCAACTTCTTTTGGATCTTCATCTGCAGAAATAACAACTTTAATTACTGCATCTTTAGAACCAATTCCAAGAAATCCATTACTTCCTTCTTCAAGAATTTCATATTTAACCTGATCAGAAGTAATACCTAAAGAAACAGTTGCATTAGTAAGAGCATCTGCAACAGTTTTACCTGTGAACTCTTTAAATTCCATATTACATCCCCCTTATTTATTATTCATTTCATTAAATTCTTTTACAAGGTTTGCCTTTGCAGCAAGAGAATTTGAATTAGCCTTTGATCTAAATTCTTCAGCTGCCTTTAAAGCTTCAGAATTATCCTTTACAAGGTTAGCTTTATCAGCCATAGATGTAGACTTTGTAGACATACGAGCTGCTTCATAAATTTGCGCTTGACGAATACCACGCTTTTCAGCCTTTGCAGCTGCCTTATCCTTATTCTTCTCAATAATACTTTCAAGGTCAATCTTTTCAAAATGCTTATTTAAGAAGTATTGCTGAACTACACGAACTAAAGCACCAGCAATCCAATATAAACCAAGACCTACAGGTACTGTAAAACAAATGAAAAGAGACATAAGTGGCATCATAAGATTCATTGTCTTCATCTGTGCTGCCATCTGCTCTGACTGTCCTTCAGTAGACTGTGGAGTAAGCTTAATGTTTAACATTTGTGTTAAATAAGAAATTACTGGAATAAGTAAAGCACAAATAATTAAAACAAAATTCTTTGAATCAGCTGACCAACCAGCCTTAATTAGGTTGACTGGTGTATCTGAAATATTAAGTACAAATAAGTAATTAATCTTTTCAAGCTTTGCTACAACAGTATCAATAGATAATGTTAAATCAGGAAAAGCATTTGTAATTGCATCCCAACCTGATGAAGGAAGCTTATAAAGAACATCTACTAAATAATTAGAAACTACAGTTTTATCTGAAACTGTAAAATCATAATTTACATTTCGAAGATTAGCAGCATCAGCAATATCAGTCATTGTCTTTGCAAAGCCATCTGTAGCCATAATTCCATTTACAAGTTCAGTAAATACATTTTTAACTGATGTAATGTAAGCAGGAACATTATAAAAGACTCTATAAAGAGCAAATAAAATAGGCATCTGAATTAACATATAAACACAGCTACCAGTTGGTGAAATACCGTATTTATCATAAAGAGCCTGAGTTTCCATCTGCTGCTTTTGCATACTATCCTGGTCTTTAGCACCCTTATACTTATCCTGAATAGCTTTCATTTCAGGCTGCATCTTACGAGTTAAAACAGCAAACTTCTGCTGCTTGTAAGTAAGTGGGAACATGCAAAGATAGATAACAAAAGTGAAAATAAAAATTGTAAGAGCTATGTTTTCAATGCCAATGGTAGCAAGTAAAACATAAATCTTATCCATAACCCATCCTAATAATACTGCGATAGGTCCAAGAATAGAACCACCATAAGCGGTAAGTAATAAATCGCTCAATGTAAAACCTCCAGTTAATTAAGGAACCGGATCAAATCCACCATGCGAAAAAGGATTACATCTAATAATTCTCCAAAGAGCTAAACTGCCACCTTTTATTGCCCCATATTTTTCAACTGCTTCAAGTCCATAAGCAGAGCATGTAGGACAATAAGGACATTTAGTTTTTTTCATTGGCGAAAGATATTTTCTATAAAACTTAATTAAAAATATAAATAACTTCTTCAACATGATAGAAAGGATGATTCCAATTATTTACGAGTTACTTTATGAAGATTTGCAAGATGAAGCAAAGATTTCTGTATTTCATCAAAAGTAGCGGAAGCTGCAGCTTCTCTTACAACGACTACAATGTCCAAACCACTATTGAACATCTCTTCATTTAGTCTATAACTTTCTCTTATCAGTCTCGTCAAATGATGTCTAACTACCGAATTTCCAACCTTTTTACTAACAGAAATTCCAATTCGATTTCGATCCGTATTATTATGGTAAATATACATAACAAGCTGTCTATTAGCTTTTGAAATACCTCTTCTGTACACCAGCGTGAAGTCTTTATTCTTTTTTAGAGATTCACTAAATTCCATAACAATATTTTCCTTATAAATAAGAAGAAAGACCACATGGTCTGTGGCCTAAGCTGATAATTTCTTTCTTCCTTTTGCACGTCTAGCTGCAAGAACCTTACGTCCACCAGCTGTGCTCATTCTTGATCTAAATCCATGAACTTTGGATCTCTGTCTCTTTTTTGGTTGATATGTCATCTTCATAATATATCCACCTCCTCTTATGAGAAAACATCAGTTGAAATTATAAAGGGAAAAGCCCATAAAGTCAATAAAAAATACAGGATTTAATAATTATTCCTTATGTGGATAACTAAAAAACACAATATGTTAACAACATCAGAAAATAAAAATACTAAATATAGTATAAATCGGCCTAAAAAAAATTATATCTTATCTACAATGTGTGGAAAACTATGTGGATAAGTTAATAATAACTAAATTTTATCCACAATTATTATACAAAATAATGTAAAATAAAGGAAGAAAATGTGGATAAGTAAAATTTAAAGGATGTGGATAACTATAATATCAATTTCTGAGGCTCAAATTCAAAAAATAAGCCACTTTAATTCCTAAGCAATCCCCTACACGTTTTTGTAGTAAATATTGATTAAAAGGCTTATTTAGGTTAGAATAGGAACAAGTATAAAATGTGGATAAAAGGGAAATTAAATGGAAGAACTTGTTAAAAAATGGGATGAAATCCTAGATTATCTTAAAACTGAGTATAATATCTCAGATGTATCTTATAATTCTTGGTTGAAACCTCTTGAATTATTTCAAATAGAAGATAATAAACTTTATATAACCTATAACGGTGATCAAAATCAAATGACAATAGGTTATATTACTAGAAAGTATGCAACACCTATTAAAGTAACAATTGCAGAAATGACTGGTACACAGTTTGATGAAATAATCTTCATAACTCAAGAAAAAGCAAATCAAATTAAAAAAGAAAAGAATATCGATTTAATTAAAATAGAAGAAGCTCCAACCTTCGAAGAAAGAAGAATGGGTAATTCTACTATTAATCCAAAGTTTACTTTTGATAATTTTGTCGTTGGTCGAAATAATAGATTTGCTCAAACAGCTGCTCTTGCAGTAGCAGAATCACCTGGAGAATTTTACAATCCTCTCTATATATATGGAGGTCCAGGATTGGGTAAAACTCACTTGATGCAGGCTATTGGAAATTACATTGAAAATCAGAATCCAAATACTCATATATTATATGTAACTTCAGAAGAGTTTACTAATGAAGTTATTGAAAACATGAGAACCAATAATAATGCAACAGCAATGCAACGATTTAGAGATAAATATCGTACTGTTGATGTTCTAATGGTTGATGATATTCAATTTATAATAGGTAAGGAAGCTACTCAGGAAGAATTTTTCCATACATTTAATGCATTACATGCTATGGGAAAACAAATCGTAATTTCATCTGATAAACCTCCAAAAGATATGGAAACTTTAGATGATCGTTTTAAATCTAGATTCGATATGGGTCTTATGGCTGATATAGGATATCCAGATTATGAAACACGAATGGCCATCCTTAATAAAAAAATCGAAGATAAAAACTTTAACTTAGATGAATCAATAAGAAAATACATTGCTGAAAATATTCAATCAAACATTAGAGAAATAGAAGGTGCACTTAATAAATTAATAGCCTTCTCTAGATTAGAAAAGATTGATATCACAATGGATATTGCAGAAAGAGAATTACAAAATTTCATTTCTCCAAATATATCCAGAGAAATCACACCGCAGCTTATTATAGAAGTTGTAGCTGAACACTTTAATATAACAGTTGATCAAATGGCATCAAAAAATAGATCTAGCTCGGTAGTTAGACCAAGACAAATAGCTATGTATCTATGTAATACAATGACAGACTCTTCTCTTCAGGCAATAGGCCTGTTACTTGGAGGTCGAGATCATTCCACAATCATCCATGGAGCTAATAAAATTGAGGATGAAATTGTTAAAGATGAAAACACAAAGAATCTTGTAGAAACAATTAAAAAGAAAATCAATCCTAACTAATGTGTAAAACTTGTTGATAACTATGAAGATAAGTTGTGATTAAATTGTGAATGGCCTGTAGATAATAATTTTGTTAAATTTTTGCAAATATTTTTATTCACAGAATATCCATACATTATCAATACAAAATTCACAGGTTTTTCAAATAAAAAAAACAGTGTTTTACGTATAAATACTGATGTTTCACAGTTATCTACAAATCAACAACCTATAAGAAGAATACTTAGAAAATAAATTATATTTTTTATGTTTAAGAAAGGGAGCAACAAAAATGAAAATATCTTGTCAAAAAGCGGATCTAGTAAAAGGCGTTAATATTGTATCGAAAGCAGTTCCAACCAGAACTACAATGGCGATACTGGAGTGTATTCTTATAGATGCGTCTTCTGGCGAAATCAAATTAACAGCTAATGATATGGAAATAGGAATAGAAACAATCGTTTCTGGTACCATTCACGAAAGAGGAATTATAGCTCTCGATGCAAAGAAATTTTCAGAGATTGTTAGAAAGCTTCCTGAAAACGAAGTTACTATAGAAACAGATACATCTTTTAAAACTTCTATTACATGTGAAAAAGCTAAATTTGATATTATTGGAAAATCTGGAGAAGACTTCTCTTATATTCCAGTTATTCAAAGAAATCAACCAATTGTTATATCTCAGTTAACACTTAGAGATATCATTAGACAGACAATCTTTTCAGTTGCTGATAATGAAAATAATAAATTAATGACAGGTGAGCTTATTGAAATTAAAGATAATAAGCTTAAGGTTGTTGCCCTTGATGGTCATAGAGTTTCAATTAGAAATGTAGAATTAAAGAATCCTGCAAATGATGTGAAGGTCGTAGTACCAAAGAAGACATTAAATGAAATCATTAAGATTATTGATGGTGGAATTGATGATGAAGTAAATATCTTCGTTACAGACAATCACATTATCTTCGAATTTGATCAGACTACTGTTGTATCAAGAATAATTGAGGGTGAATTTTTCAAAATTGAGCAGATGCTTTCTGCTGATTATGAGACAAAGGTTAAGATTAACAAGAGAGAATTCTTTGATTGTATAGATAGAGCTACCATTCTTGTTAATGAAGGCGATAAGAAGCCAATTATTGTTAATGCTGTAGATAATACTATGTCTCTTTCAATTTCATCATTTATTGGAACATTGAATGAAGACATTGATATTGTAAAAGAAGGTAAGGATATTATGATAGGCTTTAACCCTAAGTTTGTACTTGATGCACTTAAGGTTATCGATGATGAGGAAATCAACCTTTTCATGCTTAATGCAAAAAGCCCATGCTTCATAAAAGATGATGCTGGCTCATTTATCTATATTGTCCTTCCTGTAAATTTTAATAATCCAGGAGCAAACTAATGGAAAAAATAGTTATACGTGATGAATTTATAAAGCTTGGTCAATTACTTAAGCTTGCTAATTTAGTTGAATCTGGTGCAATGGCTAAAGAAGTTATTGAAGAAGGTTTAGTTAAATACAATGGTGAGGTTGAAACTCGCCGTGGAAAGAAAGTCTATCCAGGTGATATTGTTGAATTTAATGGAGAAAGTGTAACAGTTACTAATGATAATTAAATCCATTGAGCTTGAAAATTTTAGAAACTATGATTCACTTAGCATCAGCTTTGATGAGCATACTACTATTCTTTTCGGTGACAATGCCCAAGGAAAGACAAATATTCTTGAGTCTGCCTATATATCTGGGACAACAAAATCCCATAAAGGCAGTCGTGATAAAGAAATAATAAAATTTGGTAAAGATGAAAGTCATATAAAAACAATAATTTCAAAGAACAATAGAGATTATCAAATAGATATTCATCTTAAGAAAAATAAATCTAAAGGAATTGCTATTAATAGGGTTCCAATTAAAAAAGCTGCAGATTTGTTTGGTTTAATTAATATTATTTTCTTTTCACCAGAGGATCTTAATATTATTAAAAACGGTCCATCTGAAAGAAGAAAATTTATGGATGCAGAGTTATGTCAGATAGATAAAATATATCTTTCTGATTTAACAAATTATAATAAAGCGCTAAATCAAAGGAATGCACTGCTTAAAGAGATGATTTATAAGCCTGAGCTCAAAGAAACATTACCTATTTGGGATGAACAGCTTATAAATTATGGCAAAAAAATAATAAATCGACGTCAACAATTTATAAATGACATTAATATCATCGTAAAGGATATTCATTCAGGCATTACTGCTGGAAAAGAAAATATTGATGTCAGCTATGATCCAAATATCGAAGATATCTTTTTTCTTGATGAATTAGTTAAAAACAAAGAAAAAGACATGAGATTTTGTCAAACTTCAGCTGGACCTCATAGGGATGATATTAAAATAACTGTTGATGGAATTGATATTAGAAAGTTTGGAAGTCAGGGACAACAGCGTACGTGTGCTCTCTCACTTAAGCTTTCAGAAATAAAGCTTGTAGAAAATACAATAAATGATAAACCAATATTGCTTTTAGATGATGTTTTATCAGAGCTTGATAAAAATCGTCAAAGCGATTTATTAGATAATTTACTTGATACACAAACTATTATTACTTGTACTGGACTTGATGAATTTGTAAAAAATCGTTTTAAACTTAACACAGTATATAGAGTAAATAATGGTTCTATAGAATTAATTACGGAGGAACTAAATGGCAGCAGAAATTAATCAGGAATACGGTGCAGACCAAATACAGATACTAGAAGGTCTTGAAGCTGTTAGAAAAAGACCTGGTATGTATATTGGTTCAACCTCTGAAAGAGGTCTTCATCACTTGGTGTATGAGATAGTAGATAATGCTGTTGATGAAGCCTTGGCTGGATTTTGTACACATATTCAAGTAACAATTAATCCAGATAACTCAATAACTGTAATAGATGATGGTCGTGGTATTCCTACAGGAATCAACCATAAGGCAGGTATACCTGCAGTAGAGGTAGTATTTACTGTACTTCATGCTGGTGGAAAATTCGGTGGTGGAGGATACAAGGTATCCGGTGGACTTCACGGTGTAGGTGCTTCCGTTGTAAATGCCCTTTCAAATTGGGTTGAAGTAGAAATTAAACGTGAAGGAAAAATCTTTAAGCAGAGATACGAGCGTGGTAAAACTATGTATCCTCTTAAGGAAATTGGAACATGTCCTGCAGAAGAAACAGGTACAAAGGTAACCTTCCTTCCAGATGATACAATTTTTGAAACTACAATTTTTGATTATAAGACTTTAAAAGTACGTCTTCGTGAGACAGCTTTCCTTACAAAAGGACTTCGAATCACTCTTACAGATACAAGAAGTGAGGAGATTAAAGAAGAAAGCTTCCATTACGAAGGTGGTATTAAAGAGTTTGTTCAATATATCAACCGCGGAAATAAACCACTTTATGAGGACGTTATTTATTGCGAAGGTACTAGAGATAATATTTACGTTGAAGTTGCTATGCAGCACAACGATGGATATCAGGATCAGGCTTATAGCTATGTAAATAACATCGTTACACCTGAAGGTGGTACACATCTTACTGGCTTTAGAGGTGCTCTTACAAAAGTATTTAATAAATACGCAAGAGATAACAAGATTTTAAAGGATAATGACCCACAATTAGAGGGTGATGATATCAGAGAAGGATTGGCAGCAATCATCTCTATCAAAATTGAAGAGCCTCAGTTTGAGGGACAGACAAAGCAAAAGCTTGGTAATTCAGAGGCTAGAGGTGCTGTAGATTCAATTGTTACAGAGCAGTTAACATGGTTCCTTGAGCAGAATCCAGCTACAGCAAAGCTTATTTGTGAAAAATCTCTTCAGGCTCAAAGAGCTAGAGAAGCTGCAAGAAAGGCTAGAGACTTAAGTAGACGTAAAACTCCACTTGAAGGTATGTCACTTCCTGGAAAGCTTGCTGATTGTTCAGATAAAGATCCTAAGAATTGCGAGATTTTCATCGTAGAGGGAGATTCCGCTGGTGGTTCTGCAAAGACCGCTAGAAGTCGTGCAACGCAGGCTATTCTTCCACTTCGTGGTAAGATTCTTAATGTAGAAAAGGCTAGAGAAGATAGAATCTACGGTAACGCAGAAATACAAGCAATGATTACAGCATTTGGTACTGGTATCCATGAAAACTTTGATATTTCAAAGCTTCGTTACCACAAAATTATCATAATGACTGATGCCGATGTGGATGGTGCTCATATTGCTACACTTATGCTTACATTCTTGTATAGATTCATGCCAGAGCTTATTAAGCAGGGATATGTTTATCTTGCTACTCCTCCACTTTATAAGCTTGAGAAAAATAAAAAGGTTTGGTATGCATATTCTGATGAAGAATTAAATCAGATTCTTACTGAAGTTGGTCGTGATTCAAGTAATAAGATTCAGCGATACAAGGGACTTGGTGAGATGGATGCTGAGCAGCTTTGGGAAACAACAATGGATCCTGAAAAGAGAATTTTAAAGCGTGTTGTTATTGACGATGAAGATGTATCTGAGATAAATGTTACGTTCTCAACCCTTATGGGTGATAATGTTGAGCCAAGACGTGAATTTATCGAGGCTAACGCAAAGTATGTACAGAACCTTGATATATAAAATTTCTTAAAAATTTTTCGGGCAAAGCCCGTAGAAAGAAAAAGGAAAAATATGGACGACAAAATTTTTGATAATATTCATGATGTTGACCTAAAAGAAACTATGGAAAACTCTTATATCGACTATGCCATGAGCGTAATCGCTTCACGAGCACTTCCAGATGTAAGAGATGGTCTAAAACCAGTTCAACGTAGAGTATTATTCTCTATGATTGAACTTAATAATGGTCCTGACAAACCACACAGAAAATGTGCTCGTATTGTCGGTGATACAATGGGTAAATATCACCCTCACGGCGATAGCTCAATTTATGGTGCACTTGTCAACATGGCACAGGAATGGAACACACGTTATCCACTAGTAGACGGACATGGTAACTTTGGTTCTGTGGATGGTGATGGCGCAGCTGCCATGCGATATACAGAAGCACGTCTTTCTAAAATTTCCATGACAATGTTTGGTATCAACTACAAGGATGATAAATTCACTCTTGGTAAAGATATCGACATGGATGGCGTTGATTTCATGCCAAACTTTGATGAGACTGAAAAAGAGCCTACTGTTCTTCCAGCCCGCTACCCTAACCTACTTGTTAATGGTACTACTGGTATTGCTGTAGGTATGGCTACCAATATTCCACCACACAACCTTCGTGAAATTATTGGTGCAGTTAATAAAATTATTGATAATCAAATTGAAGAAGATAGAGATACAGATATTGATGAAATTTTAGATATCGTTAAGGGCCCAGATTTCCCAACAGGTGGTGTAATCCTAGGAAAATCGGGAATTGAAGAAGCTTATCGTACAGGTAAAGCTAAAATTAGAGTACGTGCAGTTTCAGAAATCGAGCCAATGGACAATGGTAAAAACAGAATTGTTGTTACAGAAATTCCATACAACGTAAATAAAGCTCGTTTAATTGAAAAAATTGCAGAGCTTCACAAGGATAAAAAAATTGACGGAATTACTGACCTTCGTGATGAATCATCACGTGAAGGTATGCGTATTTGTATTGAGCTTAGACGTGATGTTAATCCTAACATCATCCTTAATCAGCTCTATAAGCACACTCAGTTACAGGATACTTTCGGTGTAATAATGCTTGCACTTGTTGATAATCAGCCAAAGATTCTCAACCTTAAGGAAATGCTTACTCATTATTTAAATCACCAGAAAGATGTTGTAACACGTCGTACAAAGTATGAGCTTAACAAGGCAGAAGAAAGAGCACACATTTTAGAAGGATTACTTATTGCTCTTGATAATATTGACGAAGTAATTCAAATTATCAGAAGTTCAGCAGATGTAAGTACTGCAAAGCTTACATTAATGGAGCGCTTTGGTCTTTCTGATGCTCAGGCTCAGGCTATTGTAGATATGCGTCTTCGTGCTCTTACAGGTTTGGAGCGCGATAAGATTCAGCAGGAATACAATGAATTGCAGGTTCTTATTGGAAAATTGAAGGCTATTCTTTCAGACGAAAAGGTACTTCTTTCAGTTATCAAAACTGAAATTACAGAGATTGCTGAAAAGTATGGTGATGATAGACGTACATCTATCGGATATGATGAATACGATATCAGCATGGAAGATATGATTCCAGTTACTAACACAGTTGTTACATTTACAAAGCTTGGTTACATTAAGCGTATGAATGAGGACAACTTTAAGGCTCAGCACCGAGGCGGTAAGGGAATTAAGGGTATGGATACAATAGATGACGATTATGTAGTTGAAATGCTTATGATGTCATCTCACGATTATCTACTCTTCTTCACTAACAAAGGACGAGTATATCGTATAAAGGCATACGAAATTCCTGAAAGTAGCCGTACAAGCCGTGGTATAGCTATAGTTAATATTCTTCAGCTCCAGCCTGATGAAAAGGTAACAGCTATGATTCCTATAGAGGATTACCACGAGGATAAATATCTATTCATGGCTACAGCTGACGGCTTCGTTAAGAAAACAAAGATTACAGAATACGACAACATCAGAAAGAACGGTCTTACTGCTATCACTCTTCGTGATGATGATAAGCTTATTGAAGTTAAGCTTACAGATGGTAAGGAAGATGTAATCATGGTTACAAAATATGGTCAGGCTATTCGCTTTAGCGAAACTGAGGTTAGACCTACAGGTCGTGCAACCATGGGTGTTATTGGTATGAATCTTGCTGCTGATGACATGATTATCGGAATGCAGATGATTTCTCAGGGAGAGTCTCTGATGACTGTATCTGAAAATGGTTTAGGTAAGTGTACTTTAATGACTGAATTTAACACAATCCACCGTGGTGGTAAGGGTGTTAAGTGCTACAAGATTACTGAAAAGACAGGTAACCTAATCGGTGCAAAGGCTGTTGAAAAAGATGATGAAGTAATGCTCATTAATACAGCTGGAACAATAATCAGAATTGAGGTAGCAGGTACTGCTCTTCTCAGTCGAATTACATCAGGTGTAAAGCTTATTGATTTAAAGGAAAATACTAAGCTAATTAGCATTGCAAAAGTTAGAAAAAGTGAGACAATTCTCGAAAATGACGATGAAAATGTAAGCGAAAATTAGTATTAAAAACTTTATAAAAAAAAATTTGGGAAATCTTTAAGATTTCCCTATTTTTTTGTTGACTTTATGGGAATACTCTAGTAGAATAACACATGCGTCGAACAAAAGAAGTAATACCTACAACTTGGAGAAGTACTCAAGAGGCCGAAGAGGCGCCCCTGCTAAGGGTGTAGGTCGGGCAACCGGCGCGAGGGTTCAAATCCCTCCTTCTCCGTTTAACTTTTATATATGGTGCCATAGCCAAGTGGTAAGGCAAAGGTCTGCAACACCTCTATCACCAGTTCAAATCTGGTTGGCACCTCTAATTTAAATCCCTCGACCCTAGTAATGGGGGCGAGGGATTTTTGTTTACACAAAACTAACTGTTCAAAAATGTGAGAAAGGAGAATTTTGCAATGACAATTTATGACGAGTTAGTAGCTCGTGGCCTGATTGCCCAGGTGACAAACGAGGAAGAAATTAAAAAATTAATTAATGAGGGCAAGGCAACTTTCTATATCGGCTTTGATTGCACTGCAGATAGCCTTACTGCTGGTCACTTTATGGCCCTCACATTAATGAAAAGATTACAGATGGCTGGCAATAAGCCAATAGCTCTTATCGGTGGTGGTACAACTATGATTGGTGATCCATCAGGCCGTACAGACATGAGAAAAATGCTTACTAGAGAAGATATCAATCACAACGCAGAGTGCTTCAAGCGCCAGATGGAGCGTTTCATTGATTTTAGCGATGGTAAGGCACTTATGGTAAACAATGCTGATTGGTTACTTGACCTTAACTACGTAGACCTTTTAAGAGAGGTTGGCGCATGCTTCTCAGTTAACAATATGCTTCGTGCAGAGTGCTACAAGCAGCGTATGGAAAAGGGGCTTTCATTCCTTGAGTTCAACTACATGATTATGCAGTCTTATGACTTCTATCACATGTTCCAGGAATACAATTGTAACCTTGAGTTCGGTGGTGATGATCAGTGGTCTAACATGCTTGGTGGTACAGAACTTATCAGACGTAAGCTTGGTAAGGACGCTCATGCTATGACTATCACTCTTCTTACAGATTCACAGGGTAAGAAGATGGGCAAGACAGCTGGTAATGCAGTATGGCTTGATGCTAATAAAACATCTCCATTTGATTTCTATCAGTACTGGAGAAATGTTGGTGATGCTGATGTTCTTAAGTGCATCCGCATGCTTACATTCCTTCCAATGGAAGAAATTGAAAAGATGGACAGCTGGGAAGGTGCTCAGCTTAATGAAGCTAAGGATATCCTTGCTTATGAACTTACTCAGATGGTTCACGGTACAGAAGAAGCTGATAAGGCTCGCGAGGCATCAAAGGCACTTTTCGCAGGTGGAGCTAATTCTGAGAATATTCCATGCCACAAGCTTTCAGATGAAGATTTCCGCGATGGCAAGGTAGACATCCTTCAGATTCTTGTATCTGCAGGTCTTACTGCTAGCCGTGCAGAAGCTCGTCGTGCTGTACAGCAGGGTGGTGTTTCTGTAAATGGTGATAAGGTAGCAGACCCATTCACAGCATATGAAAAGTCAGCTTTCTCAGATGAGTTCCTTCTTAAGAAGGGCAAGAAGTCTTTCTGCAAGATTGAAGCTTAATAGTATTTTCACAATAAAAATATACAATAGTGCCAAGGCATGCGGCCTTGACACTATTTTCTTTTAAGGAGGAATTTATGGAAGCTATAATTGAACAATCAAGAGTTTTCTATTTTGATTGGGAGTTAGATTTACTTCATTGGTTTCAGAGTATTCATAATACCGTGTTAGATTGGCTTGTACCAAAGATTACCATGCTTGGAAATGCAGGTTGGTTTTGGATAGCTGTTACTCTTCTACTTTTAGTTTTACCATTTAATAGAAAAATGGGCGTTCAAGCTGCAATTTCTCTAATACTTACTGTGATTTTATGTAATATAATATTAAAGCCAAGTATCATGAGATGCAGACCATGTTGGTTAGAGCCCGAGGTTCAGTTGCTTGTAAAGGTACCTCATGACTTCTCATTCCCATCAGGTCATTCAAATGCAAGCTTTGCTGTTGCAACGACAATCTTCACTAGAAATAAAAAGCTTGGCATACCAGCACTAATTCTTGCGACAGCCATTGCAATAAGTAGATTATATGTCTTTGTTCATTGGCCAACAGATGTATTATTTGGCACATTAACAGGTATATGTGGCGGTATAATAAGTTACTTTATAGTAAATTATATCTACAAAAAACTTAAAAGAAGCTAAAGGTTGAAAAATCTAGGAAATTTTAGTATATTGTATACATCTTCGTGAGGGAGTAGCAAGCGCAATTAGATTGTGTTGTTTGTCAACAGACTCGGGATTATCCCTGGCAAACATTAAATAGTGAGACTCACGTGTAGCCATAGATTTGGTTACACGTGGGTCTTTTTTGTTATATCAGCCCTCACAAAAAAAGGAGTTTAATATGAGTATAGTAGACGTATTTTTATTCGGTGTAGGTCTATCTATGGATGCATTTGCTGTAGCTATCTGCAAAGGACTGGCAATGAAGCAGGTAAATAAAAAGCAAATGTTTATGATAGCACTATTCTTCGGTGGTTTTCAGGCATTGATGCCACTGATTGGTTTCATTTTGGGAAGCGCATTTGCTGATATGATTTCAGCCTATGACCATTGGATAGCCTTCGTACTTCTGTTGTATATAGGTGGCAAAATGGCTATTGAGGCAATCAAAGAATGGAAGGATGAGGATAAGGTGGAAATCATGGATCCACCACTTGATTTAAAGGAGCTTACACTTCTTGCAATTGCCACAAGTATTGATGCATTAGCCTGTGGTGTTACTTTCTCATTCTACGAAGGATTTAACATACTTCGTGCAATCTTAATTATTGGTTTAACAACATTTGCTATTTCAGCAGGTGGTGTTTATGTGGGAAATATTTTTGGTAATAAGTTCAAGTCAAAGGCCCAGTTATTAGGCGGAATTATCCTAATTTTCCTTGGCGTGAAAATCTTGCTTGAGCATTTATATGGAATATCATTTGGGTTTTAAAGGAGGAGAATATAATGACATTTTTTAGCACAATACCAGGAGCTTTGATTCTCTTGGTAGTAGGATTTGTATTTTTGATTAAGGGAGCAGATTTCTTTGTTGAAGGTGCTTCTGCGGTAGCTAAAAAGCTTCATGTACCAGCACTTGTTATAGGAATGACAATTGTTGCGATGGGAACTTCTCTTCCAGAGCTTTCAGTTTCAGTAACTGCATCACTTGCTGGAAGTAACCAGCTTGCTATAGGAAATGTAATAGGTTCAAACATTTTTAACCTTATGGTAGTACTTGGTAGCTGTGCACTCTTCTCTGCTCTTGAGGTTAGCGATGATACTATTAAAAAGGATTTTCCATTTTCAGTTGCTTGTGCCATTGCACTTATGGTAATGGGACTTATTGGAAACTCAGTTGGACACATTGATGGAGCAATTCTTCTTGTTGCATTTATCATTTTTTTAGCATCAATGCTTAAGGCGGCTAAAAAATCTAGAACAGATGCTGCATCTCTTGCAGAACAAGATGTTGAAAAAGAAATAGTCGATATCCCAACATGGCTTTGCATTGTTTATATTATTGGCGGTGCTGTAGCTATTAAATTTGGTGGTGACTGGGTTGTAGATTCCTGCACTACTCTAGCATTAAAGTTTGGAATGTCAGAAACATTAGTAGGACTTACAATTGTTGCACTTGGTACATCACTTCCAGAGCTTGTCACATCAATTGTTGCAGCTAAGAAAAACGAGCTTGATATGGCAATTGGAAATGTAGTAGGTTCAAACGTTTTTAATATTTTGTTAATACTTGGTACAGCAGGTGCCATTTCGCCAATGACATATCTTACAGTAAATGCTATTGATACCCTTATTCTTGTAGGTTTTTCAGCAATTGTTTGGGCTATGTGCCTAAAAAAGAAAAATCTTAATAGAGCAAACGGTATTATCATGCTTTTACTATATGCTGCTTATTTAGGATATATCATATTAAGAGATGGAGTTTAAAATCTCCCAATATATCAAGTAATTATAATTGTGGAAAACGAAACCTCTTTGTGGAAAAAGTGGTAAAAAAGCTATTATTGTGTTAAAATCAAAAGGTTTAGAGGGGATTTTTTCGACAAAGGGAGGTAGATATTTATGGGACTTTTAGATGAACTTTCAGATAGCATTGCAAATACAACTAAAGACCTTGGAAAAATGGCACAGAATGCTGGTGATATGACCAAGCTTCAGTACGATAAAAAGGTCAAAGAAAACGAACTTACCAAACTATTTGAAAAGCTTGGAAGAAAGTATTACGAAGAGCAAAAAGACGAAGACCTTGAAGAAATAAAAGAAATCAAGGCTTGTGAGCTTCGTCTTCAGGAAATTAACAATGACATTATGGCACTTAAAGGGGGAAAGGCTTGTCCTAAGTGCGGTGCATTAGTTAAGAATGGCTCTAGGTACTGCAGTGCTTGTGGAGAGAAAATAGATGATATTTTTGAAGAGTAGGAGTTAAAAATGGGTAACAAAGGCAATTATTACATTACTACAGCAATCGCTTACACATCAGGTAAGCCACATATTGGAAATACTTATGAAATCGTTCTTGCAGATGCAATCGCACGTTTTCGTCGTCAGGAGGGATATGATGTATTCTTCCAGACAGGCACAGATGAGCACGGACAGAAAATAGAGCTTAAGGCCGCTGAAGCAGGCATTACACCAAAGGAATTTGTCGATAATATTTCAGGTCAGGTTAGAAATATTTGGGATTTAATGAACACATCTTATGATAAATTCATCCGTACAACAGATGAAGATCATGAGAAGCAGGTTAAGAAGATTTTCAAAAAGCTTTATGATAAGGGTGATATCTATAAGAGCTCATACGAAGGACTTTACTGTACTCCATGTGAGTCATTCTGGACAGAGTCACAGCTTGTAGATGGCAAGTGCCCAGACTGTGGTCGCGAGGTTCAGCCAGCTAAGGAAGAAGCATACTTCTTCAAGATGAGCAAATATGCTGATAAGCTTATCGATTACATTAATACACATCCTGAATTTATTCAGCCTGTATCACGTAAGAACGAAATGATGAACAACTTCCTTCTTCCAGGACTTCAGGATCTTTGTGTATCACGTACATCATTTACTTGGGGTATTCCAGTAGATTTTGATCCAAAGCACGTTGTATATGTATGGCTTGATGCCCTTACAAACTATATCACTGGTATTGGTTATGAATGCGATGGTGAGTCTTCAGACCAGTTTAAAGCACTTTGGCCAGCAGACCTTCACCTTATCGGAAAGGATATTATCCGTTTCCATACAATTTATTGGCCAATCTTCTTAATGGCACTCGATCTTCCACTTCCAAAGCAGGTATTTGGTCATCCATGGCTTCTTACAAAGTCTGCTGATGGTGGCGATGATAAGATGTCAAAGTCTAAGGGAAATGTTATCTACGCTGACGAATTAGTTGATTTCTTTGGCGTTGATGCTGTTAGATATTTCGTATTACATGAAATGCCATTCGAAAATGATGGTGCTATTTCATGGCCACTTATGGTTGAGCGTGTTAACTCTGATCTTGCAAACACACTTGGTAACCTTGTTAACAGAACAGTTTCTATGAGCAATAAATACTTCGGTGGCGTTGTTGAGGACAAGGGTGTAACTGAGGATGTAGATGCAGATCTTAAGGCTGTATGCACTTCTACTGTTACTGCTGTTGAGAAAAAGATGGCAGATTTACGCGTAGCTGATGCAATCACAGAGGTATTTAACTTATTCAAGAGATGTAATAAGTACATCGACGAGACAATGCCTTGGGCACTTGCAAAGGATGAAGCTAAGCAGGATAGACTTGCAACTGTTCTTTACAACTTAGTAGAGGGTATCTCAATCGGTGCTACTCTTCTCAAGTCTTTCATGCCTGAGACATCTGAAAAGGTATTAGCACAGCTTGGCGCTAAGGAAATCGCATATGATGAGCTTTCTACATTTGGTCACTATACAAATGGTGGAAAGGTTACTGAAAAGCCAGAGATTCTCTTCGCTCGTCTTGATCTTGATGAGGTTATGGCTAAGGTTGCTGAGCTTCATCCAGCACAGCCAGAAGCTAAGGACGAGGATGATGAGGAAGGCATCGATATTGAGGCTAAGCCAGAGATTACATTTGATGATTTCATGAAGCTTCAGTTCCAGGTTGGTAAGGTAGTTTCATGTGAGGCAGTAAAGGGTTCTAAGAAGCTCCTTTGCTCACAGGTTAAGATAGGTTCACAGACAAAGCAGATTGTTTCAGGCATCATTAAGCACTACTCTCCTGAAGAAATGGTTGGAAAGAAGGTAATGGTTCTTGTTAATCTCAAGCCAGCTAAGCTTGCAGGCGTATTATCAGAAGGAATGCTTCTATGTGCAGAGGATGCTGAAGGTAATTTATCACTTATGACACCTGAAAAGCCAATGCCATCAGGTGCGGAGATTTGTTAGTATGATTTTTGAGACTCATGCTCATTATGATGATGAGAAGTTCGACGCTGATAGAGTCGAACTTCTTTCTCATTTATTGAGAGAAAACAATATAGGAAATATAGTAAATGTAGGTGCCACCTTTAAAGGCTGTAAGGAAAGTCTTGCATTGGCAGAAGCCTATAATGATGTATATGCTGCGATAGGTATCCATCCTGAAGAAATAGATGAAATTAACGAGGATGTGATAGATTGGCTGCGAAAAAATGCTTCTAATCCTAAGGTAGTTGCTATTGGAGAAATAGGCTTGGACTACTATTGGGTAAAGGAAGAAGACCAGCGTGAAGAGCAGCGTTTATGGTTTGAAAGACAGATGGATTTGGCTGAAGAAGTTAATCTTCCAGTAATTATCCACTCAAGAGACGCTGCAGAAGACACTTTAAACACAATTAGGAAGTATAATAATAGGCACGTAAAAGGTATTGTCCATTGCTATTCATATTCGAAGGAAATAGCCTTGGAGTACGTAAAAATGGGCTGGTATATAGGTGTAGGTGGCGTTGTCACCTTTAAAAATGCTAAAAAGCTTGTTGAAACAGTTGAGGCAATTCCACTTGAAGCAATTGTACTTGAGACTGATTGCCCATACATGGCTCCGGTTCCACACAGAGGGGAACGTAACTCTTCAATCTTTCTTAGCCATGTAGCTGAAAAAATAGCGGAAATAAAAGGTGTTAGTGTTGAAGAGGTAGAAAAAGTAACCTACCAAAACGCGCTGACTATATATGATAAAGCGAATAAAAGATAGTAAAAGGAAATAAATATGGCATATTTAAGTAATCCAACATATACAAGAGCTGTATTAGAGGCTCATGGATTCTCATTTCAAAAAAAATACGGACAGAACTTTCTAATCGATGGTAATATTCTTGATAATATTATTGAAGCTGCAGGCATTACAAAGGATGATTTTGTTCTGGAAATTGGACCTGGTATCGGCACTATGACACAGCGTCTTTGCGAAGAAGCAAGGGAAGTTGTAGCTGTAGAAATTGATAAAACCTTGATTCCAATTTTGGACGATACTCTCTCCTCTTACAAAAATTGGAGTGTAATTAATCAGGATATTTTAAAAGTTGATATTAAAAAGCTTGCAGAAGAAAAAAATGCAGGTAAGCCAATAAAAGTTGTTGCAAATCTGCCATATTATATTACTACACCAATCATCATGGGATTATTTGAAAGTCATGTACCACTTGAATCAATTACTATTATGATTCAAAAGGAAGTGGCTGACAGAATGCAGGAAGGCCCAGGCTCAAAGGAGTACGGTGCTCTCTCACTTGCAGTTCAGTACTATTCAAATCCACAGATTGTTTGTGACGCACCACCTAGCTGTTTTATGCCACAGCCAAAGGTTACTAGCACAGTAATTACATTAAAATGTCACAATAATCCTCCTGTTCAATGTGATGAAAAGCTTTTATTCCAGATTATTAGAGCTTCCTTCAATCAAAGAAGAAAAACTCTTCAAAATGGTTTAAGTAATGGTCTACATTTTTCCAAAGAACAGATTGCGGAAGCTATTGAGAAGGCTGGGTTTAGCCCAACAGTACGTGGCGAAGCGCTATCACTTGAGGATTTTGCGACTTTAACAAATATATTAAAAGAGTATTAGGCAATAATTGGAGCGGGGAGATCAATGAATGTACTAGGGTACAGCAGAGAAATTCAATTATTAATTGGGGACATTCAGAAAAATAGGGGAAAAGATCCAGGAGCAATCATCAAAGCATGTGATAAGTTGTTAGCTTATGGAAAAAGCATGAATGATGATGCTCTTATTGGGTATGCTTATTTTTCAAAGGGAGAAACCTATTATCTTTTAAATGACGCTTCAAATTTCTATTCACAGATGCTATCCTGCATGGGTCCAATGGAGCATGTAAAGGAATGGGGATACGTTGCAATTGCCAACAATATGCTTGGAATCGTATCTCTCAACCGCGGCAATGCCCCTTTTGCCTTGGATTATTTTATTAAAGCAATCAGTATTTGTGAGGATTATTCACTGCCCGATATAGAGTGGATGATTCACATGAATCTTGGCTCCCTTTATCTTAATATTGGGGAGTATCAAAAATCTATTTCCCACACAGAAATTGCCCATAGATATTTACTTGAAAATAAAGATATTGATAATTACATAGAGAATATGACAGCAATACTTCTTGGTATGGGGCGTGCCTTCTTGAAATTAGATATGCAAGAGCGATACTTAGAGGTAGAAAAAAGATTACGACTTGATTGCATGCCATTTATGCAAGAAATGGATAAAATAGTCATATATTGCTTTTTTGCAAGGGTTCACCAAGCTATCGGTGAAGAAGATGCTAGTGATTACTGGATTGACATGGTGAATAAGAATGCCAGCACAAGTATGCCTATTTTGGATGTTTTTGATGATTTTTATGATTATCTCCACATGCTATTATCCGCAGAAAAATATGATGATTTTTTCAGAGCCTATGTTATTTTAGATGATTTAACAAAGCATACATCTATTAAAAACCTTGAACGCAAGCTGTTAACCTTAAAAATAAGATATTATCGCAAGGTTAATCAGATTGAAGAATATAAAATTGCTTCGGTACTGTATTTTGAGCTATCCGAGTTTATGGAACGTGAAAATAGATTGATGGTAAGTAACATGGTCGTTATGCGTAATTCGTATATGGAGCTTACACAAATCAATCGAAAAGTCGAGGAGAAGAATACATTCTTGCAAAAACGTTCAGAGACAGACCCGCTAACAGGAATGTATAATAGACTGAAGCTTAATGAATATAGTGAAGAAGCTTTTAAAAAAGCGCTGGCTAATGATACAAGTATTGCAGTTGAAATATTAGATGTAGATTTCTTTAAACAGTATAATGACAATTATGGACATCAGGCTGGCGATGATTGTATTAAATTTATAGCAGATATGCTTTTAAAGCTTGCATCTGATAATGGAATTTTTGCTGCAAGATATGGTGGCGATGAATTTGTGGTAATTTATGAAGGCTTTACCTATGAAATGGTTGAAGCAAAAGCTAAAGAATTAAGGGATTTAATATATGAATCCAAAGTGGAGCACAAATTTTCGTTAACAGATAATAGAGTTACTATTTCACAAGGAATCTGCTATGGAAAGCCTACTAAAAATGACAATATGTTTTTATATCTGCAGAAGGCTGACAACATGTTGTACGAAGTTAAGCAACAAAGTAGGAACGCATTAAAAATTTACGATGCAACTAAAGATAATTAATAAAGGGATGAGCGTTTAATGAAGACCGTAAAAAAGATTTTTGTTGATGATGTTGTAGGATTGGTAAAGAATTATTTTGCCCTTGTTATAGTTATAGGTATATGTTTTTTGCCAGCCTTATATGCGTGGTTCAATATATATTCTAACTGGGATCCTTATGGAAACACGGGAGCCTTGAAATTTGCTGCCGTATCCTTGGATAAAGGATTTACTGATGAAGATGGAGAATATCATAACCAAGGCGATACTATAATCGAAAATCTGCATGAAAATACAGCTGTAAATTGGCAGTTCGTGGATTCAGCTGAAGAGGCTACAGCAGGCGTTTATAGTGGTGAATATTATGCTGCTGTTGTTGTAGATGAGGATTTCACCTACGATATGTACAACGTTCTTACAGAAGAGGTAGATAGACCTACTCTTCATTTCTACGAGAATCAGAAAAAAAATCCAGTAGCAACAAAAATTTCAGATACAGTAGTTCAAACCCTGCAAAATAATATTAATGTGGCATTTACAGAGGTAGTTGTTAGTGAGGTATTTTCTAATGCTTCAGAATTTTCCGATGAGGTACAAGCACAAGGCGGAGTAGAAAAAGTTACCAAGAAGCTTAAAACTCTCAGTAATGATTTAACAAGATATCAAAATGCACTTACAACAATTATTGAAAATGATGCCAAGCTTCAAGCATCACTTGCAGTGGCAAAGCAGGATGCTACAAACATTGAAAATCAGGCAAAGGTAAGTGCAAATGCCATAAAAGATACACAAAATGTATCAAATCAAGTAAATGTGACTGTTAATTCATATTCATCAGATGTGAATGATGTTTTTAATATTATAAATTCAAAAGTAAACAATATGAGTTCCTATATAGACACTGCTGCTGTAGAGTCAAATGTTGCTAAAAAGGCCGAGGCTCTAAAGAATGCAGCAATAACTGCTACACAGATTGAGCAGCTTATATATAGTCTTCCTAAAACCATAGGACAGGAAAAAATTGATGATGTAAAAAACAATGTCTTGCCTTTACTTAGAGAAATTCAGAGACTTTATTATCTTTTAGGAAAAGATACCACAGAAATTAATCAAGCTATAGCGGAATTAGATAGTATTGATGAAAAAATCGCCAGTAGCGAAGATAAAGTAAAAACAGCCAAGGAAAAAGAAGAAAAGCTAAAGGCTGTAGATGTAAATACAGTTGTTGCTAAAGGTGCAGATAAGATTGATGCGCAGATTGCACAGGCCAAGAAAAATGCAGTTGGCGTTGAAAATATAATAACAGGCGATTTAAAAAATAAAATAAACAGTGGATTAAATTCCCTATCTGGAATGCTTGGAAATACAAATTTACTGCTAAATAATGTGGGTGAAACCTTTGGCAATCTAGTGGTGATGTTCTCAGCAATTGATAACAGTGTAGACTGTGCCAATACAAGCCTGCAAAAGACAAAAGAAGCGATTGTATACGTAAATGGTCGATTAATAGATGTTGTAAATGATGTTGAGAAAGCAAGCGAAAGCGAGAAACTTAAGGTGTTGGTAAATGCATTATCAGGTGATCCTGAAGTATACGGTAAGTTTTTCTCAACACCTGTAGAGGTAGTTACAGAAGCTGTATATCCTATTGAAAACTATGGTTCAGCTGTTGCTCCATTCTATTCAACATTAGCTTTCTGGGTTGGAGCATTAATTTTAACAGCTATTATCAAGGTTCATCCAAATAAGGCACAATACCCAGATGCGTCTCAAAGACAGTTATTCTTTGGAAGATATGCGCTTTATTGGATTTTAGGACAGCTACAATCAATAATTATTGTCTCAGGAGACATTTTATTGTTACATGTACAGTGCCTACATCCGGGATTATTCTTCCTAGCAGGTTCATTTATAGCCACAACCTTTACAATTTTGATTTATTCATTGGTTGTAACATGGGGTGATGCAGGAAAAGCTCTTGCAGTAGTACTTGTAGTTATTCAGATTGCAGGCAGCTCAGGAACTTATCCAATAGAATTATTGCCAGATTTCTTCAAAAAGGTATATATTTTCTTCCCATTCCCTTATGCAATTAATGCCATCAGAGAATGCTTATGCGGATTATATAAGTTGGATTACCTTAAATATATTGGTACATTAGTCGTATTTATGGCCGTATCCATTGTAATAGGATTATTGATAAAGATTCCATTTGAACCAATTAATCATTACATGGAAGAAAGAATGGAAGATACAGAGATGATGTAGGAGGCCTCCACATGGGCAAGGAAAAAGAAATAGTATATGAAAAGTTCATGGAGCTGCAAAAGCAGGTTCATCTTAATAATCAAAAGAAAATACGAGTAGGCTTAAAGGTAAACATACTTCTCCCATTGGTATTTTTGGTAATTAGTTTCACCTCTAACAGATCAAAGCTTGTGTTTTTAGTGCTATGGATAGTGTCTTTATTTGGAATAGCTTTTTATTTGCTATACGTTGAATATATGGACTTTAAGCTTCAGGAGCAGTTGCAAGAATTAGGTATTATGGAAAAAGAAGCTGAAGCTCAGGCACTTATAGGAAATGAAGTAGTCCAAAGCATGGAAGACATCAACAATGCAAGAAAAGAAGTACAGAAAGATATTAAGGATTTGAGACAGGGAATTAAGAAGGAAATCAAATCTGATATTCGTACGATGGGAGACAAGTTTAAGAAATGAATAATATAATAAAAATAATTGCCTCTGACATTAAAAGATTATCTACCAATGTGGTAGCAATGGTTGTAATCATTGGATTGACTGTAATACCATCACTTTACGCATGGTTTAATATTCTTTCGAACTGGGACCCTTATGGTGAAAGCGCCACATCTAATCTGCAGGTTGCAGTTGCATCATCAGATCAAGGAATAGTGATTGGTAATGTAGAGCTAAATGTTGGAGACATCATCATTAGCAGGTTAAAAGAAAATACCACCATAGGATGGGTATTTACAGACACAGCCCAGGAAGCTGTAGCAGGGGTACATTCTGGGGATTATTATGCTGCGCTTGTTATTGATGAAGAATTCAGTGATAACATGATTAGTTTCCTCAGCGGAGATATTAAAAATCCTGTCATTACCTACTATGAAAACGAAAAGAAAAATGCGATTGCACCAAAAATCACTGCAAAGGTTAAGACAACTATTGAAAGAGAAGTAGATCATGCCTTTGTAAGTACTGTAGCCGAAGCCTTGTTAAAGGGAGGCGAATACTTTGCAGACCTTGATGAAGAAGGCAATATAACAAGTCAGGGAATCGAAAAGCTTGAAAAATTGGATTCAGATCTTAAAGGAGTAATTGCTCTACTTGATTCCTATATTGCATTGTCAGATTCTACCGAAAGTATTTCAACCGCTGGAGGCGCTGTAGCGGATAGTGCAAAGTCAATCACAAAGCTAGCTGAACAGATGGCTGATTCTGCACAAAAAGACGCACAAGTAGGAAAGCAGGACCTTCAGAAGGTAAAAAATCTTACTGACGACAAGGTAAAGGAAATTAATAATGAGTTTGATTCAGTAGATAGCGCTGTTAAGGTAATAAATGATAAGGCTAATGGTGTAACCTATAACAATCCTGTTGATATTGAGGCCTTACAAAAAAGCGTAAATGAATTTACAGCTAAATGGGGAACAAAGGATCAGCCAGGAACCTATTATCATATGATAAGTACGATAAACACTGGCAATGATTTGATTAACCAGACCATCTATGACTATGCAGACGAGTTAGACGGAAAAATTAAGGTGATTAATGAAGATGTCAAGATATTAAGTGACGCTTCAAAACAAAGTGAAGAATTATTTAATAATACAAAATCAAAGCTTATTAATGATATTGCTTCATGTATAGATGCCACCTACAAGGTCCGCTCCGAGTATGTTAACACTCTTTCACCACTTGGCCAAAATGCGATGAATTCAACTGCAAATTCAGTTGCAGAAATTGAAAAGCTACTAAACTATAATGCAACAAGCATTGATTTGGTAATAGATAATTTAAAGAATTATTCAACATTAATGGACCAGTCTAAGGATTCGCTTGTTAAGTCACGCAATGAAGCCGTAGATATGGAGCGCCAATTGTCTGCATTAATAGCTGATATAAAGAGCATTGGTGATAATGAGGCATATCATAAGTTTGTTAATTTGCTTCAAACAGATCCAGATTTGCTTTCTGAATTTATTAGCAGCCCTGTAGAAATATCAAATGAGTATATTTATCCGGTTGAAAATAATGGTTCTATGACAGCGCCATTTTATATTGTGCTTTCGATTTGGGTAGGAGCATTAATTATGTCCACTATCCTTAAAACATCTGTTAAAGACACAACAGGAATGCGTAATCTTAAGAATTGGCAGTGCTTTTTCGGAAGATTTTTTGTGACATTTATGATTGGTCAGGTGCAGACGATTATTACAGTAATGGGTGCATTTTTGTTTGTAGGAATACAATGTGAGCATCCAGTCTATTTCTGGCTGGCATGCGCTTGGACTTCATTGATATATTCATTACTGTTATATTCATTTACATATTCCTTTGGAAACATAGGAGAAGCTCTTTCTGTAATCCTTATGGTTATTCAGGTTGCTGGTGCTGGTGGAACATTCCCAATCGAGGTATTACCAAAGGTATTCCAGATATTATATAGATTTATGCCATTTAATTATTCAATGAATGCATTAAGAGAATGTATAGGTGGCTTCTATGAGGATACTTACAGAAATTGTATGCTTACTCTTATTATATACGGCGTAGTTGCAGTATTTGTAGGTGTAGTGTTATATCATCCTTTCAAATTATTAAATGAAAAAATTGAGAACAGTAAAGAAAAATCGGGTATTTTGATTTAAAATAAAGGCAGGGTAACCTGCCTTTTTGTTGTATATGGAGATTGGAGGTTTTTATGCGAGATATAGAATGGGTTAAGGAGTCTGTGTTCTATCACATTTATCCGCTAGGAGCATTTGCCTGTCCAAGGGAGAATAAAGGCGATGAAACTGCAGGGCACAGAATATTAACACTGATAGAGTGGATTCCTCATCTAAAGGATATAGGTATAAATGCCATATATCTTGGCCCAATAATGGAATCGGGGACTCACGGCTATGACACTACCGACTATTACCGAATAGATAGAAGATTAGGCGATAATGATGATTTTAAAAGGGTTGTCAAGGAATGTCATGCCAATGATATAAAGGTCGTATTAGATGGTGTATTCAATCATGTAGGTAGAGGTCATGAGGCTTTCATAGATGTACTTAAAAACAGAGACAACTCTCCATACAAGGATTGGATAGCAGGTCTAAATCTAGGCGGTAATAATTGGCACAATGATGGCTTATCCTACGAATGTTGGGCAGGTGCAGAGGAGCTTGTAAAGTTGAATCATTGGTGTGAAGCTGTGGATAACCACATATTAAACGCTGTAGGCATGTGGATAGATGAGTTTGACATTGACGGCTTGCGACTTGATGCTGCTGATTGTATTGAAAGAGGCTTTTTCAAGCGTTTAAAAGCATACACTGAGCAAAAGAAATCAAGCTTTTGGCTAATGGGCGAGATAATTCATGGAGATTATAATGTCTATGTAAACGAGGAAATGTTAGATGCTGTAACCAATTATGAATGTTGGAAGGGTATATATTCCAGCCATAATGACCATAATTATTTTGAGATAAATTATGCAATGAAGCGTCAATGGGGCCAGGGAGGACTTTATAGCGGTAAATATCTCTACAATTTTGTTGATAACCATGATGTAAATAGAATAGCAACATTACTGAACGATAAAGAAAATATATATCCAACCTATACACTGCTGTTCACAATGCCAGGAATTCCATCTATCTACTATGGTAGTGAATGGGCAATTGAAGGTGATAAAAACGCTGGTGATGGCGATTACGCACTTAGGCCAGAGCTTGATATTGATAAGATGAATAATCCAAATTTAATTGAGCATATTAAAACTTTGGCTGAAATAAGAAAGCAGTCTAAAGCATTGCAGCTTGGAATATATGAAGAAGTCCAGGTAAGAAATGAGACATTAGTATTTGCGAGAGTTTATAATGATGAATATGTAATTGTAGCTTTAAATAATACGGCCGATAAAAAGCAAATTAGCTTTGATTACAGGGGAGAGCACACAGATATAGAATTAGAGCCTCATGGAAGTAAAATCCTTAAATAATCAATTGTTGGCAAGATAAGCATACATACAATGATCAAGGCGTTCTCCGTTGATGATAATTTTATCGCGGAGGATGCCTTCGTATTTAAAGCCAATTTTCTCTACCATGTGGATAGAAGAATCGTTATCAGGAAGAATTAAGGCCTCAAACCTGTGAATACCAAGTTCGCTGGAAATAATAGGGATAGTAGCTTTAATGGCTTCGCTGCAAAAACCTTTATTCATATGATTTCTGTCCATTTTATAGCCGATGGTACAGCTTTCATAAATAGGACGAACTATATTTCTATAGCTTACAGTACCAATTATTTCTGTAGGATTATTCTTGTCGAAAATCCAATATCGAATCATAACAAGCTTTAGAATGTTTTTATGTTCAAATTCAAGTATTTTTTTTTGATGAGCAATAGTATAGAAATCGTCTCCAATAATAGGTTCGTATTTCTCAAAAATATCTCTATTTCGCTGATAAAAGCTTAATACCATAGGTGCAGCTTCTGGCCCAAGTACTTTTAGAACTAAGCGGTCGGTTTTAATCTCAAATGTCATTGCAATCCCCCTATTTAATGATAATATTATACACCTCTTAGTTGCGTGTTAGGAATATATGGTTTTAATACATCAATAAATTGTTCTAAGGTTTCCAAACTAGGGCTAGAAAAGATAGGATTAATAACTTGTTCAGACTCTCTATAGCTCTGCAAATAGTATGCCCTTGCGCCCTTAAGCCATTGTCCGATTGCTTCCATATCAGTCACAGTATGACATTCCGCCATGACAGTTGTTCTAAATTCATAGTCAATCTTTCCTTCTAGTAAAAGTGATACAGATGCATCGATGGGAGCAATATCAAAACTGTTCATACACGCAATATCGTTGTACTTTTCTTTGGTGGTTTTTATATCCATTGCTATATAATCAACAAGTTTGCTTTCAATCAAGGCTGCCAGCATATCAGGATTTGTACCATTAGAATCCAACTTTACTAGAAACCCAAGGTCTTTAATCTTTTTAATAAACTCAGGCAAATCCTTGTGAAGAGTAGGTTCGCCGCCAGTTATGCAAACACCATCCAATATTTTCTTTTTTGATAGAAGATGCTCAAATATCTCTTCTTCAGTGAAGGCAAAAGCGTCCTTAGGAGGAAAAACTAAATCTTTATTATGACAAAATGGGCATTTAAAATTACATCCACCTGTAAAAATAGTTGATGCAATCTTACCTGGATAATCTAAAAGAGTTGTTTTCTGTAAACCTAGTATTAACATAAGCCTTTCTTTCCTTTTGAATCTAAAAGTGTTATAAATAAAATAGCTGAAAAATGCGAATAAATGCTATATTTATAATAAAAAGTATAGCAAAGTAGGAGGTGAAAATCTATGTTATCAAAAGAGGAACGCGAGGAGAAACGCGTTGCTAAACTTCAAGAAAAAGAAGAAAAGCGTAATCTTAAGATAAATGAGAAATACATGGAGCAGGCCTTAAAAGAGGCAAAAAGAGCCTATGATATAAATGAAGTACCTATTGGTTGTGTATTAGTTCAGGATGACAAAATCATCGCAAGAGGGTATAATCGCAGAAACACCGATAAAAGTGTACTTGCACATGCAGAAATAGCAGCAATATCAGAAGCTTGTAAAAAAACAGGAGACTGGAGACTTGAGGATTGCACTTTGTATGTTACTTTAGAGCCTTGCCAGATGTGCGCTGGAGCCATCGTACAGGCAAGAATTCCTAAAGTTGTTATTGGGGCTATGAATCCAAAAGCGGGTTGTGCTGGCTCCGTTATTAATATTTTACAGATGCAACAGTTTAATCATCAATGTGAGGTTGAGCGAGGTGTTTTAGGAGAAAGATGTACAGAAATAATGACAAAATTCTTTGAAGAGCTTCGCGAACAGAAAAATCAAGTAATGTAATAAAGGCATATATATTGACAAAGGAGTCCTTGTTATCATAAAATAAGGGCTCCGAGCAATATAAGATATCATTTGGCGGTCGTTTTGTAGGATGCTGATCTTTGGGTCCTGCGTAATGGGCACCTACGAATCGTGTCAGGGCAGGAATGCAGCAGCACTAAGTAGGACCGTTCATCTGACGCGGGGTCGCCTGGAGGGAGTCCTGCAAAGCGGCTACCAAATGATATCTAACAATGGCTCGGTATTTTTATATATAGAAAAAGGATTATAGTATGGGTGCACAGGATAGAACAGAACGAGTATTAAGAGATATGCATGTGTTATTTTCAAAGGCTCAGCCTTATGAAGGAAGCACAAGAAATGTCATCGTTGATAAAAATGCAATGATGGATCTTCTCAAGGAACTAAACGAGTGTATGTACGACATGATGGAAGAGCATGAGCTTACAGTTAAAAGCCGTGACAAAGCCAATCGTGAAATGCAGAAGCAGGGTGATGATATTGTGTTCGAGGCTACCAGAAAGGCTGAAGATATATATGCAGCATCACTCATGTACACTGATAGTGCGCTAGATGCTATTCAAAATATTATAAAGGAATCCCAGGAATCTATAGCAAAGATTTATGAGGACGCAAATAAAAAGATAAAAGAAGAGACTAAATCTGTAAAATCAAATCAATTGGAGCTTAAGGGCCATTTGAACGATTTGATTGATACACAGAAGTATCTTAGATTAATTGATGAAGAAAACATGCGAATCCGCAAAGAAAAGGCGGAAGGAACATCAGAAGAATATGATGATGCACCAAAATATGCAGCGCCAGAAATTCGAATAGATAAAGATTACTTTGCAAAAGCAGGAATTGAAATAGATGATGATGTAGCTCAACCAACAGAAGATATACCAGAAAACACTATATCTTCAGAAGATTTAGATGCAGAGTATTTTAAATGGCAGGAGGAAGAATCTTCAGAGGAAAAGAAACCAGTTAAGAAAGGACTATCAGGTCTTTTTGGATTAAAACACTAAAAGGAGAATAAAGGATGAAGCTTTACAACAACGGAGTGTACTTAATTAACGGTAGCCAGATTGTAGAAGATGGCCCAGAGGCAAGCGCAAAGATTAAGGCTGCAATAGGCAAAGATGTGACAAAAGATGTTGCACATAAGGAAACTATGGCCTATGGCATTCTAGCCAACCACAATGTTTCTGGAAACATGGACCACTTACAAATCAAATTTGATAAGTTGATAAGTCATGATATTACTTATGTAGGTATTATTCAGACAGCTAGGGCTTCAGGCCTTGAAAAATTCCCTATTCCATACTGCCTTACTAATTGCCACAATTCATTATGTGCAGTTGGTGGAACAATTAATGAAGATGATCACATGTTTGGACTTACATGTGCTAAGAAATACGGCGGAATATATGTACCACCACATCAGGCTGTTATACATCAGTTCGCTCGTGAAATGATGGCTGGTGCTGGCAAAATGTTGTTAGGTTCAGATTCTCACACTAGATATGGCGCATTAGGAACCATGGCTATGGGTGAGGGCGGACCAGAGCTAGTAAAGCAGTTATTACAGCAGACATACGATATAAGCATGCCAGGTGTTATTGGTGTATATATGACAGGTACTCCTAGAAAGGGTGTCGGCCCACAGGACGTTGCCTTAGCAATTATCGGAGAGGTATTTGATAAGGGCTATGTAAAGAACAAGGTAATGGAGTTTGTAGGCCCAGGAGTAGCAAATCTTTCTATGGACTTTAGAATTGGCGTAGATGTTATGACTACTGAAACTACATGTTTAAGTTCCATCTGGATAACAGATTCAAAGACAGAAGAATTCTACGAAATTCATGGCCGTAAGGAAGAATATAAGGAGCTTAATCCAGGTGAAGTTGCATACTATGATGGAATGATTGAAATAAATCTCGATGAGATTAAGCCAATGATAGCCATGCCTTTCCATCCAAGCAATACATACACAATTGAGGAATTAAATGCTAATCTTATGGATATTCTTGACGATTGTGAAAAGAGAGCAAAGGTTTCTCTTGATGGTCAGGTAGAATTTTCACTTAAAGATAAAGTTCGAAACGGAAAATTATATGTAGACCAGGGTATTATCGCTGGCTGCGCAGGCGGTGGCTTTGAGAATATTTGTGATGCCGCTGATATACTTAGGGGCGCAAGCATCGGCCCAGATGAATTTACACTTTCAGTATATCCTGCATCTACCCCAATCTACATGGAGCTTGTTAAGAATGGAGCCGTTGCCGACCTTATGAGCACAGGAGCAATTGTAAAAACAGCATTCTGCGGACCATGCTTTGGCGCAGGCGATACTCCTTCAAATAATGGCTTTTCAATTCGCCATTCTACAAGAAACTTCCCTAACAGAGAGGGTTCTAAGCTTCAGAATGGTCAGATTGCATCAGTTGCACTTATGGATGCTCGTTCAATCGCTGCAACAGCAGCAAACAAGGGATATCTTACAGCTGCAACAGAAATTGATGTCGATTTTACAAAGCCAAAGTATCATTTTGATGGAAGAATATATGCAAACCGCGTATTTGATTCAAAGGGCGTAGCTGAACCAGATACAGAGATTCACTTTGGACCAAACATCAAGGATTGGCCAAAGATGAGCGCATTACCTGAAAATTTATTCCTTCAGGTAGTATCAGAGATTCATGATCCAGTTACAACAACAGATGAACTAATTCCATCTGGTGAGACATCATCATATCGTTCTAATCCTCTCGGACTTGCAGAGTTTACATTATCTCGTAAGGATCCAGAGTATGTAGGACGTGCAAAGAATATTCAAAAGGCCCAGAAGGCTTTAGAGGCAGGAGAGTGCGCAGGTGATGCTGTTCCAGAGCTTAAAAAGATTGTACATAAGGTAAAAGAAACATATCCTGATGTAAATCATGATAATTTTGGAGTAGGAAGCACTATCTTTGCTGTAAAACCAGGAGATGGTTCTGCAAGAGAGCAGGCTGCATCTTGCCAGAAGGTACTTGGCGGATGGGCTAATATTGCAAATGAATATGCTACAAAGAGATATCGTTCAAACCTTATTAACTGGGGAATGCTTCCATTTGTAATTCCAGAAGGTGAGTTACCATTCAAAAACTTGGATTATATCTTTATTCCAGGTATAAAGGATGCTGTTGTTAACAAGGATGACACAATAAAAGCGTATGTTGTAAGAGATGAGGGATTAAAGGAATTTACAATGACCCTTGGAGAACTTACAGATGATGAGAGAGAAATAATTCTTAAAGGCTGCCTAATTAATTACAATAGAAAGTAGGCCTAAGGAGGGGAATATGCCAGAGGAAAACGAAAAGCTCGAACGAAGAGCTTTTAGAAGAAAGCTAGGAAGCTATGTTTTTGCTACCTGCATAGTTATAGCATTTTATTTTGTGCTAAGAAATGGTAGGAGCGTATCTGCGGCATTTAACCATGTAAATAAAGTAATTCAGCCTATATTGATAGGATTTGTTATGGCATTTTTAATGAATCCTATCATGGGCGTTATTGAAAAGAGACTATATAAGATTTTTGCAAAATTCTGCAAGACCGAGGTTGGTGCCAAAAAGGGCGATAGAGCATTATCTTCAATTTTGGCATTGGTAGTGCTTGTAAGCATTGTGATTTTTATAATAGCATCAATTGTTCCAAATCTTATAAGCACCATTATATACCTTGCAAATCATATAGAAGATCAGATTGCAGGAGTTTTAGATTGGTGTAATGTAGTTACAAAAGGTAATTATGAAGAGGCCTTAATGAAGGCAAAAGACAATAAAATTGGTGATTTGGTAAATCAAGGACTGGATTTATTTAATCAATATGTCGATTACGACCAATCTGATATGATGTCTATGATTACAAGCAGCGTTCTTTCTGTCACTAAATTCATTGTTAACATCATAATTGGAATGTTCGTTTCTGTTTATGTATTGATTTCAAAGGAGACCTTTAAGGCACAGGCTAAAAAGCTTGTTTGCGGCATATTTGCACCTAAGTACGCTAATATCATATTAGAGGTTAGCAGAAAATCTGGAGAAATTTTTTACGGCTTTATTATCGGAAAAATTATAGATTCAATTATAATTGGAGTGATATGCTACATCGCATGTCTAATCATGAAGATGCCATATCCTATGCTTGTATCAGTTATTGTCGGTGTAACCAATATCGTTCCCGTATTCGGCCCATATATTGGAGCAGTTCCAACAGTAATCATTATTTTCCTTACAGAGCCAATGAAGGGTATATATTTCTTAATCTTCATCCTGATATTACAGCAGGTAGATGGTAATCTTATTGGACCAAAGATTCTTGGGGACTCAACAGGAATATCATCCTTCTGGGTAGTGTTCGCTGTAGTTGTAGGTGCTGGCTTCTTTGGAGTAGGCGGTATGATTGTAGCAGTTCCAATAGTTGCTATTATTTACTACATAGTTGGCAGAATTGCAAGCTATCTTGTGGAAAGAAGAGATTTACCAAAAGATACAAATGAATATATACTGATGGATTATATAGATTTGGAATCTAACACCTTGATAAAACATCAAGAAAAGCTAGCTACATCCAAATTAAAGTTTTCATTCAAGCTTAATAATCACGGTAAAAAATAATTAAAAAAACCAGGATATTTTGTCCTGGTTTTTTTGATTTTAGAATTAACGTATGTTAAAATTTTTTATAACTATAAGTATGTATTTTGGAGAATAATGCTGTGGAAAAAATGGAGTATCGTACTAGGATTGAAGAGATGAAAAATCTCGTATCAAAAAATAAATTCGTTGATGCAATGAACGTAGCTGAAAGTATTAATTGGCGAAGGATTCATAACATAAACGATTTAATAGCAGGAAGCGAGTGTTATGAAGCAGCAGGGCAAGTAGAGGATGCCAGAGATTTACTGCTCCTAGCTCATGAGCGTTCACCAATCGGAAGGATGATATTATACAAGCTGTGTATGATATCAATTAAGCTTAAGGAAATAGATGAAGCGCAGGAATACTACAACGAGTTTGTTCAAATAGCACCTCATGATAGCTTAAAATATATCTTAAAATATAATATTAATGTTGCAAAAGGCGCTGATACAGCCACTCTTATCAAGATTCTTGAGCAGCTCAAGGATAACGATTTTATTGAGGAGTGGGCGTACGAGCTCGCCTATCTTTACCACAAAACAAATCAAGCGGAAAAATGCATATCTTTATGTGATGAGATTATCTTATGGTTCGGAGACGGCCCAGTTGTTGAAAGAGCCTTGGAATTAAAGATGCTTTATCAGCCACTAGATAAGTCGCAAGAGGACAAATATCGAAATTTCCAGACCAAGAAAGATGGAATAACAGAAATTACTCCAAAAATAATGGCCGAGTCTAGTAGAGTTTTGCCTAATGTTAAAGCCATCAAGCTACCAGAGGGACCAGAGAGATTTGATACTCTTAACCTTCAGGCTGAAATTAAAAAGAACATTGATGAAATCATGAAGGCAACAGATGCAGGTGAAGTATCTGAAAACATGGATGCCATTAAAAATCTTGTTGAAGAGATTCCATATCTGCAGGTTTCAGATGATGAAGATGTTGAAGAAGAGGATGATAAATTCTCTATTAACGATACCTTCCAGCAGTATCTTGAGGAAGGTTATGATGGTCAAATCAGCTTAAAGCTTGCCGATGAAAGCAAGGAAACAGAGCAGCAGGTAGAAGGCCAAATGACAATCGAGGATGTTTTAGCTGAATGGGAAAAGACAAAGCGTGCAGCTGAAGCAGCAATGGAAGATGCTAAGACAAAGGAATTAGAGAGTGCCAGAGCACGTGCCTTGCGCGAGGCCAATAATGTCCTTAATCGTTTGGAAGGTGCTATGTCTAAGCTTAATGCTGGCATGACATCTCAGGAATTATTGAAGGAAGAATACTTATCGCCAGATAGAATCGAAGAAGTTAAGCTTGAAGAAACACCAGTGGAAGAGGTAGCTTCAGAGGAAGAGCAGTCAGATGATACTCAGCCAAGAACAGGATTTGCTATTCCTAAATTATCAATAGACGGCTCACAGGAAGGATTAATAGATATTCCTGTAATTACAGCAGAGGAAGCTGCAGCATCGGTTGCAAGTGCAGGCACTGCAGTTATGCGCACCGCAGAAGAGCTGGAGGATACAGCCAACTGGCAACCACCAACCCTTGAAGAATCAGCAGATGTAGAAAACACAGAAGAAGATGAAGATGTTGGTTTAACAGAAGCCTCTCAGTTGATTGCTGATGTGAACAGCATCCTACAGCAGGAAATCGATAGATTAACAGTTGATGATGAAGAAGCTCCAGAAGAAATAGATAATCAAGAGGCTGAATCATACAAAGAAGAGCCTATTTCTGAGGTTGCAGATAATACAATTGAACATGATTATAGAGAGTTAGACAGCGAGCAGCTACAGGCGGTGCTCGAGGATAATGCAGAGGAAACTTCAGAAGAAACTTCAGAAGCTTACAGCTATGACGATGACTTCGAGCTTCCTCCAATAGAAATCCCACAGGATTTATTGAACGAGGTTATTTCTACACCATTCCATGAGGAATTACCAGAGGAGACTGCTGAAGTTGAAGAGCCTGTAATTCCAGAAGTGGAAGAAGAAGTATCAGAAATACCAGCCCCAGAGGCAGTTCCTGTACAGGATTTAGATATCCCAGAGCTAGAAGAAGCTCTAGAGCAGGAAGCAGCAACTTCTGTTGGTGTTGATGAAGAGGATTTAGAGATATTCTCTTACTTCTTACCAATTTCAGGAATGAAGGCCAAAATCACCAAGGTTATAGAAGGTGCCGCTGAGCACTTGTTAAAGCCTAATGGAAATGGTGGAAGCATTGTAATTGTCGGAGAACAGGGCTCTGGAAAGACTCAGATGGCAACAAGCATCATCAAGGTCCTTCAGAAGAAGACAGGCTATCCAAAGGGAGGAATCGGAAAGATTTCAGGCGAGAAGCTTAACGAAAAGGATATCCAAAGACTTTATTCTAAGATACAGGGTGGATGTCTTATTATCGAGGCTGCAGGCGGAATTTCAAAAGAAACAGCCGTAACCTTATCACTATTGATGGAATCTGATAAAACAGGAACAATCCTTATTATTGAGGATAATAAAAAGGGTATAGATAGAGCATTAATGCGCGACCATTCATTCGCAAAGAGATTTACCGAAAAGATTGTAATTCCAGTATTCTCAATTGATGAATTGGTATCATTTGCTAAGACCTATGCTCTTGAAGCAGGTTGTACAATAGACGATATGGGAATCCTTGCACTTTACAATAGAATTAATCTTATTGGACGTTACGACCATGTTACCACTATAAAAGAAGTGGCAGAGATTATGGATGATGCTATCGAAAAATCTACAAGGGGAGGCTTCTTTAACAAGCCAAAATATGATAGATACGGCAATATCATCCTAAAAGAGAAGGATTTTGATAAATAATTAAATAAAGGGGATAGTAGTATATGAGCAATTTTACAGAACTAGATGGATATTTGTTTGGCCAGGGAACACACTATGATATATATAAAAAGCTAGGTGCTCACAAGGGTAAGCAAGGCAAAGAAACAGGCGTATTTTTTAACGTATGGGCACCACATGCTGCTAGTGTAGCTGTTATTGGTGAGTTTAACGATTGGGATGAAAACCGCAATTTCATGCATAGAGTTGAACCAGCAGAGCAGGGTATATTTGAAACCTTTATACCTGAGGCTAAAGAGGGCCAGTTATACAAATATCTAATATACACAGATGATGGGACTAAACTTTACAAAGCAGATCCATATGCTACTTATGCAGAGGTTCGTCCAGGTACTGCATCACGCATTTTCGACACTACAAAGTTTAAATGGACAGACCAAACATGGATGAAGCAAAGAAAAGCAATTAAGAATTTTTGGGAGCAGCCATTGGCAATATATGAGGTGCACCCAGGTTCTTGGAAGCGTCATCCTAGAACAGAAAACGATGGATTCTATAGCTATAAGGAATTTGCTCATAGCATAACAGAATATGTTCTTGATATGGGGTATACTCATGTAGAATTAATGGGAATTTCTGAATACCCATTTGATGGTTCATGGGGTTATCAGGTAACAGGCTATTATGCACCAACATCAAGATACGGCACACCAGACGATTTCAAGTATCTTGTAAACTATCTTCATAAAAATGGCATAGGTGTCATTCTGGATTGGGTTCCTGCACATTTTCCAAAGGATGCCCATGGTCTAGCTGATTTTGATGGCCAGCCATTATATGAATATGGTGACCCACGTAAGGGCGAACATCCAGATTGGGGTACAAAAATCTTTAACTATGGCAAGCCAGAGGTTAAAAACTTTTTAATTGGTAGTGCCCTTCAATGGGTAGAGCAATATCACATTGATGGATTAAGAGTTGATGCAGTTGCCTCTATGCTTTATTTGGATTATGGTAAAAAGCCAGGCCAGTGGGTTCCAAATGAGCACGGTGGAAATGAAAATCTAGATGCTATCGAGTTTTTTAAGCATATTAATACATTAATCAGAGGAAGAAATCCAGGAGCTGTTATGATTGCCGAAGAGTCCACAGCATGGCCAAAGATAACAGGTGATGTTGAAAATGGCGGATTGAATTTCTCTTACAAATGGAATATGGGATGGATGCATGATTTCATTGATTACATGAAGCTGGATCCATATTTCAGAAAAGATAATCACAATAGAATGACTTTTGCAATGAGCTATAACGAAGCAGAACGATATATTTTGGTGCTCAGTCATGATGAAGTAGTTCACCTTAAAGGCTCAATGCTTGCAAAGATGCCAGGACTAGAGGTTGATAAATATAAAAACCTTATGGCGGGCTATGCATTTATGATGGGACACCCAGGCAAGAAGCTTCTTTTCATGGGCCAGGAATTTGCACAAGGCACAGAGTGGAGCGAGGCCAGAGAACTAGATTGGTATGTGCTTGATAATCCTAACCATAGACATGTTTCAAGAATGTTTAAGGAATTACTAACCATATACAGAAATTATCCTGCAATGTACGAACAGGATGTATCATGGGCGGGCTTCGAATGGATTAATGCCAACGATAACTATAGAAGCATATTTAGTTTTGTCCGTAAATCCAAAAATGGCAAGAATAATATACTATTTGTAATTAATATGACACCAATGAGATATGATGATTATAAAGTTGGTGTTCCTGAAAATAAAAAATGTAAACTATTATTAGATAGTGAGAACACTGAATTTGGTGGTGAAGGTGGAAAGATAGAAGATAGCTATATGCCAGTCCACGAAGAGTGTGATGGAAGAGAGTACTCAATAGCTTTCCCAGTTGCACCATATCAAGTAGCAGTATTCGTATATTAAAATATTTATGGGCTGGTTATACAGCCCATAATTTTTTAGATAAGGCAATTAAGTATGGAAGAATTCAAGATTATTAAACTACCTGAAAAGAAGGAAGAGAAAACAGCAGAGGAAGTAGAAATAAAGAAAAAGCCGATAAAAGATGACGATTATACCCCACCGAAAAAACGATACCTATTTCTACTATTGCTTTTGCTCATAATAGTTATTTCTATCATAGTAATCAGGACTGTTTCCACTTATGAGGACTTTGAGGTGGAAAAAAGCTGGGAAAGACAGGATTCAGCTGAAAGTCATTATATAAGCTATAATAATAATCTTTTGAAATACAGCGCAGATGGTATTTTCTACACTGCATTTGATGGTACATTGATATGGAATTATACTTATGATATGACTAATCCAAGTGTAGATATTAGCGGTGATTATATAGTTGTTTATGATAAAAAAGGAACAGAGGTAGATATTTTCTCTTCTAAAGGATTCATTAAATCAATAGCAACTACTACACCAGTAATAGAGGCAAGGGTAGCCAATCAGGGAACAGTAGCCATTATGCTGCAGGAGAATTCCACAACATATATACAAATGTACGATAAAAAAGGAACTCTACTTGTTTCAGGAGAAATTCATCCTGAAAATAAGGGCTTTCCTGTATCCATGGCATTATCTTCAAACGCTACGCGCCTGCTCTTATCCATTATTAATGTAGATGATGGAGAAGTCTCAACAGAATTAGTATTTTACGATTTCACAAGCGCAGGCAAAAAAGAAGAGGATAATATTGTTGCATCATACCAGTACATTGGTACACTAATACCAAAGGTAGATTACGTAAAAAATGATAAAGCTATTGCATTTGCTGATTCGAAAATAATTGTATTTAACAATAATTTAAAAGCTACTGTAGCCAAGGATATAACGATAGATGAGCAGATGAAGAGTGTATTCTATAACGACACTCATTTTGGATATATTTGCGAGAAATCCTTGGAATCAGGCGAAGTAGTAAATGTATTAAATGTTTATAATCTGTACGGGTTTAAGAGCGTATCAAAGGAATTAGACAATAATTACGAATACGTATCACTACTGGATAATAATATAGTGATGCTTAAGAATGAAAACGAGATTGCCTTATACAACTTGCAAGGCTTTGAGAAATTTACGTACAAGTTTGATGATACAGTCTATGATGTAATACCAACTACAGCCGAAAAAAGATATTATATTATTCAAAAAAATAAGACAGAGGAAATATATTTAAAATAGGTGATAATATGGAAATAAACTATTTATTAGTTGTATTTGGAATCATAATGCTGATTTGCATAATAAGAGGCACAACCCAAGGTATGCTAAGAATAGTATTTGGTATGGTAGCATGGATTTTTATGATATGCTTTGTAAACTTTGGCTCAACCTTCGCTGCCAGCTATATTTCTACAAACACAACTATACCCACAGTAATCCAGCAGAACTTAGATGAACATCTTCATGAAAGATATTATGAATCAGAAGAAAAAGAAACAGGCTCAGGTCAGGATGCAGTATTGGTTGTGGTGCCAGAAGCTATTAGGCAAAAAGTAGAAGAATCAGTGCAAAGCTCAATAGATGTTACTATTAATGTAATAGCAACAGAATTAGCGTCTACAGCTATAAAAGGCATATCAACTATAGCATGTATCATAGTAGCTATATTAGTAATACTTATATTAGACAAGATCATAAACGTAATAGGCCTTGTTCCAGGGGTTAGGGATGTAAATCGTTTATTGGGATTTCTGGCAGGATTAATAGAAGGAATAATAATAATATGGCTTATCCTCTTCATTGCAGACTGCTTCCCAGCCTCTGCGTATGGCAGATTTATCATAGAAAACACAGAAAATGACCAGATGTTGTATTTTATTTATCAAAACAACATAATTGAGAGAATTATCGGAATATAAAGACATTAATTATTTTGAAAAAACCTGTTGACTTTGTGGTAGTGGGATGATAATATACTATTCGTTCCGCGAGAGCAGAACACAAGATGAAATCGAGTGTTTCATCAAAAAGATTAAAAAAATAAATCTTAAAAAGTGCTTGACAAAGCAAGCTGCTCATGATAATATAAACGAGTTGCTGCTGAGAAGCACAACAAACGAAGATTGATAACTGAACAGTGAAACAAACCTTGAATTAATACAAGTTTTTAAAACATGTATCCTTGAAATTCATTTAAGTTTCTTAATGAAACGAAACCTTTATTA
>NZ_FOQF01000002.1:33670-225047 GCF_900113655.1 Pseudobutyrivibrio sp. OR37 | reverse complement strand
ACCTTAGGTATGAAAGATTTATACTCTCACAGAAAAGAAACCATAGAAAGAATCTTCGGAACAGCCAAAGAGAATCATGGTTTTAGATATACGCAGATGTATGGGAAGGCGCGCATGGTAATGAAGGTTGCGCTTACCTTTGCGTGTATGAATTTAAAGAAGCTGGCAAAGATACAGCAAGAATGGGATTTAGAAATGGCCTAAAGGAAGGCCTTTTTACATAAAAATCAAAATATAATCTTAGAAAAATGGAAAGGATGCTGCAAAACTTAGTTTTGCAGCATCCTCTTTGTCTACACTCTGGAGAGACCTTAAAAGGTCTCTTCTGCTTCTTTTTTATCAGCTTTGATACGGTAAATACCGATAATGCTTGTGATAAGTGAAAAACAATCAAATCCAAAAACAATCCAGTTCTGAAGGAAGAAATCGTAAGTTCCAAAGCAAATGATGCTGCCGATACAGCCAAGCTTTATGATTAAATCTTTTTTAGAACGAAGTGATAATGTGATACATGTGGCTGCCATAAATGGAAGCCAATCAATCCAGCGATTCTGAGTAGTGATAAAAGTAAATACACCCTGGAAGCCAATGAAGAAAATCTGAAGTGGTAATGTAAGATTCCACTTAAGACAGATAAGGTTTCTAAGAAGGCTGACCATATTACCAACTACTGCAGCGATTCCGCCTAAGCATCCGTATGATATGGAAAACAAAACAAACTGAAGGTTCTGAGCCCAAAGTATTGTCTTTTTATGCTTAAGGTAACCTATGATAACCATAAGTATACATGCTAGTAGTGAAAAAATTCTTCCGATTAAAACTAAATTCATGATATATCTCCTATAAAGTTAAAATGTATTTTAATATATTAATGCAATAATGTGATTATTTAAAGTTCTAAATATAAAACAGGCGATTTACCTCTTTAAATTGCTAAAGAGATAGGATAGAATATAGTACAAATAATAAAAGGAGTCGTGTTATGGGTAAAGTATTTAAATTCGATAAAGACGTAGATACAGATCAAATCATCGCTTCTCAGTATCTGCTATTTCCAACAATAGACGAAATGAAAATGCATACATTTGAATCTCTAAATGGCGAATTTGCAAGTAAAGTTAAGCCAGGGGATTTCGTAGTGGCAGATGAGAACTTTGGTTGCGGTTCATCAAGAGAACAGGCTCCTAGCGTGCTAAAGGCACTTGGAGTTAAGGCAGTTGTTGCAAAATCCTTTGCAAGAATCTTCTACAGAAACTCCATTAACATAGGTATGCCAGTAATTGTTAGTAAGGAATTATATGATGTAGTTAAAGAAGGTGATGAGATGGAGCTAGACTTAGAAAACGGAACCATCACAACAGGCGGCGCCACCTATTCCTGCACCAAGCTCCCAGCCAAAATGCAGGAAATCCTGGATCAGGGCGGACTAATCGCATCGCTGGACAAATAGGATATGGGTATAAACTAACTATAGAATTTAGATGAGCATAGTAGTAAACAAGCTATTATATTTCCTTAGTGAAACATTAGTTGAACGGGGAAATATAATGCTTGTTTGCGTAACTATGCGGGGTGAAGTGACTGGAAGAGAATTAATTATTGTTAATGTAATAAGCGGACTACAAGGAGATATAATTATGGGAATGACTATGGCTGAAAAGATTATCGCGGCAGCAGCAGGGGTAGAATCCTGCAAGGCTGGCGATATCGAAACTGTTACTTTAGATAGGTTAATGTCGAATGATGGAACAACTCATTTGACTATAGATATGTATAACAATTTGAAAAATCCAAAGATTGCAGATGTAAATAAGCTGGTGTGGATTATTGATCATAATATTCCTGCAGATAGTCCAAAGACTGCAGCAAGTCATAAGAAGATGCGAGACTTTGCAAGAGAACATGGCATTACATTTTATGAGGGTGAAGGTGTGTGCCATCAGGTTATGATGGAAAATCATGTTCGTCCAGGTGAGCTGATATTTGGGGCAGATTCCCATACCTGTGCTTATGGAGCCCTTGGGGCATTTGGAACAGGTGTAGGCTGTACAGATTATTTGTATGCCATGGTTACAGGAATGTCATGGTTGCTTGTTCCAGAGACTATTAGAATCAATCTTCATGGCAAGCTAAAGAAAGGAGTATATGCCAGAGATTTAATTCTTACAATAATAGGAAAGATTTCTGCAAACGGAGCCAACTATAAGGCTATGGAATTTGTAGGAGATGGTATGGCTAGCCTTTCTATGGCAGATAGAATCGCAATCTGTAATCTGTGCGTGGAGGCTGGTGCTAAGACTGCTCTCATGGAAGTGGATGATGTAGCTTTAGATTATCTAAAGGAGCATGGCAGGGAGCCAAAGGCAATCTATAAATCTGATGAGGATGCAGTTTTTTCTCAGATAATCGATATTGATTTAGCTGAGATTGAGCCTATTGTTGCAAAGCCTCATTTTGTAGATAACGTAGTGCCTGTAAGTGAGTGTGAGGGCACAAAGATTGATGAGGCATTTCTTGGCAGCTGTAACAATGGACGTATTGAAGATTTAAGAGTTGGAGCTGAAATTATAAAAGGAAAGCATGTTGCAAATAAGGTAAGATTTCTTGTAGTACCTGCCAGCAGAGCTGTATATCAGCAGGCTCTTAAGGAAGGACTTTTAGATATTTTCATGGAGGCAGGAGCTATGGTAATGAATCCTAACTGCTCCGTATGCTGGGGCGCTTGCCAGGGAGTAATTGGTGAAGGGGAAACTCTTATATCCACAGGTACCCGCAACTTCAAGGGCCGCGCCGGACATAAGGATTCATTTGTATATCTAGCCAGCGCCGCCACCGTCACCGCATCCGCCGTACGTGGATATATCATAAGTGCAGATAAGATTTAAGGTTTATTGTTAGAGCATCCATAGAAAAACTAGGCAGGCGCGAGGAAGAGGTTGCTAAAGGTCCGGCGGACCTTTGTTCAGCAACGACCGGAGTGGAACGGAGAACCCCGCTCAGGTTCTTTGACATTAGTCAAAGGTTCTGAGATGGGAGATGGCTTCCGGGAGCTTTGAAAAAGTATATTTGGATGCGGATAAGGAGATTGAATTGTTTAAAGCAAAAATTTGGAAACTTGGAGATGATATAGATACAGATATTATTCTGCCTACAGAGTACTTGGCGTATGAAACTGTGGAAAAGATGAAGCCTTACGCTTTTAGCCCACTTCGCCCAGAGCTTGCAGCAAAAATTCAGCCAGGGGATATGATTGTGGCAGGCCATAATTTCGGCTGTGGTTCATCTAGAGAGCAGGCACCTGAGGTAGTGAAGGCGCTAGGAATATCCTGCATTGTAGCAAAATCTTACGCAAGAATATTTTTTAGAAATGCAATTAATAATGGATTACTTCTTATTGAACAGCCAGATTTGTATGACGAGGTTTGTGAGGGAGATGTTGCAGAGGTTGAAACTGGTAAGGAAATAAAGGTAAATGGAAAGTCGTATCCTATAGCATCATTGCCAGATAATCTGCTGGAGATACTTGAAGCAGGCGGCCTTGTAAAGGCTATGAGAAAGAAGAATGGTTTAGTATAGTAATAATTTACGGAGAGCTTATGGGACATACATTAGTTGAAAAAATTATTGGAAATAAAGTAGGACATGGGGTAAAGCCAGGAGATATCGTCACAGTTCCTGTAGATTGGTGCATGATTGATGATATTATGGCTCCCTTTGCTGTACAGAAGTTTGAGGAAATGGGCTTCAGTAAGGTGGCAAAGCCTGATAGTGTGGTGTTAATTTACGACCACTTTCTTCCAGCTACTCAGGTGGATGATAGTAGACATTTTAGAGTTGCAGATGCCTTTGCAGAAAAATATGGCATCAAAAATGTACATAGAACAGACGGAATCTGCCATCAGCTTATGACAGAGGCAGGCTACGTAAAGCCGGGAGATATTGCCTTTGGAACAGATAGCCATACTGTAACCTATGGCTGTGTAGGTGCTTTTTCGACAGGTATCGGATATACGGAGATGGCAGGTATCCTTGGAACAGGTGAGCTTTGGGTTCGAGTACCAGAGTCAATAAAGGTTGAAATAGATGGAACCTTGCCAGGTAATGTCATGTCCAAGGATATAATTCTTAGGATTATTGGTGATTTAACAGCATCAGGTGCTACCTATCAATCCATCGAATTTGCAGGAAGTACGGTAGAGGCAATGAGTGTTGCCAGCAGAATGACCATGTCAAATATGGCAGTGGAGGCTGGAGCTAAATGTGGACTTTTCGCTCCAGACGAAAAGACCTGCGACTATTGCAGAATAGAATATGATGATAGCATCAAAGCTTTAAGGGCTGATGATGACGCAGTATATTCAAGGGTAATCAAATACAGGGCAGAGGATTTTGTCCCAGTTTGTGCCTGCCCATCTCTTGTGGATAATATAAAGCCTGTATCTGAGCTTGCTGGTACCAAGGTAAATCAAGTATTCCTCGGCTCTTGCACCAACGGACGACTAGAAGACCTTCAGGCAGCAGCCATGATTCTTAAAGGAAAGCATGTAGCACCATTTGTAAAGATGATTGTTACACCTGCAAGCCGCAAGATTTACAGACAGGCTTTATGTGATGGTACTATCGAAATTCTTTCAGAGGCTGGCTGCATAATCACCACACCAGGGTGTGGGCTTTGCTGTGGCCGTGGTGGAGGAATTCTTTCCGATGATGAAGTAGTGGTTGCCACAAATAATAGAAACTTCCTAGGACGTATGGGAACCAGTAAGGTAAAAATCTATCTTGCCAGCCCAATAACAGCAGCAAAAAGCGCCATTGCAGGGACAATATAGAAATAGCCAGCAATTACGCTGGCTATTTTTTATGCATTCATATATTCTTTTATTTTATCCTGATTGAGATTTTCTCCAATTACAATAAATACCTCTTGGCCTACAGGCATGGTATTTAATTCGAAATCTTCTTTTGTAGCATTAAACTGATACCAGGTTTCGTCATCCAAAAAGAAGCCTTTGGCTCTATGGATGTTTCCAAAGCTGTCATCCGACATAAGTGTGTCAATTTTTGCTTTAATATCAGCCTTTTTCATTGGAAGCTCAAGGAAGTATACAGTTTTGTAGCCACTGTCATCTGTGGTTCTTCTTTTCACATAGGAGCGGGTAGCGTAGCTTGCGTTTGCAAGCTTGGCAAAATCTTCTTCAGTTAAAGAATCCCAATCCTTTGTAAAGCAAAGCATATCAACATCAATTTTAAGCTGGCTTTTTTCAGCGGCACGCTGTAAATGTGCTTTTGTCTTTTCAATTTGAGCATTGTCGGTAAGCTGTGTGCGGCTAAGGACAATCTTTCCAGCGTTTGCAATTTGAGAGGCTAAAAAGAAATCGGAGTCTGACGACAAATCATCCTCAAGCTTTGCGTTAACTATCGTAATTACGTTACCAATTTCGTAAAATCTATCAAGTGGCTCCTCATGTAATACATCGAAGAATTCATCCACATCAAAGATTCCCGAAGGCTCGATTATTACCCTGCTGTAGCCACTCATGGCCATAGCAATGAGCTTTGTCTTGAATCGTCTTTTATGACAATCGGCATCACAGCCACCTGCAACCATTTCAAGCTCGCAGTTATCACCTCGAAGCTCGTTTAGAAGGAGCATATCTACATTTACTGCGCCGTAGTCATTTTCAAGGATGCCAATTCGCATTCCCTTATCCATAAAATATTTAGCATATTTCTTTAGGAAGGTAGTTTTGCCACTTCCTAGAAATCCTGTTATCAAATCAACTTTAATCATTTTGTTACCTCACTAGAATACTCAAATTCTATCATATTTTACTATATTTTTTACACAAATCTTTGCTAATATTACTACGAGTGTTATAATCGGATAGATTATAAATTGAGGAAAGAGGAAATATTAATTATGGGAATTGTTGTACTAGGTGCAGTATTTATTGACATTAAAGGACATTCTACATCAAGCTATATTCCAGCTGGTAGAAATGTTGGTACAGTAGAAGAGGTACACGGTGGAGTTAGTAGAAATGTAGTTGAGGATATTGCAAATGTTGAGCTTAGACCTACATTTGTTAGCCTTGTTGATGATAGTGGTATCGGCACAGGAGTACTTGAAAAGCTTAAAAACCATAAGGTGGATACACGATTCGTACGTCGTACACCAGACGGAATGGGTAAGTGGCTTGCAGTTTTTGATAATCATGGTGATGTTGTTGCTTCTATTTCAAAGAGACCTGACCTTTCAGTAATCAATGATATTCTTGATGAAGAGGGTGATGAAATCTTTAAGGATGCAGATAGTATCGCCCTTGAGATAGATATGGAAAAGGACACTATTAAAAGAGTGTTCAAATATGCCCAAAAGTATAATCTAAAGGTTTATGCAGCTGTTTCAAACATGAGCATTGCTGTAGAACGTAGAGATTTTCTTAAGAATGTAGAATGCTTTGTATGTAATCAGCAGGAGGCTGGTATTCTTTTCATGGATGATTATTCAGAGAAGACTCCAGAGGAAATGGAAGAAATCCTTGCTAAAAAGGTACAGGGCGCTCAGATTAAAAAGATGATTGTTACTCTTGGTGGCAAGGGTGCAGTTTATGCAGATATTGATGGTAATACAGGTTTTGTACCTGCAAGAAAGGTAGACGTTAAGGATACTACAGGTGCAGGAGATTCCTTCTTTGCAGGTGTAACTATTGGTCTTACTTATGGAAAGACTATGGCAGAGGCTTGCGAGATTGGTTCTACTCTTGCAGCTTCAGTTATAGTAACCTCGGACAATGTATGTCCTAGATTTTTACCTAGTGAATTTGGAATAGAGGCACCTGAAGATTAGCACAAATATGGGGTGAGCTATGGATAAGGGGTTTTTACGAAAATTAATCGCATCAGTTTATATCATATTTATTATTTTTATTGAAGCGTTGGGGTTTGCATATTCAAATCAGGAAAATGACAAATTCCAAGAGAATTTTATTGACTTCAGCTATGGCTGGACAGTTGATGGCGTGGAAGTAAGATTCCCTTATGAGGCAGAAAATCAATTTACCATCAGCAACACACTTCCACAAGTTTATGGTGATCAGTTTTTGGTAATTAAGTGCTATTATGATTCGGCTGTTATTTATGTAGATGATAAAGAGGTCTACCGTTCCTTAGATCAAAAGCTTTTTAATATCTCTTCCAATGTAGGAAAAAAGGAAATTCATCTTAAAATGAAGGAAGAGTATTCTGGAAAAAAGATAGATATTAATTTGGATTTACAGGAATCCTTGTATGGCTCTGAAATCTACGAATCTGTAATAAGCACCAGATCCGGATATGGAATCTATGTACTTAAAAATCAGTGGCTACAGATGGTTCTTTCAGTTGTTCTGCTGTTTTACGGTCTTTGTGAGGCTATAGTAGCTATTTACTATATAGCAAAGCGCTCACATATACTTAGAAAACTCACATTTGAAGCTTTGCTTTATGCAGGAATATTTTCAATATGCTCTAGTATATGGTTGCTCTGCCAAACCAGGCTTTTGTATATCATCTTTGGTAACGGAACAGGCTTTGCGATACTAGAGATAATTGTATTTTTAATGATGCCACTGGCTTTTTTGGAGCTTGTAAGAGCTGTCAATTTCAGAATCAGCTTTGTCGACAATGTTATTGATGGCATTATTGCAATATTTATAGCCTCCTTGTTTGCTTTATGCCTGATAGGCTTACTTGATTGGGGCCAGATTGTAATAATAGCTCATCTGGTGGATTTGGTAGTGCTTGGTTTGACGTCCTATTATTCTTACACAAGCCTTAAAGAGGCCAAGAGAAAATCTGAACGAAGGATGATAGCCATTGGAAATTTAACCTTCCTGTTTGTATGTTTGATTTCAGTGGCTATGTATATTAATAATATAGACAGCAATTATAATATCATTATTGTTACAGGCCTGATTGTCTATATATCTACCCAGGTGGGTATAATCTATAAGCGTATTGGCCTTAAGGTGGAGGAAGAGGCAGAGCTTGTTCAGGTTAAGGAGCTTGCCTACACTGACGAGCTTACCCATCTTACCAACAGAAGGTATTTCTATGAAGAGTTACAGGCATTTGAGGATAAAGAGCTGGTTAGGGATACTACTGTTGTTTATTTCGATGTAAACAGGCTTAAATACTATAATGACAATTATGGTCATGATGCAGGTGATGAATTGCTGCTTGCCACAGCGCACTGCATCAATGGGGCTTTTGAGGATAGTTCTACTGCAGTTATAAGCCGAATCGGCGGCGATGAATTTATCGTTATGTTTGTTGCCACAGAGGCTGAGGTAAAGAGAAGAATTGAGAAATTCAACAAAATTGCTTCTACCTGGAAGGGCAAATATATCGATGGTTTTTCTGCCTCAATTGGAACAGCCTCTGTTAGAGATTATCCAAATGTCAGCTCTGAAGAGCTGTGTAAGCTGGCTGACGATAACATGCTTGAAAATAAAAGCAAATTCTATGCTCAGTCAGGCCACGAAAGACGAAAGAATTAATTGAATTTTTGCCCTGTTATGATAGAATTATATTTGATTTTATAATTATTAGATGGGCAAAGAATAATGTTTGAAAATGATACTATGAAATACAGACAGATGTATTTTGATATGGATGGCCGCATAAAACAGGAGACATATGTTTTTCAGAGGGAAATGACTGCTGAGGAGCAGGAGACCTACGAGAATTTAGTCGCAGATTCTAATCAGATGACAATTTTTGATTTTATAGGTGATTGAGACCTTGGAGGATGTCCAAGGTCATTTTTTTTAGGAGGATTGTTATGAGTTTGTTGAAGGTTAGTGTTACAGATTTTATCAATCAGATTGCTTCTAAAACATCAGTACCAGGTGGTGGCGGAGCAAGCGCTTTAGTAGCCAGTATAGGGATTGCCCTTGGAGATATGGTTGGTGAATTTACTGTTGGTAAGAAAAAATATGCTGATGTAGAGTATGATATCAAGTCATTAATGGAGCAGGCAAAGGAGCTTCAAAATAAATTGCTACAGTGCATTGATGATGATGCCACTGCCTTTGAACCATTAGCTAAAGCCTATGCAATCCCAAAGGAGGATCCAAATAGAGATTCTGTTATGGAGGAATGCCTAAGAAACGCAGCTAAGGTACCCTTTGAAATCCTACAGCTTGCAGCTAAGGCTATAGATTTACAGGAAGAATTTGCAAATAAGGGCTCTAAGCTTATGATAAGTGATGCAGCTACAGGAGTTGCACTTTTATCAGGAGCCATGAAGGGTGCTGCTGTTAATGTTAAGGTTAATACCGGTCTAATGAAGGATCGACAGTATGCTAAAAAGCTTGATGATGAAGTAGAAGCATACATAAATAAATATACTAAAAAGTCAGATATGATTTATTTAGAAGTTATATCAAGATTATAATTTGGAGGGAAAATGGCTAAACTACTTAAGGGAAAAGATGTTGTTGAAAATATAAATGCAAGGCTTGCAGATCAGGTGCACAAGCTTAAAGCATCAGGCGTTACACCTACCTTGGCAATTCTTAGAGTAGGAGAAAGGGAGGATGATCTTTCTTACGAGCGAGGAGCAAAAAAGCGTTGTGAGCAGGTAGGAGTAGAGGTTAAGGTGATAGCTCTTGCTGCTGATGTATCGGCTACAGAGTATTTGGATACATTAGAAAAGTTAAATCGTGACAAAACAATACATGGAATCCTTATGTTTAGGCCACTTCCAAAGCATATAGATGAAAAGAAGGCTAGAAATATGCTGGCTGCTGAAAAGGATGTGGATGGCTGCACAGATTTATCCCTTGCAGGAGTATTCACTAATACCAGCCTTGGCTTTGCTCCTTGTACAGCAGAAGCAGCTATGGAAATTCTTAAATATTACAACATTCCACTTGAGGGTAAAAGGGTTGCGGTAATTGGACGTTCACTTGTAATAGGTCGCCCTGTTGCCATGCTTTTAATGCATGCTAATGCTACAGTTACTATCTGCCACACCAGAACTGTAGATATCACCTCTATCACAAAAGAGGCTGATATTGTTGTCGTGGCATCTGGCCAGATGGAAAGTGTAGGGGCTGATTATTTAAAAGAAGGCCAAACTGTAATTGATGTGGGAATCAATTGGAACAGTGAGAAAAATAAACTCTGTGGCGATGTTAAATTCGATGAGGTAGAGGATATTGTTTCTGCTATAACACCTGTGCCAGGAGGAGTTGGAGGTGTTACCACCAGCATTTTGGTAAAGCATGTTGTTGAAGCTGCAATGAGACAAAATAATCTTTAATTCATGTTTTTGATAAAGATTTTATTCAAAAAAACCGATTAATTAGGTAAAATAATATATATATGTAATGGTGGGAGATGTATTATGACAATCGATAAATTGGTTGCGGGGCAGGAGGTCACCTTAGAAATTCTTATTGGTGATTCATCATTTGAATTCAAATCAGAGGTAGTTGGTACTAATAACGGGACAGGAGTGCTGGTTAAACCATACGTGTATAACGGACAGGTGGTTGACTTCACTGCTGGTTCCCCTCAAAGTATGAGCTTTTCTCTTCATTGTATCGATTCAAACACAAATGGTCGTGTTGTTTGGAAAAATTTATCCGTAAATGTAGTTAATTTCAAAGGCGTAGATTATTACGCTATCGATGCCAGGGCTTTTGGCCGTATTGCAGCTTCCAGCGAGCGCAGAGAGGATGGCCGTGTCAATGTGCACACCCCAGGCTCTGTTTTAATGGAGGATGGCAGACGTTTTTCCGTGTCAGTGCTTGATATCAGCGATAGCGGAATATCATTTATTGGCAATTCCTTCAGGGTAACAATTGGTGATGTTGTGGAGGTTAACTTCGCAGATAGTGCCAACGGCTCTGATTTCAGCCTTGCGGTAACGGCTAGGATTGTTAGAGCAGAGGCAGAGGAAAGAGGAATTTTGTACGCAGGTAAGGTGTTGGAAAGAGATAATAAGCTTTTAGCCTATTTGTGTTTCAAAGGACTGGATAGGAAAATAAGCAAGACTGAAGATTAGGGGCAGCTATGGGGGATGAAAAACTAAAACAAGAGCTTTTATATATGGTTAAGCTTGCTTCCAAATACGATTTTACTCGTATGGAGGTGGTTGAGGGGATACTGAGGCTGGAGAATGAACGTCAAATCCTAGGCTCAGTTTTCGGCAAGCGTTTTAAGGCCAGAATCTTTGATATAGCTGCAGGCCAGGCTACTGATGAAAAGTGTGTTATATGTGGGAAGCATGCTGATAACCATGTGATTTGTCAGCATTGTATAGATACTATCGGAGACAGCGATTACGCAAAAAGCCAGTTTAAAACTGTAGAAAAACCAAAACTTAAATTAAAGTTTAACATTAAGCCGGCTGTTAAGATTAATCTTAACCTTAAAAGCTGCTTGCAGGTTATAGCAATAATAGTGCTGGTGCTGCTATTAATCTTTCAAATCTGGATTGCTATTTTATGGCATAGTATTCCTAACTACAATCCTAAGGAGGAGCCAAGAAACTCCAGCTTTGAAATTACACCGGTTACATCTGTGGATGAGGCTTACGCTCAAATCCTTTTAGATTTTCCAGAGGAAGAGGGGTATACCGTTACCTTTGGAAGAATGGATTACGAGTATGTGGGAAGATTTGATTTAAAGCCAGGTGATTGTTGCTTAGAAATAGAAGAAGGCCTTTCTGATGAAGAAAGATATGATTATTTCTTCACTGAGGATGTGTATATTTTCTATATTTCATATCTGGAAAATCATACCGGCAAGGTGGGAATGGCGGAAATCAACGGTGACGGTGAAATCATCTTAGAAGGCAGCTTCAATGATGGTAGACGCACCGATTCCTTTTACAAGTTTAGATAAACGAAAATAATGCAAATAGATTTCACAACTAATACATATTTATTTGATATCATTCGGCTATTGAATTTATGGTATTAGTCGGAGGTATTTATGAGACTTAGACCAGAAGAAGAGCAAAGGATTGCTAATATACTTGAACCATTTAAGGCGGACAACAGGGTTCAAAGAATGAAGAAATTCATTCAGCATGGTAAAATAACCACTTTTGATCATGTGGAAAGTGTTACAAGACTTAGCTTTTGGCTCAACAGAAGACTACATATTGGTGGGGATGAAAGAGTACTTACAGTAGGTGCTTTCTTACATGATTACTATCTATATGATTGGCATCTCACAGATGAGGGTCATGGACTTCACGGATTTTCTCATTCTAATACAGCTAAAGAAAATGCCATAAAGGATTTTGCAATAGGAGAGAAAACTCAGTGCGTAATTGAGAGCCACATGTGGCCGTTGAATATCACAAAGGTTCCTAAATGCAGGGAAGCATGGATTGTTTGTTTGGCAGATAAATTTGTATCTACAAAAGAAACATTACTGTGTAGATAAATTTATAATTATTATGCTATTAAAGAGGTTTTGCAGTATTGCATAACCTCTATATTAATGTTATAACTGTATTATTAAGACTAGAACAGTTACAGAACATGCGAAAGGGAGATTTTTTATGAAAAAAAAGATTGTGGCAATCGTTTTGATTGCTATTATTGCTGCGGGCGCAGCTTTTACTTATAAGTCTGGAATTCTAGGTAATATCTCCAGTGGGTCAGACGACTCGTCTCAAATTTATGTTACTCCACTAGCAGACATCATGGGGGAGGGCAGCAGCTATACTCCTGATGTATTTATGGGTGTAGTGGAAGGACAGGAATCTACAAGTATCACCAAAAGCTCAGAAAGAGAATTAGATCAAATCTTCGTTGCAGAGGGGGATAGTGTATCTGAAGGCACTCCTTTATTCTCTTACAAAACTGACGCTCTTGAGGCTGAAATAGTTCAGTATGGCTTTGATATTGAAGGCTACAATCTTTCTATTGAAAACAGTAATAGACAGATAGCAAAGCTCAAATCAGATATCGAAAAGATTAAAGGCCAGACTGAAAAGGATAAAAATGAAAAAGAGGATTTACAAAATCAGATAACAGGTCTTACTACTGATATTGCAATTACCAATAATTCTATTGAACAGACTCAGGCAAAAATCGACGAGAACAAAAAGAAAATTAACAATTCCACTGTGAATTCATCAGTGGCTGGCACAATTACAAAGGTAGCAGACGACACAAATCCTTATACAACTGATGGTGCGTTTATCACAATTCTTGCTTCAAAGGAAATGCGTGTAAAGGGGCAGATTAATGAGCAGAATGTGTGGGCTATTAATGTAGGCGAGCCAGTAACCTTACGCTCCAGAGTAGATTCTACAAAGACCTGGTCTGGAACTATTGATAAAATCGATACTGAATCTAAGCAGGATAATAGTCAGGATATGTACGGCGGTGGTTCATCAGAAAACAACTCTACCAAATATCCTTTTTATATAACTCTTGATAGCAGTGAAGACCTTATGATGGGCCAGCATTTATATATTGAAATTGGTCAGACAGATGCACCAGAGATAGATTTTTCTGATGGCACATATCTTTATGACTATTACATCGCTTATGATGAGGATGGAAATCCTTTCGTTTGGGCAGATAATAAGGGCAAGCTTGTCAAAAAGCCTATAGAGCTTGGTGAGTATCACGAAGAGCAGATGGTATATCAGATTACTGGTATAGACAAGGATACTAAGCTGGCTTACCCAATGGAAGATTATAGTGAGGGAATGAAAACCGTTTTAGGTGTTGAGGGACAATAGTTATGATAGTTAAGCTTAAAAATATATTTAAGGTTTATGGTGAATCTGGCTCAGAAACCTCCGTTCCAGCATTAAACGATGTATCTCTTACTGTGAATGAGGGAGAGTATGTAGCCATAATGGGGCCATCCGGTTCAGGGAAAAGTACGTTAATGAATGTAATAGGCTGCTTGGACAAGCCTACCAGTGGAGAGTATTTCTTTGAGGATAAGGATGTCTTGAAGCTAAAGGATAGACAGATGTCAGATTTGAGACTGAATTCTATAGGCTTCGTTTTCCAAAGCTTCTATTTGATGAATGAGGAAAATGCTATAGAAAACGTAGCATTGCCATTAAGCTACGCTGGGGTTAATAAAAAGGAACGAGAAAGAAGAGCCATCGAAGCACTTACCAGAGTAGGCCTTGCTGATAGAGTAAAGTTCAGACCAGATCAGCTTTCTGGTGGACAAAAGCAGCGTGTTGCTATTGCAAGGGCTATTGTTAATAATCCAAAGGTGCTTTTGGCAGATGAACCAACTGGAGCCTTAGATCAGAAATCTGGAGCAGCCATCATGGATTTATTCCAAAAGCTCAATGAAGAAGGCACTACAATTATTATGATTACACATGATTCTGGTATAGCCAGCCACGCCAAAAAGACCTATCGAATTGTGGATGGAAAGCTGTATTCAGGGCTAGAGGAGGACAATGATGAAGAAGCTTAAACCGTTGATTATTATTGTTGTACTCATAGCCATTGTAGCTGGAGTTTTGGTTTTTATTTTCAATTATAGACAACACAAAAAGACTGCTCAGGTTGTTTCAATGGAGAGTCAGGGAATGGATGGCTATTGGGGTGATAATATCCAAAGCTATGGAAATGCAACCTCAGACAAAGCTCAGTCCACATATATTGCAAAGGGCACAGAAATTCTTAGCGTAAATGTAAAAGAGGGAGACCATGTAAACGAGGGGGACGTCCTTATGGTAGTAAAGAAGGACACCCAGGATATTAATGGTAAGAATCTTGAATTACAGAAGTCAGCCCAAACCTTAAAATTCGAACAGCTCAAGCTGGACAGATTACTTAATACAAAGCCAATTCCAGAATATGTTCATCAGCAGTCGGTTTACAAGGATAAGACCTATATTTCCCTTAAGAAATATGTGGCTAGAGAAAGCTTCACTGTTGGCTCGGTAGGTACCTATAATGCTGGGGATTACGCTGTGGTTTATACCTATGATTCACAAGGGGCACAGACAAGTGTAACCTATCTTTATCCTGGCTATACAGATAATGGTGGTAATTACAAGGAAATCAAAAACAAGGATGAAGCATCAGCCTTGAAGGATTACGTAGCTTCTAACAAGGATAGCTTTGACATTAAAGAGGAATCCAGCACTCAAAGTGTGCTTCAGTCTATTTTATATTTAGATGGAGAAACCAAGCAGATTGTGGGTGAGGATACCTTTGATGAAGAGGGAAAGACAGTTCATTCTGGCAAGCCAGAGGGCTTAACACCTTCTCAATTGAAGGAAGAGATTGAAAATCAAACAGCAGTAGTTAAGACACAGGACCTATCATACAGAAAGCTTGAAAATGAGCTGGAAGTTATGAAGAATACAACAGAAAATGGCGAAATTATTGCAAAGGTATCTGGTACAGTTTCCAAGCTTCAGGATATTAACAACTACAATAATACTCAGCCATTCATGATAGTTGCAGCAACGGATGAATACTATATTTCAGGTGCTATCGGAGAGTTTTATCTTGATAGCGTTCAGGTAGGAGATACAGTTTCTATTAATTGCTGGGACAATGGTGCCACCGCAGATGCTGTAATCACAGAGATTAGTGACATGCCTAGTACAGACAACAATTTCTACAGTGGAAGTGGTAACAGCAATAGTAGTAATTATCAGTTCAAGGCCAGCTTTGATAAAAATAGCGGAATTGAGTTGGGAGCAGCTGTTGATATAACCATCACACCTAAGAATAATGAAGGCGGAGGCTTCTATATCCCTTCATATTTCATTAGAAAGGATGCTTCTGGCAATTACGTAATGAAGCTTGGCAAGGGTGGAACCCTAAAGAAGGAGTACGTGAAGGTTGGAAAAACTCTTTGGGGCTCTCAGACAGAAATTATAGACGGAGTGACGAAGAAGGATTATTTAGCTTTTCCATACGGAAATGGAGCAATCGAAGGAATTAAATGTGAAAAGGTAGATAATCTTGACGGCGGTTATGGTGGAGGCATTGGTTAATGTTTGAAAATATAAGATTGGCCTTTAGAGGCATTTGGACACACAAGCTTAGATCATTTTTGACAATGCTGGGAATTATTATTGGTATTGCAGCTATCATCGCAATCGTTTCAACCATAGAAGGAACAAACCAGCAAATAAAACAAAATCTTATAGGTTCTGGTTCCAATACTGTAGATATTCAGTTGTACCAGAATGATTGGCCTATGGACTTTAGCTATAATGAGCCACCCTATGGAGTCAATCAGATAAGTGATTCAGTGTTAGGCGAAATACGTGCTCTTGATGAAGTGAAATCTGCCAGCAAGTATGCCAGCAGACAGATCTATGACGGGGTATATTATCTTAATAAAGCTATGAGCGGTGGTTACGTAAAGGGCGTTGAGCCGGATTTCTTTTCAACAGCAAATCTGACAGTTAAAAATGGAAGACTTTTTACTGATAAGGAAAATACTGAATTCAAAAAGGTTTGCGTAATTGATACATCTTTAGCCGAGGATTTGCTTCAAAATGAAGAGGCTGTAGGTAAGGTTCTTGAAATTGGTGGAGATTCTTACACAATCATTGGTGTTGTGGAAACAAGATCTACCTTTGAGCCTACCATTAATACAATAGCTGATTACGATACCTACATGCAGAAGGAATCAGGAAATGTTTATATTCCTTTGGCAGATTGGCCAATTAGCTACAGATATGATGAGCCTGAAAATGTGCTCATAAGAGCAGTATCTACAGACGATATGACAGCAGCAGGAAAGAAGACAGCTGATATTATTAACGGCAGCATTTCACCAACTGACGATACTATCAAATATCAGTCAAAGGATTTGCTTGAGCAGGCTCAGCAGCTTCAGCAATTGTCATCATCTACAAATTCCATGCTTATATGGATTGCAGCTATTTCTCTTTTGGTAGGTGGAATAGGTGTAATGAATATTATGCTTGTATCTGTTACTGAAAGAACAGCGGAAATTGGTCTTAAGAAAGCCATCGGCGCTAGAAAAGGAAAGATAATGGGTCAGTTTTTAACAGAGGCAGCTGTACTTACCTCCATGGGTGGAGTGCTTGGTGTAGTCAGTGGAATCGGATTGGCGCAGATTATTTCAATAATGAGCGGCACACCAATTGCCATATCATGGCCAGCAGCAATAATAGCTGTAGTCTTTTCAATGGTAATTGGAATCGTGTTTGGAATCCTTCCAAGCCACCAAGCCGCAAACTTAAACCCAATAGATGCTTTACGTAGTAATTAATTTAAATCAAGCTCGATAGGACAATGGTCGGAGCCGAATACATCAGTATGTATTTTGGCATCGGCCATTTTTTCTTTTAAATCCTCAGAGACAATGAAGTAGTCTATACGCCATCCGGCATTTTTCTCTCTAGCCTTAAATCTATAAGACCACCAAGAATAAATATCAGCCTTGTCAGGATAGAAGTATCTAAAGCTGTCTATGAAACCAGCATTTAAAAGCTCAGTCATTTTGCCACGCTCTTCATCTGTGAAGCCAGCGTTTCTTCTGTTAGTCTTTGGATTTTTAATATCGATTTCTTCATGAGCAACATTTAAATCACCGCAGAGAATAACACCTTTTTTCTCGTTAAGCTTGCAAAGATATGCTCTGAAATCATCCTCCCAGGTCATGCGATAATCCAGACGCTTAAGCTCGGTCTGAGAGTTAGGCGTGTAGCAGGTAATAAAGTAATAATCCTCAAACTCAAGAGTAATCACGCGACCTTCATGGTCGTGCTCCTCAATTCCAATGCCATAGCTTACAGAAAGAGGCTCCTGCTTTGAAAATATGGCAGTTCCTGAATAACCCTTCTTTTCGGCGTAATTCCAATAAACATGGTAGCCTTCCTTTTCAGTATCAAACTGCCCCTCAGAAAGCTTAATCTCCTGAAGACAAAATATATCAGCATCCACGCTGTCAAAGTAATCCCAAAAGCCTTTGCCAACTACAGCACGAAGCCCGTTTACATTCCAAGAAATGAATTTACTCATAAGTCCTCCAATCAATAATAATATATGTAAATATTAACTGTTTGATGTGGCGCCTGCAATGATTTTTGCCTAATAAAATCTTTAATATAACGTTGTATATAATGGTAAGTGTGTTATTATAAAGTAAGTTTAAGGGAGGTGCTATTATGGCAGATAAAAAAGAGGGTACATTTGTAGTGCATATTAATAACGCAGAAAATGATACTTGGCAGGGCCAGGTCACATGGGCTGATCGTGATGAAAAGCTTAACTTCCGTAGTGCAATGGAGCTTATGACTATTATTGATGCGGCATTAAATGCAAAAGAAGATTAATATTGATATGAAATAAGAAAGGGACTCGCGATTGCGAGTCCCTGTTGTTTTTAATGGAATAGTTCTAACTATTAGAACTGACCGAATGCATACTTAAAGAATGAAACTGGCTCCTTGCCTTCCTTCTTCATTTTCTTAGCATACTTCTCATAATCAGCATATACGCTGTACATTGTGAATGATACTTCTTCGAACATTCTTATTACCTCCTATTTTCTCTTTCTCTTCTTTACGGAGATATATTAAACTCTAAATTGTACTTTGTCAACAAAAATATCATGGATAAATTGTGAAAAATGTATAAACGGTTTTTTATTGAGTTAGTTTCCATATTTTGTTACAATTTAGGAGTAGGAAACGCGATATACAAAATCTAGTTTTTGGGAGAAAATATGAACGAACGCATTTTAGAAGGGGCACTTAAGGTATTTAGAGAAAAGGGGCCTAAATTCACAATGGATGATCTTGCCACAGAAATGAAGATGAGCAAGAAAACAATCTACACTATTTTTAGTGATAAAAATGAGCTTATGTGCAACATGATGGACTATGCCTTCGACATGATTAAAGCTGCTGAGGACAAGGTTTACATGAACGAAAATCTTGGCACAGTGGAGCGAATCAGAGGCATACTTGCGGTTTTACCAGAGTCACATTACGGCTTCGATTATACTGCCATGCATCAGCTTGCAACCAAATATCCTATGGCTTATCAAAAGATGAATGACAGACTTGATAGCGGTTGGGAAAAAACAATGGAGCTTTTGCGCAAGGGCATAGCTGAAGGGGAGATTAGAGATATTGATTTGAATATCTTTAAGCTTATGTACGAGGCTTGCGTCGATAGATTATTAATGGGTGATTATCTTAAATCTAGCGGTATGGATTACCCTACAGCGCTAGCTGAGGTTGTTGATGTTATGGTAGATGGTATTATGAAAAAGGAAAAATAAATGGCACAGAGAATATACTTAGATCGAAAGTGGAGATTTAATGAAAAATTTGACGAGGCTATGATTAATGAGCAGATGGAAGAAAGCACATTAATCAATATTCCTCACACAGTTAAGGAAACACCTTTTTCCTATTTTGATGAAGGCATTTATCAGATGGTAAGTGCATATCAAAAGAGCATTTTCGCTCCTATGCAGTGGAGTGATAAATGTGTTTTCCTAACCTTCGAAGCAGTGGGACATAGCTGCGATATTTATATTAATGGAAAGCATGTTAAGCATCATGATTGCGGCTACACAGCCATCACTATCGATGCTACAGAGGTTCTTAAATACGGTGAAGAGAACCTTATCACTGTTAGAGTTGATTCAAGAGAGACTTTAAATCAGCCACCATTTGGTTATGTTATTGATTACATGACCTACGGTGGAATTTACAGAGATGTTTATTTCGAGATAAAAGAAAAGGTACATTTTACAGATGTATTTTTACAGCCTTCCTTATTGGAGCGCATTTCTACAAGCAAGCGCACACCTAAGCAGATTCAGATGATGAAGGTTCAGGGAATGCTTAAGACAGAGTGCTATCTTTCAAAGTCGGTATATGAGCTTGCAGTAGGAGAGCATGTTTTTATTAAGCAATATCTTGGTGAGGATTTAATCCTTTCACAGCCTGTAGGCGGTCTTGAGGCATACGAGGATGGCTATTTGCTCAATCTTACAACAGCTCCTACTACAGTAAAGCTTTGGGATGTTGAAAGTCCATATCTTTATAATGTAAAGACACAGCTTGTTTTAGATGATGAGGTTGTAGATGAATTTGAAGCTTCAATTGGTTTTAGAAGCTCTGAATTTAGAAAGAATGGCTACTACTTAAATGGTAGAAAGCTCAAGCTTAGAGGTCTTAACAGACATCAGTCTTATCCTTATGTTGGGTATGCCATGCCAGAATCTATGCAAAGATTAGATGCAAAGATTCTTAAAGAGGAGCTTGCTCTTAATGCAGTTCGTACTTCTCACTATCCACAGTCACAATACTTTATAGATGAGTGCGATAAGCTAGGACTTTTGGTGTTTACAGAGATGCCAGGCTGGCAGCACATCGGTGGAAAAGAGTGGCAGGACCTTGCAGTACAAAATACAAAGGACATGGTCCTTCAATATAGAAATCATCCTTCAATCATTCTTTGGGGAGTTCGTATAAACGAATCGCAAGATAATGATGAATTCTATACTAGAACCAATGAAATGGCTCATAAGTACGACCCTACTCGTCCAACAGGCGGTGTAAGAGCACATGCTAAGAGCTCATTATTAGAGGATGTTTATACCTACAATGATTTCGTTCACTCAGGTGATAACAAGGGCTGTTCAAAGAAGAGTGACATTACTTCAAACGATGAAAAGCCATATCTCGTAAGTGAGTACAATGGTCACATGTTCCCAACAAAGCCATACGATCCAGAGGAGCATAGACAGGAGCATGCAATCAGACATGCCAATGTACTTAATGCAATTGCAGGAGAGCCTGATATTGCTGGTTCATTCGGCTGGTGCATGTTTGATTACAACACACATAAGGATTTTGGTTCAGGAGATAGAATCTGCTACCACGGTGTAATGGATATGTTCAGAAATCCAAAGCTTGCAGCATCTATTTATTCGGCCTATTCCGAAAACGATACAGTGCTTGATATTACTACAAGCTTCGATATCGGCGAGCACCCAGCCTGCAACAGAGGCAAGTCCTACATCATTACAAATGCAGATTCAGTAAAGATGTATAAGAACGATGTTCTTGTTAAGGAATATTTCCCTACAGATTCTACCTACGAAAATATGAAGCATGGCCCAATCCTTATAGATGATTTTGTTGGCGATGCTGTAGAAACTGATGGTGAATATACAAAGGGTCAGGCAAGACTTATTAAGCAGGCGCTTAATCAGGTTACCTTACGTGGTTTCAAGGTAACACCAAAGCTTGCATGGATTGCCTTTAGATTGGTGGTATTCCATCATGTAAGCCCAAGCAAGGCAGTTCCAATCTACAACAAGTTCATTGGTGACTGGGGTGGAGAATCTCGCGAGTACAAATTCGAAGCTATAAAGGATGGCAAGGTTGTTAAGACTGTTAAAAAGGCAGCCGTAACAAAGGCTCATATTGAGGCAAAGGCTAGCCATACCTTGCTTACAGAGATACATACCTATGATGTATCGCATATACGAATTAAGATAGCAGACCAGAATGATAATCAGCTTTATTTCTTCAATCAGCCTGTTAGCTTTGAGGTGGATGGACCATTCGAAATTATTGGACCAAAGGTTGTTACACCAGTAGGTGGCGCAACTGGAGTATATATTAAATCAATTGGTGAAGATGGCGACGGTAAGCTTACCATTAAGTGTGATGGCTTGGAGCCAGTGCAGGTTGGCCTGTCAGTCGAATGCTTTTAACCAATTCAGGAGGGTGTTATAAATAATGAAAGATAAGAGTAAAGTAATTTTTGGAAATGTAATTTCAAATAGAGATTACAAAAAAGCATGTAATACCAAAAAGAAAAACATCAAGAAATATGGTGATGATTCTAATGTAGATTACAATATCGTAATTTCGAAGAACGAACATATCGGTGATTCTCTTGGGGTATATGATGTGCTTTTAAAGGACGGACAGTCCCCAGAAAAATTCGATACTGAAAAGGGTGTTATTGTAGGAAATATCCGTATGGGCTTTGGCCATTATCGTATTTCCATGGCTATGGCATCAGCTGCAAAGTCTATGGGCTACACACCATATTGGATGGATTTAAATGGATATCCTCAGACTACATGTACTAAGGTTATCAGCGCTCAGAACGATTTATATTCTTTAGGCTCACGCCTTTCAAAGAATAAGCTTTTCAACAAGTTTATCTGGGAACCAGCAAACTACGAATGGTTTAGAAAGCTTTCTTACAATTCTTCAGATCAGAAGAATGCAGAGCTTATGGCTACTGTTTACAAGAATGTTCCAAAGGATATTCCTGTAATCGGAACTCATGCATGGCCTGCACAGGCTGCAGTTCACGCTGGAATGAAGCATGTAGTTAATGCTATTCCTGATAACTGGCCAATGGCACTTCATTTTGCAGAGGGTGCTGTTCATGCAATCCAGTGTAAGAACGCTTATATGGGTTACCGCATCTGCAACGGTATGGCTGGTGATGCAGTATGTAACCCAATGCCAAATGATGAATTGGTTTACACAGGTCACTATATCGACCATGAGCTTGTTTCTAATATCGAGGCTGACTGCCAGGCTCGTATTGATAGAAAAAAGAATGGTAAGCCAATGCGCTTCCTTCTCACCATCGGTGGAGCAGGAGCGCAGAAGGAAATCTTTGCTGCAATCATCAAATATTTATTACCAGAGATTAAGGCTAACAAGGCTACATTATATGTAAATGTTGGTGATTACAAGAATGTTTGGGATGACCTTATCAATGAAATCCCTGAGATGAAATCAGTAGCTACAGAGCACTTCAACGAATATGAAAAGACAACAAAGTTTGCCGAGGATGCATTAACTGGTGATGTTACTGGTATTCATGGCTTCTATCATGAAAATATTTTTGAAGCAGTTTATTGTACAAACTTACTTATGCGTAGCTGCGATGTACTTGTTACAAAGCCATCAGAGCTTGCTTTCTATCCAGTTCCAAAGCTGTTTATTAAGCGTGTAGGTAAGCATGAAATGTGGGGCGCTATCCATTCAGCAGAAATGGGTGACGGAACTCTTGAGTGTAGAGATATTCCTCATACACTTCAGATGATTGATATGTTTATGAAGGACGATCAGCTTCTTACAGAGATGTGCGAGAGCATCAAAACAAATAAATCAATCGGTCTTTATGATGGGGCATACAAGGTTGTTGAGCTTGCAATGGGGATGAAGAGTAAGAACTAATTAGGAGGAGAGAATAATGGCAGAGAAAAGAAGTTTATCGGGAGTTGAAAAATTTGCCTATGGTATTGGAGCTGTTGGTAAGGATATGGTATATATGCTATCAGCTTCATACGTATTATATTATTTCCAGGACATCATGGGAGTTAACGCAATTGCGATGGGAATCATCCTTTTAATTGCACGTGTTTTTGATGCATTCAACGATCCTATCATGGGTGTAATTGTAGCAAAGACAAAGACTCGCTGGGGTAAATTTAGACCTTGGCTTTTAATTGGTACTATTACAAATACAGTGTTGCTTGTTCTTATGTTTGCGGCACCACCAACTGCATCAGCTAAGGGACTTATCGCTTATGCAGCTGTTACCTATATTATGTGGGGTGTTACATACACAATGATGGATATCCCTTATTGGTCAATGGTTCCTGCTTTCACTGAAAGTGGAAAAGAGCGTGAAGGCTTATCAGCTCTTGCACGTTCATGTGCAGGTGTAGGTTCTGCTCTTGTAACTATTGTTACAGTTATGGCAGTAGCAGCTCTTGGTTCTAAGGCAGCAGCTAATAGCTCTGACAATATTTTAAAGACATTTGATTCTAGCAATACTCAATTTAATGTATATCTTGTAGAGCGTGATGCAGATGGCAATCCAACAACTAACACAGATACAATTGCCTGTGATAATGTAGTTCTTAATGTAACAGGTATTCAGAAAGTATTTGACGGTGTTGTTGACGAAGAAAAAGGATATAACGGCGTAGTATCTCTTAATGGAGATAACACAAATTATAGCTTTACTTACGGTGATAAAACATTTGCAGAGGGTGATGATTGCGATATCAATGTTGCAATGGATAGCGTAGATTCTGGCGAAGTAGCAGTAGCACTTTATGTGCCTACCGATGCTTATGAAGAATATGTAAATAACGAAGCTGAACTTGACAACATTACTATTGATATGACATCTACAATGGAAGTTGAAAGACTTGGTTTCAAGTATTTCTCACTTATTATCGGTGCATTGTTCATTCTCTTCATTGGTATCACATGTGCCTGCATTAAAGAAAAGTCTACTGTAGATATGCAGACAGCATCAATCGGTCAGATGTTTAAGGCTCTTATTCAGAATGATCAGGCAATGACTATTGTTATTACAATCGTTCTTGTTAATACAGCACTTTATATTACATCAAACCTTTTGATTTATTTCTTCAAATATGATTTAGCAGGAAGCAATTGGCAGGGTAATTACACATTGTTCAATACATTTGCAGGTGGTATGCAGATTTTAGCAATGATGATTCTTTTCCCATTGCTTAGAAAAGCATTTACTACACTTCGTATTTTCTATATTTGTGTAATTGCAGAAATTGTAGGATACATTGTACTTCTTGGAATGGCACTTTCAGGTGTGACAAATGTATTTATTTTCTTCATGCCAGGATTTTTAATTATGTCTGGTGCAGGCATTCTTAATGTTGTTGTTACTGTATTCTTGGCAAACACTGTAGATTACGGCGAGCTTAAGAATTATCGTAGAGACGAATCAGTTATCTTTTCTATGCAGACCTTTGTAGTTAAGCTTGCTTCAGGTATTGCAGCTTTAGTAGCTTCTGTTTGTCTTGCTATATTCAATATTCAGAAGGATAGTGCAGCAATCCTTGATTTCGCTGGACTTCAGGCAAAGGTTGCAAATAGTGGATTAATTGAATCTATTGATGCCAGCTCAGTAATTGGACTTAGAATGATTATGACAGTAGGACCTACAGTTGTTCTTATTATTGCATTCTTCTTCTTCAAAGCAAAATATATTCTTACAGATGAAAAGCTTGAAGAGATTTCTGAAGAATTGAGTGCTAGAAAATAAATATTGGTCTTGTAAATTGATACATGACTGGGAGGATTTTTAAGATGATTAAAGCTGATGGAAAGGTATTTACACTTAATACTAAAAACACTACTTACGCATTTCGCGTAATGGAAACAGGTCAGCTGGAACATATGTATTACGGAAGGCTCATCCACTGCGATGAGCCATCTGTGCTTATTGAGAAGCGTGCATTTGCTCCAGGAAATACTGTTACCTACAACAACGAGCATCCAGAGCTTACTCTAGAGGATGTTTGTCTTGAAGTATCTACCCTTGGAAAGGGAGATTATAGAGAGCCAATGATTACGGCTGTTTGTCCAGATGGCAGCAGCACACTTGATTTTGTATATGATAGTTTTGAAGTGATTCAGGGCAAGCCTGAGTTTAAGACACTTCCTAGCTCCTATGATGAAAAGGGTGAGGTAGAGACTCTTGTTGTTACCTTGAAGGACAAAAATCATGGATATACATTAGAACTTTTATATTCTGTATTCGAGGATTGTGATGTTATTACACGTAGCGCTAAGTTTAAAAATACTACAGATTCTTCTGTAAAGCTTACACGTATGCTTTCTATGCTTGTAGATTTTGAACACAGCGGCTATAAAATCACATCCTTCCACGGTAGCTGGACTAGAGAGATGAATAAATCAGATATGGTGCTTCCTGCTGGAAAGTACGTTAATTCCTCATTCACAGGCACTAGCTCAAACCGTTGCAATCCATTGTTTATCATTTCGGATGCTGATTCTACAGAAACCGCTGGCGATGTTTATGGTTTCAATCTGGTTTATTCAGGCAATCATTATTCTGCTACTGAGGTATCGCCTTGGGGCAAGACAAGAGTTGCCTATGGTATTAACCCTGAAAGCTTTGAGTGGACACTTGAAGCGGGAGAGGAATTTGAGGCTCCAGAAGCAGTAATGACATATTCAAAGGCTGGTTTCAGACAGATGAGCCTTAATATGCACGATTTTGTAAGAGAGCATATTACAAGAGGAACCTGGAAGAAAAAGGAACGTCCTATCCTTATCAACAGCTGGGAAGCTAGCTACTTCGATTTTACAGAAGGCTCACTTCTTAAGCTTGCCAAGGTTGCAAAGAACACAGGTATCGAGCTTTTCGTTATGGATGATGGCTGGTTTGGCAATAGAAATGATGATAAGCATGCCCTTGGTGATTGGGATATCATCAACAAGAAAAAGCTTCCAGGCGGCCTGGAAGGACTCGCTAAAAAGGTCAATGATTTAGGTCTTATGTTTGGTCTTTGGGTAGAGCCTGAAATGATTAATGTTGAAAGCGAGCTTTACAAGAAGCATCCAGAGTGGGCTATCGACATACCTGGAATGGATCATGCCCAGGGACGTAACCAGCGTCTTCTTGATCTATGTAATCCAGAGGTTGTTGATTACATGATAGATAGAATGAGCGAGGTTTTTGCAACTCCTGGTCTTTCTTATATCAAGTGGGATATGAATCGCAACTTCTCCGATTATTTCTCTAAGTATTTGCCTGCTGATAAGCAGATGGAGGTTAGCCATAGATATGTGTTAGGCTTCTACAGAATGCTTAAGACTTTAGCAGAGAGATTTCCTGAAATTCTTATGGAGGGTTGTGCTTCAGGTGGAAATAGATTTGACTTAGGCGCACTTTGCTATTTCCCACAGATTTGGGGAAGTGATAATACTGATGCAGTTAGCCGTCTTGCAATTCAGGATGGATATTCTTATGGATATCCTCAGAGCACATACACAGCTCATGTAAGCTCATGCCCAAATCATCAGACCCTTAGAATAACACCACTTGAGTCACGATTTGCTGTTGCTTCATTTGGCGTTCTTGGTTACGAGCTTAATCTTAATGATGCCAGTGCAGAAGATATTTCAGCTGTAAAGGCTCAAATCGAGCTTTACAAGCAGTACAGAAAGACTCTTCAGTTTGGTGATTACTACAGACTTAGAGCTGACAATATCTATCAGTGGAGCATTGTAGATAAGGACAAGAATACATGCGTATCAATGGTAATGCAAAGAGAAATCAAGCCAGGAGAGCAATATCTTAGAATAGGTGCTGCTGGCCTTGATGCTGATACAAAGTATCATTTCTATGGAAGAAAGTTAGAATATAATCTTAAGGGCTTTGGAGATTTGGTTAATACTGTAGCACCAATTCATATCAAACAGGATGGAATGCTACACAATGTAATTGCCAAATTTGTAAAGATGCCAGGTGAAGTAGAAGACACCGTAGCTTATGGAGATACCCTTAACGAAGGTGGTATCAAGCTTGCACAAAGCTACGTAGGCACAGGCTACAACGAACAGGTACGCTACTTCCCAGATTTCGGAGCACGTCTATACTTTATAGAAAAATGCTAATTAGATACTAAAAAAGAGCTGTAGCTTATGAGTTACAGCTCTTATTGTATAGTCTTTAATCGACTTTTTTGTCGATGTAGTTGCTGCGATATTTGCTGTAGACGATTTTTTGGGCACGGTAGAGGCCGGTGTAGCCTGATACCCAGTAGCTGAAGGCAACAGCTAGAAGGAAGTAAGGCATTGGCTCGTAGCCGAAAAGTTCGAAGCAAATTAGTAGGCTGGAAATAGGGCAGTTGGTAACACCACAGAAAAGTGCCCCCATTCCAACTGCAGCAAGTAGTGCTGGTGAAAATCCAATTAGTTGTCCAACTGCAGCGCCAAAAGTTGCACCAATAAATAATGTAGGAACAATTTCACCACCCTTGTAGCCGCAGGATAATGTAAGGGTTGTAAAAATCATTTTTAAAAGGAAGGTGCCTAGACCAATACTTGCTCCTGTAAAGCAGGACATGATGATGGCGGAACCAGTACTGTTGTAGGTTTGGTTTCCAACTATTAGTGTAAGAGCTAAAACGGAAGTACCGCCAATGATAGCTTTGATATAAGGATTTGAAACCTTGCCACTTAGGAAGCTTTCGTATTTATGAAGCATTGTGCAAAACAGCATTGAAGCCAGACCACAAAGGATTGCAAAGATGCATATCATTATGGAGGTTTTTATTGTGAACTTTGGAATCACTTCTATTGGGTAAATCTCAGCCCCAAGCCCAAAGTAATTAGCTACATATCTAGCCACAAGTGAAGAAATAACACATGGAACCAAGGCGGCGTAATGCATGATTCCAACGGATACCACCTCCATTGAAAATATAGCTGCAGCCATTGGAGTTCCAAATAATGCAGAAAAGGCTGCACTCATTCCACACATTATCATTGTCTTTTTGTTAGTTGAATTGAGCTTAAGAACACGACCAATTCCATTTCCTATGGCTCCACCCATTTGAAGGGCAGCGCCCTCACGACCAGCAGAACCGCCCACTAAATGTGTGACGAGAGTAGCAATAAAAATCAGTGGCGCTAATCTAAAAGGAAGATGCTCATCTGATTGAATGGCAGCGATAACAGTGTTGGTGCCGCTATCCTTTTCCTTCAAAATTTGTTTGTACATGAAGGTGATAAAAACAGCTCCTATTGGAAGAAGGAAAATCATCCATTTGTGAGCTTCTCTAAATTTAATAACATATCTCATAGATAGTCCAAAGCCGGTGGCAAACAATCCAACGGAAATACCGATGAAAATAGCTGCAAGAGTCCAGCCTACCACAGACATGGCGCGGTGGCCGTTGTGGTCTACCTTATGCATTAATTTTTCTTTGAATTCATTATTGTCCATTATTGAGTCCTCTTTTTTTAAATTTCTACCTGATATGCTATCATTCTATTTTTTATAGTGCAAGAAATCCATTGACTTTAGTTTTTAAAATGACCACAATTATCTTTAGAAATTGAAAGGAAATGCTATGAAAAACCTATTTATTGTTAATAAAGCCAGCCGAACAGGAAAAGCTGGAGAATTATGGAAAAAAGTAGAAGATTATTTGAAAGAAAAAAATATAAGCTATGAGGTTCATTTTACTGCAGGACCTGGTGATGCTACCAGCTTCGTCAAAGCAGCTACGTCCTCAGGGGAGCAGGTGGCGCTGTTTGTAATGGGAGGAGATGGTACCTTAAATGAGGCGTTAAATGGAATACAGGATTTTGAAAATACTATTTACACACCACTTCCATCGGGCTCTGCCAATGATTTTGCAGCTGGTATTGGGCTTAAGGGGGGTGCTCTTGAAATATTAGATAGAGCACTTAATACAAATGAATATAAGCTTTTTGATATAGGGAAGCTTTCGTATGAAAAGGAGGGTAAGGCTTGCGTGCGATTGTTTGGGGTGAGCGCAGGAATCGGAGTAGATGCTTACGTGTGTCTTCAGGCATTAGACAGCAAGCTTAAGAGATTTTTAAATAGGTTTGGAGCAGGCTCCGCTACCTACGGTATTTTGACGGTGGGAGATCTTTTTACCATGCCATTTTCTGATGCCAAGGTTACTATTTATTATGATAACAAGACCACTACCAGAAATATAAAAAGCACCATATTTGCTGCAGCTATGAATTGCAGGGCAGAAGGTGGAGGTATTCCAATGGCACCTGATGCCAAGGCAGATTCAGGACATCTCACAGCATTTATTGCCCATGATATTTCCAGATTTAAATGTTTTACTTTATTGCCATATTTGGTGAAAGGAAAGCACATTGGAAAAGAAGGATTCGATTTAATAAATTTTGATAAAATGGACATCGTAATGAATGAGAGTATGTGTGTACATGCTGACGGGGAACACATAGGATTTCTTAATAATTTAACGTTTGAATGTATGCCACAAATGTTGAAAATTAGGGGTTTATAAGAAATATGCAACAATACAAATTATAAAAAATGTATTAATTTTTTATAAACTGATATATTGTTATTTTCTTCACATATAGGTATAATAAAAACTGAGGATAGAGGAATTAGTTTTCTCTATTTAAAAATGTAAATAATTATTAAGGAGGCTTGGATATGATTTTCCAAATCACTAATCTTTGGCAGATCCTTGGCTGGTGCCTTGTATTTGCAGGATTGATTATTATGAATGAGCTCGGCCGTCGTACAAAGGTCGGTGGAATGATTATTTTTGTTATCATCCCATGTATTCTTACAGTTTACTTCATCTTAGCACATGTTGGTTTATTCGGCGGTGCTTCAAACCCAACAGTTGCATATATGGACGGTTGGTTCCACTACTTTAAGCTCTACGCAGCAGATATCGGATGCGTCGGCTTCATGATGATTAAATATAAGTGGGGCATTGGTAAAGAAAAATGGTTTGCTTGGTGGCCATGGTTCATCGTTGCAGCAAACATCATGATCGCTAATGTTTCAGATATGGAGTCAGCTCTTGCAGCATACTCAATCACAGGCGACCTTTCAGGTGCTTGGTGGTGTTCAAACGAAGGTGTATTCATCTACGGTGGATGGTGGAACGTTGTTAACGCTATCGCTGGTATGATCAACATCTTCTGTATGACAGGTTGTGTAAAGCTTTACACATCAAACGACAAGAACATGTCAGATATGATCTGGCCAGATATGACAGTATGGTTCATCGTTGCTTATGATGTATGGAACTTCGAATATACATATTTGAACCTTCCTACACATACATGGTACTGTGGTGTTGCACTTCTTCTTGCTCCTACATTTGCTAACGCTCTTTGGAACAAGGGTGCTTGGATCCAGAACCGTGCTAACACACTTGCTATTTGGTGTATGTGGGCACAGGTAGTACCTCTCTTCCAGTTAAAGGGTACATTCGCTGCTGTTCTTCCACGTGTATACGGTGGAGCTACAGAAGCTGGTATCACAACAATGGATCTTTACGAGCAGGCTATCGCTCTTTACCAGGCAGGCCAGGGCAAGACTATTGCAGCTAACGAAGCAATTGCAGCAATGGGAATCACAGCTGATCCTACAATGCAGGGATTCGTAGCTATGATGGCACTTGGTGTTAACGTTCTTTGCATCTCTGTAATCATCAGAAATGCTATCAGAATTGGTGGTAACCCATATTCTAACTGCGTATTCGAAGGAACAAAGGACTTCGAAGAGGCTATGGCTCGTGCAGCTAAATAATTAATTTAAAATTCTGGACATCCACGGTTGTGGATGTCCTTTTTTTATAAGTGTGTTAAAATACCTTAAGGAGGATAATATGGTTAAGGTATATTATTTAATGCACAGCTCATTTGTGGTAGAGCTTTCAGATAGATATTTGCTATTTGATTATTTTGACAAGTCTTCAATTGAAGATAGTGTTCCATATAGAGGCTCTTTGCCAGTCTTTGAGGCAAAGCCTATTTATGTTTTTGCAAGTAATGGTCGAAAAGACCATTATGACGAAGCTATCTTTAATCTAGATAATGTAAAGAAATTCATTTTATCCAAGGATATTAAAATTAAAAAAGGCGTGGTTGAAAAAGAACGCATTCAGTTTGTAAAACCACTTCGTAAATACGATATTGATGATATGAAAATCGAAACACTTCGCTCCAATGATGTGGGGGTGGCGTTTTCAATATCAGTAGGCGGACAGAATATTTACTTTGCTGGCACTCTTAATTGGTGGAACGCCGAAGGCAGAGGAGAGCTATATGGAGAGCAATATGGCCGTGAATACAGAACATATTTAAGGCCAATCCGAAATCGCAAATACGATATAGCTTTTGTTCCTATGGACGCACGTATGGGCGAGGATGGTTATTTCCTGGGAATGGATTATTTTGTAAAAAACATCGATAGTGATGTGATCTTTCCGATGAATATGTGGGGAGAGTATCAGTGGATTCAGCGATTTAAAACACGCCCAGATATAGCAAATCTCAAGGATAGAATCATTGAGATTGATCGTGAGAATATGATTTTTGAAATAGAGGAATAATATGGTATTCAGCAAGAAACTTACAGCAGAAGAGTTTAATCCAGAAATAATCATGAATTCAGGGCAGGTCTTTAGAATGAAGCGTGAGACAAAGGGTGCCGATGGCATGCCAGACACATACAGCGCTTGCTCTGGCGATAATGATATTTACTTTTATTTAAATAAAGAAAAGGATTCCTGGGATTTTGCGTGTGAAGAAAATCAGTGGGGATTTTGGCAAAACTACTTTGATTTTGATACAGATTATGTTAAGTATAACGAGCTCATAAGAAAAAGCTCTGACAAGTTTTTAAAGGAAGCCTTGATGGATTCCTTTGGAATGCGTATTTTGCGTCAGGATTTGTGGGAAGTTTTTATTTCCTATGTAATTTCTCAAAATAATAATATTCCAAAGATAAAGAAATCAATTCAGTGTCTTTGCGATAGATATTCTGATGGTATACATTTTCCAAAGCCAGAGGTACTGGCCTATATCCCAGAGGCGGAGCTTATGGATGGAACAGCCCTTGGCTATAGGGCGGATTATATTATCGGCATATCAAAGCAGGTGGTTGAAGGCAGCCTTGATATAAAAGCTATCAGTAAGCTTCCTTACCAGGATGCTATGGCTACCCTTCTTAAAATAAAGGGCATTGGCCCAAAGGTTGCCAATTGTATAATGCTTTATGGCTTCCATTTTATGGAAAGCTATCCTATTGATACCTGGATGAAAAAGATTATTACTGAGGATTACAGTTCTTATTCAAAGGATGAATATCTTAAGTATATAAATGAAAGCTACGCTGGTTTTCAAGGCTATGTCCAGCAGCTTCAGTTTTACCATAAACGCAATAAGTAAATGGGGATGAACAATGTTTAGATGTCACTTGATTGGGCTATTACTTGGCACAATTTTAGATTTTGTTTTTGGAAGGATTTATGGCATTTGGAATCCTTTTGATTCAGTAAAAAAGCTTATAAAATACCTAGACAGGGCGTTACTTGGGGATGAAATCATTCTTTTAGAGCCTGCAAAGCAGCGTAGTTTAGGAATGTGGCTAGTGATGCTGGTGCTTGTACCAGTCATTGCGATTATCACATTTTTTACAATGCTTTGTTATGAAATTGCAACACCTGTAGGCGTATTGTTCGAGGCCTTTGCTACATATTTATGTATCGATGCTAAATACCTCTACATAGGGGGCAGGAACATTATGGATGATTTCTATGGAGATGGCCTAAAGTCTATGAAAGGTACCTACGAAGCTCTATCTGGTAAAACAGGTTCCTTTGAGGATGAGCAAATGGCTACCAAAGAAGCTATTACCTATATTGCAAATCAGGCTTCAGATGCAGTGATTTCTCCTATATTTGTAATGTTTCTATTCGGGCCTGTAGGAGGCTTTGTTTACCGAACAGTAGATTTCATAGATTCTGAAATCGGCCATAATACATATAGATATAAGGATTTTGGGTACAGCATCGCAAAGCTTAACAGGATTGTAGATTACCTTCCTGGCAGGTTTGCAGGTGCGTTGAGTGTTTTTGCAGCAAAGCATATTACATCTGGCGTTGATGGCAAGAATGCCAGGTTTATCAATCTTCGAGATAGTTATAAAGCAATTTCTGCATTTGCAGGAGCTTTAGGTATTAAGCTAAAGGATGATACCATCGGAGATGATGATAAAGTTGCTGAAGCTAAAGATATCAGAAGAGCATTAACTCTTTTGGCTAGTGATTTTTTTCTACTACAGGCTATTTTGGTTATTTTCTTATTAATTTTCTGAAATACTGGTGGAATTTAAAAAGGCTTTGGATTATAATTTAGCTAAGTATGTAATATGATTTAATTAGTTAAAAATTTTGTAATATAGGAGGAATTGCCATGTCAGCATTTTTGTCTAGTTTTGCAAGTTATCTGATTAAAATGATCATACTCGTTGCATTAGGCATTTGTGGAGGCTTTATTGGAATTAAGCTTCGCCAGTCTAGCGACAGGAAGAAGGGCATCTCAGATGCCGTAACAGATTCTTCCGAGGAATAATTTTTGGAGGACTATTGTTTTGAATAACGGTGTTAATGATTTACGACGCGCCTACTTGGAATTCTTTGAGAGCAAAGGCCACCTTTGTCTCAACAGCTTTTCTCTTGTGCCACAGAATGATAACAGTTTACTTCTTATCAACGCTGGTATGGCTCCACTTAAGCCATACTTTACAGGACAGGAGATTCCACCAAGGAGACGCGTTACAACATGTCAAAAATGTGTTAGAACAGGTGACATTGATAATGTAGGTAAGACGGCTCGCCATCTTACTTTTTTTGAGATGCTTGGTAACTTTTCTTTCGGAGATTATTTTAAGCATGAAGCTATTGCTTGGTCTTGGGAATTTTTAACAGAGGTTCTTAAGCTTGATCCTAATCGTCTTTATCCATCTATCTATGGAGAGGATGAGGAAGCATTTGAAATTTGGACAAAGGAAGTTGGAGTAGCTCCAGAACGCATCACACGTTTCTATCGTGATCCTGAAACAGGTGAATGTGATAACTTCTGGGAGCATGGTGCTGGCCCTTGTGGTCCTTGCTCAGAAATTTATTACGATCGTGGAGAAAAATACGGTTGCGGTAAGCCAGATTGTAAGGTTGGTTGCGATTGCGATCGCTTTATGGAGGTTTGGAACAACGTATTTACACAGTTTAATGGTGATGGCCACGGCGGTTATGAGGAGCTTGCTCAGAAGAATATCGATACAGGTATGGGTCTTGAGCGTCTCGCAGTTGTTATGCAGGATGTTGATTCAGTATTCGATATTGACACAATGAAGGCTATTCGTGATAAGATTTGCGAAATGTCAGGAAAGCAGTATCAGGTAGATGCTCTTGATGATGTATCAATCCGTCTTATCACTGATCATATTCGTTCATCTACTTTCCTTGTATCTGATGGTGTTACACCTTCAAACGAGGGTAGAGGTTATGTTCTTCGTCGTCTTATCAGACGTGCTGCAAAGCATGGTAGAGCACTTGGCATTGATGGTCTTTTCATGGCAAAGCTTTCTGAGACAGTTATCAATGAATGTAAGGATGGCTATCCAGAGCTTTGGGAGAAGAGAGAATTCATCTTCAAGACTCTTACAGCAGAGGAAGAGCAGTTCAACAAAACTATCGACAAGGGTCTTGAAATCCTTGCAAAGATGGAAGAAGAGCTTAAGGCATCTGGAGCTAAGGAGCTTTCAGGTGAGAATACATTCAAGCTTTACGATACTTACGGATTCCCTGTAGACCTTACAGCAGAAATCCTTGAAGAAAAGGGCTTTGGCTACGACGCAGCAGGCTTTGAGGCTTGCATGGAGGAACAGAGACAGAAGGCTCGTGCAGCTCGTAAAGAGACAAACTATATGGGTGCTGATGCATCTGTATATGATGATATCGATTTAGCTGTTACATCTGAGTTTGTAGGCTACGACAAGACTACATCAGAATCAACAGTTACAGTTCTCACAACAGAAACTGAAATCGTTGATACTATTACAGAAGGAACAGTTGGAACAATCATTGTTCCTGAAACTCCTTTCTACGCTACAATGGGTGGTCAGATTGGTGATACAGGTATCATCTCTACACCAAACGGTGAGTTTGAAGTAAAGGATACTATCAAGCTCAAGGGTGGTAAGATTGGCCATGTTGGTGAAATGAAGTCAGGTATGATTAAGGTTGGCGATAAGGTTACACTTAAGGTTGACGCTGCTCGCCGTGCTCGTATCTGCAAGAACCATTCAGCTACTCACCTTCTTCAGAAGGCACTTCGTGAGGTACTTGGTACACACGTAGAGCAGAAGGGTTCATACCAGGATGCTGATAGAACACGTTTCGATTTCTCTCACTTCTCAGCTATGACAGATGAAGAAATCGCAAAGGTTGAAAAGATGGTTAATGACAAGATTGCTGAAGGACTTGCAGTTACTACAGCTATCATGTCAATTGATGAGGCTAAAAAGAGCGGAGCAATGGCTCTCTTTGGTGAGAAATATGGCGACGAGGTTCGCGTTGTAAAGATGGGAGATTTCTCTACAGAGCTTTGTGGTGGTACACACGTATCTAACACATCAGAGATCTCTGCATTCAAGATTCTTTCAGAGAGCGGTGTAGCTGCTGGTACACGTCGTATCGAAGCTATCACAGGCGCTGCTGTATTTGAATACTATGCTGATATCGAGGCTAAGCTTAATGCTGCAGCGGCAGCTCTTAAGTGCAAGCCAGCAGATGTAGAAGAGAAGATTGCACATCTTCAGAAGCAGCTTAAGGAGACAAATTCTGAGCTTGAATCTATGAAGGCTAAGGCTGCACAGGCTGCAGTTGGCGATGTTATGGATTCAGTTGTAGAGGTTAAGGGCGTTAAGCTTCTTGCAACATCAGTAGCTGGTGTTGATATGAACGGACTCCGTGACCTTGGTGATGACCTTAAGAATAAGCTTGGCGAGGGTGTTGTTGTTCTTGCATCAGATTGCGATGGCAAGGTAAATCTTGTAGTTATGGCAACTGATGATGCTCAGAAGGCAGGAGCACATGCTGGTAACCTTGTTAAGGCTATTGCACCTAAGGTTGGCGGTGGCGGCGGTGGCCGTCCAAACATGGCTCAGGCTGGTGGTAAGAACCCAGCTGGTATTGCTGATGCACTTGCAGAAGCAAAGAGCGTACTTGAAGGAATGCTTTAAGATAGTATAGAGGCTCATTAATATGGGCCTCTTTTTCACATTTTGGACAATACTTTTAAATAATATATTGGAGTATATCTATAATGGAGGATAAAAAATGAAAACCAATTCTAGAAGGTTTTTCCGTAAATTGTTTGCTTTTTTAGCGGCAGTTATTATTTTCGAAAGCTTTAATACTCAAGGTCAGGTTGAGGCCAAAATCATCGTTCCACAGACCAAATATGTATTTGATGCGAAATACTATGCTCAGTCAAATCCTGATATTGTGGCAGAGCTAGGAAATAGTTCAAGCAAACTATTAAAGCATTATGTTACAAAGGGAAAATGGGAAGGAAGAGCAGCCTACGAAGGAGCACCAACCTTCCAAGCCAACGATACAATAGTTCCTGAAGCAAATACTGCAATGAACCCTAATATGGTAATGGATACTGGGGCACCTTTAGTAGCACCAGCAGAAGAGCAGCCTGTAGATGATGGAATATATAAGGCTTTATTTATAGGAAATTCAATCACCATACATCCAGCCTGCAGCTATTGGTGGGGCTCTTGGGGTATGGCCGCTACAGCACCTGAAAGGGATTATGTACATCAGACAGTAGCAGGACTTAGAAATATCTATCCAATGGTAGATTATGACATCATCGGTTTTTCTACTTGGGAAAGAGACAATGTACGTTCAAAGATGCTTCCAAATATTGATGGGGCTCTCACAAAGGATTATGATTTAGTGGTAATTCAGGTAGGAGAGAACATCAAAAACACCAGAAACTTTGAGGAAGATTATGAAATCCTTGTTCAATACATTAAGAAAAGCGTGCCAACAGCAAAGGTAGTACTTGTAGGTGATTTTTGGCAGATGTCGGGAAGGGATAGCATTAAAAAGCGTGTTGCTGATAGACAAAGCTGCGATTACATCGATCTTTCCGGTATCAGAAAAAATGGAAGCTACATCTCTAGCATTGGTACTAGAGTAGGTGGCGATGACGGTAGAACACATAAAATTTTCGATAGTGCAGTAGCAATTCATCCTAATGACAGAACTATGGAATATATTGCAACTCACATCGTTGATACTGTTATTAATGAAAATATTCAAAATATAGTTGACGAATATTGATTTTATGCTATAATGCTTGTTAGTGCTTTAAAGAATAATAAGTACAAGTCCCCAGATGGAGGGAGGTTAGGATTAGACTATGTCATATGTTACAGTTAAAGAAAACGAATCATTAGACAGCGCTCTTCGTAGATTTAAGAGAAACTGTGCTAAGGCTGGTATCCAGCAGGAGATTCGTAAGCGTGAGCACTATGAGAAGCCTTCAGTAAAGCGTAAGAAGAAGTCTGAGGCTGCTAGAAAGCGTAAGTTCTAATTTACGTTCGAGAATTTATGAAATCATGGCCTGTACCAGTTGATGTTGGTACAGGCTATTTTTCGGTTTATACGAATTAGAGATTATTTTTTGGAGGTTTTATGGCACGTTCAGTTGAAGAAGAAATTAAGAGACGTCGTACCTTTGCGATTATTTCCCACCCTGATGCTGGTAAGACTACACTTACCGAAAAGTTTCTTTTATATGGTGGTCAGATTAATCTTGCAGGTTCAGTAAAGGGAAAAGCTACAGCAAGACATGCAGTATCTGACTGGATGGAAATCGAGAAGGAGAGAGGTATTTCCGTAACTTCTTCTGTACTTCAGTTTGAATATGATGGATATTGCATTAATATCCTTGATACACCTGGACATCAGGATTTCTCGGAGGATACATATCGTACCCTTATGGCTGCAGATTCTGCAGTAATGGTTATCGATGCATCAAAGGGTGTTGAGGCTCAGACAAGAAAGCTGTTTAAGGTTTGTGTCATGAGACATATTCCAATTTTCACTTTCATCAACAAGATGGATAGAGACGCCAATGACACTTTTGAGCTTCTTGATGATATCGAAAATGAGCTTGGAATCGCTACAGTTCCTGTAAACTGGCCAATAGGCTCAGGTAAGGAATTTAAAGGTGTATACGATAGAAATACTAGATGTGTGCGCATGTTCTCAGATACTCAAAAGGGTACTAAGCAGGGCGAGGAGCGCATTATTTCTGTGGATGATCCAGCTCTCAAGGAAGAGATCGGTCAGGAAAAATATGATCAGCTTATGGAAGAGCTTGAGCTTTTAGATGGTGCAGGTGCCGAGTTCAATCAGGATCAGGTTACAGCCGGTGAGCTTTCGCCAGTATTCTTTGGTTCTGCTCTTACAAACTTTGGTGTTGAGACTTTCCTTGAGCACTTCCTTCAGATGACTTATAGCCCACTTCCTCGTAAGAGTGATGTAGGGGAGATTAGCCCATTTTCTGAGGATTTCTCAGCATTTGTATTTAAGATTCAGGCTAATATGAACAAGGCTCACCGTGACCGTGTTGCTTTTCTTCGTATTTGTTCTGGTACCTTTGATGCTTCAAAGGATTATTTGCATGTTCAGGGCGGTCGTAAGGCCAAGCTTTCTGCTCCACAGCAGATGATGGCTGATGAGCGTAAGATAGTAGATAAGGCTTATGCAGGCGATATTATCGGTGTGTTCGATCCAGGTCTATATAGCATTGGTGATACCTTTACATCTGCTAAAAAGCCATTTAAGTTCGAGGGTATTCCTACTTTCGCACCAGAGCATTTTGCACGTGTTCGCCAGATTGATACCATGAAGCGTAAGCAGTTCATGAAGGGAATCACTCAGATTGCGCAGGAAGGTGCTATTCAGATATTCCAGGAATTTAATACTGGTATGGAAGAAATCATTGTAGGTGTTGTAGGTGTACTTCAGTTTGATGTATTAAAATATCGATTAAACAACGAATACAATGTAGAAATAGCTCTTGAAAATCTTCCATACGAGCATATCAGATGGATTGAGGGAGATTACGATCTCAATAAGATTTCTGGTACATCAGATATGAAGAAGATTAAGGATTTAAAGGATAGACCACTATTACTTTTTGTAAATTCATGGTCCGTTGGTATGGTTTTAGACAGAAACGAAGGACTAGTATTATCGGAGTTTGGTACTAATTAATGACAATTAACGAAGCTGCTATTGATAGAAAAAATAACCTGAATATAATTCGACTTGTTGCAAGTCTTATGGTACTCTACATGCACTCCTTTGCGGTGTGTGTAGGGGTGCAGGATGAGGATATATTCTACACCCTCACCAATCATAAGGATTTGGCAGGTGGAATTGCAGTGTATATCTTTTTTATCATTAGCGGCTTTTTAATTTGCAGAAGCTTTGATAGGACAAGCAGTGTATTTAAATATGCCAAAGCGCGATTCTTAAGAATATGGCCATTACTTTTTGTTGTAGTAATGGTACTTGCGTTTATTGTTGGGCCTATTGTTTCTGTATATACATTCTCCCAATATTTTGAATACGGTGATTTAAAGGGTTTTCTTTTAAATCTTATATTTATATCTACTGATACAAATCTTCCAGGCGTTTTTCCTAATCACTATATACATAGTGTTAACGGATCTCTTTGGACTTTAATGTACGAAGTGATTTGGTATATCTTAGTGGCAATTACAAGCATTATCTGGAAGAAGAGACGATGGTTTGCCCCTGCTATGTATGTTATATTGGCAGGAATATATTTTGGAATTACTTATGGTCCTCTGGGAAGCTTACCTGTTTTGTCTTCTGGATATATGCTTAATATGTCTAAGCTTGGTATGTTCTTTACTATTGGAATGACAGCGTATCTATATTCAGATAAGATTATTCTTTCTGTAAGGGCATTAGGCTTTGCAATATTAGGCCTTGTCATGGGTATTTTATTTTGCAATTTTATATTTACTTTTAGCATTTGCGGAGCTTACATAATTTTTTATATTGCCTTCCAAAAACGTTTTATAGCAAAGTGGTATGACAAGGTAGGAGATTTGTCTTACGGAATATATATTATGACATTTCCTATTCAGCAGATATTAGTAGAATACTTGGGAAAGCCATCTAAAACTTACCACACATTAACCATGAATCCATATTTAAATATGGCATTAACACTGGCCATTGTTGTTCCACTTTCATGGCTTAGCTGGCATTTTATTGAAAGACCATGTTTGAAATTAAAAAATAAATAGCTTGACGATATGTAAACGACAGTGTATATTAAATGGCGGTGACTGATGTCACCGTCTTTTTTGTTATTTTTTGTTTTTCAATTTTTATCCCATTTTTTGTTGACTTTTTATTTCATATTAACTATTATTATACATAAAGAACGAACGGTTGTTCCGAACGGAGGTTTTATAAATGGCAAATGAAGATAAGCTTAAAGCGTTAGATGCTGCGATTTCGCAGATTGAAAAACAGTATGGTAAGGGCTCAGTTATGAAGCTTGGTGAAGGGGCTAATATCCAGGTAGAAACAGTTCCTACAGGCTCAATCAGTCTTGATATAGCACTCGGTCAGGGTGGTTTCCCTAAGGGCCGTATTATTGAAATTTATGGACCAGAATCATCTGGTAAGACAACACTTGCACTTCATGCAGTAGCAGAGGTTCAGAAGGCAGGCGGTATCGCTGGTTTCATCGATGCAGAGCACGCTCTTGATCCTAAATATGCTAAGGCTATCGGTGTTAATATTGATGATTTATATATTTCTCAGCCAGATAATGGTGAGCAGGCTCTTGAAATTACAGAGACAATGGTACGCTCTGGTGCCATGGATATCATTGTAGTGGATTCAGTAGCCGCACTTGTTCCTAAGGCTGAAATCGATGGTGATATGGGTGATTCTCATGTAGGTTTACATGCTCGTCTTATGTCACAGGCCATGAGAAAGCTTACTGGTATTGTTGCTAAAACAAACTGTGTAGTTATTTTTATCAACCAGCTTCGTGAAAAGGTTGGTGTTATGTTCGGTAATCCTGAAACTACTACAGGTGGACGTGCTCTTAAGTTCTACGCTTCTGTACGTATCGATGTTCGCCGTATCGAGGCTCTTAAGCAGAATGGAGAGGTTATCGGTAACAGAACTCGTGCAAAGATTGTAAAGAATAAGGTAGCACCTCCATTCAGAGAGGCAGAATTTGATATCATGTTTGGCGAGGGTATCTCTCGTGAAGGTGATATTCTTGATGTTGCTGCTAATCTTGATATTGTACAGAAGTCTGGTGCATGGTATGCATACCTTGGCGAGAAGATTGGTCAGGGTCGTGAAAATGCCAAGACATATCTTAAGCAAAATCCAGATGTATGTGAGGAAATTGCAGATGCAATCCGCGACCACTATTCAGAAACAGATGAGTCTGAAGTAGGATTAGTTGGTGGCGACAAAAAGGAAGATACTCCTACAGAGGAATAAAATATGGAAGTATTATCTCTTGTTAAACTAACAAAGGGAAGAGCAAAAATCTGTCTCGCTGGCGGGACAGATTTTGTTCTTTATAAGAAGGAATATGAAAGCTATGGCATAGAAGAGGGAAAGGAATTATCTGATTTAGAATATCAGGAAATAGTCACGGAAATACTTATTCCTCGTTGCAAAAAGCGTGCCTTGCATTTATTGGAAAAGCAGGACAGGTCTGAAAAGAATCTTCGTGATAAGCTTAAAGAGGGCGGCTACAGCGAAGAGATAATTGACATAGCTATCGATTATATCAATGATTATGGCTACCTGGATGATGCCAGAATGGCAGCTAGTCATATTCGTTTTTATCAGGATTCCAGAAGCAAGCAGAGGCTGAAGCAGGACCTTATTGGAAAGGGCATTGCTTCTGAGGTTATTGACCGTGTTTTAGAGGAGGAATATACCGCCGATGAAAGCAGTCTGATAGAGCGTCTTATAGAAAAAAAGCACTATGATAAAGAAAATGCTTCATACGAGGATAGAGCTAAAATGTACCGTTTTCTAGCAGGAAGAGGCTTTTCGTCTGATAGTATAAATAGGGTATTAAAATAGTTAGTACATACACTATATATGGTGTTCATAGTCTTGACATACGCCTTGTATAAAGTTAAACTAATTATGTTGAAGTTTATAAATGAGAGCAGTATAGCTTTTATTTTATATTCCAATTAGAAAATTCAATAAGGAGGTGCTCCTGTGAACGCAGTAACGATTATTGTTGCAGTTATCGTTGCCGTTGTAGCAGTTGTTATCACACTGGTTGTTTCTAATCAAATTCATGAGAAGCAGGGCAGAAATAAAGTAAATTCTGCTGAAGCAAAGGCTCGTGAAATTATTGATGAAGCAGTGAAGAATGCGGAGGCTAAAAAGAGGGAGGCTATGCTTGAGGCAAAGGAAGATGCCATGAAGCAGAAGAATGATCTCGATAAGGAAATCCGCGAGCGCCGAGCAGAAATTCAGAGAAGCGAGCATAGATTATCTCAGAAGGAAGATAATCTTGATAAAAAGCTCGATGCAGTCGAAAAAAGAGAGGCTGAATTTGCTCGCCAGGAACAACAGCTTAACAAGCAGCGAGAGGAAGTTGCAAAGCTTAATCAGCAGCGTGTGCAGGAACTAGAGAGAATCTCGGGACTTACCTCCGAACAAGCAAAAGAACAACTTTTAAAATCTGTAGAAGAAGACGTCAAATTAGACGCAGCAAAACTTATTAAGGAAAGCTTAGCTCAGGCGAAGGATGAGGCTGATAAGAAGGCTAGAGAGATAGTAGTAAGTGCTATCCAAAAGTGTTCAGCAGACCATGTTGCTGAGACAACTATTTCAGTTGTACAGCTTCCTAATGATGAGATGAAGGGACGTATCATTGGTAGAGAGGGACGTAATATTCGTACTCTTGAAACTATGACTGGCGTAGAACTTATTATTGATGATACTCCTGAAGCGGTTATTTTGTCTGCATTTGATCCAGTTAGACGTGAAATCGCACGTATTGCATTGGAAAAGCTCATTGTAGATGGTCGTATTCATCCAGCTAGAATTGAAGAGACAGTTGAAAAGGCTAAGAAAGAAGTTGAACAGCAAATCCGCGAGGAAGGCGATGCAGCTGCACTTGAGGTTGGTGTTCAGGGTATTCATCCAGAACTTCTTAGACTTCTCGGTAAGATGAAATTTAGAACCAGCTACGGACAGAATGTATTAAAGCATTCCATCGAGGTTGCACAGTTGTCAGGATTACTTGCTGCAGAGCTCGGTCTTGATGTTAGAGTCGCAAAGCGTGCAGGTTTATTGCATGATATTGGAAAGGCAGTAGATAGAGAGCAGGAGGGTACTCACGTACAGCTCGGCGCAGATCTTTGCCGCAAGTACAAAGAGTCTCAGACAGTTATCAATGCTGTTGAGGCACATCATGGCGATGTAGAGCCAGAAACACTCATAGCTTGTGTTGTACAGGCAGCTGATACTATTAGTGCAGCAAGACCTGGTGCTAGACGCGAGGCTATGGAAACTTATACAAACAGATTAAAAGAACTTGAAGAAATTTCTAACAGCTTTAAGGGTGTAGAAAAGTCTTTTGCTATTCAAGCAGGTAGAGAGATTCGTATCATGGTGGTTCCTGAACAGGTTTCAGATGCCGATATGGTCATCATGGCAAGGGATATTTCAAAGCAGATTGAATCACAGCTAGAATATCCTGGACAGATTAAGGTAAATGTAATTCGTGAATCACGAGTTACTGATTATGCAAAGTAAATTATTTTGCGGCTGGTTTATCCAGCCGCTTTTTTTGAAGAAAGAGGTAATGTTATGGAGAAAATTGAGAGAGTTGATCGTAAGCTTGTGCACAAAGGCTCTATTCTTGATATATACGAGGATACAGTTCGTTTACCAAATGGTAATGAAGAAAAATGGGATTTCGTTAGTCATAGAATGGGTGCAGCCTGCGTGTTGGCAGTACGACCAGATGGCAAGCTTATTATGGTGCGTCAATACAGAAACGCTTTAGATAGATTCACACTTGAGGTGCCTGCAGGAAAGCGTGATTCCCTTAATGAGGACACAAGCATTTGTGCAGCCAGAGAGCTAGAGGAAGAAACTGGATATCGCGCAGGAAAGCTGGAAAAACTATTATCTCTTAAATCTACAGTAGCTTTCTGTGATGAATTAATAGATGTATATTTAGCTACCGATTTGAAGAAAATTGGAGAGCAAAACTTAGATGAAGCAGAAGACATTGATATAGAATTTTATGAGCTAGAAGAGCTTATGGATATGTGCTACGCCGGCAAGCTACAAGACGCCAAAACAGTGGCCGCTATTATGGCTTATGCAGCAAAAAAATAGCCTTCCCCCTTTGGGGGAAGGTGGCTGCGTAGCAGACGGATGAGGGTCTTTTTTAGATATTTCCCTCATCAGTCACCTGCGGTGACAGCTTGTCTCGCCTCCCGGCTCGGTCGTTGCTAAACAGGCTCCACTGGAGCCTAGCAACCCCAGAGGGGGAAGCCTTTTAGTTTCGCTCAGCTATTGTGTAGAGCAGGTGTCTTGTATCTTCCCATCCAAGGCATGGGTCTGTGATAGATTGTCCGTAAGTCTGATGGTCGGAGATAGGCTGGCAACCCTCCACCAGATAGCTTTCAATCATCACGCCTTTAACTAAATTCTTAATAGCATCAGAGTGATTACGGTTGTGCATCACTTCTTTTACAATTCTTATTTGTTCTTTATATTGTTTGTTTGAATTAGAATGATTTGCATCTATGATGCAGGCAGGATTTACTAAATCCATTTCTTCGTACATATTGTGGAGACGGATTAGGTCTTCGTAGTGGTAGTTTTGAGTGCTATTTCCGTGCTTTGAAACTGCTCCACGTAAAATTGTGTGGGCCAGAGGATTTCCTGTTGTAGTTACCTCGTAGCCTGAGAAGGTAAAGTGATGTGGATGCTGCGCCGCATATACGGAGTTAAGCATTACGGAAAAATCACCAGATGTTGGATTTTTCATTCCCGAAGCCACGTCAAAGCCAGAGACTGTAAGTCTGTGATGCTGGTCTTCAACGGAACGAGCACCAATAGCTACGTAAGAAAGTAAATCATCTACATATCCCCAGTTCTCAGGATAGAGCATTTCGTCTGCTGCTGTAAGATGTGTTTCTGTCATGGCACGTATGTGCATTTTTCTCATTGCAATTAGACCTGCAACCATATCAGGAGCTTCATTAGGGTCGGGCTGAGAAGCAATTCCCTTGTAGCCACTGCCTGTTGTTCTTGGCTTGTTGGTGTAAATACGTGGTACCACAAGAACTTTATCCTTAATATCATCTGCAACTCTGGCAAGCTTTTCTATGTATTCACAAACAGCATCTTCGTTATCAGCGGAGCAAGGTCCGATAATACATAAAAATCGGTCATCTTTACCTGTAATAATATCAGCTACTTCCTTATCACGATTTGCCTTGATTTCTTTGATATCATCAGGGACAGGAAGCTGTTCTTTAATCTCCTCAGGAGTAGGCATTTTTTTAAGATAATTGAAGCTCATTGTTTTTAAAAATCCTTTCTATATATCAAAGCAGGTGGCTTTGATTAATTCTATTGGCATATCTTGACCAGTCCAAAGCTTGAAGGCGGCAGCCCCCTGGTATAGGAGCATGTATTTTCCGTTCATTGTTTTGCAACCCTTGGACTTTGCATCCTTTAAAAGCTTTGTTTCAGGTGGATGATAAATTACATCGCAAACATTAAGTGATGGACGTAGAAATTCTATTGGAACTAAAGATGAATCGTCATCGCCCATGCCAACATTTGTACAGTTGATAAGTATATCACTTTCATCAATACAAAACCTCATAATTTCTAAATTGTTGATATCATAGACTGAAACATCGCAATTAGTAGACTTTGAAAGCTTGTCGGCGTATTCTACAGTATTGGCAAAAGTAGAATTGTTACGTTTTAATATATAGATTCTTTCAACTCCTTCAATGGCAGCCTGGGTGACGATAGAAGTGGCAGCACCTCCAGCACCAAGTACGGTGATTGTTTTACCTACATAAGGTATATCACTGTCTGTCATTGATTGTAGAAAGCCGATTCCATCAGTGGTATAGCCCTTTAATTTGCCATTTTCACAGACGCAGGTATTCACTGATTGAGATAGTTTCGCAGCATCATCTATTTCATCTAAATATGGGATAATAGCAGTTTTTAAAGGCATAGTAAGGTTGAAGTTCATACAATTTAAGGCCTTTAAACCTTCAACTGCTGTGCCAAGATTTTCTTGATTTACATCAAAGGCCATATATGAATAATCCAGGCCTAGAGCCTCAAAAGCGGTGTTATGCATGGCAGGTGAAATGCTGTGAGAAACAGGACTGCCAAGTAAGCATATTAATTGTGTGGAACCTGATGGATTCATATAAATTCTCCTTTATAAAAATTGAGTTAATTTTATACCACTTTAGTACTTTTATCAACTAAAGTTTGACCAAAAAAATCGAAATTCTATTCTTTTATTGCCCTAGAAAATTTGATGTGAATTGTAAGATGTGATACAATAATTCGGCAGATAAATTAAGTAGGCGTAGCGTAGTTGGATAACGCATCGGACTCCGACTCCGAAGACCGCCGGTTCGAATCCGGCCGTCTACAGTTAAACAAATACGCATAAATACATTGGAGGACCCATGAATTTTCAAGACTTAAAAACAAAAATTAAAAATATAGCAATTGTATGTGGAGATTTCGTTTTTAAATATAGAAGATACTTTTTAGCGGGATGTATATTCATAGCAATGATGTTAGTTCTTTTCCTTGGAACCACATCAAAGGAGCAAACAGAAAAATTAAATACAAAATCTACAGCAAATGTCACTAAAGAATTTAAAAAGAATAAGAACACTGAATTAAATGCATTAATTAATGATTATTATGTAGCTTATGCTGATGGCAATACAGATACATTAGCATCCATCGCCACTCCAATCAGTGATCAGGAGATTAGCTACATTAAGTTTTATAGCCAGTATATCGACAGCTTTAACAATATTGAGATATACACAAAGCAGGGACTTAACGCTGGTTCATATCTTGTTACTACAGAAGTAGAGCTTAAGTATGCAAATATTGATACTCCAGCTCCTGGACTTGATTTCTTCTATGTTGAGACAAATGATGATGGAAAGCTTTTCATCAACAACATTTACGGTTCATTCAACCAGAATAACAATATCTACGAAATGGACTCAGAGGTTTCTGATTTAATTGGTGTATTTATTCGTCAGCAGGACTTATTAGATATGGAAGCTGATATTCAGGATGCTTACACAAAGGCACTTGAAAGTGATTCAGCACTTAACACATTCATGAACGAAACACTTCCAGCTGCACATGCACAGTGGCATACAGATTATGATGCTGAAGTTGCTGCCGCTGAAGAGGCTGCTAAGAAGGCTGAAGAAGAGGCCGCTGCAGAAGCAGAAGCTGAGGCAAAGAAGCAGGCTGAAACAGAGGAAGAGGCTAATTCTTATTCAGGAAAGATTAATTCGAAGGCAAACGTAAGAGAAGCCGCTGATAAAAATAGTAATCGTCTAGGTTCTATCGAAAAGGGAACAGCTATTAAGATTTACGGTGAGGAAGGCGATTTCTACAAGTTTGATTACGATGGTAAGAAAGCATATATCACAAAGGATGCTGTTACATTAGATTCAGAAGCTAATTCAGAGGACACAGCTGAAGAAGAAACAACCAACGCAAGTGCTATTGCTGAGGGTACAGAGGTTACACTTAGCTCAACCATCAATATCCGTTCTCAGATGGATTCATCTTCATCAAAGGTAGCTGTAGCATACGCAGGAGAAAAGGTTACTGTTGTTATGAGCTACGCAGAAGGTTGGACAAAGGTTAAATATGGCAAGAAGGAAGGCTATATCAGAACAGACCTTTTACACTAATATAATTTGATTTTTGCATGTTATGGAGACCATGTAGGTGGTCTCCATTATATTTATTGTTAGGAGGAATCCTTTGGAGGAAAATATTAGACTTAACAAGTTTTTAAGTGATGCTGGAGTCTGTAGTAGGCGAGCAGCAGATAAAGCTATTGAGGCTGGTAAGGTTTTGGTAAACGGCAAGCCTGCTGTCATGGGGCAGAGGATAATTAGCACAGACCAGGTGGTATTTGAAGGACAAATAGTATCAAATGACAATAAAAAGCCAGTGCTTATTGCATATAACAAGCCAGCAGGCATTGTGTGCACAGCTGAAAAGCGTGAGAAGAATAATATTATCGACCATATAAATTATTCTGAAAGAATCTATCCAATTGGCAGATTGGATAAGGATAGCACAGGCTTAATTTTGCTCACAAATCAGGGAGATTTGGTAAATAAGATTATGAGAGCGGTGAACGCTCATGAAAAAGAATATGTAGTTTCTGTAGATAAAGAGATTACAGGAGATTTTATCAAAAAAATGTCTGATGGTGTTTATCTTGACGAGCTAGAGGTTACCACTAGAAAATGCAAGGTAAGAAAGCTTTCTAAGAATGAGTTTAATATCATTCTTACACAGGGCTTAAACAGACAGATTAGAAGAATGTGCCAGATGCTTGGCTACAAGGTTAAGACTCTTAAAAGAATTAGAATAATGAATATCGAACTAGGCAATTTAAAGGAGGACACATACAGGGATGTTACTGCCGAGGAAATTGCAATTTTGAATAAAATGCTAGAAGGTTCTAGAAATTAATAGCTTTGCCAACTAAAAAGGCAGATTAGGAGAGAATAATGGAATTACAAGAATATAAAAAGCTAATCGATGAAATCGATTATCACATGGATAGATACTACAATCAGAACGAGCCAGAAATTAGCGATTATGATTACGATCAGCTTATGATTAAGCTTAAGGAAGCAGAAAAGGAGCATCCAGAGTGGGTTACTCCTGATTCGCCATCTCAAAAAATAGGTGGCGTGGCTATGCGTGAGGCTGGTGTTAAGGTTACCCATGACGTGCCTATGCTTTCCATCGAGGATGTTTTTGATAAGGCAGATGTGACTGCATGGGTAGATAAGGTAAAGGCTGTTCATCCTGATGCAAAGTTTTCTGTAGAGGCTAAAATCGATGGCCTTAGCATGACTCTTAGATATGAAAAGGATTCAAAGAATCGACTAAAGCTTACACTTGCCGAGACTAGAGGTGATGGCCTTATAGGTGAAGATGTTACTGCAAATGCTCTTGTTATCCCAGATGTTAATCAGTACTTGGATTTGCCTTACGATTCACTTCAGCTTCGTGGTGAGGTATATATGTCCCATGAGGATTTTGATAGATTTAATAGTGAGCAGGAGCTAAAAGGTGCAAAGCTTGCTGCCAATCCAAGAAATCTTGCTGCAGGAACATTAAGACAGTTAGATGCCAATATCACAAAGGAACGTGGCTTAAAGATGTTTGTATTCAACGTTCAGCAGGGACCTCAGGAGCTTACTATCAGCCACTGTGATGGAATGGATATATTGAATTCCCACGGTGTTCCAACTGTATTCCATAAGAAGTGTGAGACTGCAGCTGAAATACTTAGCGTAATAGATGAAATTGGTGATTTGCGTGGTGAGTTCCCATTTGATATTGATGGTGCGGTGGTAAAGATTGACCAGGTTGCTTATAGAAACGATTTTTCTACTAGTGCTAAATATTCAAATGGTCACATTGCTTACAAGTACCCACCTGAAGAAAAGGAGACCAAGCTTTTAGATGTTGAATTATCTGTAGGTCGTACAGGTCGTGTAAATCCAACAGCTATTTTTGAGCCAATTCGTTTATGCGGTACATCTGTTAGCCGAGCAACTCTTCACAATCAGGATTTCATAGATGATTTGGATATAGGTATCGGAGATACGATAGTTGTATATAAATCTGGAGAAATCATTCCAAAGGTAAAGGAAGTAGTACATTCTAAGAGACCTGCTGGTGTTAGCACCTACAAAATTCCAAATGTCTGCCCAGTTTGTGGTGGCCCTGTTTCAAGGGACGCAGATACAGCAGATATGAAGTGTACTAATCCTAGTTGTCCAGCTCAGCTTGTCAGACATATTATAAATTTCGTATCAAGGGATGCCATGGATATCAAAGGCTTTGGCGACGTATACGTAGAGGATTTGGTTAATCAGGGATATATCAAGGATATTGCGGATGTATTTACTCTAAAGAATCATCGTGATGAATTAATCGAAAAGGGCATTATTGGAAAAGAGAAAAATACTGACAAGCTTTTAGGCGTAATAGAAGCAGCCAAGGCTAATGATGCTAATAGATTGTTTACAGGCTTCGGAATCCCTAATGTTGGTAAGGCAGCTGCAAAGACCTTGTTATCACAGTTTAAGGATATCGAAAGGATTATGGAGTTAACCATAGAGGAGCTTACTCAGGTTAACGATATTGGAGAAATCAGCGCTAAATCAATTTATGATTATCTTCACAATCCTGTAAATATCGAAATTATTGCCAGATTAAAGGAAGCAGGTGTAAATATGGTAGAGGCCGAAAAGGAAGGTGCTACCGACAAGCTTTCAGGACTTACCTTTGTAATCACTGGAACACTTCCTAATATGGGCAGAAAAGAGGCTCAGGAGTTGATAGAGCTTAACGGCGGCAAATGCTCAGGCTCAGTCTCAAAAAAGACCAGTTATTTAGTTGCAGGTGATGCTGCAGGAAGCAAGCTTGACAAGGCTAATTCCTTGGGCGTAACAGTTCTTGACGAGGAAGGCTTGCTTGCATTGATTAATGGGTAAATTATAAGCTTTATTCCATAGAATACACACAGTTATAGTGTATAATTTATTTACTATGGAAAAGAAACGACAAATTCGAATTACAAAGATTTTCGTGCTCCCATTGTTGCTTATGCTTTTCTTTATAGTGTTAGTCACCTTTGGGAGTACTTGGTTCACAACGTCTTCAGTTAACAATATCAGCTGTTTAGATGATGGCTGGTCTATTTCTCGTGAGGATAAAACTGTTGAGAACGTAAATCTTTTGGATTATAAAATTGGTAATAGCAAAAAGGGAGAGGTAATAACTATCTCTAAAACTGTTTTTGCAAATTCTGGTGAATCAAGCCTGATGTTTAAAAGCTTTTTGACCACGGTAGCAGTGTACATGGATGGGGAGCTTATATATACATATGGGCTTGATTACTTAAATAATAATGATTTTATTCCTAAAAAGTACAATATTGTCACATTAGGAAGACCAGGATATCACGACCTAAGCATTAAATATGTGGTTGGTGATGATAATTTTTCGGAGAAATTTCCTCCTATCTATTACGGCTCGAAGTATGAATTAATTGGATATTTCTTTAATTATAAGCGTACATCATTTTTTATAGGCGCATTTCTATTAATCTATTCGTGCCTATCTTTTTCCCTATGGATTTATTTATCGTTAATTAATAAAGGCTCTTCACAGCTGATTATCGGTGCCTTTTTCTCGCTTTTACTAGGCTACTACGTATATGCGTATAATGACATAACCTGCATAATCGGTAATCATGCTATGCTGTTTTCTGTTTTAGAGTATATGACATTTTATCTAATGCCATTAGCTCTAACAATTCTTTTATATTCACTTCATGCAAACGTTGCCAATCACCGACAGAAGATTTTTATAATTATAAATATCGTATATCCGATAGTGTTTATGGATATGCATTTTACTAATTACGTTCATATACATAGATTTTTACCTATCGTAGGGGTGCTTGCTGTACTGGAAGTACTATGTCTTCTTCCTGCATTAGTACATGGCGTTATCATGAAACAAAAGGAGAGGATGATAGATGAATATTACCCAGGAGTAGATGCTGAGGTCTATTTGCTTATTGGCTGTATAGTGCTAATGGTATTCTCTTTATTTGAAATTACCAACTTATACATATTTAAGGTCAACGAGGTTATTACAAAACCAGATATTTTATCATCCCTTAACTTCATGGAATTGGGCATGCTGTTTTTCATGATGTGTCACTTTATCTACTATTTTATGAATAGTATTGATCATATGAGTGAGAATCGTATAAAGGCCCAGCTTGAAGGCCTTGCTTATAAGGATGCTCTTACTGGTCTTATGAATAGAGCAAGATGTAGCCAATACTACGCCACTCTGACAGGGGATTACGCCATGGTTAGCTTGGACTTGGATAAGCTCAAGTATGTGAATGATACCTTTGGTCATCTTGAAGGTGATAGGATGATAAAGAGCTTTTCTGAATTACTTATGCAGTCCTTTGACGGGGCAAGCATTATAGGTAGAACTGGAGGCGATGAGTTTATAGCTGTGTTCGAAAATCCTACAGCTGATGTATGCGATAAATCTATCAGAAGGCTTGAGGCTGCCATGGATAAGTTTAACAAGGAGGACGACATAATTTCTCTTTCAGCTTCTTACGGCTATGCTTATAGCTATGAAGTAAAAAGCAAAAAACATCAGGATGTATTTTATCTGGCGGATCAGAGAATGTACAAAATGAAGGAGGAGCACCATGGTTAAAAAGTTTGGTTATTTAATGATTTCCTTCTTGGTATTCATAGTTCTGATTAATATAGGTCAGTGGTTTATCAAGCCAGCTAATGACTCGGATATAGTAGTTCTGGATGAAGGCTGGACGGTGTACTATAACAACACAGAGTATGAGGATGTTAAGCTTTCGGAGTTTAGAAAGCTAGTTGGAAAAGGCACAAGTAAAGGCGACAATATTATATTTATACATGATGATGTTAGCTTAAAATATTATACTGTGCCAACTTTTATGTTTGAAAGCAGATTTAGCGCCTGGAATCTTTATCAGGACGAAACCCATATTGATGATGATTTTCTGGATGCTTATAAGGAAGGAAAGTTTATTGGATGCAATTACAATTTTATAACCTTGCATCGGTCATATAAAGATGTGCGTCTTATGCTTGCCGTTTTTGTGAACGAGGATGGAGCCTATAATTACTATGAAGCACCAGTAATTGGAGATTATCTGGATGTATTATTCTACGAAATATATAGGCATAGCTTCTTCTTTTTGATAGCAGCCTTTCTTATCGTATTTGGTTTAATCTTTTTTGCGATAGCTGTTGCGTTTAGAAGTGACATGCCTGAAATAAATATGCAGATGTATTCAGCGTTGCTGTTTCTTGTGCTGGGTACTTGGTTTATGGCTCAGTTCGAACTCTTTGATCTTTTCGTGGACACCAATGGTCATCAAACGGAGATTGAGTATATATCTTTATATATGGTTGTTCCCCTCATGTATATGGTTATGGGATGCATGAGAAATTATTTGAAGAAAAAAATCTTTTGGGCATTTTCCTTTGTGGGAGCCATGATTCCATTAGTTTTGATTGCCTTGCATTTCTTTGGAGTGGTTTATATAAATAGACTGCTTTTTGTATATCAGCTTGATGCAGTGGTCTTGATTGTATTTATGTTTGTAATGATCCTTATGATAGACCTACGTAGTGAGAAGTTGCCGGGAACCCAATTAATTCAGGTAATAGGACAGGCCTTATTGGCATTAGCATTTGTTTTTAACATGCTATTTTTCTATCTTGAAGTAATAGGAGTATCTGAGCAGATAATGTTATCAAAAAAGGTTGTTCCACTTGGAGCGATGTGCATGGTTTTTGGCACAATGGTAAATTATTATCTATTCATTTCAGAATCCTTCTCAAGAAAAAGTGAGTTTGCATCGTTAGCACATCTTGCCTACGAGGATGAGCTGACTAGAATTGCAAATCGCTCTAAGTATGAGAAATACATGGAAAATCTATGGGCTAAGGGAGAAGATTTTCTTGTAGTAAGCATCGATTTAAATGGGCTTAAAACCGTTAATGATAATCAAGGTCATCTTATGGGTGACAAATATCTAGTTGAATTTGGTACAGTCCTTGAAGATTGCTTTGGAAATGAAGGCTTTATCGCAAGAATAGGAGGGGACGAATTTGTAGCAATCCTTACAGGGGATAACATGTCAAAGGTGGATGAATTAATAGAAAAAATGAATAGGTCTTTAGACAAGCTGAATGCTGAGGATGCTACCCTTTACAGAAGTGCAGCGGTTGGCTATGCCTATAGACATGAAGCTCCAGATAAAGAATACCATTCTGTATATCTGCTGGCAGATGAACGCATGTATGAGAACAAAAAATTAACTCATGGCGCAAGGCGGTAGGTTGTGATATTATAAGAAAAGTTACATTAGATTTACTGTGTTGTGAGAAAAAAGGAGAATAATAAGTATGCCAATTAGAACACAAAATGATTTACCTGCCAAGGCCATACTTGAAAATGAAAATATTTTCGTTATGGACGAAAATAGGTCAACTCATCAGGACATCAGACCTATTAGTATTGGAATTTTAAACCTAATGCCTCTCAAGGAGGATACAGAGCTTCAATTACTTCGTTCTCTTTCAAACACACCACTTCAGGTAGATGTTACTTTCCTAACAGTAGGTGGGCATGAGAGCAAAAACACCAGCAAGACTCATTTAGATACATTCTACGAGCACATTGAGGATGTATATGATAGATTTTTTGATGGATTAATCATTACGGGCGCACCTGTGGAACAGATGCCTTTCGAGGAAGTAGATTATTGGGAGGAGCTGTGTAAGGTCTTCGAATGGACCAAGACACATGTCACATCCACACTTCATTTGTGCTGGGGCTGCCAGGCTGGTCTTTATTATCGCTACGGTATTCCTAAATTCGATTTAACTGAAAAGAAATTTGGAGTATTTCCGCACAGAGTGCAGAATCGTAAGATTCCTCTTGTGCGTGGATTTGATGATATTTTTTATGCACCACATAGCCGTCACACAGGCGTGCGCACAGAAGATATTGAGGCCTGTGAAGATTTAGTTGTCTGCGCCAAAGGTGAAGAAGCAGGCGTGTTCCTTTGCATGTCTAAGGATGGCAGCAATATCTTTGTAATGGGGCATCCAGAGTACGACCGTTTCACTCTTGATAGTGAATACAAGCGTGACCGCGACAAGGGCTTAGACATTGCCCTCCCAGAGAATTATTACCCAGATGATGATCCAGATGAAAAGCCTCTGCTTCAGTGGCGAAGTCACGGGAATATTTTGTATAGTAATTGGTTGAATTATTACGTATATCAGAACACCCCTTATGAGTGGAATAAGATATCCGAGAAGTAGCGTAAATACTGGGCTTGCGAGCATGTTTTAAATTGCTTTAAAACGCATTATAACGCTTTAATATGTTTGATATTACAAGGTGTGAAAATGGCGTAAAATGGGCATTCTTAAGATTGGGCCTAGGAAAAAATGGTGTGAAAATGGTGTAAAAATGGTGTATAAATTTCATACACCATTTACCTCAAAAAACGTGATAAATACAGTACATAGAGCAGTTATTCAATTGAATAATTGCTCTTGTTTTTTGCCCATTTTTGGGGTGAATTAATCAATTTTTATAGGAGGTATACACCATTATGATGAACTACGAAGAATTTAAAGAGAAGTTCACAGAAGACCTTAAGACGAACCTTGAGGCAAAAGGACATGATATCGCCAGTATAGATATCGCTCCTTCACAGAAGCTTAATCAGGATGGTTATGATGCAATTTCTGTTAAGCTTGAGAATTCCATGATGGGACCTAGTGGTAATTTCTCAAATCTGTTTGCAGCTTATGAAAAAACAGATGATTACGATCTGGTCCTGAACCACGCGACAAGGATGATGGATGACGCTATTTCTAACATGCCAAGCTATGATGCAAATCAGCTTACAGATTATGATTTCATCAAGGACAAGTTGGTACTTGAAGCAGTAAATGCTGAAAAGAATGCATCACTTCTTGAGAAGGTTCCTCACAAAGATATGGAGGATATAGCGATTGTATATCGCGTATTACTTGGACAGATGGATGATGGAATAGCATCTGTCGTTGTGACAAATGAGATGCTTGAAAAGATGGATATTACAAAGGATCAGCTTCATCAGGATGCTCTTATTTCATCGCCAGAGATTAGACCAGTTGAGGTTAATACTTTATTTGGAACAATTGCAGAGCTTATTCCTGATGCAGGATTTATGATTCAAGCTGGTGGACCAGAGGATCAGATTCTCGTTGGAACAGTGGCAGATAAGCATCATGGAGCTGGTGTTATTGCTTATGAGGGCTTCTTGGATGAGCAGGCAAAAAAGATGGGAGAAGACTTCTATATTATCCCTTGTTCAATCCACGAGGTGCTTTTAGTACCTGAGTCTATGGCTCACGATATAAATGCTCTTAAGGATATGATTTCCGATGTGAATTCATGTGAGGTTCCACCAGAAGACATCCTTTCGGATAATCTATATCACTATGATTCAAAGGAAAAGGTATTTGAGCTGGCAGAGAACTTCAAAGAGCGAATAGCTACAAAGGAGCATGCGCCTGATAAAGAGGCTGAGAAAGAATCTGCTGTTGGTAAGCTTAAGAAGACCCAGGATAAGGTCAAGGAAGCTCCAAAGAAGGAGCATAAACCAAAGTCTAAGGACAAAGGTGAAATGGCTATATAAGCCAAATAAAGTGAATATACGAGGTGGGATTTAATGTCTAAAAAGTATTTTTATGGTCGGCGGCAAGCTGACCTTTTTTCATTTATAAGAATTCCAAAGTTATTACTAACAGGAAAAAAATATCGCAAGCTTTCCTGTGAGGCTAAGGTACTGTATGGTTTCCTGTTGGATAGGATGAGTTTATCTGCAGAAAATGAATGGTTTGATGATGAAGGTAGAGTCTTTGTTTATTGCACAATCAGTGAAGCTGCTGAAGAGGTTATTGGTTGTGGAGAGAAAAAGGCCTGCAGTGTGTTCAAAGAGCTTGAGGAAATTGAATTAATTGAAAGAAAAAGGCAGGGGCTGAATAAGCCAAATCTCATCTATGTATTGGACTTTTCAGAGGAAGTGTCGGATGGACACTTCCGGAATTGTCCAAATGACATTTCAAGAAATGTCGATAAGTCAAATCAAGAATTGTCGGAAAGACAAACAAATAATACTAAGTTTAATAAAACTGAATTTAGTGATACTGAGTCTAGTCTAGTCTTGTCTAGTGATGAAGGTTATGTAGATGAAGGACCAGACAGGACGGGACAAGACTTTGATAACTACTCTGCAATCAGAAGTTATATTGCAAATCAGATAAGCCTGGACGCTTTGAGAGTTGATTATTCAGATAATCCTCTTGTTGATGAGCTTTATGAGTTGATTGTTGATGTAGTTACGTCATCTAAGAAGGAAATCGTTATTTGTGGAGAGAAAAAGCCAATGAGTATTGTTAGATCACAGTTTATGAAACTGAATATGTTTAATATCGCATTCGTGCTGGAACGTCTAGAAGAAACAAAACCGAAAATAGGTAACATCAAATCGTATCTTTTAACGACCTTGTATAACTCGCTATTAACGACATCTTCTTACTACAGGACTCGTTGCAATAATGAAATATTTAGGAATGAAGGAGGGCAAAACAATGAGTAAGCCAATTGTTATGGCGCTTGTAAATCAGAAAGGTGGGACTGGGAAAACCCAAAGTACAGAAAATCTTGGAATTGGTCTTGCTGCAGAAGGAAAAAAGGTTTTATTGGTTGATTTGGACCCACAGGGTTCACTTACCATCAGCCTTGGGTATCCACGAACAGATGAGATACCGGTAACAGTAAAGGATATTATGGCAAAGGTGCTTAATGAAGAGCGGATAGCTGTTGATGAAGGGATTCTTCATCACAAAGAAGGTGTCGATTTGCTTCCAGCAAATATCGAGTTATCTGGTATGGAATTATCGCTTGTCAATTATATGAGTCGTGAAAGAGTTTTGAAAGAATATATTGATTCCGTAAAAACGAATTACGATTATGTGCTAATTGATTGTATGCCTTCACTTGGAATGCTTACCGTAAATGCGTTAGCCGCTGCAGATCAGTTGGTAATTCCAGTTCAGGCACAGTATCTTTCAGCAAAAGGCTTAGAACAGCTTTTACAGACTGTTAGCAAAGTAAGACGACAGATTAATCCAAAGCTTAAGATAGATGGAATTCTCCTAACTATGGTGGATAACAGAACAAACTATGCTAAGGATATCAGTAATCTTATTCGAGAGACTTATGGCAGCAAGTTAAAGGTTTATAAGACTGAGATTCCACATTCAGTTAGAGCAGCTGAAATAAGTGCTGAGGGAAAGAGTATTTATGCTCATGACCCTAAGGGAAAAGTTGCAGAGGCTTATAGAGAGTTAACCAAGGAGGTATTGAAGAATGAAAGAGCGCGCAAACATTCAATTGACCAGTTACGATGATATCTTTGGCGGGTCAGCTAAGGAAGAAACAGCCAAAGTACCTGATGGTGATGTGGTTGTGCAATTGCCTCTTACAGAGCTTCACGCATTTGAAGGACATCCTTTTAAAGTGAAAGATGATGAAGATATGGCAAAGACGGTTGAATCTATTCAGGAGTTTGGCGTTTTACAGCCAGCTATTGTTAGACCTGATGGAGATGGTTACGAGATTTTATCAGGTCACAGAAGACATCATGCGTGTGAGATTGCTGGTCTTGAAACAATCCCTTGTATTGTTAGGGATTTGGATGATGATGCCGCAACCATTTTGATGGTTGATAGCAATTTGCAGCGTGAGGAAATACTTCCTAGTGAAAGAGCCTGGGCTTATAAGATGAAGTTGGATGCGATGAAAAGACAGGCAGGTAGACCTTCTAAAGAAAATGCGTCCCAAATTGGGACACATTTACGAAGTGATCAAATTATGGCTGAAGAAATAGGTGTTAGTCGAAATCAGATTGCTAGATTTATTCGTCTGACAAATCTTTGTCCAGAGCTGATGGATATGGTTGATGATAAACAAATTGGATTTAATCCAGCTGTGGAATTATCGTTCCTAAATCCAACTCAGCAAAAAGACTTGTTAGAGGCTATTGAATACTCACAGTCTATTCCATCACTTTCTCAGGCTCAGAGAATCAAAGCATTAGCCATAGAAAATAGAATAACTCAGGAAGGAATGAACATCATTCTTTCAGAAGAAAAAAAGCAAGATGTAGACAGAGTTACTCTTAAGAATGATGTTCTTAAGAAATACTTTCCTAAGTCTTACACACCTCGCCAAATGGAGGATACTATTATAAAGCTGCTTGAACAATGGCAGAAGAAACAACAAAGAAATAAAGATATGTGTTTGTAGGAGGCAACTATGATTCCAGTAGAAGTAGATTTAAGTTTTGATGAAAATCAAAAGAAAGCTGATAGGCTTTCAAAGTATCAGGAATTAATAAAACAGGATAAAGAGGAAGAAGAAACAGATGCTAAGAATTAATATTTAGTATCTGTTTTTTTATTGGAGAGGAGGTGAGATTTTGCAGGAAGAGATTGAAGAGAAAACAGTCCGGCTGGCTATAACAGGTACTAGAATGTCCATTAATGGAATAATGGCTGGTATTAGGCTTTATATGCGGCATAGAGCTAATAAGAAGCTAGAAAGTATTGATAGCCATATACAGGGAAAGCAATCTATTGATGAGCTTATAAAGCAGAATCAAGGTGTTACCAGTATGGAGATTGGTGATAAAGGTATTAAAACCTTTGAAAGAATAGCCAAGAAATATGGAGTGGATTTCGCAGTTATTAAAGATAAGAATCAAAATCCACCAGTATATACAGCTTTCTTTAAGGCTAGAGATACAGATGCTTTGGAAGCCGTAATGAATGAGTATGGAGCCAAGATGGTTAAGAAAGAACAGAGGCCTAGTGTTCGAGAAAAGCTTAAGCGTCTGGTTCAGAAGGTTAAGTCACAACCAAAGAAAACACGAACTAAAAAGAAGGAGCACGTTAGATGACAAAGCAGCAGAAGAAATTAATTCTGCTGAATGTTCCTTATGTGTTGATGGGATTATTCGCAACAAATCTAGGTGAAGCCTGGAGAATATCAGAAGGTATTGGAATATCGGAAAAGATTGATGGATTATTTCAGTCTCTTCCGATTGCCTTCTCTAATTTCTTACTAAGCTTTTATCCATTTGATTTGGTAGTCGGTATTGTTATTGGTGTTGTGATGAAGGTTGCTGTTTATGTGAAGGGAAAAAATGCTAAGAAATATCGTCATGGTGCAGAATATGGTTCAGCACGATGGGGAAATCAGCAGGACATAGAGCCTTTCGAGGCACCAAAGTTTGAGGATAATATCATCCTCACCCAGACAGAGCGACTGATGATGAGTAGTCGCCCCAAACAGCCCAAATATGCAAGAAATAAGAATGTTGTAATTACAGGTGGTTCTGGTTCAGGTAAGACTAGATTCTTCTTACTGCCAAACCTTTTACAGATGCATTCCAGCTATGTAGTTACAGACCCTAAGGGTGATGTTGTTATTAAATGCGGTAAAACTCTTTTGAAGCATGGCTATAGATTAAAGATTTTTAATACCATCAATTTTGCAAAAAGTATGCATTACAATCCCTTCGAGTACATTCACTCTGAAAAGGACATCTTAAAGCTTGTTAATGCGCTTATTACTAATACAAAAGGTGATGGTAAAGAAGGAGATCAGTTCTGGACCAAAGCAGAAACTCTACTTTATACAGCACTCATTGGATATATCCATTATGAGGCTCCTGAAGAGGAACAGAACTTCAATACCTTGCTTGATTTCTTAAATGCCTGTGAGGTCAGAGAAGATGATGAGGATTATGAGAATCCAGTAGATATTATGTTTAATGAGCTAGAGAAAAGGAATCCAAATCATTTTGCAGTAAGGCAATATAAAAAGTTTAAAATGGCTGCTGGCAAAACGATGAAAAGTATTTTAATTTCATGTGGTGCCAGATTAGCTCCATTCGATATTGAAGAGCTTCGTGAGATTACAACTTATGATGAATTGCAGCTTGATACATTAGGAGATCAAAAGACTGCATTGTTTCTAATCATGAGTGATACAGATGCTACATTCAATTTTTTGATTTCACTTATCTACACACAGCTTTTTAATCTGCTTTGTGAGAAAGCTGATGATGTTTATGGCGGAAGACTTCCAGTGCATGTACGTTGCCTTATAGATGAGACAGCAAACATCGGTCAGATTCCAAACCTAGAGAAGCTGGTGGCCACAATTCGAAGCCGTGAGATAAGTGCTTGCTTATTTCTACAGGCAAAATCACAGCTGAAAGCTATCTATAAAGATCACTGTGACACTATCATTGGTAATATGGATTCACAGCTTTTCTTAGGTGGTTCAGAGCCTTCCACATTGAAAGACTTAAGCCAGGCATTGGGAAAAGAAACTATTGATATGTATAACACTGGAGAAAGCAGAGGTAACAATCCTTCGTTTTCAACCAACTATCAAAAGGCTGGTAAAGACCTAATGACTATGGATGAGCTTGCAGTGCTTGATGGAGATAAATGCATCCTGCAGCTTCGTGGTGTAAGACCATTTTTGTCAGACAAATATGATGTTACCCATCATCCGCTATACCAAGAGACTGGGGAATATGATTCTAGGAATAACTTGGATATCGAGAAGTATCTTAAGCAGGGTATGAAGTTTAAGAAGGATGAAGTTTTTGATGTTGTAAAAATTTAAAATGATGCACCTCTTCATTCGCAAATACGGTATAATACAAACGTGCTAAAGGAGGAGAGGTGCAATGTTAAAATATCCAATAACGGTTTCAATAGATACAAATATTTTTGACTCTACACAATATGATTTATCTGAGAATAGTAAGCTGAGCATATTATTAAATTATGTGAATAATGGAAAGATTAGTGTCGTTTTAAGTAATGTAGTATATGGGGAAGTTCAAGCTCATGCAAAAAAATTTGGAACTGAAATATATACAAAAATTAATCAAAATAAAACAAATATACGTAAGCAATTAAGTGACAATATTTTACGAACTGTAAATTTAGAATCTTTTTTGGATATACCAACAGAGGAAGAGCTAATCAAACGTTTTGAAGAGAATATTTTGGCATATATGAATAAGGTATGTTCAGAAATATTAGATTTTTCATTTGTGGATTTAAACGAGATTTTTAAGGATTATTTTAATATTGAATTCCCATTTGAAGATGGAAGAAAACGAAAGGAATTTCCAGATGCTTTTATAGTAAATCAAATAAAAAATAGATTTCCAGATAATGATTCAGTAATTATATTAAGTAGTGATGATGGGTTAATAAAAGGTTTACAAAGAAATAGAAAATACACAATCCTCAATTCACTAGATGAATTGTTTAATATGATTACAGCTGATGAAAAGGAACTAGAAAATGTTAAACGTTTACTCCAGAATTTAAATAATCGTATTGATGAAGAAATAACTAATTATATTAAAGAGCATCAAGATATTAACGTAATAGGTACTTATCATGATGGTAAGGGACTGGTTTATGGCCATGATTATTTTGAAACATACTTAAATAGTATTAATAACGTTAAGCATTATGTTCATATCATTGATGCAATAGAGGAAGATTGTGCCATTGTAACCCTTGTTCTTAAAGCAGATATTGAAATGAACTGTTATTATAAAGACTATGATAATGCGCCATTTGATAGTGAAACTGATGATTACGTTTTTGTTGATACTGTTCATGTTATAGAAAAGCACAGTGTTAATCATGCTTGCAGAATAAAAATATATTTTAAGGATAATAGTATTAGTGTATTGCCATTTACATTACATTTAGGAGGTGATAGTAGACAAAGTGTTGAGGAAATAGATGACTACGAAGAAGATGATGATGATTATAGGCTAGATATTATAAATCAAGATAGAGAAAGCTTTGGATTACATCCGTTGGATCAATTTGATGATTACTTGGAAGAAAAAGTAAGAGACTCAGATATGAATAATACAATTATCGAAGCGTTCAAAGACTATACTAAAGTTAGTAATTTATTTGAGAATCTCGCGGGCATTTGTGATGATATAATAGATATAATGAATAAAGGTACCTCTGAACAAAAACAAAAAATATTAAATGGCCTTGATAGATATTTAAATAAGGAAAAAATAACAAAGTATATTATGCCGGACACTTATTCTGAAGAATGTATAAAAGAATGGCTAAATAAGCTTTATGATTTTTCATCAAGTATTTCAGAAGAGATTACAGAGGTTCCAGATGATTTGGAATTAGGTAAGTCTTATTTAATAAAAGGAATTGATGATCAGTTAGAAATATCATTGGCACCGTTTAATAATCATGTTATGTCTGAAAATGATAAAGAATGGATTGATATCAATGTAAAGACAAATAATGGAAAAGAGGCTTCTGGGAATATAGAATTGACGGTTGGATTCCATGAAGTCGATTTTGATATGAATGCAGGTGATGCGTCACCAGATGAAATTGAGTTTCGATATGACGATATTATAATTTTGATTAATGATTTTGTAAGAGAACAAAATGAAATAAAGCAAGAATATGAGAAATTATATGAAGCTTTAGAGAAAGCAACAGAAAATTAATAAATTTACATAGACCAGCGATTCTGGGGACGCCCAGAAAGTTCTGGTCTATTATTATGCCCAAAATCAGGTGCGCAGGATTAAGGCATGAGATGAAACTATAAACTATATTTTTAAGAAGAAAGGAAAATTCGGAAGCTCGCTACTTCCGAATGAAGGTGAAAAAATGATGGAGAGATTCCGGATGAAGGACAATGGATGATGGTGAGTTTTCGAACCAGGTATCAAAATGGCATTTTTTAATTCAGGTGTAGACGTAATGGGAACTTTAGTAACAGCAATCGGCGCAGGCCTTGGAGTTTGGGGCGCGGTAAACCTTCTTGAAGGATATGGCAATGACAATCCGGGCGCTAAGTCGCAGGGAATGAAGCAGTTCATGAGTGGTGGTGGAATCATCCTCATTGGTATTAAGCTCATTCCACTTCTTTCAGGTTTGTTCTAAGAGCTGGTATTAAAACTAAATATTGAACCTGAAATTGGGGCTGAAGGCATTGCTTTCAGCTCCTTGTATTTGTAGTAAAGACAGGAGAACAACATATGGATTTAATATTTGACGCAATGGCGGACTATGTGAAGAGTAAGCTTATTGACGGTGTTATGTGGGTTCTGACGGGTCTTTTTGATAGTGTTAATGATGAAGTAGCAAAAGTAGCTGGACAGGTATCTACTGGTCCAGCAGATTTTGTTCCAGGTGTGTATCCACTGATTAAATCAACTTCTGAAACCGCTCTTTTGCCGATAGCAGGAATAATCATGACGTTTATTGCCTGTTATGAGTTGATACAGCTAGTGGTAGCGCATAATAATCTAGCAAACTTTGAGACATGGATATTTATCAAATGGTTGTTAAAAACATCTGTGGCGGTTTTGGCAATTACTCATTGCTTTGACTTTACAATGGCAGTCTTTGATGTTACTTACCATGTATGCCGAGACGCAGGTGGTTTTATCACACATTCTACAGCGGTTACAGGACCACAGCTGGCTCAATTGAGATCAACCTTAGAGAGTATGGGTATAGGAGAAATCCTACCTATATACGCTGAAATCACAGTTTTGGGAGCTGGCTTTAAGATACTTTCATTAATCATATTTGTAGTTATCTATGGACGTATGATAGAAATCTATTTGCTTGTTAGTATGGCTCCGATTCCATTTTCAACATTTGGAAATAAGGAGCAGAGTCATATAGGACAGAACTATGTGAGAAGTTTGCTTGCTATTGGATTCCAAGGATTCTTAATCCTTATTGTAGTAGGAATCTATGCAGTGCTTATTCAGAACATTACGATTTCAGATGATATTGTAGGTACTATCTGGGGCATTATGGGATACAACATACTTCTGGTATTCAGTTTGTTTAAGACTGGCACACTATCAAAGAGAGTATTTTCAGCACAGTAGAAAGGAATAGATATGGCAGTAAATGTAAAAGTCCCCAGCGATTTAACAAGAGTGAAGGAAAAGGTGGCTTTTGGGCTTACAAAGAGGCAGGTGATTTGTTTTACGCTTGCAGCTATGATTGGTATCCCAACATTCTTCCTGGTTAAGAAGTTACAGGTAGATATAAGTGTTCCTACCTTTGTGATGATGGCGGTTATGATGCCGCTATTTTTTGTGGCTATGTTTGAGAAGAACGGAGATACATTTGAAATCATTATTCAGAGAGCATTGGAGTTTAAGCTTAAAAAGAATCAGGAGAAACAGCTTTATGATAGGATGTATGCTAATGGCATTTGCCTTGTGGATGGAGATCTTTATACCAAGACTGTTGAATTTAGTGATATCAATTATAAACTCGCTTCTGATATGCATAAGGATTTGATTTTTGAACAGTGGAAGACATTCCTAAATTACTTTGATACGAGTGTAGAGTTTGAATTAACCTTTGCTAACGTATATGCGAACGCTAAAGAACTAAGGGAACATTTAAGCATAGATCGTAAAGACGATAATATGGATTCACTTAGGGCTGAGTATTCAAAGATGCTTATAGATCACAAAGGATGTCTTGATGATGTGCTAGTTAAGACTAAGTATCTAACTTTCGGTATAAGAGCTGGCTCACTAAAAGAGGCAAAGGGGCGACTTCATAAGATTGAAGATAAGGTGATAGAGAACTTTGAACAGATGGGAGTTAAAGCAAAGATCTTAGATGGACAGCAGAGGATTGATATCTTAAATCAAATGAAATTTGGAGCAGGAAGTCTTGAGGATAATATTGATTATCCTATGAAGAATATCTTCAAGAAACCAGGCTACTATGGTCAGGTGAGTTGTTTCTCTTATGATGCTCCTGAAATATCTGATCAGTTCTTTGAGCAGCTTCTTGATTTAGACTGTCAGCAGTTTATCAGTATTCATTTACAGTCTGTAAATCAGAATGAAGCCATCAAAGGAGTTAAAAGAAAGATTACTGATATTGATTCAAACAAGATTGATGAGCAGAAGAAAGCAGTAAAGGCTGGATATGATATGGATTTAATTCCTAATGACCTTAATCTGTATGGTGCTGATGCCAGCTCAATGCTTTCTAATCTGCAGAGTCAGAATGAAAGAATGTTCAATATGACATTCGTATTAATGACTACTGGTAGCACAAAAGACAGCCTAAAGAACAATGTTAAGCAGCAAAAGAGTATAGCTCAGCAGTTTAGCTGCGAGACGTATCCTCTTGAATACAGACAAGCTAAAGCTATTAAGAGCGTACTTCCTCTGGGATGTAATCTTATTAAAAAGGATAGACAGGTAACCACTTCATCGGTTGCTGTGTTTATCCCTTTTTTAATTCCAGAGCTTTTAAAGCAGGATGAGAACGATTTGTACTATGGCCAAAATGCACTTACAGGAGAGCTTATTTTTGCTGATAGAAAGAAGGCTAATAATCCAAACGGTATGTTCTTTGGAAAGCCAGGTTCAGGTAAATCACTGGCTGCAAAAAGAGAGATAGCCAATGTAGTGCTATCTAGTAATGACGACATCATTATCAGTGATCCAGAGCGAGAGTACACACCTCTAGTAGAGCTCTTTGGTGGGCAGGTAATCCATATTAGTCAGAAGTCTACTCAGTATATTAATCCTATGGATATTAATGATAACTATTCTGATGGTGAGGATGCTGTTTCACTTAAAGCAGAGTTTCTACTGTCACTTTGTGAGTTGATTCTTAATCAAAGGGATGGTCTTACTGGTATCCAAAAGACGATTATTGATAGATGTATTAGGAATGTATATGCCCAGTTTTATGAGAATCCTATACCAGAGCGTATGCCTCTTCTAGAGGATCTCTATAAGGAGCTTATGAAGCAATCTGAGAAAGAAGCTAAAGAGGTAGCTACTTCCCTTGAATTATATGTTAAAGGCTCTCTAAACGTGTTTAATCACCGTACAAACGTAAACATTAATAATAGAATAGTTTGCTATGACATTAAGGATTTAGGAAAGCAGCTTAAGAAGGTAGGTATGCTTATTGTTCATGACCAGGTATGGGGCCGAGTAACTATGAATCGTGATATAGGAAAGACTACCAGATACTATATGGACGAGTTCCACCTTTTGTTAAAGGATGAACAGACAGCTGCTTATTCAGTAGAAATCTATAAGCGATTTAGAAAGTGGGGAGGTATCCCTACAGCACTTACTCAGAATGTTAAGGATGTATTAGCTAGTCCAGAGATTAGTAATATTTTCGAGAACTGCGATTTCATCTATATGCTTAATCAGGGCGCTGAGGACAAGCAAATCCTGGCGGAAAGTCTTGGAATAAGTGATGCCCAACTTAAGTATGTAACCAATGCTCCTTCTGGTAGAGGATTGATGTTCTTTGGTGATGTGGTTCTTCCATTTAAGGATAACTTCCCTAAGGATAACGTACTGTATAAGTATCTCACAACAAAACCTGAGGAGCTTGCGCAGATTAAACAGAGGGGAGGCATGTAATGTATGACTACAATAAGGATGAAAACGTAGGTGGAGATGCACTGGATTATGGAAGGTCTGCAGTAAGTGAAGCTCATGAATTAACAAAAAAACTTATTAAGAAGAAAATCAAACGAGCTCAGATTCAAAGAGAACAGGCTAAGGCTGCAGCAGAAGCTGGAAAACAATCAGCAAAAGCTACTGCAGAAGTATCAAAGAAGGCAGCGGAGGAAGCAGCTAAAATCGCCAAGGCATTATTTGATGCCGGTAGGAGATTGGTATCTTCATTAGTGGAGCTGATTATAGAAAATCCTATTATCGCGGTTATCTTAGTAGTTATTGTGGTATGTATTATCGTTCTTCACGTAGTGAAGGTAGATTTGCTTAGTCTGTTCGGCTCCATGAGTGAATCAGTAGTTGCTGGAACCTATACAGCGTACGATGAGGATATTATAGGTGTTAATTCTGATTATACAAAACTAGAGAAGGAACTTAGGAAAACAATAAATAATACAGAGTCAGATTTTCCTGGCTATGATGAGTATGAGTATCAGCTTGAAGAGATTGGACACAATCCCTACGAGCTGATTTCTTATTTAACAGCAGCTTATGAGAATTTCACTAGGTGTGATATGAAGCCTGTAATAAAGGAACTATTTGATGCACAGTATAATCTCACCTACACACCTAGAACAGAAACAAGGTCTAGAACAGTTACCAAATATGGAATAGAAAATGGAAAAGTATATTCCTATCAGGAGATAGAGTACTATACGGTTTCTATTTTGAAAGTAAAGCTAAATAACAAAGGCCTGGGAAGTGTAATTGCTTCAAAACCATTAAGTGATGTCCAAAGAGCCAGGTATAATTTGTTACTTGAGACAAAAGGTAATAAGCCGGATTTGTTTGAAGATCTGTATACAGATATAGAGATACCAGATGATTTAGAAGTGCCACCTGAAGCTCTAACTGATCAGACTTTTGCAGCAATGATTGCTGAGGGTGAAAAGTATTTAGGTAGAGCATACGTGTGGGGCGGATCTAGTCCAAGACAGGGATTCGACTGTAGTGGATTTGTTTGCTGGGTGCTTAACCATTCAGGTTGGAGTGTTGGAAGAACAGATTGTAATGGACTTAAAGCAAAATGTACTGTCGTTTCTGCAGAGGAAGCAAAACCAGGTGATTTGATTTTCTTTAAAGGTACGCAGAAGAACAAAGCTGGTGCCACTCATGTAGGAATCTACTGTGGAAATGGAATCATGTTACATTGCGGTAATCCAATCCAGTACACATCTATTGAAAGCAATTACTATAGAAAACACTTTTTATGTTATGGCAGATTGCCATAGATGGAGGAACTATGTTTGAAAGATTAGATAAAGTCAGAAGTGATTTGAAAAGAGCTGAGGCCAAAAGAGATGAATGGGATAACAAAGTGAAGAATCTCCAAAAGAAATGTGCTGAGATAGAAAAGACCTGTATTCATGACATGATGGTTGCAGCAGAGTTAACCCCTGAGCAACTGGCTAACTTGATTGCATACTCGAAGGATAATTTGCCTGGGAATAAACCTATTGAAGAAATCGCAAATACGAATGTTGTAAAGGAGGATGATTTCGATGAAGAATATTAAAACTAAAATAATGATGCTTGCTCTTGTAGGCGTGCTTGCAGCAGTATCTGCACCAATAAGAGCAGAAGCTCATGTTCCAGATAATGTAGACACATCTGTAATTGATGAAGATTATGAAGAATCTGAGGATGAAGAGGTTGACGAAATGGGGCCTCTTACCCCAGATGGAAATCTTTCTATTGTGGATGATTATGGAACTAAAGAAAAAACTGGAAAGCAGTTTATTACGGTTACTACAAAAGATGGAAACATCTTTTATATCATTATCGATAGAGATGATAATGGCGAAAACACAGTTCATTTCCTTAATCTTGTTGATGAGCAGGATTTAATGGCTCTTTTAGATGATGATGAAAAGAAAGAATTAGAAAAAGCGAAGGAAGCTGCTGAGGCTGCAAAAGTACAAACATCAAAACCTGATAATGAAGATACGGAAACTGATGAAGAGCCAGTAAAACCAGAAAAGAAATCAAGCAAAAGCAATATATTTGTTATTTGTATTTTGCTAGGAATGGCTGGTGTAGGTGGTTTTTATTTATACAGTAATAAGAGCAGTTTCATAAAGAAAAAGACTGGTCCAATCATTGATGATGGAGAGGAATATATTGAAATTCCTTCAGAGTCAGAGGATAAGGATTACGATGATGTGCCTGTGGAATAGGAGGTAGCCTATGGATGGACTTGATATTGCAAATGAGAGACTTTCTAAAGAAGAGGAACTTTCTGATATTGAGGAAAATATCCTAGAACAACATACGATTTTTTCAAAAAAGAATTATCTCAAGGCTGCTGAAGATGCCATTGAAGGAAATGATAATAACTTTGATGGCATCATAAACAATCTTCCAGAGGATAGCATCTCAGAACAAACCTACAAAAAAGGAAAAGAGTATGAAGAGAAAAGGAAGATAGCTTTGGAGGCAGAGAAAAGTGCAAAGATACACAAACCGCGTAACTGTGAGATTGACAGATGATGAGCTTCAAAGAATGAAATTCAAGATGAATGAGTTGGAAATCTCTAGCATGAGTGCCTACATGAGAAAGATGATTCTAGATGGATACTGCGTTAAGATTGATACTAAAGATTTAAATGAATTAGTGTATTTACTTCGCATGTGTTCTAACAATCTTAATCAATATGCAAAGAAAGCTAATGGACTGGGAGTAGTTTACCAGCAAGATATAAAAGAGCTACAAAAGCGTCTTGATGAAATTTGGAATGGCACAAGGGATATCATGCAGAAATTTGCAGCGATTGATTAGTGACATCATTGCATGTTTTAATTTGCTAGATTAGACTTTAGAAAAATGATTGATTTGGGAGGTTGAGGCTTATGTTTATTTTAAGAGTTTTATTGAAATTGATGTTGGTTCCAGTGATGGCACTTCTTACTATGGGATCACTTTTAGCTAAGGTTTCTATAGAAGTTGGTGCAAGAGTAGGAGCTATAATTATCAATATTTTCCTTGTAATAGGAATCGTAAACCTTATTGGTCATGACATCCCATTAGCTGCAATTAGTGGAGTCATTATCGTGTTAGTTCTAGGTATTTTATTCTTTGTAGCAAATCTACAATTAATATGTGATTCTCTTCGGGATAACTTAAGACGAATCTAAAGAAATATTATAAGAATCATTAAGGCAGTCTTTTCCGTAAATGGAGGAGGCTGCTTTTTTGATAGAAAGGGAATCTTATGGCAGCTACAAGACTGATGGCATTACATGTGACAAAGGGTAAAGATTTGGCTACGTGCTTACAGGAAAGAATGGACTACACAGAAAACGAGCTGAAGACAGAACAAAAAAAATACGTCACAACCTTTGGCTGTGATATTGAAACAGCAAACGAGGAGTTCTTGCTTTCTAACAAATTATACCACGACAGGGTTCGTTCAGTTCGTAAAGACGAAGTCATTGCTTATCAGATAAGACAGTCATTTAAGCCAGGGGAGATAACTCCAGAAAAAGCAAATGAGATTGGTTATGAGCTGGCCATGAGATTTACTAAAGGTAAGCATGCTTTTACAGTTTGTACTCATACAGATAAGGCTCATATTCATAATCACATCATTTTCAATTCCATAGCTTTGGATGGGAAGAAGAAATTTAGAAATTTCTATTATTCATCTAATGCTATAAGAAGAATTTCAGACATTCTATGTTCTGAAAATGGATTATCAATTATAAATCCAACTTCTTATGCTGAGAGAAAAAACAAAGGCAACTTCTATCGCATCAGGAAAATGGATAAGAAAAAGTTGGAGTTTATTAAGGATGTTGAAAACAAAGTTTTGAATGGAAAAGGTGCTGGTTATATAAATTGGGCAAAGAGGTTTAATGCAAAACAGATGGCAAAAACAATTCTCTTTTTACAAGAGCATAACATTGAATCATATGTGCAGCTCAAAGAAATCACTGATGAGCATTCAGAAAGAATGAAAGAACTGAATGATTCCATGAAAAGAAAGGAAGCTCTTTTGGCAGAAAATAAGAAGCTTCAGAAGGCTGTAATTGACTATGCGAAAAACAGACAGGTGTTTGTAGATTACAAAAAGAGTGGCTACAGCAAGAAGTTTTGGGATGAACATGAGTCGGAGCTTTTGCTTTATAAAGCGGCTGAGGAAGTTTATAAAACTCTTCCAAAAGGTGTTAGACCTAAATTGCCAGAGCTTAGAAAAGAATATGGAGAAATCCTGGCAGAAAAGAAAAAAGAGTTTTATGAGTATGCAAAAATTAAAAAAGATATGAATGAGTACTTTATCGCGAAGCGAAATATAGAAATTCTTTATCAGAAGGATGATGAAGAAATTGAAAAAGAGGGTAGACGAAGTCGTACCCGAAACTCTCATTCGCAGAATGAGTTGTAAAAGCCGCATAACGCATTTGTCAGACAAATGCATTGCTTGCCACGCGAAAATATTGGCCTTAGGCCAACACTAGAATGGAAAAATTAAGGAGGACTATGAACATGAAAATTAATGTAAAAACAAATAAGCTAGAAGCTTCAACTAATAACGTCAAGGGACTTTGTTCAGTAACATTTGGAGATAGTTTTGTTGTAAAGAATCTTTCGGTTGTGGAAAGCAAGAAGGGAGATCTTTTTGTATCAATGCCTTGTTTCAAAAGCAAGACTGTTGATGAAGAGGGCAATCCTATTTTTAAGGATATCGCATTTCCGATAACCAAGGAATTTAGAGAAGAGCTCTATAAGCAGGTGTTGGATTCTTACGAATCTGGTGAAGTAAAGGAGTTTGAATGGAAGTAAAAGAGATCACGGAAAAACTCGAACAGGGGCTCCGTGATCTTTTTAATTCTGAGAAATACAAAACCTATCTTACTACAATGTCAAAGTTTCATAACTACAGTTTCAATAACACTTTGCTAATAGCAATGCAGCGACCAGATGCTAGTTTGGTTGCTGGATATGGCGCATGGCAGAAAAATTTTGAGCGCCATGTAAAGAAGGGCGCCAAAGGAATCAAGATTATCTCGCCAGTGAAAGTGAAGGTCGAAGTGGATGATGACAAGACTGACAAAGACGGAGCAAAGAAAACTATAGAAGTAACAAAGTTTAAGGTTTCTACGGTATTTGATGTATCAGATACCGAGGGAAAAGAGCTTCCAAAGATTGGTGTAGATATGCTTTCAGGCCAGGTAGAAAAGTTCAATCAGCTCACCAAAGCAGTAGCTGATATTTCAAAAGTGCCTATTGAGTATAGAGACATTGAAGGTGGCGCCAAGGGATTCTATTCTCAGAAAAATAATAAAATTGTTGTCCAGAAGGATATGACTCAGGCTCAAACTTTAAAAACGTTGATACATGAGTTGGCTCATTCCATCTTGCATGGAAATCTTGAAAAGGGTGATGAAAGTGAAGCTCATAAAAAGGATAGAAGAACAAAAGAGGTCGAGGCTGAATCTGTAGCTTATGCAGTTTGCCAACACTTCGGTGTCGATACTTCTGATTATTCTTTTGGCTATATTGCAGGCTGGAGCTCAGGAAAAGAAATGGAAGAGCTTAAATCTTCAATGCAAACTATCAGACGTACTGCAAATGAAATCATCCATGGCATTGAAGCTGAAATTAGAATAGAAGAAAATGCCAAGGAATTTGAAACCACTAATGATGAAGTGGCTTTCAAGATTGGAAAAGAATATTTAGCAGTTCAGAAAACTGATGGCGGCTTCGATTACACAATCTATGATGAGAGTAAGCGTGTAAAAGATGGAGGCGTAATTGATAGACCTAATGCATCTATTGCTATAGTGGTAGCTGATATTGTTGTAAGTGAATTGATGGATACTTCTGCAGGAGTTAAGAAAATCGATTTTGATTCACTTCAAGAGGATGCCCACTATGCTGCTGCCTATGATATGGAAAATGCTATTGCAGATAAGAAGCCATCTGTGTTAGATCAGCTGAAAGAGAAGTTTACTGGAAAGAATCATCGTGAAAAGAAGCTTGATGACGTGAGTCTTTAGGAGTGTGCTATGGAGACATATTATATTGAATTATTTGATGGTAAGAAGCGAGTGTCAAAGGAAAAACTCAGGGTGGAGGATTATGATGAAGTTCTCAAAAGGGTTGCGGAACTAATGGATACGCCTTATAGGATTGAGATTTTTGATGCTGCGGCTTATAGGAATAGACATAAGGACGATTTGGTTTTGTGAGGAGGATTTTGAAAAATGACAAAGAAGGAAATGGCTGTTGTGGTTGAGGCGTATGAAGGACTTAGAGAAGCCATGGAAATAATATCAGATTTATTTGATTTAGGTCATTCAATTGTTACATTAACTACAGATTCTCCGTTTGGAAAGATTGATAAGTTGCTCGATCTGTTTTATGGGTATATACCAGCAGCTCATGAGGACCTTGAGGTTGAAGAAAGAATGTATCATATTCTTTTACATGATAAGTGGCTTACAACTGATGAGAAGATTGAGGCTATAGAAAATTTGAGGAAGGAATGTAAGGGAAAGAAAAGAAAGTAATTATGCTGGGGGCAGCAGTGACTGCCCCTATTAAATAATACAGAGATGGCTGTTTATTTGTTACCGTCAGGATTAATAACTTTATATTTGGAAGCTATCGGGTCATAATCATTTTTTTGAGCTTCCCAATCGAGTTTTACATCTAAATCGAATATTTCTTCAGCACTCATATTTATAATATCTTTTGAAGAAAATCCTTTTGGTGGATTATTAGTATATTTATCCCTTAAAGTGGTATCTGCATAAACTAGCTGATAATGATTTTCAATATAATTATCCAAGTCATATAATAAAAAATCTGCTTTCGGAAGGCCCGCTTTTCCATAAGAATCTTTTTTGAAATATTTGATTAATATATCGCCTATGCTTGTGATTAAATCTCTATCAATATTTGTTTGAGTATCAAAATCTAGTTTGTCATACTCTTCATATGAAATGTCATATAGGTTTAATATTGCTGTTATAAAATTAGTTATTCCTGTTTTCTTATTTTCTTCTAATTCCATTCTTGAAAATGGGTATTCATTTACATCTAAATAAGAGTAGAACATTTTTCTAAATTTTTCATCCAAATCATCAAATTCCATATGAATTTGACCAGATAAAAATCTAGGATCTATATCTAATTTTTGGGCTATTGAGTTTAAGTACCGTGGTGTAATACGACCTTCGTTTAATGATCTTCTAATCGTTTTTTCGTTACAATCTACGATTTCATCACGAACTAGTTTAGCAATTGAATAATTCTTTTGTTTTAATATTTCTAGAAATACTTCTTTATTTATTTTTTCTTTATATATTTGACCTCTTGGCATGATATTCTCCTTTTATACGCAACGGACATTTTAAGTTAAAGTGTCTGTTGATGCGGACATTATAGCTTGATATTATAATACCAACGACGTCGGAATTATTCAATCGACAATATATAGAATGTTGTCCGCATTGATATTGTAACAAGACATATTAACTGCAATTAGATTAAAACGGAGGAATAGAATGAAAGACGAACTATTGAAATTAGTAGAAGAAGCCACGTTGGAGGCTGGAAAAAATTCAAAATTGAATATTGAACTGTCAGGAAAATCAGGAGCAGCCTGTACTGCTTTTTTAGGATTACTAGCGGCTGGTACGGCAATTTATGGAATATATTGCTGGCATGATGCACAAATAAATTCATTAGCATAATAGTCGGCAAAAGGCTCCCGTGTGGGAGCCTTTTGCATTACCAAGGATTATTAAAGTCGTCATTAAAGCCATTATTAAAAGTGTCATTGTCATCAGGCCAACCAGAGGTAAAATGAATATCTCCAGAGTCCATATCCATAGACATGTTATCACCCATTCGCATGTGCATGTGGCCTTCATCATCGATGCCAGTATTTCCACCAGTAGAGTGGATAAAATCTCCATCATCATAATCGAAAATATTTTTGAAGAAATTACGGAACATAAAGCGACTCCTTTCTTTTACTTATCTAAATTCTTGGTATATTTACATGCTGGATATCCTGAACAGCCTAAAAAGATTCCGTATTTACCGCGGCGCTGCACTAAAAAATCACCGCATTCTGGGCAGCGAATATTATTTCTAGCAGCGGCTAAATCCCAATTTGCATAACTGCATTTTGGGTAGTTACTGCAACTGACGAACTTACGACCATTATTAGCCTGACGAATAGAAAGAATTCCAGCTTTGCATATTGGACAATGCTGAAGTACCGGTTTTTTGATAAACGCATTTACGTTATTATCAGGCACGATAACTTTTACTTCATATGAGTGTTTTAGTTCCTCTATAGCCTTTACAAATATTGATTCGTTAATTTCAGGCGAGAGAAGATAAGTGCAATTCTTTGTTCTAGTAAGTGCTACATAAAAGAGCCTTCGTTCTTCTGCATATAAATAAGACTCTTGATTAGTTTGAATTAGCGACAGTATTGGATCATCAATTATTTGGCTAGGGAACCCTAATTCTCCATTAAGTAAGTTCAGAACAATGACTTGGTCTGCCTCAAGTCCTTTAGAGGAATGGACAGTTCTGAATGTTATTTTCAAATCAGGATAAAGCTTATGCAAGATTCGCATTTCTCCACCAATTTGATTGATGCTAATGTTAGGATTATCACTGAGCATGTTTATATCATTGTTGATACGTCCTAGGACGAGAACGTCCATTTTTGTTCCATCAGCATTTTTATTTATGTCTTCTAATGCTAGATCTAATGCTTGCCCAACATTTTTAGCTGCGAAATCATCATTTCCATCAATGATAGGTTCAAAGCTACCTGCATAATACACAATTCTAATGGGACACTCTTGATGTTTATCACTACGCAGTGATTTATGTAATTGATATTTATTTTGAAGAATAAAACGTGCTGATATATCAATTAATTCTTGGGAGTTTCTATATGTTTTTGTAATATCTGTTCTTGAAACTGAGCCAAAGTATCTCTTGAAGTTAATGAATAAATCTATGTCGCTGCCAGAGAAACGGTAAATAGATTGCCAATCATCGCCAACACAGAAAAGTTTGGCTCCAGAAGCATCTAAGGTATTTTTGACTAACATATATCTGCTATAGGATATATCTTGAAACTCGTCTATGATGACATATTTATAGGCAGGCTTATAGAGCCCCTGAGAAATGTAATCAGATGCTTTAATAATCATGTCATTAAAGTCAATCATTCCCTCGCTTGTGAGCTCATTGATATAGTACTCATAAAATCCTTTTACAAACTCCAAAAACAACAAAGAACATTTCTTTTTCCAGTTAACATCATAGTTTTTAGGAATAAAGTTTCCTCGTTTTGCTTCGTTCTGAATTAAACTAAAGTGGTCTATGTTATATCCGTAAGAGCGATATAAAGATACAAATGTTACTACTAAAGATTTGAAATTAGAAAACTGGCTGTATTTGTTGTTGTCTTCAATCTGCGCAATAATATCCTGGTAGCTAACAGGTTTTGTTTTTACTCCATATTTGGCATAGTTTGCCTTTATGGCATTGTCTATTTCATCACCTCTAAATTGCCAAGAGAAAGTTTCAGCAAGCTTTGTGTGATTCTTTGTATGAAGCTCACGCTTCCATTTCATTCCTTCGATATATTGTTGTTCGTGGAACTTGTCATATTGTGGCGCACGATTGTTTTTATTTACACCAAAATGTTCCCAGTAAACATCAAATTCTTTGAGATAAAAATCTGGACGGTATTTTTTACGGTAGTTGTCAATTTCATCATATGGATAAGCCGCTTCATACTCATAGTCAATTCCATCTAAATAGAAGCGGTTTGCTAAGTAAACTTCTTCGCCGCTTTTAACACGTTCATTTCTAAGAGTTCGTTTCTCTGAGCCACGAGCCATATCACGTAAAGTTGTAAAGTTCTGCAGATTCTCCATCTGAATCTTATCGCCCACAGTGGTTTCTTCAGAGGAAATAGGGAGCATCATAAGACCGATAAGAGAAAGAAACTCTTTGGCTTTACGCTCATCTGAAAAAATAATTTCATTTAAGTATTTGTCAAGATAATCGCTTATGTTGTCAACTACATCAGGTTGCTTTTTATCTACTTCAGTTAATATACCAAGGCCGTACTTGTGGAAAGTAGATGAGTCAATATCAATACCCAATCTTTTGATACGCTCATGCATTTCGTCTGCTGCTTTCTTGGTGAATGAAATAAGCAATATATCCTCTGGCGCAACGCCCTTAACATCAACTAGATATTTGACCTTTGCGGAGATAGTTAGTGTTTTACCACTACCAGCACCTGCAACAACAAGCTGACGAGGAGAATCATCGACAACAGCAGTTCTTTGATTATCATCGAGACTGCGTCCATCGATATTGTCAAAGAGCGCCTTATGAAGAGTCTTTTCTTGTTCTATATATTTATTTTCTGGAGTGGGAAATAATGATTTTATAAAGCTGGAGAATAATCCCATATCTTAACCTCTTATCTAAATACGTCCTATTTCATAAGTTGAAATATCATGTCCTAGCATTTCCACTATTTTTAGCTCATCTACGGCATCAGTAAATGCGTTGTGGATTTCGCGGTATTTTCTATCACCACTTAGCATTTGATAGATGGGTTCAACACCGTATCCTTTTTTTATCCTACCGGTTTTACAGCATTCTACTCGTGTAGGAATAGATGAATTGTATTGGCGATATGCAGCCAGTCTCATAATATCGCACCATTCATAATTTCTAAGCTCTGGCAAATGGTTGAAATCAAATTTTGCATTATAGGCTAGTATCTTTTCAATGTGATATTCAGATAATAAGCTCTTGATATCAGCTAATACATTTCGCCTAGAATTAGTTATAGTGTTTTGTGTTTTCAGGATATTTAGAACACCAGAATACATGCCACCTTTTCTGTATGTAGGGCTGATAATATAGTATTGTCCACCTATTGGTTTGTTTGTGCTAGCGTCAGCAATTACAATACCAATAGACATAACTTCATCAGACCATGTGGTTTCAGTATCTATGACAGCAAAATATACTGAGTTTTCATCATATAATGATTTTCTAGGTTCCATTTGTATTGATGTATTATTTGTTTTAAATAGTTTGCTTAGTATTCCCATAATTTTTCTTTCTAAGAGTTTTTGTCCATTTAAGATACCATATAATTGTGATTATTTGGGGATGTTGAAATGACAAAATATAAATCTGTTATGATAAAATGAAGTAAGTATTTTCGGGGTGTGGCTCAGATGGTAGAGCACTACATTCGGGATGTAGGGGCCGCGTGTTCAAATCACGTCACTCCGATTTAGAAAGGATTGTTATGAAGGAACCAGTTAGACATCATTATATTCCTCAATTTATACTTAGAAATTTTAAAAGAGAAGACGGATATGTATCATACTATGATTGTAGTAAAGGTTCTGTTGAGAGTAAAAGAACTGAAGAAATCTTTATGACAAGAAATCTTTATAGAGATACAATTAATCACCCAGATGAGCCTGTTAAGATCGAAAAGGATTTGGCTAGATACGAAAATGAAGCATCTCAGATTATTAACAAGTTTTTGAAAGAAGATGAAGTAGTTCTTTCTGTTGAAGAAGATGATAGTCTAAAGTTATTTCTTGCTATTATGGGATTTCGTGCAGATAGAGTTAAGGAAATGTTTAGTGAGTCAACTGATAATGAGTTTAAAGAATTTTATTCGATGTTTCAGGAAGATGGTGATTTAACCGATTTCTGGAAACGAAATCTAGGGATTCTTGTGAATTGCAGATCATTGAAGCAGGTATTAGATAATCCTAATATTGATTCTCCAGTTAAGGCGTTTATGGTAAGAGATACATGCGGGTTGATACTAACAGGTTTATACTTTCTTCCTGTTGAGGTTAGAGGTGGCGAAGACTTTATGATAAGTGATTGTTATCCTGCTGTATTTGATGGAATCAGTGAGGATGGCATGACAAGTATTCCAATGTATTCTGTATATCCTATATCTCCTAAAAGGGCGTTGTTTTTAATGGCTGATGGTGTTGAAAATGCACCATCATACGCATCAGGATTCGATAAGAATTTCTTTAGAAAGCCAATTATAAAACGTGACGGGAAAACAGCAGTATTTAGAATGCAGAAGATATATGAAAATGAAGTTAGGAACATAAATGATACATTATTTGGGTGTGCGTCAGAAGGAGCTGCATTTATAGATAAAAAGCGAATACATAATATTATAGAAGATTAATGTTAGAAAGAAGGTTACTAGCTTGAAGTACATAGTAAAGAAAATCCAAGAAGCAGACTATGGATGCGAGGAGCGACCAGTAGGTTATTTGCCACAAGTGTTGCTTCGCTTACGTGACGAGACAGGACAGGAGATTGATATGGAGGTGGCAGATGCAGAGTTATTGGCCAAGGATATCAATGAAGGTGATTGGGTATTCTTTGATAAGGATAATGAGATTTTCAAGGAACTGTAAAGACTAAAAAAGACTAAAAATTACATAAAATCTACGTTTGTGAGGTGTGCTTTTTAAAGTACATCTCTTTTTTTATTATAGAATCAGAAAAAGACTAATGCCGAGTAGTAAGGAGGAGCGATATATGTACGGAGCAATTTTAGGTGATATGATTGGTGCACCATATGAGTTCGACAGGGGGGATAAGACAAAGGATTTTATTTTGTTTGATCCCCGAAAATGGATTAGATACACTGATGACAGTGTAATGACGCTTGCTATTGCAAAGTCCATTATGCTAGTAGGAACAGATGCAGATGAACGGACAATGAAAGCGGCATTTGTAGATCGCATGCAGGACTTTGGCGGAAGATATGCTCAAGGAGAATATGGAGGCAGCTTCGCAGGCTGGTTGAAATCTAGCAATCCTCAACCTTATGGAAGCTTTGGCAATGGCTCTGCTATGAGGGTTTCTGCAGTAGGTTGGATGTTTGATACGTTGGAGCGCACCAGAGAGGTGGCACGCTGGTCTGCTGAGGTGACTCATAATCATCTTGAAGGAATCAAGGGCGCAGAGTCTGTAGCTAGTGCAATCTTTATGGCTAGAAATAGATGCACTAAGGACGAAATTAAAGAATATATCATTTCAGAGTTTGGCTATGATCTTAGCAGGACTTGTGATGAGATTCGACCAACTTATCATCATGTGGAGAGTTGTCAAGAGACTGTTCCTGAGGCAATCACAGCCTTTCTTGAGGGCGAAGACTTTGAAGATGTTATCAGGACAGCGGTTTCGTTAGGAGGAGATTGTGACACACTTACCTGCATCGCCGGTAGCATCGCTGAGGCCTTTTACGGAGTGCCTGATTCCATGAAAGCGGAGGCGGTGAAGAGACTAGATAAGGAGTTTCTAGATATTTTGGACAAGTTTGACAGGGATTTTAGATTAATACCATTAATATATGTTGAGCCTATAGAATATTTTCCAAAAGAGATAAGGGATGCTTATTTTAATGAGGAGGAGCAATAATGAACTACAAGAATTTAGGCTTTAGGCCATTTTACAAGAACTTTAGCATATTGCTTAACAATGACAACATAATGGATATTGTAGCTGATTTAGATGTGAACGAGGTGTTTGATGGTGTTCTAGTTTATGGTTATGTAGACCACGAGGCAGGCTTCACATTTGAGATTCTCTCTTTAGCTTTGCAAGGAGATGAAGGTGGTTTTAAATTTTATGATTTACCAAATGATATCACGTATAAGCTTCGAGCTGATGCAGTAGAAGAGTGTGAGTGCTTGTTTAGTGAAGATGTTTACGATGAATATATGGAGCTGTTCAAGGATAAGATTTCTAGCCTGGAAACCTATGAAGAAAATGAGAATGTTGCCAAGAGTCGTAGATTTGATTTTCTTGATCCATTTAGACATGAAGAATACATAGATGATGTCCAGGTTGTGCTCTTGAAAGACGGCTTGCAGCCAGAACAAGTTTGGGTACGCATTGAAGACCTTGGAGATAAAGTCATTATCGGCAAACTTTTAAACGAGCCTGATCAGGATTTTGGATATCATCTGCATGAGAAGGTTGCATTCTTCGTATATACGGATGAGGATAATAAACAGCATTTACTATGTGATATGAATCCTAGTCAAAAACTTACACCTGAAGATTTGGCTGATGGCAGTATGTTAAGAGAAGCTATTGCAGCATTCAATGATGATAAGACTGAAAGTAACTTCATCGATGTGCTTGAACTACTGAGGGATAGTCTAGTTTGGATTCCATGTAATGTAGTAATGGGAGAAGCTGATCAGAAATTCCTCGAAGAATTAGCAGAGAGGGATGAGGAAGAAATTGTAGGCAAAACATTTTCAGCACTTGATGATATCAGGATGATTCCAGATATACTTAAGAATGGTGACAAGTATTACTTCCCTGTATTCTCAAGTAGGGAGGAAATGGGCGATTACGGCAATGATTTTTCTAAAGTCCAGAAGCATTTTTTTGAAGCAATGAAGCTGGCGCTAGGAAATGATGCCGATGTTGTTGGTATTGTTGTTGATGCTTTTTCTAATCCAATTGTGATTGATAAGGGATTGTTTGATATAATTGGTAATATGAAGTCTAGACTTGTCGAGAAATAGGGGGTACAGAATATGCCTAAAGATGTTTTTAGAATGCCTACACCGATGAAAATTACAGGAAGAACGTCTAGCATTACTAATGCGTTTGTAAATGGGATAATACCAACTATAGAACCATCGGAAGAAGAACTTGATGACGTTTTAAGAACTTTAGGGATGACTAGGGAAACAATTTGTTGCGCTTACTGTGGTGACAAATATACAGAGTGGGATCATTTTAGACCGTTAATAATTAATAAAGCTCCTACGGGCTATGTTTCGGAAATCCATAATCTTGTGCCTGCTTGCGGCAAATGTAATCAGAGTAAAGGAAACAAGAATTGGAAAGAGTGGATGCTAGGCGATGCCAAATTATCTCCAAAGTCTAGGGGCATAAAAGATTTAGCAGCGAGAATAGAACGATTGTCGAACTTTGAGAAAAAGTACACGCCACTTAAGGTTGATTTTGAAAAAGTCGTTGGTAAAGAACTATGGTCATCTCATTGGGAAAATCATAGGAAGCTTATTGAGATGATGAAATCTTGTCAAAAAAAGGCTGATGAGATTAAAGATAAGATTAATAACGGAATATACTAGACAGAATATTTTTAAGAATTAGATTATGTGAATATGTCCAATAATCATCCCTCCTATGCTATACTCAAGAAAGATTGAGTATAAATAGGGGGTATCTTTATGTCTAAAGGGGCTAATCAAAAATTAAAATTAAGTTATCTATGTAAAATAATGCAGGAAAAGACAGATGATGAGCATCGGCTTACTCTGCCTCAAATTATAAAGGAACTGCAGAAGTACGATATTACCGCGGAACGAAAGAGTCTCTACGATGATTTTAAAGTTATGGAGAATGAGCTTGGTATCGAGGTTATTAAGGAACAGGAAGGTCGTGAGACTTATTATCATGTAGGCAGTCGTACTTTTGAGTTAGCAGAGGTAAAGCTACTGATTGATGCAATTCAGTCTTCGAAGTTCATATCAAAAAGTAAATCGGATGTTTTAATTAAAAAAATGAATGCTTTTGTTAGCGAGTACCAGGCGAAGCAGCTGAAAAGACAGGTTTACGTCAATGACAGAATCAAGACTATGAATGAAAGTATTTATTATTCTGTGGATTCGATTCATACAGCGCTAATGAATAATAAGCAGATAGAGTTTTTGTATTGTTCATGGACTATTGACAAAAAGCTGGAGCCACGCAAAGACGGGCAAAAATATAAGGTGAGTCCATGGGCTCTTACGTGGGCAGATGAGAACTATTATCTAGTAGCTTATGATTCAGAGGATGGTAAGGTAAAGCATTATCGTGTAGATAAGATGATGAAACTTTCCGTTGTTGACAAAAAGCGAGATGGGGAGGAACATTTTAAAAATTTTGATATGACTACATATGCCCTTGAGAACTTTTCAATGTTTGGTGGTGAAATCAAACGTGTACATATTGAGTTTCCTAATGAAAAAGTAGGTATATTTATAGATAGATTCGGAAAAGATATAAGTATTCGTCCAGTAGATGACGGAAGAAGCAAGATAGCTGTTGATGTTGCCATTAGTTTACAATTCTTTGGATGGATATTCAGCCTTGGAAAAGATGTTGCGATTACGGGACCAGAGGCTGTAGTAGAGATGTATAAGAAAGAACTTCAGAATAGGTTAACGGTTTAGACATAGAAATATGTTAGTCTAATTTCATTCAGGAGGTAAACACCATGGAAGAAATTAAATGCACCAGGGAAGATATTGAAAAATCTGCAGAATGGTTTTTCAAATTCTGGATGTTTTATGACATGATAGAAAAGGGAATGATTTCTGAGGATAAGGCCGGTACATATTATGAACAGGAGACTGAGAAGCTGACAGATTTACAGCAACATTTATTGGATATTATGATGGAGTCCATGAAAAACAGTATGAAATAATTATCAAAAGCGCGTTTAAAGAAAAAGAGGGGAGTTCTGACTTTTTCAACAGAAAATAATATTATGAGCCTTTTAGGTGTTATATTTGATGCAGATTTGCAGCATTTGGTCTAAAGAGTTGACTAGATGCTGCTTTTTTGATGTAAAAATGCAGCAAAATCAAGGCTTTGAGCTGTCCGATAAAACTACAATGTCATGAGTAGAATATAAAATAGATAAAAAATGGAAAATCTTAGTATGTAGAGGTTTTATATGGAGAAAAAAGATTTTGCTGAATTTATAAATAGACAAAACTGGATATTTGCAAAAACGTATGCTGATAGAGCACCGCATGAGTATATAGTTAAGGACAAGCTAGATAAAAACGATATGTCGGAATTTCCTAAAATAGTGACTTATATACGACATTTCGGATTTCCAGCGATATTCTGGGGGGAAGAACATATTTATTACTACTATGAAGGATATTATTACTGGACGATGGGCGATTCAGTAGAGGAGACAATTATCTTGAATCGATGCAATTATAAGCTATATGAAATGTGCTATAGCGGAAAAGGGGGAGAAGGATGTTTATGAGGAAACTTATTTATTGGTTACAGAAAAAGAAAAGGATTGAAAAGAGAAGTTGTGGGCAGTGTTGTATTACCTGTTCATATTTTAGTGAATGTGTAAAAGATGGTGTGTTTTAATAATTTTAATTAAGCCTAAATTATTAGAATAATAGGGTGATTAACTAGAAAAAAGCATAAGAATTGGGATATATCTTTGTGAAGTTCAACTATAGGTTTGTGAAGTTATTTCATTGCTACTTCTCTAGCCAAATGTTATCATATAAACAGTGCTTTTATAAGCAATTTTCAGTCGTTGTTTACATTTGGCGAGGAATAAGTATGAAAGTAAGTTATAAGAAACTATGGAAGATGCTAATTGATTTAGACATGCAAAAAAAGGACTTGCAGGATGCGATTAAAGCAAGTCCTAATACTATGGCAAAAATGGGCAGAAATGAGAATGTATCTATGGATGTAATTTCTCGAATTTGTGCATTCCTCAAGTGTGATGTTGGCGACATTATGGAAATGATTCCAGATGACGGAGGAAACACAGTTGAAGAGAAATAAATATAGCGCAGGAGCAGTAAAGTTCTCATTTTGGTTTATGGAGTTTAGGAAAGAGGTCCAGATGTTATCGTCTGGAAAATCTTTTGAGGAGATAAAAAAGCTCAGTGAAGAAGAGAATATATTTGGAGCTAGTACACCAGCTAGAGCCAAGATGATTTATTCAACTTGTACAGCGAGAATCAAATCCTTGGATGAGAGCTTTTATCCATTGTTTATGGATAGTGATGTTTCTACTCAGAAACTATTTGCATTAGCAGGAACACTAGCACATGATACATTGTTCTTTGATTTTGTATATGAAGTAGTTCGAGAGAAGCTGATTATTGGAAATAATGTTTTAACCGATGCTGATCTTAGTATCTATTTTAAGAATAAGCAGGAACAGCATGAGGATGTCGAAAAGCTAACTGAAGCTACAGTTAAAAGGCTTTCTAGAAGCTATAAGACAATGCTTTTTGAGGCAGGATTACTTGATGACAATAATAGAGGAACAGAGCGTGAGATTTTGAAGCCCGTTCTTGATCCGATTTTAAAGCATTGGCTTGACGATTATGGATATGGACAGATAGCTAAGGCGTTGGAAGGAGTTAGATAATGGCAGATTTAGCAGAGCGTCTAGATCAGATGGAAGAGGCGATTAAGAAGCCAACATTCCGTCAGAGTAGCGGTAGAGCAAACGAAGTTAATTATTGGGTGTTTGATTATCCGCCAGAACAGGAATTGGAAGTTCGAGAGAGAATCAAATACATGCAAAATAGAAATTCTAAAGGAAACGAAGAATTTGAATTAGTAGTCTTTGATCTTTACGACATTATCATTGATTTCCTTAAGGAGAATGATTTTCTAGAGGATTGCTACAAGTTCGAAAAGAAAAAGGGACTTGAAAAAATAACAAAAGCTGTTAGTAATTCGATGAAGATTAATGACGATGACAGTCTTATTGTTCAGCACATCAAGGATAATACACCAGATAATGCTGTTGTATTCCTTACAGGAGTTGGAAAGTGCTTTCCAATTCTTAGATCACATAAGGTATTGAACAATTTGCATCAATCATTTGTAAAAGCTCCTGTAGTTATGTTTTTCCCAGGAGTATATAACGAACAAGAACTTATCTTGTTTGGCGAAATAAAAGATGATAATTATTATCGTGCATTTAAGTTAGTGAAGTAGTTAGGAGGAGAACTAATATGCAGATTAAAGATATGTTTGCTAAGAGTATTGATAGAGATATTCAAGGCGTAGTGATGGTTGGACAGGGTGAAACAAGTAATCCAGCACAGGAATTAGAAGAATATGTTGTTACAAGGGAATTACAGAAACACTTTGCAACATTTTTTGAAGCATATAAAAAGGGAATCGTTGGCAATACTGTAGAAGTGGGAGTATGGATTTCAGGTTTCTTTGGAAGTGGTAAATCTCATTTCTTAAAGATACTATCATATATCCTGGATAACAAAGAAATTGGTGGTAAAAAGGCAATTGATTATTTTGTTGATGATAATAAGATTTCTGATGCGATGGTTCTTGCAGATATGCGTTTGGCTAGTGAAACATCAACAGATGTTATCTTGTTTGATATTGATGCAAAGAGTGATAGCAACAGCAAACAAAATAAAGATGCAATAGTAAATGTTTTCTTAAAAGTATTTAACGAAAAACGTGGGTTTTGCGGAAGCTTACCACATCTTGCAGATTTAGAGAGTCAGCTTACAGATGAAGGCAAGTATGAAGTTTTTAAACGAGCATTCGCAGATGAATATGGTTCAGATTGGGAAGAATCGCGTCATAAGTTTGATTTTATACAGGACGATGTTGTTGAGGCTCTTGTAAAGATTGATTTCATGAGTGAAGCTGCTGCTCGCAACTGGTGTGAAAAGGCAACTGAGCCATATCGAATAAGTATTGAAGAATTTGCAAAAAGAGTTCAAGAATATATTGAGAAGAAGGGAAATAATCACCACGTCGTTTTTATGGTTGATGAAGTAGGACAGTATATAGGTGATGATTCAAGTTTGATGCTGAATTTACAAACAGTACGACATGAGTTGAGTCAAGCTTGTTACGGTAAAGCATGGGTTGTTGTTACTAGCCAGCAGGATGTTGATTCTATTATGAAAGTTAAGGGAAATGACTTCTCTAAGATTCAGGGGCGTTTTGCCACACGACTTGCTCTTTCATCGGCAAATGTTGATGAGGTTATCAAGAAGAGAATTCTGGATAAGAATGAGACTGGCGCACAGACACTTAGACTTCTCTATGAGCAGAAGGCTACTATCATCAAGAATCTTATTGTTTTTAATGATGGCGTAGAGAAAAAGCTTTACTCAGATGAAAATGATTTTGCTTGTGTATATCCGTTCGTACCATATCAATTTAATATTTTGGCGAGTGTACTTACATCGATAAGGACGCATGGTGCATCAGGCAAGCATTTATCAGAAGGTGAGCGCTCAATGCTTGCACTATTCAAAGAATCCGCAGTAAAAATCATGGAAGAATCAGAAGGTGCAATTGTGCCATTTCATAGATTCTATGACGCTCTTGAAAACTTCTTGGATCATAGTCATAGAAGTGTAATTATTAGGGCTTTTGATAACACAAAGATTAATCCAGAGGGACAGACTGAGGATGTATTTGCAATTAATGTTCTCAAGACTCTTTTTATGATTAAGTACATACTTGAGATTGAGGCTAATGTAGAGAATATCACTAGCCTTATGATTGATAACATTGATAATGATCGTATCGAGCTAAAGGAAAGGGTTGAGCAGGCACTTAAGGTCCTTCAGCAGCAGATGCTTGTGCAGAAGAATGGTAGCCTTTTTGTTTTCCTTACAGATGAAGAGCAGGAAATTAATCGAGAGATTGAAAGCCAGAATGTTGAAATGGCTGAGGTCATTAACAAAGTTTCGGAAATGATTTTTGAGGATATCTTTTCCGATAAGAGATATCGTTATCCAGCATTTAATGGTAGATATGCATTCTCATTTAATCAGATAGTTGATGATAGACCATACAAATCTAATCAGAATTTTGATATAGGACTTCGTGTTCTTACTCCTTGGTATGATGGTGGCAATGATGATGCGACTCTTCGTATGATGTCAGGAACAAGCCAGGAAGTAGTAGTACTTCTTCCAAACGATGCAGCTTTCCTTGAAGAGCTTATGACATATTTGAAGATTGAGAAATTCCTTCGACTTAATACATCTTCGCAGCTCACTAAGTATGAAACTATTAAAGAAGCTAAGCGCGTTGAGATGCGTGAACGTAATTCTAATGCAAAGCTTTACCTTACAGAAGCACTTAAAGAATCAACAATATATGTAAATGGCGATGTGGCAAACCTTTCATCAAAGGAAGTTACATCTAGAATCAATGAGGCTATTGGTAGACTGGTTCAGACAGTTTATCACAAGCTTTCATATATTGATGCAGCATTTGATGAGACCAATATTAGAAAGATGTTTGCTGCAACAAATCAGTTAAAGCTTGATTTAGGTAGTGAAGGTGAGTCTAACCAACACGCACTTGACGATGTACTTAATTTTATATCAGGTAACTCACAGATACATATCAAGACATCCATGAAGACTATTAAAGACAGATTTATGTCTGCTCCATATGGATTCGTAGAGGATGACGTTCATTGGTTGGTAGCTAGATTATATAAGCGTGGCGACTTAACATTTACGGTCAACGGATCTGTTGTAACTGTAATGAATAAGTCGGCAGATGAAATTGTTGATTATATTATTAAAAAGCAGTACGTAGACAAGCTTCTCATGGAAGTTAGAGTCCGTGTACCTGAAAAAGAAAAGAAGGCAGTACAGACCGTAATTAAAGAACTATTTGGAACTTCACTTACATCGGAAGATGAAGATAGTGGTATGAGAACATTCCAAAAGTATTCACAGAACAGAATTGGTGAGATGAATACTCTTTTAGTTAATTACAATCAGTACGTATATCCAGGAAAGAAGGTTATTGATGATGGAAAGAAACTCATGCAGGCAGTTGTACAGATAACAGAGCCTAAAGAGTTTTATGAGTATGTATCTAAGCACCAGGATGATTTACTTGATTATGCGGAGGATTACGAGCCGGTAAAAACATTCTTTGGTGGTGAGCAACAGCAGATATTCACAAGAGCTCTCGATATGCTTGAAATATATGATGATAGTAAAACATACATTGTAGATAAGGCCTTGGAGGACATTGTAGCTCAGATTAAATCAATTGTTGAGATGCAGGCTCCATACAGAGAGATTCCAAAGCTTCCTGACCTTAGAAATAAGTTCATGAACGCTTATACAGACATTCTTGAAAAGGCTGCAGTACCAGTAAAACAATCTATCGAAGCTGATAGAGATAGAGTTATAGAGGTAGTTGATACTAAGGAATATAAAGATGAAAAGAAGCCTGAGTATCAGGAAATGTTTGTTGAAATTTGGAATGGTGCAGATACATGTAACAATGTTTCTAGACTTAGAGCTTATGCGGATAAAGCGAGTGCTCTTAAGATTCGTTTGTTAGACGAAATGAATGAGTTAGATGCTGCTATTGCTGCAAAGAGGGCAGCTGAAAATGCAGCAAGTGGAGATGTGCCAACACCTGATGTAGTAGTTAAGGTTCCTAAGAAGAAGACAAAGAATGTAACAATCAAGACTGTTGCACATACTTCATCATGGAGAATAGAAAAGGCTGAGGATGTAGATAAATATATTGATCAGCTTAAGAAGTCATTGCTTGATGAATTAAATGAGAATGACATCGTAAATGTAGAATTTTAAGATTGGAGATAATAAGGCATGAATAAAACTGCTATAAGAAACTTTGCTATATGGGCAAGAAATAAGTTAATAGCTGATATAGAGTATCGTGCTGGACTTATGGGTATTACATCTGAGGAAATCAAAGAGGCATTGCCTCAGTCTACAAGAGAAACACAATTCTTTGATATAGGAACAGCCGAGCCTTATACAATTACAGGTGAAGCCATTAAGCAGAGAGCCAGCCTTGTAAATGCAATTAATCAAAAGGCTAACGAAACAGACTATGCTACTGCATATAAATATATCATCGAAGGTGTAGCCTATACATGGTTTAACAGACTTATAGCGGTTAGATTCATGGAGGTAAATGATTATTTACCTTCTCATATCAGAGTGCTTTCATCTGAAAGCGGCAAGATGGAGCCGGATTTGGTTACAACTCCATTTGATGCAGAATTGCCATTTACAGATGACGAAAAGCAAGAAATCATCAGACTCAAAAATGATAATGAGCTTGATGAATGTTTCAGAATGCTTTTCATCAAACAATGTAATGCTTTAAATGAAATTTTGCCTGCGCTTTTTGAAAAGACATCTGATTACACAGAAGTTCTTCTTAATATTTCTGCTATAGATAAGGAAGGTGTAGTTTACCATCTTGTAAATGATATTCCTGAGGAAGACTTTAATATTGAGATGGGTGGTCAGGTTGAGATTATTGGATGGATGTATCAGTACTACAATACTGAGCCTAAGAATGAAGCCTTTGCGAAGAATGGAAAGATTTCAAAAGAAGAAATTCCAGCAGTAACACAGCTCTTTACACCGGATTGGATTGTTCGTTACATGGTGGAGAACAGCCTTGGCCGTATTTGGGTAGAAGGACATCCAAATGATTCTCTAAAGGCAGGATGGAAGTATTATCTTCAAGAGGCAGAGCAAGAGCCTGATGTTCAGGAAAAACTTGATGAGATTCATGCTGAATATGCAAAGCTTAATCCAGAAGATATTCATTTTATAGACCCATGTATGGGTAGTGGACATATCTTAGTATATGCATTTGATGTGCTTATGCAGATATATGAGTCTGCTGGTTATTCGCAGAGAGATGCTGCTAAGAGCATTTTAGAGAATAACTTATATGGTTTAGACATTGATGACAGAGCATATCAGATGGCTTACTTTGCTGTCATGATGAAAGCAAGACAGTACAACAGGAGAATACTGTCTGCAGAAACACCATGCCATGTTTATGCTATTCAAGATAGTAATAGTATAAACAGAAATCAGCTTAAGTATTTTGGTGCTGATTTAAATGAAATTGAAAAAAATGATGCAATGAACCAGATAACAAGGCTCCTTGATACGTTTAGAGATGCCAAGGAATATGGTTCTATTCTTGACGTGAAAAATTATGATTGGAAGCTGCTTAGAAGATTTGCTGCTAAGAACAGTGTAGAAGGTCAGATATCATTAGATACTATTGGTATTGATGAAACACAAGATAGATTGCTAGATATAATTGCAATTGGCGAGACAATGGCAAGGAAGTACGAGATTGTTATTACCAATCCACCATACATGGGTGCATCAGGCATGAATAAAAAGTTGTCAGGTTATCTTTCAAAAAGCTATTCAGAAGGAAAAGGGGATTTATTTGCTGCGTTTATAATGAAATGTAGTAAGTTATGCCGAGTAAATGCATATTATTCAATGATAACTCAGCAAGCGTGGATGTTTCTTTCAAGTTTTGAAAAACTCAGATTAAGAATTGATGAAGATTGTTTTATTAATATGGTTCATTTGGGACCAAGAGCTTTTGATGATATAGCTGGTGAAGTTGTTCAATCAACAGCATTTGTATTTATGAAAAATCAGATGAAAAAATACAAAGGATCATATTTGAGATTGATTGATGAGCCGAATACAAGAGAAAAGGAACTTAGCTTTTTAAAGGGTAGCAATGCCTTTTTTACATCTCAATCTGAATTTGAGAGGCTTCCAGGGAAAACTATAGCCTATTGGGCAAGTGAAAACATGTTATCAATTTTTGATCATGATACGCTTTTTAGCAAGTCAGTATCTCCATCGCAAAACATTACAGGAAATAATGATCGGTTCGTTCGTTGTTATTGGGAACTTAATAATAATGATGTAGGAAATAAAGAAAAATGGATTTTTTATGCGAAAGGCGGATCATATCGTAAATGGTGGGGAAATTTAGAATATGTTGTTAATTGGTCACCTATCGCAAGAAATATTTATAAGAATGGTGATGGAAAACATGCTTCACAAATAATAAATGAGGCATATTGGTATAAGAGGGGGATAACATGGGGGATTATTGCCACTACTACTCCTGGATTTAGAGTTATGCCAGAGGGGGCCACATATGATAAGAATGGCTCTACAATAATTGTAAATGATGACATTTATTACTATGTGCTTGGGTTGCTAAATACTGTTGTATATTCAAGAATTGCTGCAATGATGAATCCAACTTTGCATTTCCAAGTCAAAGATGTAAGATCAATGCCAATTATAGAAATGAACAAAGTTAGTGTGGAAATATTAGTCAATAAGTGTATTGAGAACTCGAAGGATGATTTGAAATACGTTGAGACTTCATATGAGTATGCGAAAAGTCCAATTGCAAAAGGAGACACAATGGGAAGATTAATTTCAGATAAATACAAAGAATGGGAAGCTGAGTGTGATAACAGGTTCAATCAGCTTAAGGCAAACGAGGAAGAGCTGAACCGTATTTTCATAGATATTTATGGTTTACAGGATGAACTTACTCCTGAGGTTGAGGATAAGGATGTTACAGTACGTAAAGCTGATTTACAACGTGACATTAAAAGCCTTCTTTCATATGCAGTTGGTTGTATGTTTGGACGCTATTCATTAGATGTTGAAGGGCTTGCTTATGCAGGCGGCGAATGGGATGCAAGCAAATATAAGACATTTATCCCTGATGCTGACAATATCATTCCAATCACTGATGAAGAATACTTTGAGGATGACATTGTTGGTCTTTTTATAGACTGGCTCAAGAAGGTATATGGCGAAGATACTTTAGAGCAGAATTTAGATTTCATAGCACAAGCTCTTGGAAACAAAGGTAATTCTTCACGAGAGATTATCAGAAATTATTTTGTTTCTGATTTCTTTAAGGATCATTGCCAGACGTACTCTGTTACTGGCTCAGGTAAAAGACCTATTTACTGGCTATTTGACAGTGGTAAGCAGAATGGTTTTAAGGCACTTATTTATCTTCATAGATATAATGCTGATACAATCGGTAACTTGCGTGTGGATTATCTTCATAGAATGCAGCGTGTATATGAGTCAGAGATTGGACGTATGCAGGATATGATTGATCATAGTACTAATAGCCGTGAGGTTGGTGCTGCAACAAAACGTAAAGAAAAGCTTCAGAAGCAGCTCAAAGAGTGCCGTGATTATGATGAAAAGATTGGTCACTTGGCATTGGCTAGAACAGAGCTTGATCTTGACGATGGTGTTAAGTACAACTACAAAAAAGTACAACTTGGAACTGATGGCAAGCTTTATGAAGTTCTTGCAGACAGCAAAGCTATTATGATGGATGACAAGAAGTTTAACGACTTCAAAAAGAATTAATTATTGAGGTGAGACAGTGAATAAAACAGCAATCAGAAATTTTGCTATATGGGCAAGAAACAAGTTAATAGCAGATGTTAGTTATAAAGCAGGTCTTATGGGAATAACATCAGAAGGGATTTCTGATGCACTTTTTCAGTCTACACTTGATGTAGAGTTTTATGATATAGGAACAGCGGAGCCATATGCCATTCGTGGTGAAGAAATTAAGCAGCGTAAAGGGCTTGTAGATATCATTAGACAAAAAGAGAAGGAATCAGACTACGCTACTGCTTATAGTAGTGTTATTGAAGAGGTTGCTTATACATGGTTTAATCGACTGATTGCTGTACGTTTCATGGAAGTAAATGACTATATGCCTGCGCATATTAGAGTGCTTTCATCGGAAACAGGAAAGCTTGAGCCAGATATTGTAACAACTCCATTTGATGCTGACTTGGAACTGTCAGAATCTGAGAAACAGCAGATAATCGAGCTTAAGAATGATAATAAACTTGATGAATGCTTTAGAATGCTCTTTATAATGCAGTGCAATACCCTTCATTCTATGCTTCCAAGACTATTTGAGAATACAAGTGATTATTCAGAGTTACTTCTTAATGTCTCATTTGTAGATCAGGACGGTGTAATTTATCATCTTGTGCATGACATTGAAGAGGATGATTTTAATATTGAAAAAGGCGGTCAGGTTGAGATCATTGGCTGGCTTTATCAGTATTATAACGCTGAGCTTAAGGATGAAACATTTGCGCTTCTTAAGAACAATGTGAAGGTTACAAAAGAACGTATTCCATCTGCAACTCAGCTGTTTACACCAGACTGGATTGTTCGCTACATGGTTGAAAACAGCCTTGGAAGATTATGGCTTGAAGGCCATCCAAATGACACTTTAAAATCCGGTTGGAAGTACTACTTGAATGAAGCTGAACAAGAAGCTGATGTAAAGGCACAATTAGAGGAAATAAGAAAAGAATATGCAAAACTGACACCTGGGGATATTAAGGTTATTGATCCATGCATGGGTAGCGGTCATATACTTGTTTACGCATTTGATGTCCTTATGCAGATTTATGAGTCTGCTGGTTATACACAGAGAGATGCAGCAAGAAGCATTCTAGAAAACAATCTTTTTGGATTAGATATTGATGAACGAGCAGCACAGCTCGCTTATTTTGCTGTGCTCATGAAGGCCAGACAGTACAATCGCCGTATTTTAAGTGATTATGTTATTTGCAATGTTTATGCTATCCGCGAAAGCAACGGATTTGATAAGTCGGTTCTGGAATGCCTTGGGGATGCACGAATAATAGGTGAAAAACTAATAGATGTTTTTGAAGATGCCAAGGAATATGGATCTATTTTGAATATTGATATTACTAGAGATGAGCTCGGTACATTAGAACAAAAGGTAGAAGAGCTTAGAAATAAGACAAGCTATGAAAATATGTTTGATGCTATCAATTCAGAAGTTATCTTTAACCAAGTTGTACCTATGATGCTTCAGGCAAAACTTATGGTGCAGAAATATGATGTTGTTGTTACAAACCCACCATACATGGGTAGTAATAATATGAACAATAAGCTGTCTGAATATGCTAAAAAAGAATATCCTGATACTAAGTCTGATTTAAGCACAATGTTTATGCAAAAAACAATGCATATGTGTAAAAAACATGGCAACATGGCAATGATTAATATTCCTGTTTGGATGTTCATTTCAAGTTATGAACAGTTGAGATATAGCATTATCGAAAAGTATACTGTAACAAATATGTTGCATCTTGGAAGGGGAATTTTTGGATCTGATTTTGGAACGACGGCATTTGTGTTCAGAAATGGTGCAGGAAGCTTATATAAAGGTACGTACTTACGCTTGTTTAACAAAACAGTTGAAGTGGTTACTGTGGAAACAAAAGAGATGTGGTTTTTCGAAAGAAAAGGACTGAATGTTGCAAAACAGGTGGATTTTGAAAGAATACCAGGTGCTCCGTTTGCTTATTGGGCTGGAAACGAATACATTTCGAAATTTGATGGACTCAAAATAAAGGATGTTGGTGCACCTAAAAGTGGCATGTCAACAACAGACAACAATAGATTTTTAAGAAGATGGCATGAAGTTGATTATTCCAATATAGGATTTGGATATAGTTCTATTGAGCAAACATCAGATAAAAAATATAGGTGGTTTCCGTTTAGCAAAGGTGGAGATTTCCGGAGATGGTATGGGAATAATGAGTATTTGTTTAACTGGTATAATGACGGCGAAGATATAAGAAAAGCTGTCGTTGGTGCTACTGGTGGAAGATTGGTGAATATTGATATAGGCTTTAATGAAAGCCTTACTTGGACCAAGATTTCAAGCTCTAAGATTTCATTTAGGTATAAACCTAAGGGAATAATGGCAAGTGATGCAGGACCAGGCGTGTTTAACTTATCAGATAATATGATGTACGCATTGGGGTATTTAAACACGAATACAGCACAATTTGGCGCGGATATAATCAACCCAACATTGAACTATGTTCCTGGTACAGTAGAATCACTGCCGTTTGTCATTGATGAGAACAAAAAGCATTTGGTAGAGGAAAAAACAAAAGATAATTTAGAGATAAGTAAAGACGATTGGGATTCATTCGAGACATCATGGGATTTTAAAAAGCATCCATTGATTTAGAGGAGGTATTGAGGGTGTCTGTAAAAAAGCCGGAAAGACTATTGGGATATTTAAAATATAATGATATAGATTATCCATTTGAGTTTATAGAGGAAGACTTTTCCATAGTCCTGTATCCACCTAACTTAGAAGAATGGGAAGAGGCAGCAGATATCTTTGCCTTTTTTGAAAATCTGAACAAGCCGAAGTCTGGCGGATGGATAAAAAGCATTAAGTTGGAGGGTATAACCTCTGAACACTATCGGATAGTTTTTTCGGTAAAAGACTCACCTTCAAATTATCATGGATTTAAAAGTTATGAAGTAAATTGGTTTTACTATTGCAGAGAAGAGTACGGTTTTGATCAGATTGAAGGAATTAGAGTATCGGGACCAGAAGTTAATTATTTCTTTCCTCCGCAAATAGCATTACGGAATGACGTAAAATTTGGCGAGGATAATTACATAGAGAAGATGACGGTTTCAACTACTGATGAGGAAACAAAAAGAGATTGCGGAAGCTATTCGGTAAAGAGAGGGCTAAGTGCAGCTATTGAGTTAGATGCCTTTGCTACAATGCATTATAATACAGCGTTAAATCCGATTGATGCTGCAAGTTATATGTATTTTACTTTCTCAAAACCAATTGGAGTTGATGATTTAACAACGGTTGTTTATCATGCGAGATGCTTTTTAAAGTTTATTACTTATAGAAATAATGTGAGTTTCAACGCTATAGAAGCCTTTTATAACAAAGAGGGTAAAAGAGATTTCGCTGGAACAATAGTATTTCCGGCAAATAAAGAGGAAGAGACACACAAAAAGGCAGCAGATAGAATCATAAAATATGATGTACTTCAAAGCAAAACAGCTAATCTATTTAAAGCTATAAAGCTTGGAAAGATGGGATATGCACATATTTGTAACTCTATTGATGACAGAAGACATTTTTCATCAGGTAGAATGATCATGATTATGTCAGAATTTGAAAGAGAGTTCAGAAACATATATGGGCAGGACTATGATCGTTCGGATTTATACATATCTACAAAGCAAGAGATAGTTGAGATAATCGAAGAATATAGAAAGTCACACACAGGAGATGCCAAAAAGTATGCAGCTAGTATCAAAAAGACAGTGTCAAATTTAGATAATAGTTATGCGCAAAATGTTGAAAAAGCAATTCATGATTGCGAAGCTATCATAAAACCTTTTATTAGTCGTAATTATGGCGGTTATACGGATGAAATAATAAGTGCTATATGCGGAAGAGTTGGAGAGATTCGTAATGGTATTGCACATAGTAAGATGGATTTTAAATTAGATGCGATACATCTTACTGATACAAAGACTATAGAAGAGCTTACTTATGCAATACGATTGAAAAAAGCTGGCGTCCCAGATGATAAAGTGAGACGAGGAATAAAGGAATTGTTTAACGAGAATGTTGCAATTTAGCAAGGTTAGGATGGAATAATAATGGCAGAATTAAATCTAAAACAGATAATTGATAGGCTTAACACAGAGTTTACAGGAGAGACCCGTAAGCTTGTGTTTTGGTACGATGACAAGGCGGAATTTGAAGAGGATATGGATTCCGTTGAATTGGAGAATGCCAAAGTCTATAGGCTTGAGAAGGATAATCAGTTTTATACGAAGTATTTTCTTGAGAGAGAAGATACCACAACAAATTATCTGATTTATGCTCCATTTCCAAAGCCGGAAGTAAAGGATAATCACCTTGAAGACACAATGCTTTATTCTAAAAGATTCTTTGCAGATAGAGCATCGCTTTTATCTGTGGATCTGGGAATTGAAGAAAAGTATAAGCATGTAATTGAAAAACATATTAAGTTTTTTGCCAACAAGGACAGAACACAGCGGTTCTATGATCTTGAGATTGAGAATTTTAATGAAGAGAATATCCTTGTGGGGCTTTTAAGTGCAGTTTGCAAAACAAGAACCTGCTCTTTTGAGGAAGTAGTACGAATTGTTATCACAGAGGGAGATGTTGAAGATAATAAGTACCTTGAGGAAATGGATAAATATGAGCTTCTTGGAGCTTTCTGGAAACTTTGTGAGCAGCAATTCGGCTATGTAGACGCAGATCCATCTTTGGAAAGGCTAATAGTTACTCTATTTGTAACATACGCTGCAAGATATCTGCAGGGCGAAGTTCCAGCATCTTGGCGAAGTTTTGTATCTATGAAGCAGGGAAATGTAATAGCATTTCTTGATAACCTGATGAATAGTGTGCTTTACAAAGAAGATTATGATAGATTATCTGCTCATGTAGCAAAAGGACTTAAAGTAGAAGACAATTTAGCAAAATACAACCCAGAAGATATTGTTCACTTGGATGCTTTTGCATATGTTGATAAACTTATTCTTAAGTGGATTACTGAACGCTTAATATCAGAGGATGTCGGAGCAAAGCTTGATGAAATGGATTTACTTCAAATATGCGATAAGCGTTCAAAGATGCATTTTGGAGAGGCTTATGAGAATGCCTATGAAATGCTTGAGAATGCATTAACCATTGTAAATGCTGCAAATTATGGCGGTAGTGATGATATGAAGAGTATAGTGAAAAAGTATGAATCTGAAGATTGTCTGATTGATATGGCGTATAGAAAATTCTACTTTTACTATGATCAGATTGAAGACACAACTGGTTACGAGGAGTTGCAGACTCTTGTAGAAAATATTTATACCAACGAGTATCTTAATGACTTGATTCCAAGATGGAATACTGCATTCTGCGGAGAGGATGGTCTTGTAGTTCTTCCATTACAGCGCAATTTCTACAATGGATTTGTAAATCAGTCAAAGGAAAGAACTGTTGTTATTATTTCAGATGCGATGCGATATGAGGTTGGTAGAGAATTATTTAATCAAATGAAGGATGATCCACGCTGTACGGCTAAGCTTTCGCCTATGATGAGTTCATTGCCTTCATATACAAGACTTGGCATGGCTGCACTTTTACCGCATAAGACTCTTGAAATGAGAGATGATTATGAAGTTTATGCTGATGATGTGCTATGTAACGATTTAGCCGGCAGACAGACAGTGCTTCAGGGGCATTGCAAGGATAGCATCTGTGTACAGTTTGATGATATCAAAAATCTTAAGAAAACAGATTTAAGAAATATCTTTACCGGTAAACAAGTTGTTTATGTATACCATAATCAAATTGATGCCAGAGGTGATAAGGCAAATACAGAGGATGAGGTATTTGTTGCATGTGAAGAGGCAATTAAAGAGATCTCAGACTTGATAAGAAAGATTTCTACAAATGCAAATACATACAGATTCATAGTCACATCAGATCATGGCTTCGTTTATAAGAGAGAGAAGATTTCTGAGAGTGATAAGATTGGCGGTGTGAACGGAAAAGATGCTTGGATTAACCGTAGGTATATCGTATCTAAAAGTGCTATTACAGAAGATGGTGTAGCAAATATAGGCTTAGGATATGTGCTCGGATATGAGGATGACAAGGTTGTTTCATTCCCAACAAGCAGCAATGTATTCAAGGTTTCTGGCGGAGGTCAGAACTTTGTTCATGGTGGTTCATCACCACAGGAAATGATTATTCCGGTACTTGATATCAAGATGGAGCGTGGCCATATGGAGACAAAGCCTGCATCAATCAGCCTTGTAAGTATGGTGCAGAAGATAACAAATTTGATTACTGGCATGGACTTTATTCAGTCAGAGCCAGTTAGTGATAGTGTTAAAGAAACAACCTATAGATTGGTGTTCGTTTCTGAAGATGATGAGCGTATTTCTAACGAGAATATCTACGTTGCAGATAGCAGAGAACCTGATTCTGCAAAGCGTATATTTAGATTGAGATTTAATTTTAAAAATCAAAAATATGACAAAAATAAGCAGTATTATTTAGTAGTGATAGATGATAATACGGGATTAGAATTATTTAGACATCCAGTTATTATGGATTTAACATTCGCAGATGATTTTGGGTGGTAATAAATAAAGTTTTAATGAGGAATAAGGGTATGGAGTATAACATTATTAAAGCAGGGACACCTAACATCAATGAGCAATTTGAAAAGCTATTGAAAATTACATTCAATGACTACGATAAATTGCTAGAAAAATTTACAAAGCAGGAGTTTGATGAGTTAATTCGATATGATATTTTAAGGATTGCTGCCACCTATTATGGGCAGATGGACAATGCTTATCAAAAGAAGATCGTTGGAGCATATGAGAAGTATTTTGAGCTAGAAAAATTAACAGGATTTTTTGACAAGGAATATGATGAATCTTTGGATGAGGAATTGTATATTCCACAATCAATTGCTCTAATAGAGAAGCTGCGTGATTCTAAATACATAAAACTTGTATATGAAGCTATTTTCTTTACAAGTACTAAGCTCATTAAATCAATATGTGAATCTACTGACGTATATGGTAATGCTCTGCTAATGATTAATGCTACATATTTCACGGCGCTTGCATATACTGTTCACGCAAATTTTGAATACAGAGAAGATTTTAAGGTTCTCTACGATTGTGAAAATTTCGATAAATTTTTAGATGGATTAAAAGCTTCATCTGCTAGTCCAGAGTCTTTAAACTTTAATATAGAAGAGCAGCGCGAATTTGTAAAAAAATATAAGTTCAATATAGCACCTACAAGTTTTAACCGTTCATTTTCTATAAACAAAATTAAGGAAGTCAATAATCTACCATATAATGATGATTATTTAGATCTTATTGAAATTGATGAATTTGAAGATGATGATCTTGAAGAACTTGTAGAGTTAGAAGACGACGATCTTGATGAAATCATCGAAGATGATGGAGAAGAAGATAATGATTTCGATGAAGATGATGTAATTTTAGGTGATGATTTCGATGAAGATGAGGATAATTTAGAAGAAAATTTTGATTCAGAAGACAGCTCACTAAGTGGTGAAAAGGAACAAAAGTCTCATGAGAAAGATGAATTCATAAATCTAAGAATAAATAATGTACCAGAATTTATTCTCAGAAAGAGCCATTTAACTATTATAAAGCAACGAAAAGTTAATGGATTTACATGTTACTTTACAATGAAAAAAGATGAGACTGATATATATGTTTTAATATTTCAGGCAGATGATGTATTAAGTAGCATTACAGATGATTCAGAAGAATGGACAAATTTGAATCATTCTATTTACCAGGTGGCTTACTCTTTAAGACGTGAATATTCTAGCATCTATATGATTTATATCATTGATGAAGATGCGTTTAATATTCCTATACAGGCAATAGAAGCCAATCGCGTAAATGGTAGAAAATACGTATTCAGGCCTGAATCTGCTATAACATTTATAAATGGTGTACAGCAAACTGTTGGCATTCAGGATAATGAGAATATTGATCCAGTAAGAACATGGGGAAAGATACTTGAAGCTGTTCATTTGACAGGTTGTTTAACTGAGACATATCTAAAAAGAAATGTAGAAAACTATTTATCAGGAGATAGATTTGATTCGCATTACCTGATTGATGAAGACTACAAAAAAATGTCAGTATCTAAAGTTCCATTGATTAAGTGGGTTAAGTCGTTAAGCTCCTCAGATTTTAGGGAGTTTTGTTTTGATGGAATGAAGATGGACTTTGGCCAAATTAATCTGTTTTATGGCGCTAATGGTTCTGGTAAAACTTCTGTGCTTGAAGCTATTGAATTTGCCCTGACAGGTGAAATACGTCGAATAAAAGATTTTAACAAGAAAATGGATGTGTTGCGCCATGTTCCTACTGTCTATGTATACAATAGGGAAGCTGGTGTAGAACGTTTCACACCAAGGGATTCAGCTAAGAATTCAAAAGAAATTGAAAGAGTATGGTATGGTGTTCCATCAGGACGTAATAAGACAACATTGAATCAGAATTTTGGAAGATTCAATGCGTTTGATTCAGAGGCGGCTTATAAGTTTATTCATGAATCTGATAACACTGATTCTAGTTTTGCCGTTATGTTTGGCAACTTGTTATTTGGTGACGATGTTGTTGATTATGAAAAGAAATGGACAAGATACAAAAAAGCTTTTGAAGAATCCTTTGATGATATTAGAGAAAATCTTGACAATGCTAGAACCATGAAAAGAATCTATGAGGATTCGTTAAAGCATGCAGATAGAACTAATCACTCAGGTGAGATCGAGCAAATTTTACCAAAGACATTTTATAAAAAATTAGAAGAAATACCGAAGAAGGGTATTGAACGATATAAGAAGATACAGAGCGATTTTGAATTAACGGGCAAATACTGTCGCGTTCTTAACCGATATGAGCAAAATGAAGATAAGCTCGGTAATATTCTGAAACATGTTGAGCAAGTGAAGTTGGATAATGCTGATATTGAAAGTAAGAAAGCTAAATCTAATGAGGCTATCCAGCTATTTATGTCAAAAATACAAGGCGTAAAGACTCATTCTTTTGAAAACGATAAGGCCATTTCTGCAATTGAGAATGGTGCTACTTTGTTAAAAAATAAAAGTGAAGAATGGGAAGATGTAAAAAGAATATTATCTGATCAAAAAAGTATTGCAATGCTTTCTGAATTGTTAGAAGAGCAAGAGCATATAAATAATTTACTTAAGCTTCTTAATACCATAGAACGATATCCAAAAGTTGTTAATTTCCTGAAAATGCCTTCGTTTGATAATCTGTCAGAAGAAGACTATGAAAAATATTCTGAAGAACTGGATTCTTTAACTAGTAAAAAGAAGGATTTAGAGCTGGAATACACTCTTAAAAAAGCTAGATTCTCTTCTGAAGAACAGAATTATATTGAATTGCGCAAAATAGGGCAGCAGTTGATTCATGATGAGAAATGTCCATTGTGTGGTACAAAGCAAAAATCTAAGGATGCACTATTAGAATTAATCCAGAATGCAACGGCTCAGACTTCAGAAAAAGATGGCATGGACGCGCTTATTGAAGAAATTCAAACATTAGAGCATAAAATAGCGGATATTTCTCATAAGCTTTCTCAGGATGATTTGGTTGCTGAAGCAAAAAGTACAATCTATAAAATTGCTGATGATTTAATCCTTATAAAAGACTATTTTACAGATGATGATTACTCAAGTTTAGCTAAGTTGTTAGACGAAAAAAAGGATTTAGTTAAGAAAGAAATAGAGATAAAAGCTCAGATACAGGTTTTGAATAGTCAGGGATTTTCTGAGAAAAATATCTCGTATTGCAAAGATTTTGAAGAAAATGATTCTGTCTATAAATCGTTCAAGGAATCTAATGAAAAGTCATTTGAAGCTTACATTACTAAGTTAATGGCTGACAATGAATCTCAGAGAAGGAAATTAGAGGATACTAAGGATAAGCTTTCGCAAGAGATTATAGACTTAGAGCATAATATTGAGATTGAAAAGAATAATATCTCACAATATGACTTACAACTTGAAACTTCTAATTTAGATAAACTTAATGATATCTTGCAGTCTATTGAAATGGTAAAAGAAGCCTTTGACCTAAACAATGAGATATCTCTTAAGGAATGGCTGCTAGTGTACAATTCTGCTTCCGATAAAATTGATTTAGAGGTTGAAAGATTAGAACGTGCTAGCATGGTTGAATTTGAAGAACAGCAATTACGTGATTATACTGCGGCTGTTAATCGATTGACACCGCAGTTAGAACGTTGTTCTAAAGCAGTTGCTGCATTTGAAAAAATGCCTTCATTATCATCATTTGTTGAGGGAAAGATTAAAGATAATATAAGTAATATAAGTACTTTCTTTACTCAAATGCACCATTCAGACGATTTTAGGGAGCTCGGAGTGGATGAAGAAGGTATATATGCTATTCGTGGTATTAATGACTCCATGGCAAGAACATATGAAATGAGTACAGGTCAAAGAGCTACTATAGCATTTGCTACAATGCTTTCATTGTACATAGCCGCAGATACTGCTCCTAGATTTCTTTTGTTAGATGAACCTCTTGCAACCATGGATAAAGATCAGGTAAGGCATGTACTTAAGATGTTAGCTGATTTTGCTAAAGGTGGTACTCAGATATTCTTTACAACTGCAAACGGCGAGATGATTGCTGAATTTAAAAATGCATTCAGTAAAACTGATTTTGACTATAAAGAGTATGAATTCCAAAAGAGAAGCAACACATCGGTCCGAATTATAGAGCATTCAATTAATGATGTGCCTACTATAGAAGATTTATCTAGAGATGATATCATCTTAGATTTCTCTCAGATGGAAGAAATTAGAAATATTCTTACTAGAAATCAGAAAAAGCTTTTATCTACAGAAGAACTTGAAGAAATGCATTCATTAGCACAAGATAATAATAATCTAAACGATGCTCCAACCGCAGATAATATTTCATCCTTTAAACAAATGTTAATCGGGGATGAGTTAAATGTATTAAATGCTGTTTTAGAAGCAACAACTGTATCATCTGATAAGTTGGAAGCTTTGGCATCTGCATATAATATTCAGGAGATAGTTGATGGCATAAATAGTAAAGCTGTAGATTTTTACGGTGAGACTATTATTGATGATAACAACGATACTCCGGTTATTTATGAGGATTATTTGCAAGATATTAAGAGTTTATTAAAGTAAGGATGGAAGTCTGCTATGGAAAATTCCAGAGGACCTATTAGGACGTACAAAAATATAATGAAATCTTTGGGACAGGGAACTGTTCCTACAGAGGGGCTTGGCTATATAGCTGTTGGAAGAGAAAAGGAATTAGAAACCCTTCTAAGAGATATGGAAGACTTGGCTGATGGAGGAACTTCTTTTAGATTTATAGTTGGTGGTTATGGAAGCGGTAAGACTTTTCTTCTACAAACGATTAAAGAGAACGCTGTAAAGAAGAAAAATATGGTTGTCGCAAATGTAGATTTGTCACCAGAGAGAGGTTTGCTAGGAAATAATACGAGAAAAAAGGGTTTGGCAACCTACAAAACTTTGATGGAAAATGTTTCAAATAAAACTAATCAAAGTGGTCACGCCCTCAGAAAGATTTTAGATGAGTGGGTTTCAAAAACTATAAGTCGAGCAGTTGTAGATTATTCTGAACAACGAATAACTGAACTAAACCCTGAGGAATATTCTTATCAATTCATGCTAAAGGAATGTGATTTATTCCAGGACATGAAAGAAGGATTTGCTTTCTTTGCAGCATTAAAGCTTTATTGGCAGGGAGTACGTGAAAATGATTTTGACAAGAAAGAATGTGCATTAAGATGGTTTTATGGTCAGTATGCAAATAAACAAGAAGTTAAGAAAATGACTGGAATTAGCTCTATGGTCGATGATGAAAATTGGTTTGATATCATCAAATTATGGGCAAAGTTGTTTACGCTTGCTGGGTATAGTGGCTTTTTAGTTCTTATAGATGAGTTGGCCTATGTTTATAATACTTCATCCAAAACAGTTCGTCAGAAAAATTACGAAAAAATCCTGTCGATGTACAATGACTTATTGCAAGGCGGAGCCACAAATCTAGGAATAATAATGTCTGGAATTCCAGATAGTATCTATGATAAAGATAAAGGATTATATAGCTACGAGGCATTACGCTCTCGATTAAGTACAGGGTCATATATTGGTGGCGATGTAGTTAACATGATGACTCCTATTGTAAAGGTTATACCTTTGACAAAAGAAGAAACTTTTATTTTGATGGAGCACTTAGTTTATATTCATTCACAGATATATAATTATACTTCAGATATTTCTGATGATGAGTTGCTTGATTTTATAAAGTATGCTTATATGAAAAGGGAAACTATAGCAATAACCCCAAGAACAATGATACGAGATTTTGTAAATATTCTTGATTCTCATTTGCAAAATAAAAATGAAGATTGGCATAGTCTTATTACTAACTATCAATTTGTGGCAGATGATCAAATTGAGTTTGAAGAGGTATTTGATTAGTTTTTTAGGCGATGCTAGGAGGCTTGAAGATGTTTGATTTTATGAAAAAGAATGGCACACAAGAGGATGACCTTTTTCCAGTGGATGATTTTGTTGGAACCATTGAAACTGAATCTGAAACAGCAGTAGAACCTGAGGCTGCAGCAGAAATGGAAGAGGCTGATGATAAGGTCGATAATGACATTCTTAATGCGAAACTTAGAAGATGTTTTGATGGAAAGATAGTGCGTAAAGATTTAACAAAACACATTAAGGAAGGTGCAAATGTACCAGTTTACGTATTAGAGTACCTTTTAGGTCAGTATTGCAATTCAGAAGATGAGAATATAATTAGTGAGGGAGTGGAAAATGTTAAAAGAATACTTGCTAATAATTATGTGAGACCAGACGAGGCACAAAAAGTATTATCAGCACTTAGAGAACGAGGTGCATATACTGTTATTGACAAAATCTCAGTTCATTTGAATATTAAAAAGGATAGATATGAAGCAGAGTTTTCAAATCTTGGAATAAAAGGAATTCCTATTGAAAATGAGTATCCTAAACTTTATGACCGTTTGTTATGTGGCGGTATTTGGTGTATTGTTCAGCTTGATTATGATTATGTGGAAGAAGATAGAGAGTACGGTCCAATTCAAATAAGAAAACTCACACCTGTTCAGATGCCACATATAGATATGGATGAGCTTAAAGAAGCCCGCAAGTCCTTTACGAAAGCTGAATGGATTACTGTGCTTCTTAGATCCACAGGTATGGAAGCAAACAAATTGCCAGATAGAGCTAAGTGGTTGCTTTTAGCTCGTATGTTACCTTTGGTTGAAAATAATCTTAATATGTGTGAGCTAGGACCGCGTTCTACAGGTAAGTCACATTTATATAAAGAAATTTCACCAAACTCTATACTTGTTTCAGGTGGACAAACAACAGTCGCAAACCTTTTCTACAATATGGGAACAAAAACTGTTGGTCTTGTAGGAATGTGGGATTGTGTTGCATTTGATGAGGTGGCCGGAATTACATTTAAGGATAAAGATGGAGTCCAGATAATGAAAGATTACATGGCGTCTGGTTCTTTTGCACGAGGTAAAGAAGAAAAGGCAGCTTCTGCGTCTATGGTTTTTGTTGGTAATATTAACCATGATGTATCTGTGCTTCTTAAGACATCTCATTTATTTGAGCCATTTCCTGATGCAATGGCCTATGATACAGCGTTTCTAGATCGTATGCATGGTTACATTCCAGGTTGGGAAATTCCAAAATATAGACCAGAGCACTTTACAGATGACTATGGTTTTATTACTGACTACCTTTCAGAATTCATGAGGGAGATGAGAAAGGAATCTTACGGTGATTCATTAGATAAGTATTTCCATCTTGGCTCAAATTTAAATCAGCGTGATACTATAGCTGTTAGGCGATTGGTAGATGCATTTGTTAAGCTTTTATATCCTAATGGTGATTATACTAAGGATGATATTGCAGAAATATTAGATATATCTCTTGAGTTACGTCGTAGAGTAAAAGAGCAATTGAAGAAAATTGGTGGAATGGAATTCTACGATGTTAATTTTTCATATATTGATAATGATACATTCGATGAACATTTTGTAGGTGTAAAGGAATCAGGTGGTGGAAAAATTATCCCTGACGGAATCGTTAATGCTGGTCATATTTATACGATAGCTCGTGGTAAAAATGGTATTATCGGTGTCTTCAGACTTGAGAGTCAAATGTTACCTGGAAATGGAAAATTTGAGAAGAAAGGTTTTAGCCTTGATAAGGATAGTAAGAGTTCTGCAGATACAGGTTTTTCTTATTTAAAACTCAATGGTAATAAAATTAGTCATTCAATCAGTACTACCACGAAAGATTATATAATTGATTACCAGGATATTCAGGGATTAGGCATGACAAAAAATATTGCACTGCCAACATTAATTGCTATATCTTCTATAGCCCTTAACAAGCCTACAGTAGCTGGCTTGGTTGTTATTGGCGAAACAACAATCTCTGGAACTATTAATAAAGTCGAAGATTTGGCAGCAATATTACAGGTATGTGTGGATTCAGGAGCGAAGAAGGTGCTTATACCTATTAGTTCCGCCGCAGATTTTGGTGCTGTACCAGCTGATTTATTATCTGCTGTTCAGCCAGTATTTTATAGTACACCGGAAGAAGCAGTATTTAGAGCGTTAGGGGTAGACTAACATGAATAATAATTATCCTGTTATAACATTATGTGGAAGTACCAGGTTTAAAAATGAATTTATGGAAGTTCAAAAGAGGCTTACATTAGAGGGCAACATTGTTATCAGTGTTGGCCTCTTTGGTCATTCTGGGGATCAAGAAGTCTGGGAAAATATGGATGAGGGAACCCTAACTAAGACCAAGGAAATGCTTGATGATATGCATAAGCGTAAGATAGACATGGCTGATTCTATTTATGTTATTAATGTTGGTGGATATATAGGAGAAAGCACCAGATCCGAAATCGAGTATGCAAAAGTTCACGGCAAAAAAGTAATGTATTTGGAGGAAATGTAATGATTGAAGTCGTGACGGATGAACATTCCGAAACTATAACGTCTTTGTTTAAAGAAGCAAAGAAAGAAATAAAGATAATAAGCCCTTTTTTATCAAATAAGACAGCTGACTTTTTATGTGAGGCTGCTAACAAAGGGATAGCATGTTCTTTTATCACAAGATTTTATCTTCAAGATTTTTTAGACGGATCTAATACACTTGATGGTTTGCAAAGTATGTTAGATTCTGGGGTAAAATTATATGCTGTTATTGGTTTACATACAAAGCTATATTTATTTGATGAAGATGACGCAATTGTAGGAAGTGCTAATTTTACCGAAAGTGGCTTGTCCAGAAATATTGAACTATCAATACATTTTAACGAAGAAGCAGCTATTGAAGACTTGCAGGAATATTTTGATGATATTTCTACTAGAGTAAATGTTGCTGAAGATGGATGTATTACACAGGAAATGCTTGATGACTTTAAGTTAAGATACCAAAATCAGAAAGAATCAAAATCAAAACTGGATGGTGGAAAACATATCGTTGCTCTTGTTAAGGGGGCAGCCCTTGATAAAAGAGCAAAACAAATAAAAGAAGATATCAACGAGGCATTTAGGGAAATTGATAATAATACATCAGAACGACTTACAGATCCCGTTTATTCTGCACTGGGTGGAGAAACTTCTATAGTATCGCATAAAAGTCTAAGAAATATAATTTTAAAATTCTCAGCATCAGCAAAAAAAAGAGCGAATGGTGATGAACCTATGTATATGCACGCTTTTGTCGATAATGGAAAATCTGTATATATTTCAAATTTTTCCGTAGCAAGATTAAAGAGTGCTAAAACTATAGAAGAAGGTGACGAAACTTTCTTCTGCGTTCACTCTTATGACAAGACAGGCAGAGAATGTCCTGTAATTGTAGGTAAAGGGTATTTTAGAGCGTTTAGTTCAAATAATGATGCACGAAAAAAAGCATGGATTAAGCAATATGATTGGCTTGAGGAATATCCAATTTATTGTGTTATTTCAGAAGCAAAAGTTATAGATGCTCCGGTTAATTGTGGTATTCCTCTTCGTGAAGTGATAGATAATCTAGGATATAAGACATACATGCACACTAGAGATAATCCGGATAAGTATCCAAAAGAAAGAGTAGCAAAAGCTCATGGGCAGCAAGCTATGCTTGCTTTGTCTCCGGAAGCAAAGGAGTACATTGATGAACGTTTAGAAACACTAGGATTGCAATATGGATGGAAAATATATAAATCTGAATAAGTAAAGAATATAGGTACACGAATGGAGGATACTGTTGAGTGTCCTCTTTTTTGTTATTAAAAGATTAGTCACATTAATTTGTTAATATAAATGTATCCGTTACTGAAGGTTACATTAAAACGGGGTAATTGTTGTATGGATACTAATTCTGAAGTTGGATTAATAATTGATAAGTTTAAACGTGAAGTATTACGTGAAAAATACTATCTTCAGGAAGAAGGTGGCCGTAGGTATAAGCTTGTCAATGGAAGGCTTATAGGTCAGAAGAACGACTATAGTACATATAGTTTTGAGATGGAGGCTGAATTAAATCTTCCAGATGATGCACCTATTACATTGACTGTGGGAAAGGAAGTTGTAAAAGGCGTTGTTTTCTTATGTGAAGGATTCCAGATTATAGTTAGTATCACAAAGAATTTTGGAAATGCAATTGGGCAGGCATTCGTTGGTGTTGAGCCTTGGGCATTACTTGAAGGCATAGTAGATCAGCTAGAGACTATAACTACAGCAGATAAATTGGTTATCAAGCTGTTGCAAGAAGGACCAGAGTTGGCAACAAAGAAACCTATATCTATGGTTCCCAAGGGACAAGATGCTGCTGTAGAGATGGCAATTGATAACGATATAACTGTTATTTGGGGCCCTCCTGGCACAGGTAAAACCTATACTATGGCACAAATTGCAATTCATTCATTGTTGAACAGGGAAAGAGTTTTAGTTGTTTCGCATAGTAACATTTCAGTGGATGGTATTGTAAAACAAACAGCTTCACTCATTAGGGATTTGCAAGGTGATAAGCTCTTAAAAATGGGTGCTATTCTTAGATATGGTTATGTAAGGGATGAAGAGCTAGCAAAAGATAATGATGTTGTGGCCTACAATTATGCGGTAGAAAATAATCAGACTTTAAAAAATGAATATGAAAAACTAAGGAAAAAACGAGATCATCAGGTTTTATCAGGAAAATATAATACTGCTGAAGGGGTTAAAGTTGAGCAAGAACTAAAGGATATTAGGAAAAAGATTCGAGAAGAAGAAAAGCTTTATGTTAAGAATGCTCTCATGGTAGCGACTACTATTTCAAAAGTCACTATGGATAAGCTATTCGAAGATAACAAGTATTCTGTTGTTATGTTTGATGAGGTGAGTATGGCTTATATGCCTCAGATTCTCATAGCAGCAAAACATGCTTATTCAAGACTAGTCCTCGTTGGAGACTTCAGGCAGTTGGCTCCTATAGTTCAATCTAATGTTAAGGAGACGTTAGGAAAAGATGTATTTTCATATCTTGGGATTGAGGATGACAGGTCTATGCATGCGCATCCTTGGCTTGTCATGTTGAATGAGCAGCGACGTATGTATCCAGATATTTCTGCATTTGCCAATGAATATGTATATAACGATTTATTAGCAGACCATGAATCAGTTGTTGAGAAAAGAATTGAGATTGTAGAGAAACCGCCATTTAAGGATGAGCCAATTAATTTGATTGACTTGGCTGGCACGTATTGCGCTTGCATGAAAAATAATGACAACTCTAGATTCAATATTGTTAGCGCAATTATTTCTTTCTTATTGGCATTGGAAGCAGAGAGGCATAACACGAAGTCGGTTGGTATTATTACTCCATATGCGGCGCAGACGAGATTAGTACGAGCAATGATTCAAGATTATAGAGAATCACAAGAAACTGATATTTCATGCGCAACAGTACATCAATTCCAAGGCTCAGAGCGTGATGTAATTATTTTCGACGCTGTTGAGAGTTATCCATCAACAAAGGTTGGATTCTTACTTGGCAAGAGTTTTAATGCTGTAACAAGGTTAATAAATGTAGCTGTTACTAGAGCCAGAGGAAAGCTTGTTGTTGTGGCAAACGCAAAATACTGGAACAAGCGCTTCGGAAAATCTGATCATGTTTTATATAAGCTTATAGAGTATTTGCAGAAGAAAGGTAATGTAGTTTCATCTAATGAGCGTAGACTTCAAGATTGCCTAAGTCGATTACCTGAGACTAAGCAGATTCAAAACTATATGGATGCTGTGTATGCCATGGATGATTTATGCACAGATATTGCAAAAGCAAGGAAACAAATCGTTATTTCTATTCCTGATGGTGAGCTTGATATAGAAACTGAGGCAAATATATTTGATGCGCTAATCGATGCAAAGATGAATGGGATTAAAATACTATGTAAATCGAAAGATATTGATTCTTTGCCAGATAATTGGAAGAAAATTAGTGTGCCTTCGGATAATGCTGTATTTCCATTGATTCTCATCGATGACAAAGTAATGTGGTATGGATTGCCTAAGTCTAAAGGTACTTTCAGAGATGGTACATCTGAATCTTATGTTGTGTGTCAAACTATTTATAGAATATCAGGAAGTCATACAATTGAATTAATCAAGGCGTTTTCTGATTTAGAATTGCAAGTCTATGATGGATCACGAACTGCTATTCAAAATGCAAAGAGCATTAAGAATACAACAAGTACAGATGGAGTTAATGTAGTATATGTTGAAGACGAAGCGGGTATGGCTGACTATGTACATAATAAGCTTAGATGTGCTAAATGCGGTTCACCTATGAATCTTACTAGAAGCCGTTCAGGTAAATGCTTTTTGAAATGTTCATCTAAGGGATGTGGCGAAACGGCTTTATTAGATAAAGATGTAGCTAATGCTTACTTGAATAAAAATAATGTTAAATGTAGCAAATGTAATTGCATGCTTCAGGCCGGAGTGAGTAAGTATGGTTTGTATGTAAAGTGTAGTAATGGGCATTTCTTCAAGCCAGATGAGGTTTAGTGGAGGTGTATTATGCTTGATTTTTGGGATAGAGCTTGGTTAGTACGTTCATCGTTGATTCATGAATATTATGAACAGAAGAGAAAAGAAGAATCTAGATGGGAAGAATATTGCAGTAAAACTGTACAAGAAATTCTTAGCGACTGCACTATAATGACCAAAAAGTTGGATGATTTATTAAAGCCACAAACGGGTATACATTTGCACCCAGATTTGAAAACGGGGATAATTTGTCTACCATTATATGGATTTTACTTGGTTATGGGCGATGGAAAAAAGCTTACCCAGGATCAAGATTATATAGTTCAAAGTATTTTTAGCAGTTTCAGAAGAGATATACCGTTTTCATATTCAGAATATATGGATGCGATTAATTCGGATAATAAAGCGCGCCAGGAGCTTTTAGATATTGTTGGTGTTTCTGAAGATAAGGCAGGGAAATTCTGGATTCAATTTTTTAAAACTGTGTATCGAACTGATGCTGATGAAAGTGTTTTAAGTGATTTTTTACATCCATTTGATGACTTAACAATGAAATTCTCTGCATTAAGTGGTCAACCGGAGTCTGCGTTAGTTCCTATCTTGCAGTTATTCTATTTAAGACTTCGTTTACAAATTGAGAATTGCAGATCGTTACCAGATGATAAAATAGATTTATATGGTGATAAAACATACAAAGAACATTACCAAATATACAAGCAAGAAATGATGGATGTTCTCAACTTAACAATGGATGAAGACGACGAAGATTTGAACCCAAGGGGGTTCTTTAAGCATTTTACAGCGGGGATAATATATCAGCTTATTTCCAGAAGCACATTTAATAAAGAAAAGAAAATAGAAATCACGCAAGAGACATTTGATGACCTTGAAATAATTTCATTTTATACGGCTAACTTGTATGAGTATCCTAATATTCCTGACGGACAGATGACTATGTTTGAGCTTAATGCACATTTATATACTGATCCTCGACAACCACTTGGCTGGGAAATGCTGTTAAGAGGAGCAAGCACTTTTGCAGAGAAGAAAGGTGATAAGGATAAGGTTGATAAGGTATCTCATGCGGTGGTTAACTTCTTGACTAGTTTAGAAAATCATTTAGTAGATAAATATAAATTTACCGGGCTTGGTTCAGTGGCGCAGATTTATACAGCATATGTATTAAGCCTCGTAGTTAATGAAAAAGTATCGATGCCATTCATAGATGAAAATAATAAGATACTATACACCGAGCCACCACTTTCAGCAGACGTTATGAAACAGCGAAATGGGGTTGGGCTCAATACAAGTATATATTCAAATGAAACAAATGCTAAACAAGCAGATTACGCGAACAAAGTTGATGTTAAAGATAGCTCTTCAAATACTAATAATTCATTTTGGTTATATTTCCTATCTGTAATTGCAATTATTGGTATAGTAATTCTTTTATTTACTTAATTGAGTATAAATGCTTTTAATAATAGTAGTTTTAAGGGGATAGTCAGTACGTTTCCGGAAAGACCAGTAAGAAATATGGATAAAATGGATTTTGACTTTGATGGTGAGAATGATTTTGACGGAGATGATTGGTAAAATCCAATAAGATCTAGTAAACTCAAGGCCTTGAGCTGTCCGATAAACCGCGCTAAGATTTGATAATCTATAATCACAAAGAAACATCCAATTGATTAAGGAGATTATTCTGGAGGTAGTAACATGAAAAAGACAATTATTAGCGTATTTGTAATCGCATTAGCTCTTACTTTTCTTGCACCTATACCAGCTCAGGCCAAGACAAAGAGTTCCACTAGTTATTCTACATCTAAGTCAAAGTCTACAAGCAAGAGTAAGTCATCTAAGAGTAGCCAGGCTAAAAGTAAGTCTAAAAGTAAATCATCGAGCAAATCTAAGAAGCATGATTCGTATAATAGCAGCCGCTACAAAGATGCAGATAGCTTTGCAGAGGATTATTACGAGGAGTTTTACGACTACGAAGATTACGAAGATGATGACGATGCTTATGATGGCGCAGTAGATTATTGGCACGATATGAATGATTAGTTAGGAGCGATATGAGATATAAAGTTACACAAACAGAAACAGTTGAATATGTGCTTGAAGCAAAAAATGAGGAAGAGGTATGGGAATTCATGAAATGCTGTACTACTAGAGAGCTAAGAGCACTGAAGCATGACATAAAAACTCAATACAGTGCAGCTATAGTTGAAAAAACTGTCATGCCTGCAGATTTTCATTATGATGATGAAATACCTGAGATTTTGGATGATGTACCAGAAGAACTTTTGAATCATTCTAATGAAGATGAATTGAAATTTTATTTTGAGATACCGTTTAATTGATTTTGGGTAGAGGAGCTTAATCATGGGACTATTTGATGTGGATGAACAAAAACTTCAGGCATTATATCATCGTGCATGGCTTGAGGCAAATCGAGGGTTCGTTGATCCAAGAAAGTATCTTTATTTAGACGATGCAATTCAGGTATATGTGATGCAACATGGCTGTTCATATGACCAAGCTCTACTAATAGCAAAAAGAGGACATTAATTAAAATGTATTGTTGAGGAGGTATCCCTATGTTTCCAGGAAGACCGGTAAGAAATGTAGATGAAATGGCTTTTGACTTCGATGGCGATGATTATCTTGATCCTGCAGAGGAAGCCGAAATGGCGCGTTATCTTGATGATGACGAGGAAGACGAAGATGATGACTTTGACGAAGAGCTCGAAGATGAGGATGAAGATGATTGGGATCTAGATGATGGGGATGATTTTGACAGCGATGATTGGTAAAAAAGCTGTAAAATTAAGGTGTTGAGCTGTCCGTTAAAAAGTTAATATCAATTGATAATATACAATCAAGGAACAGGTAAACCATTATTTTGATAGTCGAGGAGGTTCTATTATGTTTGATGATTCAGGATTTGGTGGAAGTTCAATGTTTGATTCTAATCACGATGGACATCTCAATGCATTTGAAAGAGACCATGCAGAATGTTTCTTGCATGACTGTGATACATATGACCAGGTAATGAAGAAAGAAGGCTCGACAGTTGGACATGAAAGAAGGTCTTCGGGAAGTTCGGATGTTGTTGCTCAACTAATTAAATGGTTTGTAATCATATTTGTGGTTTGCTTGCTAGATGCAATTATTTGCTCTATAGGCAGATACTAAATACATTGCAGGAGCTTATAAATATGAAAAGCTATTTTAAGATTAGATTATTTACAGTTAATATAAAATGCGGTTGGTGTGGAAAAGAGATTCCAGTAATTACTACAAGACCAACTAAATGCCCTTATTGTGGCATGACATTATAAAGCTTATTTCTAAAACAATTGTTGTTGATTGTTTTGTTTGTTTATAATACGCAGATGCCGGAATGAAATGATCCTTCCTCTGGGTAGTACGGTATCTGTCCACGGTTACTTCATAGGCTGTGGCTCAGTCCTGTAGGGGAATAGTTATACGAGGTCAGCAGGAGCACTTTCTAAAGTAAACAGTTTCTCTGTTATTATAGAGATGGAATATTGGAGGCCCCAGTATGTTTAGGAAAATAAAAGTTTGTAAGGTAAATGGTGTTGTTACCAGTTTATGTGTCTGGTGTGGTAATCAGATTCCATGGGTTAGTGGCAAGCCACCTAAATGTCCATTTTGTGGCAAACCAGTTTAAGGAGGTTATTTTCATGGATGTAAATAAGGCTTGGGCAAATATTATTAAGCATGAAGGAGAAATATTTCATACTGTTAGTAATCTAGAATTTACTTATCAAATGAATTTAAATTCAAATGGATTTATTACTAATCGTGGGAAAATTACATTAACACAGAAAAATTTCGAGAAAGCGTTTTCATTAATGCCTGTTAAAGGACCAGGTGAATTAGGGCAAAATGGTATTTATGGTAATCCATATGTGTATGCGCTTTTAACAGATAAACGTATTATGAATGATTAATAAAGGAAAAGATATGTTTGGAATAGATTGGAACCTAGATGATGATGTGGATATTATTGACGATCTTATTACGTTAGATTTACTCACCGATGATGAAGAGGATAATGAGGATGAAGGTAATTAGAGTATCAATTATAGTATTAATTGGTTGCTTGCTAATTGGTTGTGTGCAGATTAAAGATGATTCAATTAGTAATGAAGCAGTGAATACTCAAACAGCAGATAATATTGATATTGTTGAAGTAAAAGCTGATGTTAACGATAATTCCGCGGAAGCTATAAATTTAGATGATGTATACCGACAGTATAAAGATATTTTGGTTGAATTTATGAAATCTGGAGTTTTACATATGGATGATCGGGATATAGAAACTCCAGAAGCGGAAATGAATACTGTACTAAAATATTCAAGTTTTGCAGTGGAGGACATTGATAATGATGATATTGATGAACTAATTGTATATTATGATGATGCTTGTATGGCTGGCATGATAGCTGTCATTTATGATTTTATAGATGGTCAAGCTATGTATAAATTCATGGAATTCCCGAATCTTAGTATTTATGAGAATGGTACAATAGAGGCAGGATGGTCACATAATCAAGGATATGCGGGAGACTTTTGGCCATATAATTTATACTATTATAATCCTAATACCAATGAATATGATGCAGTTGGCTCTGTTGATGCATACGACAAGGGGTTATATGAATGCAATAAAGAAGTACTTGATGCTAGTGGGAGTCCTTTCCCTGCAGAATCGGATAAAGATGGAAATGGGTTTGTTTATTACATTTATGAGAATGGACTAGAAGATTATCAAAAGATTGAGCCGGTAGACGATGAAGCCTATCAGAAATGGTTGAATCAATATACAGATGGTACTAATAAGATATCGCTTGATTTTTATAGAATTACTAATGAAACTGTTGAGAGAATTGGTGATAAAGAATACTTCGAAAATTTAAAGAATTCAGAATCAGATTTTTATGTGGCACCATATTATTAAAATGAGCTGGGAGAATTAGGCATGAATAAAAAAGATCAAATGACAGTAGAAAACTTTGTAAGCACGGGTATGGAGCTGGAGACTCTTTATACTTGCTTTCCAGATTTTTCTAAGGATGAGATTGCAGCAATTTACAATAATTACAATGAAAATAAACTCAATAATAATGAGGGACAGACAATAAGCATTAATTGTTCTTAAGATGTTGAAACTAACCTCATTATATGAGGCGTTTTTCCTCATGAGAGTTACTCCTACTCCTAAAATAAAATTGATAAAATTTTATCAGGAGCGGGTAATGCTTATGAGAGAGAAAAAGACAATAATTCATGAAGTCGGATTACGGCTTGAGACTATACAAAATAATCTTGGTTACACACAAGAGCAAATGGCTGAAATGATGGATGTTTCTAAGGAACAATATAGGAAATATCTTAAAGGTATTTCTGAGATACCATCACATAAGTTAACGATATTATTAGAACAACAAGACTTTGATGTAAAGTATTTATTAACTGGTAAAAGTGCAGAGGAGGAGAAGACCTTCAGTGAGCATTTATCTACTATGTCAAAAGAAGGAAGGACACAATATATAAGAGACATCATTGATTACATGGAACAAAAAGTTATTAAATTATTTTAATATGAATGGTAATACTAAGATCAAGGTTTCGGCCTTGGTCTTTTTATTATATTAGGGGAACTAGCAATTGTTTTTAGTTATGACGGAGGAATGTTTGAAAAAATGAAAAGAATTTCGAAAGATGAAGAGGGTATTAATATCATCTGCGAAGGAATGGGATTTGATCCCAAAGTGGCTTATGAGCTTACCAAAATGATGTTAGAACAGTATAGCCGTAGTGTTGTCGCTGGCAAAATTCTTTCTAGTATGACCAAGGCATCTGATCAGGAAAAAAATAAAAGGCAGATGCGTAAGGACTTTTTGGAAATTATGAAGTTACCAATAGAAGAGTCAAAAGAAATGCAACGAAAGTTGCTTTGGCAAGTATCAGAATATGAATGGTTGGAAGCACCAAAGAATTATGTGTTAGAGGGAATGCAAGATTATGGTAATTCTGGCCCTATATATGTATCTATTATAAATAACAGATATATGACTAAGGATAAAAAGACTATGGTTGTGCTTGCTAATGAATTAGGATTTTCAGTTGCAAGTCTTGAAAATAAGAAAAGAGAAGCTATAAAGCTTTTTGGGATTATGATGTATCGATATGCTGCCAAGCTTGAAGAGGAAGATACAGAATAGTGTGGTATATGCCTACGGTTATATAAACCGTGGGCATTATTTTATTAGTTCGGTATATAGATTTTCTATATCTTTTAGATGCAGCTTACATGATTGTTATAGCATTGCTAGGAATTTGATAGTAGTCGTTTACATGATTGTTAGATTACAGTTAGACAATGTTTGTAGTATTGTTATGGGTCACTACAATTTGATTATGTTAATATACTTTATGCGCAAGGGTTTTAAATGCTATAGCAGAAGGGGAGAGTGAAGAAATTTGGAAAGGAGAAAATGGTTATGATGTATTCAGATGAGAAAATCTATTGCCCCTGCTGCGGTAAGGTGATTATTAGACGGTTAATGGGTGTTATGGAAAACAATTGTCCATTTTGCAAAAGAGGGCTGAAGGTTATTGTCGACGACATAGGATTGACTATTTTTAGTGAATTATCCTAAAATTTGAATTTAATTACATAGAATGAGCTAGCTGTGGTAGCGTTGAATTAGTCATGGAACTTCAAGTTCGCAGGCAGCTAGTAAGAGTTTGTGGCACGGCTATGAATATCATTGAGTATTGAAAGGCGGGGCAAAACAGAAGGAAGTATCTATTAAATAGATATTCTGTTTTGCTTCGTCTTTTTTTGTTGCTCTTTTATAGCTTCCTTCTGGAGCTCTGAGAGTAACGAGTAATGCATGATTGGGAAACCTATGTAGGTCGATACCCATGACTTTCGAGTTTTGAAACTTATTAATTTTTCAAAATTCGGAGGTCAAAAATGAATACAAATAATGAAAACAAGGAATATGAACTTATAAATCTTAAATTTGAATATCCAGGTATGAATGGCGGAGTTACTTGGGCTGTTATATCTGATCTTTCTATGGATGAGCTGATGGAGAAATATGCAGATGAGTTATTGAAGTATTCCCCAGTTATTCTTCTTTCCGTTGAACAGGGGAAAGCTTTTAAGGATTTCCATAAAAATGAAAGTAAGCATCTTATGAGGAATTATCGTACTTACGAATTTCTTGGATATGAAGACAGTGTTACAGAGGAAACTTATTACGATTTGATGACTAAGTATGAATTAAATGAGCCAGCTATTTCAAAGGATTATGAGTTTTTGAGGGACATGATAGAGAAGCTTCCTGAAGTACAAAAAAGAAGATGTAAGTTGTATTTTTATCATGGATTTACAGAGGAAGAAATAGCTCGTATAGAAGGTGTAGATCAATCTAATGTATCTCGTACATTAGCCAAGGCGATAGAAAACATAAAAAAATTATTCTAGGGCGCATATTTTGTCCGACATTCGTTAGAACTAGTGAAAGGTATTTTATCTTTCACTAGAAACTTACAACTGAATATACATTCATCAGGTACGTTCCTGCATAGTGGAGCCCCAACAGGTACGCCATGTGCGATATAGCCTCACTGGAAAATTGGTAACACCAAACTGGCCATGATACATGCAGGTATAATGATACTTCCGCTTAGCCACAATTATCGTAATGGGAGCGGCCCGGCGAGAACCGCGGGGAGGATAGAACCTATGGAGCTGTGTTGCAGCCGCCTGATTGAATCCCTGACTAGTATCGGGGTGCGTGGCAAATAGATACTTACATTTAATGATTTTTATGGAGCGTCTTCTTTATATCTATGTGAAGGCGCTCTTTTTACATAAGAAGAAAGGAGGAGTTCTATGCTTGTAGTTCATCGTGGAGATATTTATTTAGCAGATTTAGGTGAAGGTGTAGGTTCTGAGCAAAAAGGCGAAAGACCAGTACTCATTGTTCAGAATAATAAAGGTAATATCTTTTCACCTACAGTTACAGTGCTTCCTATCACTACAAAGATTCATAAGAGTGAGGGGATGCCAACACATGTAATTCTAGATGATATAAATGGTCTATCAGAAAAATCAGCGATTATGGCTGAACAGATTACTACTATAGATAAGTCGAAATTGATTAAGAAACTTGGCATCCTTGACAAACGATTTATGAGCAAGTTTGTTAACCCTAAGATTTTAATACAGTTAGGCTTTTATGTGGAGGATAAAGAGAAATGGAAAAGGCATTATTAACCTTGGATGAATTCCGGGAATATCTAGGAATAGGAGAAAACAAGGCATTGGAACTTGTTAAACGACCTCATAATGGGTTTAGCATGAAAATAGGAAATAAATGGTTCGTTCACAAATCACGGTTAGATAAATGGTTAGAGAGTGAATGTGACAAGTACTAATTTGGCATCATAGACGAAAATATTGTAATTGTATTTAATATAACCATAACAAGCGCTAGTTAAATAATAAGATGAAGGTAGGTGAAGTTATGGAAAAAGTATTATTAACATTACAGGAGTTCCGTGAGTATCTTGGCATTGGTGAGACCAAGGCTAGGGAATTGGTAAGAGATCCGCGTAATAACTTTAGTCTTATGATTGGTAATAAATGGTACGTAAATAAGAAAGAACTCGATGAGTGGATACAAAAAGAATGTAGGAAATATAAATTATAGATTATGAAGGAAGGTCAAATAAATGGGAAAAAGCTTGAATGGCCGGGAATTAGGCAAAGGAATTAGCCAAAGAAAAGATGGCTCTTATACAGCTAGATATGTAGATCGATATGGAGTTAGAAAATCTTTGTATGCATCTACTGTTAATGATATAAAACAGAAGCTTAAGGTAGCAAAATTCGAAGAAGAAAATCGATTTATTACGCAATCAAATGTTACATTGAGCAAGTGGTTCGATAAATGGCTTGAAGTATATAAAAATAACGCAGTTAGAATTGGAACCAAAACAGGTTATATATTAGTTTTTGAAAAGCATATAAAACCATTCTTAGGATATTATGACCTTGGTGAAATCAAAACTTCTGACGTTAGGAGATTAATTAATAAGCTTGAAGCTGATGGACTTGGATATGCTACACAAAGTAGGGTCAAGGTGATGCTGACTGATATGTTTGATAAGGCAATTATGGATGATTTGATAGTTAAGAATCCAGCAAAAGGAATTCGCATTATTAGAAAAGACCATTTTGAGAGAAGAGTTTTTTCTAAAGAGGAACAAATTACTTTCTTTGAATGTTCCAAAGGTACATATTTTGACAATCTGTTTGTTGTGGCTGTAAATACAGGTATGAGAATTGGCGAAATATGTGCTCTAACTTGGGATGATATTGATTTGAAGGCAAAGAGAATTAGAGTCAATAAAACTTTATCATATAGAAAGTTAGAGGGAGATAAAAAGAGAACCTTTCATATTGGTCCACCTAAAACAACGACAAGTAATAGGGAAATCCCAATTAGTTCTGCATGCGAGAAAGCATTAAAGAAACAGTTCATTCTACGAAATAATATAATGTCCAGACCAAAGGCAAAGCCTCTCAAAGGTTTTGAGGATGTCTTATTTGTATCGAGAAATGGCTGGCCATTATGTGATCAGACTGTAATTGATGCAATGGATAAAATAGTTAATGAGATTAATTACAGTCGAGACGAAGGAGAGCAGTTCCAACGTGTGTCACCACATTGTTTCAGACATACATTTGCAACTAGATGTTTTGAAGCTGGTATACCACCAAAGACGGTTCAGGTTCTTCTAGGTCATGCAACATTGGATATGACTATGAATCTTTATACTCATGTACTAGAAGATAAAAAAGAAGAGGCTTTGGTTGCTCTTAATGATTACTATTTTGATATAGAGCAGCAAAAGGAAATCAATATAGAAGATAGCTTTAGAAAGGCTGTTCTTGATAGTAGAAAGGTTGTCTCATTTGGCTAATTGGAGAAGTAAAAGTAAAAATTCCAAGAACTAGATGGTTGAATAATAAGATACATCAAGTTATAACAATTTGCCCTGGAAAATCAGGGCATTTTTTAATGGAAAAATAATGCGTATAATGAAGAAAAATAGCCCATCAAAAATGGCGTGGAAATGGTGTGGTTAGCTCTCCACTCCATCAAGTATATTGATTTTTCGGGCTTTTTGGGCTATAAAAATTGTCGTTGCCCGTGTTACTACGTTTATCAGAACACCCCTTATGAGTGGAATAAGATTAGCGAGAAATAAAGATTTAGGTGATGCTAAGTGTCGTGGCAAAGGCTGCGGCACTTTTTTTTATCACAAGATGTCTATAAGCCTGCTAAATCCTGTTGGGCTGTGATAAATTTTGGTTGATCTTCATTTTTTTATCGCAGCAAGTTTGTCAGCCCGCTATCTTTCGTATGGTTGCGATAAATACTTTGCTGTGGGGGATAGGGTTGGCCTTATGAGTGGAATAAGATTAGAAGTATGCATAAAGCAGCAGTGAAGACTAATAGTGATATGCTCAGGTTTTATTGGTCTCTTGGGAGAGATATTGTTGGACTAAGCGAGAAGAATAATTATGGTTCCGGATTTTATAAATCTATTAGTGATGATTTAAAAGATATTTTTCCAGATATAAAATCTTTTTCGATTACAAATCTTAAATATATGAGATATTTCTATGAAATGTATCCAACGGCTCAGAATCGTCAACAGCCTGTTGATGATTTTGAAACTATGGTAAATCGTCGACAGGATGTTGACGATTTGTTTTAATGATGCTAATATCTTTATTAGTGAACGTACTGGAGAAACTTGTGAAGCCTCTGGTCCGGAAGGCTCCTGAGGGGGCCTTTCGTTATTTATGGGAGAATTATGGATAAACCGTTCAAGACATATGATGAGTTGCTTGATTTTCTAGAGAGCAAAAAGGAATTAGCTGTTCCTGATAGAGATTATGCAAGAAAAATATTGGCTAAAATAAGCTACTATTCGTTGATTACTGGATATAAGGATATATTCAAAGATAAAACAACGGGCTACTATAAGAAGGGTATAGAATTCGGAGATATTTATAACCTTTATAAATTTGATAGGGAATTACGAAGTATTTTTTTAAAATATATTCTAATTGCTGAAAAAAGTGTTAAAACTGCTTTTGCATATCATTTTTGTGAAATATATGGTGAAAATCAATCTGAGTATTGTAATCTGGCAAATTACGATTTGAATAAAAAGAATAGCAAGGCTATAAATAAGTTTATTGATATTTTTAAATATAACTTGTCAGGCAAAACTGATTATGTATATATAAACCATTATCTTAAAGCGCACAATAACGTTCCGTTATGGATTATGGTTCAGGTATTGACACTAGGACAATTTGCACATTTTTTTGATTATATTAAGGCAAAGGCGTCTATAAGAACTTGCATAGATTTTCATGGTATATCAAGAAATCAGATGCATTCTTTTTTATCGGTGATGACAAAACATCGTAATGTGTGTGCTCATGGAGATAGATTCTATAATTACAAAACAAAAGATAGTATATCGGATACGATTATTCACAAAAAACTTAGAATAGCACAGAGAAATGGACGTTATGAATGTGGTAAAAATGATCTTTTCTCTGAGGTTATTATATTAAAGTATTTGTTGGATAAAGATGATTATAAAGATTTTCAAAAAGAGTTATCAACTTGCTTTAGAAAATATAATCCAAGCGAAGAAATAATTGTTCAAATGGGGTTTCCTACTAATTGGAAATCTACGGTGCGTTATATTATTAAATGATTGTGTTCACTGAAGAAATACACATAGACCAGCGACTCTGGTGGAGCCCAGTGACTGACTGGTCTATTATTATGCGCTAAATTAGGTGTATAGAGAATGGCTTTGTGGACCCTAAAAATTGTCGTTGCCCGTGCTACTATGTGTAACAGCAGACACCATACTCATGGAACAAAATCGCAGAAAAGTAGTGATATGTATTTAAATGCACAGGACCCAGTATTTGCAGGGGCCTGTTGTGATATAGATAATGAGGATGAAGAATACAAGTGTGGCATAACTTCAATTTTTAATTTATAGTCCTACGTCTAGGCAGTGGAGATATTATATAATAGCCGTAGGATTTGCAGAATTTTGGCTATATTAGAATATGGCTTTAGAAAATGAGTGCTGAAAAAACTAATAAGGCCTATTTAATTCATATTTATAAGGTGAAATCCATCGAGATAATACACACTAAGGGTATTAAATGTTGATACACTACGTCTGAAGTATATGATTTTGATATCTAGGACGTAGGAGCTTACTTGCAGATGATGTATCAGAGGAGTACGCAGTTGATACTGATAGAATCTACGGTACAGGTCAATCTATGGGATGCATGACCACTCTCATTTTAGCCTCAGAATATCCTGATTTATATGCAGCATGTATGTTTGTTGATGGACAGTGGGATGTTAGTACACTTTCATCATTAGAAGACCAGACATTTATATATTTTGCTGCTGAGGATGATCAGAATGCTTATAATGGAATGGTTGTTTGAAAACTAGCGGGAAAAAGTTGAAGAAGATGCAAAGGCCTTTGCAGCATTGGCTCATGATGATGTAGTCTAGCATTAGAAATAAGGAGAATATACCATGAAAAGATTTATATTGGAAAGCCCCTGTAAGCTCATGTTTACAGCTATTGTCATAATGAGTTGTGTATTATTGCCCGCCTGTAGTAAGACTAAAAATGTGGAGGAATCTATTGTGTATTCTGAACTAAAAGCTGATGATATGGAGCTAATAGATAATATTAATCAAAATATAGATTGTAATTTTAAGCTTTTGGAAGAAATGGATGTTGACGGCAAACCTGACGAAGGACCTTATGTAGAATATAGTCCTGGCTACGGGGAGGTAAAAAGCTATGGAGTGGATGTACCAGAAAAAAATGCTCCACTAAGGACAGACATTTATATTATTAAATCTTCAGATGATTATAGTATCTTTGGGGTTAAATATGGTCAAAAGTATACTAAGGCCAAAGAATTAGTTGAGCAGGCAGGATTTACGTTGGTTAAGGAAGGATCTTTTAATAGTAATACATACGCATTAACATATGCTAAGGGAATTGCATATTTAGAAATGGAAATAGAATACGAATATGGTGAAACATTTGAAGATGGTAATGTAAGTAGAATAGGCATAAGAATTCCAATTCAGGAGTAAAAAGGGAGGTCGCATTAGCGACCTCCTCCGTTTTCTGCAATTTCTCCAGCAATGAGATATATAACAGGAGAGTTCCAGTATATAGCAATTTCATTAGTTGAATAGCTTTGCGCATTGTCTACATAACATTTAGCAGCAGGCACACCTCTTAGTACATTAGCTGCATATGGATCATTAAGACCATTGTTAGGGCCGCCTGCTATCATACCAGGAACAGTCTTGCCCATTACCTGTGAAGGTCGATGATGTGGATGGTCGGTATACAAAGTTCCAAATCCAGTCATGAAGCAGTATCCAGTGGCATTATTTCCAAATAGGTAGTTCATTTGCTTATCTACAGTTTCCTTATCGTATTCTCCAAGGGCATCCTTCATCATTAAAAGATATTCGCCGTTGTTAGCGATTGTCAGGTTACTTCCCCAAGGATAGTTGGTGATGATAGAAGAGCCGTAGGCATTTGAATGAGCAAAGCCACGTATCTCTTTAGCAGTGGCAGCAGCCTCTTTTTTTACATCAGGTAGAAGAGAGGCGTTTTTGCTCGTAAGATATGCGTAAGCACCGTATCCAGCAACCCCTTGCCAGCCTAAAGTATAACCATTGTTAGGAAGCTCTGAAACCATATTTTCTTCGTAGGATTTGTCCCCTGTGGTTTTATATAATTCTGCATAAGCCCAAAAACGTTCGTCCACATCGCAGGTGTCTTCGTATTCTCCGGTGGTTATGTCGGATGGATTTCGGTAGCCAGTTGAATCGTGCGGTGTTTCATCTAAATAGGAAGCAGCCTTAATTGCAGCATCCAAGCATTTCTTTGAATAAGTCTTGTCAGTTTTTTCATAAACACGAGCTGCTATGGCCATAACTGCAGCGAAATCTCCAGTTGCAGTGGTAGAAACAGGCATGATAACAAGCTCGTCTGTTTCATCCTGTGGCATTACCTCACCAGGAAAATTTCGGCAGGTAACCTTGTGGTAAACGCCACCATCTGCTCTTTGCATTTTTAGAAGCCAATCCAATTCATATTTTGCTTCCTCAAGAACATCGGGCATATTCTTCTTATCAAAAACATCCCTATAATTTTCATAGGCAAGTAACAAATCTGCGGCGGTAACTGCACCAGCTACAGAATATCTGCCATAATCACCAGCATCGTGCCACCCACCAGTTACATCCAGTTTTTTAGAATTGTCTTCATATAAAATGGCTTTTGAGTTGTGGCAAACAGGATGTGCAAAATCCCCAGCTTCGTCTTTAGTTAATTCACACCCACATCGCTGATAGTGAAGCATTTTTACAGCAGCAGCCAGTGCATCATCATAGACATTTTTAGAGATAACAAATGATGGTGAAACAGCATCTCCTGATTCTACATGATAAGTGCCTTCATTCTTAATAGAAGAGAAGTCAAACACCGCTTCACGGTCACCGGTATCTGCATTCTTTTCCCCTTTTCCTATAGCTTCTTCGTAAACAGCCTTACCGGATTTTTCATCTATAAGTTTTGTAGTCTGCTCTAGACCGGTACCTTTTATAGTGGCAGTCTTTAGCTGATTTGGAAGATATCCGATTTGGTTCACAGCAATATCTGGAATCGTCACTTCAGAAGTGCTTTCAATCTTATTTGAACCATCTACCAGTGTAAGCTCGAAGTTGTCAAAAATCACGTGATGAGCTGGAAAATCCTCACCCATATCACCCATGACACCCATATTCAAGCAAAAGCGTGGAGCAGGGTCAGAGGCTTCATTCATAGTAAAGGTATATTCGTAGGATTGGTTTTCGGTGGTCAAATCTACAACTTCTTCATAATATGCATGATAGTCGCCACCGTTTATCTGAAAACGCATCTGAATAGGTCTTGCTACATCGCTGTAGGCATCAAAGGTCAGCTTATATACGCAGCCCTCATCCAAAGCAAAGCCATCATGGAACAATTGCACACCATAGTCAACGGAACCTACACTGTTGATGCCGCAATCCAAAGCACCATCCTTATTTACTAGCAGGCCGCACTCACCATCAAAACAGTAAGTATCCCACTGGGAGAGTCCACTTGTGAAATCCCCATTTTCCAAAAGATTCCCCTGGGCCTGTGGTGTTTCTTCCTCCTCCACCTGAACAACTTCCTCCTCCTCAGTTTCTACAGGTGTTTCTTCTGGCGAGGCGCTTTTGCAGCCAACCCCCACCATTGACAAGGCCAGTAGCATTGCCAAAAACCGTTTTTTCATTTTATAGTCCCCCTTAAATATGAAGTTTAATGTTACTTAAACGTTTTCTATACCTATAATATCATATCTTTTACTGTTGAAGAAGATTCACATATTAAGCTGGTTGTAAAAAAACTTCATGTCATTTAAAATTAGTTCATAAAGATTATATGGAGGTGTTCTTATGAAAATTGCAATGGCAAATGATCATGCAGGAACTCAGATGAAAGAAGAAATTAAGGCATATCTTTTAAGCGAAGGCTATGAAGTAGAAGATTTTGGAACATACGATGAAAATAGCTGCGACCTATCAGATTATGTTTATCCAGCCGCTCTTGCAGTAGCAAAGGGAGAGTGTGATAGGGGAATTTTCTGTGATGGTGTAGGCTATGGCAGTGCACTTATTGCAAACAAGATTAACGGTTGCTATGCAGCTGTTTGCCAGGACCCACTTTGCGCAACTCTTGCTAGACAGCATACTGATTCAAATATTCTTTGTCTTGGCGCAAAAATTATTGGCGGCCTTATGTCTATGGAGGTAGTAAAGACATGGCTTAACACTGAGCCTCTTATGGAGGAAAAATACAGAAGAAGAGTTCAAAAGGTTTGTGATATTAATGATAAGCATTGTGTACCAGTTAAATAGTTTTATATACACATTGCATTATTATGGGTAAAAATATACACTATATATGACAGTTGTTTTTATGGAGGTATTGTTATGACAGGATTTATAATTGTTTTAGTTGTTCTCATTCTTATTGCCATCGGCATGGGAATTAGAATTGTTCCACAGGGATATGTTTTTGTAATCGAGCGTTTAGGTAGATACAATGATACATTGGGACCTGGTTTTCATGTAATCATTCCATTTATCGACAAGGTTTCAAAGAAGGTTTCTTTAAAGGAACAGGTTGCAGATTTTCCACCACAGGATGTTATCACAAAGGATAACGTTATCATGAAAATCGATACTGTAGTTTATTTCAAGGTTCAGGATCCAAAGCTTTACGCTTATGGTGCTGAGCGCCCAATCCTTGCTCTTGAAAATCTTACAGCTACAACCTTACGTAACCTTGTTGGTGAGCTTGAATTAGACCAGACACTTACATCACGTGATAATATCAACGCTAGAATGCAGGGAATTCTTGATGAGGCTACTGATCCATGGGGTATCAAGGTAGGTCGTGTTGAGCTTAAGAATATCATCCCACCTGAAGAAATTCAGCGTTCAATGGAAAAGCAGATGAAGGCAGAGCGTGATCGTCGTGAGACTCTTCTTGAGGCTGAAGGTCACAAGCAGGCATCTATCACAAGAGCAGAAGGTGATAAGCAGGCGTTAGTTCTCAAGGCAGAGGCTGAAAGAGATGCAGCTATCGCCAGAGCAACAGGTCAGGCTGAATCTATTCGCCTTGTTTACGAGGCAGAGGCTCGCGGTATTGAAATGCTTAAGGAAGCTAATATTGATGAGCGTGTTCTTCTTATCAAGAAGCTTGAAGCACTTGAGAAGATGGGCGATGGACGTGCTACAAAGATTGTTGTTCCTACAGACCTTGCACAGGCAGCTTCTGATCTTACATTTAAGACTGAAATGCTTGGCTTTGGAAACAACACACCTGTTGATAGATCAGCAGATAAGAAGGTTTCAAAAAAGGCAGAAGATCCATGCTGCAGTGATTCCGACAAAGGCGCTACAACAAAGCATTTTGCAGAGGATCATGTTAATTTTGAACAGATTTAATTACATGCATTAAGCTACGAGATGCTTGTTTAATCCTATGATTTGTGGTAGGATAGACCTCGTAAAAGCGATGACAGAAACAGTAGTATTTGCTAAAGCTAAGAGAGAGGACGCCTAGGCTGGAAGCGTCTAGTGGAGGCTTATATGAACACCATTCTCGAGCTGAACGTAGAAGGTTAATTCCGAAGCGTCTCCGGGTAGTTCCGTTAAAGACAAAATGAGTGAAACACTAAGGTGGAACCGTGCATTAATTGATTTATGTACCCTTAGGAAAGCTAGAAATAGCTTTTCCTAGGGGTTTTTTATTTTGCACCCTTAGTACAAGTAGTTACTTAAATTCATTCATTAGAAAAAGGAGAAAATCATGGTTAATTTCAAAGAAGATGAGTCATTAAACACTCTCAATCACTCATGTGCACACATGATGGCACAGGCTGTAAAGCATCTTTATCCAAACGCTAAGTTTTGGGTTGGTCCAGTTGTAGAGGAGGGCTTCTATTACGATATGGATCTTGGCGATGTTATGCTTACAGATGAAGACATTGCTAAAATCGAAAAGGAAATGAAGAAGGTAGCAAAGTCTGGCTGCAAGATTTATCGTCGTGAGATTTCAAAGGCTGAAGCACTTGAGATGTTTAAGGACGATCCATATAAGGTAGACCTTATCAACAACATGGATGAGGATACTCAGACAATTTCTTGCTACGACCAGGGCGATTTCACAGATCTTTGCCGTGGACCACACGTAGACAATGTTAAGATGTGCCGTTACTTCAAGCTTGTTAAGCACTCAGGTGCTTACTGGAAGGGCGATGCTAACAATCAGGTACTTAACCGTGTATACGGTGTTTGCTTCCCAACACAGGAGCAGCTTGATGAGCATCTTGCACTTCTTGAGGAGGCTAAGGAGCGTGATCACCGTAAAATCGGTAAGGACATGCAGCTTTTCATGTCTGATGATTTAATCGGTAAGGGACTTCCAATGTACCTTCCAAATGGTTATACAATCTGGACAGAGCTTGAAAACTACATCCGTAACAAGGAGCGTAAGCTTGGTTACCTCCACGTTATGACACCATGTGTTGGTACGGTTCAGCTTTACCAGACATCTGGTCACTGGGATCACTACAAGGAGAACATGTTCCCAGCTATGGAAGTTGAAGGAGAGAACTTCGTTCTTCGTCCTATGAACTGCCCACACCACATGAGAATCTTTGCAAATAGACCACATTCATATAAGGAGCTTCCTATCCGTATCGCTGAAATCGCACACGATTTCCGTTTCGAGTCATCAGGAACTCTTAAGGGTATCGAAAGAGGACGTCACTTCTGCCAGAACGATTCACATATCTTCTGTACACAGGATCAGATTAAGTCTGAGGTTAAGAGCGTATGCGACCTTATCTTCAGCACATACGAGGATTTCGGTATCACTGATTACAGATGCGTTCTTTCACTTCGTGACCCAGCTGATACTAAGAAGTATCACCAGGATGATGAGATGTGGAACACAGCAGAGCAGGCTCTTCGTGAGACTCTTACAGAAATCGGTATTGAGTTCACAGAAGAAATCGGTGAGGCTGCATTCTACGGACCAAAGCTTGATGTTAATGTTAAGCCAGCTATTGGTAATGAAATCACTCTTTCTACATGTCAGCTTGATTTCTGCTTACCAGCTAAGTTTGACCTTACATACACAGATGCTGATTCAAACAAGCAGACACCTGTAGTAATCCACAGAGCTATCCTTGGTTCACTTGATAGATTCATGGCTTACATTCTTGAGGAGACAAAGGGTAACCTTCCACTTTGGCTTGCACCTACACAGGTTAAGGTACTTCCTGTAAAGAATGATGATGCTGATCTTAATGCATATTCACAGAAGCTTGTTGATGCACTTAATGATGCAGATGTTCGTGTTGAGTTTGATACACGTTCAGAGAAGCTTGGCTACAAGATGCGTGAAGCTCAGATTCAGAAGGTTCCTTACCTTGCAGTTCTTGGTAAGAACGAAGAGGCTGAGGGCACTGTTTCATACAGACTTCACGGCGAGCAGGGCACTACAACAGTTAAGTTTGACGAGTTTGTAGAGCTTATCGTAAACGAGATTAAGACAAAGGGTCGTAAATAAAGGCTTCCCCCTATGGGGGAAGCTGTCACCAAAGGTGACTGATGAGGGTATAAATGGAAATGTTTAACGCATGTATATTATGTCCAAGAAACTGTGGTGTAGACAGAACCACCACTCTTGGCATATGTCAGGTCTCAAACAAGGTGAAGATAGCTAGAGCGGCTTTACACTTTTGGGAAGAGCCATGCATTTCTGGTACTAATGGCAGTGGGGCTGTATTCTTTTCAGGATGCAGCCTTCACTGCGTTTTTTGTCAGAATGAAAAAATCAGTCATGGCCAGGTTGGAAAAGAAGTTACTGTAGATAAGCTAGCCGAAATATATCTTGATTTACAAAAACAGGGCGCAAATAACATAAATCTTGTTACAGGAACTCACTACATTCCACAGATTGTTGAATCGGTAAAAATAGCTAGAGAAAAAGGGCTTGAAATACCTATCATTTATAATACAAGTGGTTATGAGAAGGCAGAAAGTCTAAAGCAGCTAGAAGGTATCGTAAATGCGTATCTGCCAGATTTTAAATACATGGATTCTAGCCTTGCAGCAAAATACTCCCATGCGCCAGATTATCCAGAGATTGCAAAAGAAGCCATAGCTGAAATGGTAAGACAGTGTGGCACACCTGTATTTGATGAAAAAGGCTTTATAAAGTCCGGTGTGATTGTTCGCCAATTATTACTTCCAGGGCATGTAAAGGATGCTAAAGCTATCATTAAATATCTATATGAAACCTACAGTGATAATATCTACATCAGCATGATGAGCCAGTACACACCAATGCCTCAAATTGCTGCAAATTATCCTGAATTAAATCGCCGAGTCACAAAGCGTGAATATGATAGCCTAATTGATTACGCGCTGTCTATCGGGGTAGAAAACGCCTTTATTCAGGATAGGAAGGTTGCAAAAGAAAGCTTTATTCCTGAGTTTAATAACGAATTGTAAATTATCAAATTAATTTAGCGTTCATAGTTATTTCGTAATTAGGTGATAATATAAACATATATAGGCACAGGTTTTAGGAGGTGCTTATGGAAGGAATTGGTATCACTAATCTGAACATTGGTTATAATAGTGGCTTTACTCCAAAGCCGCTTAGTTCCTTAGGCCGAGAAATAATTGCAAATGGTGGTACAGAGGCACAGGCTACTAAATATACTAATCGTAGAGAGGCAATTCATGCTGGATTAGTAGAATGTGCTACTTGCGCCAGCCGAAAATATCAGGATGGTTCTGATGAGCAGGTCTCCTTCAAATCTGCCGCTCATATTGCTCCACAGGCGGCTGCATCAAGAGTCCGTGGCCACGAGCAGGAGCACGTTAATAATGCCTATGATAAGGCTGAAAAATCTGGTGGTAAGGTATTGCAGGCGTCAGTTTCAATACATACAGCTGTATGCCCAGAATGTGGTAAAACCTACGTAGCCGGCGGAACAACTGCTACCAAAATTGCATATCCTAATGAAGATAATCCATATCAGAAGAATCGAAAAGAGGCTGACGGGGATTTGCTGGCAGGCATGAATTTTGACGCAGAAGTCTAACTATTTCTTAAAAAAATTCACTATTAGTTCGTTTAATATATGCTATACTTTTACCTATGAGACGTATAGATGAAGACATAGCAAAAGGACAATTTCAAAATTTATATTTGATTTATGGAGAGGAAGATTATCTTAAGCTTCAGTACAAGAATAAGCTTATAGCGGCCCTTGTGAATGAAGGAGATAATATGAATTTCTCTAAATATCAGGATAGTGGTATCAATACAGCACAGATTATAGATCAGGCTGAGACGATGCCTTTTTTTGCTGAACACAGAGTTATTCTTATTGAAAACAGCGGCTTTGGTAAAAAGATGCCAGAGGATTTAGGCTCTTATTTATCTTCAATCCCAGAGTTTACCGTGCTCATATTTGTAGAGCCATCTGCAGATAAAAGAGGTAAGCTATACAAGGCTGCAAAGGCTTGTGGCCGTGACATCGAGATTAATATGCCAAATGAGGCAGTTCTTGCAAAATGGGTGGGAGCACAGCTTAACGCGGCTGGAAAGCAGATGAAAAAGGATGCCTGGACTCAGTTTTTAAATATGACCCACGAATCTATGGACAATATGTCCAGGGAGCTTGAAAAGCTAATCACTTATGTGGGAGAACGGAATCAAATCACTTTAGAGGACGTTAATGCAATATGCATTGCCAAGGTTGAAACAAAGATTTTTGACATGCTTAATGCCATTTCTGCCAAGGACATGGTGAAAACAATGGATTTGTATCAGGACATGCTTTCAGCAAAAGAGCCTCCTATGCGAATACTTACTATGATTGTGCGCCAGTTTAGGCAGATGAAGGTGGTAAAGGAGCTTTCAGGCTTTGGAAATAATGCCTCTACAATTGCTAGCAGAGTAGGCATGCCAGATTTTGCTGTAAGGCGAACTATTCAACTCGCGGGAAATTTCTCCGATAAAGAAATTACAAACCTTCTTAACGATGCGTCAGATTTCGAGGAGCAGTTTAAAACAGGTAGGCTTGATGAAAAGCTTGCTGTAGAATTAATTATTATGAAATATGCTGCAAAGAAATAATCACTACAATGTAAAGCTGTAGGTGATATTTCTTTTAAAGGGCTTATCTTCGGTGGTCAGGGTAGTCCTTGTAAATGGATATAGCTCCTGTGGTTCTAGGGCAATTGCACAGGCTTTAGCTGAAACCTTTCCATTATACATTTCTGCATATTCGTCGAGATAATCACCAGTGTATACCATAATTGCGGGAGCATCTGTTGAAAGGCTTATGTGTAGTGGAATATTTGCGTATTCTAAAGTTACGTCGGCCTGAGTCTTGTCTTTAAGTAGGAATGCATTGTTTAATATATCATCAGCTCCAACTGAATATTGGTCTGTATTATCAATAGAGATGACTTCTGCTGGAATGCAGTCATCTCTATTTTTTATATAAGTATTCGTATTTACGGTAAGAGAAAGTGAATTTCTCAACCAATAAGTGTGATTGGTTAGGTTGATATATGAGGTCATATCAGTAGTACCATTAAGAAGTATTTCAAGAATTCCAGTTTCGTATATACGATATATAACAGAGTAGCTTCTGTTTCCAGGCCAACCGTCTATTCCATCTACCTGATGGCAAATGAAAGCTATGCTAAGTGAATCGTCAGCAAGTCTATCAACACCTTCAAATCCCCAATTAACGTCAGAGATTTTATGCTTGCCACCATGGATTTGTTTAGTACCATCTTCATTAGCAGGTATATATACTGAAATTGAGTCATTGTCATCGGATAAAGTGATGTTTTTATTGGCTTCAAGTCGGCCTGCATTTGGACCAATAGTGAGCCCTGCCAATGATGGATTGTGGCAAGATTCGAAAATGTCATCATAGCTTAAGGTTAGCAGTTTGTTTATGCTGTTTTCATTATCTATATAGGAAATTCTCCTAATGCCGGCACCAATAGAAAAGAATTCTATTTCCAAAAATTTGCTTTCGCCTAGTGGCAATGTTGTTAGAACACTGGTTATTTCCCCAACATTGTATTTTTCATAGGTATGTATTTTATATGAAATCATTTTATTCTCCCATCACATTGTTAATAATTACTAAAATTATGTACTAAAAGCAATTTAAATCGAATTAGAAGAAGTCCTACAGAGGACTCAAAATAATTTTAAAAGAAATGAATAGTTGCCACATTAGCTGGCAACTATTTTAATTGTTGGAAATATGATTGCTTCTGAATTCACCAGGCGATTGATTAGCTTTTTTCTTAAATGCAGTGCAAAAAGCACTTTCACTACTGAACCCTAATTTGAAGCATATATCCTTTATGGATAGCTGAGAAGTCGTTAGCAGATATTTAGCATGATTAATGCGTGTTGTAAGTATGTAGTCATGAGGAGAAAATCCAGTTTCCCTTTTGAATAGTCGTGAAAAATAAAAAGGACTTAGGTTAGCTTTAGCAGCGAGCTCCTCTAAGGACAGTTCGCTTGATAAATTATCCATGATATAAGAAACAATATCCTCAATAGTATCACTTGAATTTGAAGGTCCTTCTGAATCCTCTCTTGAAACTATTAGCTCTGTCATTAGATTGACTATCCAGTTATTCATCACAGCATCATTTATTGGCTCTGAATTTTTAAATGCGGTATACATTTTTGAAAGATATTTTTCAAATCGATAGGTGGCGGAAAGGCTTATAACTACATTTTTGTCCTGCGTGATTGTTTCGTAGTAGACTCTGGCAAGAGGCCCATCGAAATGAAACCACTCAGTCTCCCAACTATCATTGGATTCATAGGAATGAGGCTTGTAGCAATCTAAGAATATTACTTGATTTTCACAGGCAGTAAAGGTTTGTCCTAACGTATTTACGATACATGATCCCTGTTTAACAAAAATGCATAAGAAGCTATCAAAGGATTCGCGGTAAATCCTGTAGCCTTTTTCATATTTAAAATGACCAATTATAGTGGGATATAGGAAAAGATTTCTAGCTACCGAGCTTGGTGTATAGATATAATAATCTGATCTTGGATTGATTTTCTTTTCAGTTGTAAACATAATCTCCCCCTGATTATTAGAGCAAATTTTAAAAATAAATAAGCAAGCTGATGTAATGAATATCAAGAAAATCGCTTATATAATTATATTAATAAATGAAAAATGAAAAGGCAAGAATATTAAACTTTAATATCAGTGGGAGGTTATAATGGAAGTAAGCATTTGGGAAGAAAAAATGGTGATTCCGACCTACGAGGTGGGAAATCCTGATAAAAATCCGATGTTTCTTGAAAAGAGAGTGTACCAGGGAAGTACAGGTAAAATATATCCATATCCAACCACTCAGGAAATTAGTCGAACTAAGACTGATCATGAGTGGAAGGTAATCTGGCTTGAAAATGAATATATAAAGGTTATGATTTTGCCTGAGCTTGGTGGACGTATACAAAGGGCGTATGACAAAACAGACGATTATGATTTTGTCTACTATAATAAGGTCATTAAGCCTGCTCTTGTAGGTCTTACTGGCCCTTGGATTTCAGGAGGAATCGAATTTAATTGGCCACAGCATCATCGTCCTACTACTTATAGTCCTGTGGATTATAAGCTTGTAGAAAACAGCGATGGAAGTAAATCTTTGATTATTTCAGATGTGGATCAGATTAATGGTACAAAGGAGAATACTACCTTCACTTTGTATCCTGGAAAGGCTTATATTGAGATTAGAGGTCAACTTTACAATAGAACTGCCATGCCACAGACTTTTCTTTGGTGGGCAAACCCGGCAGTTTCTGTAAATGATTACACTCAGTCTATTTTCCCACCTGATGTTCACAATGTGTACGATCATGGCAAGAGAGCTGTTAGCAGATTTCCTATTGCCACAGGAGAGTACTATAAATATGATTACAGCGACGGTGTAGACATTTCACGCTACAAGAATATTCCTGTGCCTACATCTTATATGGCTGAAAAATCTGATTATAATTTCGTAGGCGGGTACGATTACAAGAAGGAAGCAGGATTGTTACATGTTGCAGATCATCATATATCGCCTGGAAAGAAACAATGGACGTGGGGGTGCGGTAGCTTTGGTCAGGCTTGGGATAGAAATTTGACAGATGAGGATGGCCCTTATATTGAGCTGATGACAGGTATGTACTGTGATAATCAGCCTGATTTTTCGTGGTTATCTCCTCAGGAGGAAAAGGTATTCTATCAGTATTTTATGCCTTACAAAAAGGTGGGACAGGTAAAGAATGCAAGCATTCATGCTGTATTAAATACTGAAGAACGTCCTGATGGACTTTATGTTTGTGTATATGGTACACAGGTTTATGAAAATGCCAAGATTACGATATATGATGATAGAAAGGAAATCTATTCAGAAGATATGAAGATTGGTCCATGCGATATTTTTGAAAAGACAATTCCTATAAAAGATATTCGTATATACGATATTAAGACGACAGTTTCAGCTGGTGGAAAAGAGCTTGTAAGCTATCAGGCTATTGACCAGGGAATTCCAGAAATTGCCGAACCAGCAAAGGCAGCAAAGGATCCAGATGAGATATTAACAAACGAGGAATTATATCTGACAGGACAGCATATTGAACAATATAGGCATGCTACCTACTTGCCTGATCCATACTATTTAGAGGGCTTAAAGCGCGATAAATATGACACTAGAATAAATAATGCATACGGTCAGCTTCTGCTTCGCAGGGGACTGTTTAAGGAGTCTGAGAAGTATTTTAATACTGCTCTTGAACGTTTAACGCTGATGCATCCTAATCCTTATGATAGCGAGCCATACTATAATCTTGGATTATCTCTATTCTTCCAGGAAAAGTATGAAGAGGCTTTTGATGCATTTTATAAGGCTTCATGGAAGAGCGAGCTTCAGGAAATGGCATTCTATTATTTGGCGGCTATCGCAAACCGTAGGGGCGATTTCGAGGAAGCCTTGGCTCTTATAGATAAAGGTCTTGTAAAGAATGCTCATAATGTAAAGGCTTTGGGACTGAAGGCCTGCATTTTATACGGTATGGGAAGAAATGATGATGCACTTGCTCAGATTGAGGACAACCTAATAATCGATTGCTTTGATTTTAACAGTCTGTTTATAAGATGCCATATTACAAAGAATAAAAAAGACCAGGATGTGTTCCATATTATTACTAGAGAGTTTCATGAAACATATCTTCAGACAGCGAGGGATTTTGCTGAATGGGGTTGCTATGATTTGGCTTGTTCAGTCCTTAAAATCTTTTCTGGTGAAAAGCCAATGATTCACTATTACATGGCATATTATTTAAATAAGCAAAATAAAGAGGATGATGCAAGGGTGGAGCTTGCACTGGCTGAAAAGGCCAATCCAACATATACATTTCCAAATAAGCTTGAAGAAATTGCTATTTTGGATAATGCTATTTTACTTAATCCACAGGGTTCAAAGGCCTACTATTACCTAGGATGTCTCTATTATGACAAGCTACAGTATGACAAGGCTATCTTATTATGGGAGAAATCGGTGGAGCTTGATGGAACATATCCAACTGCACTTCGAAACCTCTCAATTGCCTACTTTAACAAGTTGGGTGAGAAGGAGCTGGCTCTAAAGTGTCTTGAAAAAGCATTTTCACTTGATACAGGAGATGCCCGTGTTTTCATGGAGCTAGACCAGTTGTATCAAAAGCTTCAGACCAGCTTTGATAAGCGACTTGAATTCTACGAAGGACATATTGAGCTCATTGAAAAAAGAGATGATTTGTACACTGAATACGTCACATTATTAAATAACTGCGGTGAGTACTTAAAAGCTTATGAAATGATAACTCGCCATAATTTTCAAACATGGGAAGGTGCCGAAGGAAAGATTACCTCACAGTTCAAGTTTGCACTTGTGGGCCTTGCTCTTTCTGATATGAAAAAGGAAAAATATTCTGAAGCAAAGCAGACGATAGAAGAAGCCCTTTCTTATCCTGAAAATTTAGGTGAAGGACGTTTGGAGGGTACGAAGGATAATAATCTATACTATTATTTAGGAATGGCCTTAGAAGCTTTAGGGGAGGCGGACAAAGCTGCTGATTGTTTTGAAAAAGCAACTCTTGGTGCAATGGAGGTGGCTGGAATGATGTATTATTACGACCAGCCGGCAGATATGATTCTATTTCAAGGTCTTGCAAAGTTGAAACAAAATAAAGTCAAAGAGGCTAATTCCAGATTTTACAAGCTGATTGATTATGGTGAAAAGCACCTAAGAGATAAATTCAAAATGGATTATTTTGCAGTTTCAATGCCTGATATGACTGTATTTGATGATGATATGGACGAAAAAAATATGGCGCATTGTTACTATCTTATGGGATTAGGTTATTTGGGCCTCAGGGATAAGAGAAAGGCTATTGAATATTTCAAAAAAGTACTTTCGCTAAATGTTAATCATCAAAATGCACGCCACTATCTATTATTAGCTGAGGGTGAATAATAACTATAAGCAGGATACCTATAATATAATTTTGTCATCTATTACGAAGAAATTATGTGAAATTTTTGTTATAATTAAGGCATGGAAAATAAAAAGAGATTACAAAAAATACACATAGTCAGAATAACAAAAGATGATACCATATCTATTCTTGCCACTGTTAATGACAGGTTACTGGAGCTACCTCTTACTTACGCGGAATTAACAGTTGGCGAGAAAGAGGAATTGATTGATAGATATGGTGCGCAGGTACTGGCTGTTGGCAACATCCTTAAAATGTGGCAGGACAAGATTAACGAGATTCACGTCAAGGGCAAGATTTCTAAGCTGGATTTGATAGATGTAAACCCTTATGGTGTATTTAAATGGGATAATGTTAAAATCAACAAATGTGTTTTGAAAACAGGAAAACTTATCTATGTTATCACACCTAAGAGTTCGGAGGGAGCTCGATATAATAGAAGACGTGGCGTTCGCATTAAGATTGATAAGCCTATGACGGTGGAACAAAATGAGAAGTTCTACACTGTAATTGTTAAGGATATTTCTTATTGTGGTGTTGCCATTGAGGAGCTTGGCGTTTCTAAGCTGGATACTAAACAAGAATTTATACTTCATTTTTCAGAAACAGATTTAGACGGTAATGATAAGCCGGTTGGTGAATTCTGGGGCAGGGTAAAAACTCAGAAGAATAATGAAAATGGGAGTGTAGTTAGTGGCTGCGTTTTTTCGGCAGACCATGCTTCATTTTTACAAAAATATATAGCTACTAAACAGATAGAAAGGATGAAGATAGCACAAAACAAGGCGTAGATTTATGCTAACAATTTTATTGTTGTGTCGCATGACGTCATAATAAACAAAAAAAGCATCGGCTGACGGGACCGATGCTTTTTATTATATCGTATTAAGCAAGCTTGTTAACGAGCTTTGAAAGACGAGATACCTTACGGCTAACAGTGTTATCATGATAAACACCCTTTGAACCAGCCATCTCGATAACCTTAATAGCAGCCTTGAGCTCTGACTCAGCTACAGCCTTGTCACCAGACTCTACAGCAGCCTCAACACGCTTAACGTATGTCTTAACCTCTGATCTGATTGCCTTATTACGCTCTGTTCTGATAGCTGCTACCTGAACACGCTTCTTAGCAGATTTGATATTTGCCATGTGTTGCTACACCTCCAATTTGTATAAAAATAATGTTTCAAATTCAAATACGTTGTAGCCGGACACGGACAGTTCAACGCATACTCAAATATAATAGATAATAGATGTGATTTTGTCAAGTGTAAATAAGGATTAATCTAATAAAAATTTAGATAACACCTGGTTACTCACATCTATGCCTATATCAGTTAAAAACAGTCTGCCTTCTTTGGCATCCATAAAGCCTTGATTACGAAGGGCAGTGATTACTGGACCGTAAATTGCTTCAATATCAAGCCCGAACATCTGATAAAAATCAGCTCGTGCAATTCCATCAATCTTTCTAAGGCCCAAAAACATAAATTCAGCCATTGCATCCTTTTTGGATAAAGCTTCTTCAGATTCATAGTAAGGAGAGGACAGTGTGGAATCAAGAGTTTGGCCCTTTTCTATAGCCTCTGAGGTCTCTATATATTTATAAATATCTCGAACATTGCTAGTGCGCACATTGTCAAAGAGAGAAGCTGCACCAAGCCCTAAACCAAGATATGGTACTCTATCCCAATAGCCTACGTTATGGCGGCAAATTTTACCGTTTCTGGCGTAATTGGATATTTCATAGCGCTTGTAGCCTTTGGCCTCTAAAAAGTCCATTGTGTGCTTGTATAAGCGGTAGGATTCTTCATCTGTAGGTAAATCCTCTGTTTCCATACCAGCCTGCTGCTTAACAGCATCAAATTTATATTTCTCATAAAACGGAGTACCCTTTTCAATGATGAGAGAATAGGCTGAAATATGTTCAGGACGAAGCATTGTTACGGCGTTAAGGGTGCGCTCTAACTTTTCGATGGTTTGGTGTGGCAGGCCTGTCATAATGTCTACATTTACATTGTTAAAGCCAGCTTTTCTAACTAAATCAAAGGTATGTAGGAATCGATTATAGTCATGTATTCGCCCTAGTTCCTTTAATTCATCATCATTTGCAGATTGAAGCCCGATGGATAATCGATTGATACCAATGCTTCTGTATACATTAAGCTTTTCAGAAGAAAGGGTACCAGGATTGCATTCAACGGAAATCTCTGCGAGAGGATCTAATTTAAAGCATTTTTTAACAGTAGTAATAATAGCATCCATTAAATCCTCAGAAAGCCAGGAAGGAGTGCCGCCGCCTACATAGATGGTTTTAACCAGACAACCTGGGTGGGTGTTTGCTACGTATTTTATTTCAGCGCACAAAGCAGCAGTGTAACGCCGCTGCATTTTTTCATCAAAAACTCCTGAAAGGAAATCACAATATAAGCATTTTTTGACACAAAATGGTATGTGAATATAAAGTTCAACTTCAGTCATTTTAATCCTCGTCAAGCTTGAGAACGCTCATGAAGGCTGCCTGTGGAATTTCTACATTACCAACCTGACGCATTCTCTTTTTACCTTCCTTCTGCTTTTCAAGAAGCTTCTTCTTACGGGAAATATCACCACCGTAACATTTAGCAAGGACATCCTTTCTCATGGCTTTAACAGTTTCACGGGCAATAACCTTTGAACCGATTGCAGCCTGGATAGGAATCTCAAATAAGTGGCGTGGAATTTCATCCTTAAGCTTTTCACACATCTTTCGGCCTCTATCATAAGCTGTGCCAGAGAAGACGATGAAGGAAAGCGCATCAACCTCTTCTTTATTAATAAGGATATCAAGCTTAACAAGGTCTGACTTCATATAGCCCTTCATTTCGTAATCGAAGCTTGCGTATCCACGTGAACGGCTCTTAAGAGCATCAAAGAAATCGTAGATGATTTCGTTAAGTGGAAGAGTGTACTTAAGTACAGCACGTGTCTCTTCAATATATTCCATGCTGATGTATTGACCACGACGCTCCTGGCAAAGGTCCATAATTGCGCCGATGTAATCGCTGGTAACCATGATTTCAGCTTCAACGATTGGCTCTTCCATGTAGTCAATCTCTGATGGGTCAGGAAGATTGCTTGGGTTAGTAAGCTCAATCATTGTGCCATCTGTTTTGTATACTCTGTAAACAACTGATGGAGCAGTTGTAACTAAGTCAAGATTGTATTCGCGCTCCAGACGCTCCTGGATAATTTCCAAATGTAATAATCCAAGGAAACCACATCTAAAACCAAAACCAAGTGCTATAGATGTTTCTGGCTCGAAGTGAAGAGCAGCATCATTAAGCTGAAGCTTTTCAAGGGCATCTCTAAGGTCTGGATATTTAGCTCCATCTGCAGGATAAAGTCCGCAGTAAACCATAGGATTAACCTTTTTATAGCCAGGAAGTGGCTCGGCAGCTGGCTTGTTCGCATGTGTGATAGTATCACCTACACGAGTATCACGTACATTTTTGATGGAAGCTGTCATGTAGCCTACCATACCAGCAGGAAGCTCGTCACAAGGAATGAACTGGCCGGCACCAAAATATCCAACCTCAACTACGTCGAACTGAGCGCCAGTAGCCATCATCTTAACGCTGTCCCCAACCTTAAGTGTACCTTCCTTAACTCTGCAAAATACGATAACACCCTTATATGAATCATAAAGGGAATCGAAGACAAGAGCCTGAAGTGGAGCCTTAGGGTCTCCCTTAGGAGCTGGAAGCTGATGTACGATTGCCTCTAAAACGTCATGGATATTAAGACCTGTTTTGGCAGAGATGCGTGGTGCATCCTGCGCTTCAAGGCCAATTACATCCTCGATTTCTTCTACAACACGGTCAGGGTCTGCTGATGGTAAATCTATCTTATTAATAACTGGAATAACATCAAGGTCATGATCCAGTGCAAGATATACATTAGCAAGTGTCTGAGCCTCGATACCCTGAGCTGCATCTACAACAAGAATAGCTCCATCGCAGGCAGCAAGTGAACGAGAAACTTCATAATTAAAGTCAACATGACCAGGAGTATCAATAAGATTGAAGATGTATTCATTTCCATCATCAGCCTTGTAGATGATACGAACGGCCTGAGACTTGATAGTGATACCACGCTCACGCTCAAGCTCCATGTTATCAAGAACCTGGGCCTGCATCTCACGGTCTGTGAGAGTGCCAGTCATCTGGATGATTCTATCGGCGAGTGTAGATTTGCCGTGATCGATATGTGCAACTATGCAAAAATTTCTAATTTTACTTTGATCCATTTTTCACCTCTAAGAATTTCTTATCATATATTATCAAAGACCTTGAAAAATAACAATTGTTAACCATGATTACTTATTAATAAAAGAAGGATAAAAAGTATAAAAAAAATCTAAAGCATGTTGACAAAAGGAGTACCTAGGTGTAAATTAACATCAGAAAATGATTAGCACTCCAATGAGATGAGTGCTAACAAAGAAAAACGGGGAAGAGGTGAATGTATGGCTGATATAGAACTAGATGAGAGAAAAATTAAAATCTTAAATGCGATTATAAAGAATTATCTTGAAACTGGCGAGCCTGTTGGTTCAAGAACAATTTCAAAATATACAGATTTGAATCTTAGTTCAGCCACTATTCGAAATGAGATGTCAGACTTGGAAGACCTTGGCTACATCGTACAGCCTCATACATCGGCAGGACGTATCCCTTCTGATAAAGGCTACAGATTCTATGTTAACAATCTGATAGCAGAGAAGGATAAGGAAGTCGCTGACATGCAGGAGTGGATGATTGAGAAGACAGAAAAGATGGAAAGTCTTCTTAAAAACGTGGCAAAGACACTTGCTAACAACACTCAATATGCAACCCTTGTTTCAGCACCATCAGTTGTTTCTAACAAGCTAAAGTTTGTTCAGCTTTCAGCTGTAGATGAGCATCAGGTGCTTTCAGTAGTAGTTATGGATGGCAACATTGTTAAAAACAAAATCATCAATGTTGAAAAGCCACTTGATAACGAAACAATGCTTAAGCTTAACATGCTTCTTAATACTAATCTTAACGGACTTACAGTTGATGAGATAAATTTAGCACTTATCACTCGTCTTAAGGAGCAGGCAGGCATCCATGATGAGATTGTCGCCCAGGTTCTTGACACCGTTGCAGAGACCATTACAGAGGGTGATGATTTACAGGTATACACATCAGGTGCTACTAATATTTTCAAGTATCCAGAGCTTGCAGATTCAAAGAAGGCGTCAGAGCTTTTAGATACCTTCGAGGAAAAGCAGTCACTTATGGAATTGCTTAGTGACAGCACACTGGATAATGAGAACACAGGAATTCAGGTATATATCGGAGATGAATCTCCAATATCAACCATGAAGGATTGCTCAATAGTTACAGCAACCTATGAGCTTGGGGACGGTGTGAAAGGTACCATCGGTATCGTTGGTCCAAAGCGAATGGATTACGAAAATGTTGTTGATAACATCAAAAGTCTTAAAGGTCAGCTAGATAAATTACTGAAGCAAGAGGCTGACAGAAATAAATGAAAATAGAAATTAAGGAGATGGAATTCGTGGCAGAGAATAAAGAAAAGATGGAAGAATTCTCTACTGAAGAAGCAGTAAAAGAAGCAGTTGAAAATGCAGAGGCTATGGCAGAAGAAACAGCCAGTGAAAAGCCTGCTGAGGAAGCTTCAGAGGAGTCTTCTAAGGAAGAAAAGGAAGGCAAGAAGCCTTTCAAAAAGAAAGAAAAGAAGAAAGATAAGCGCGATGAGCAAATCGAACAGCTTACAGATAGAGTTACTCGTCAGATGGCAGAGTTTGAAAACTTCAGACGCCGTACTGACCAGGAAAAGGCTCAGATGTTTGGAAATGGTCAGAAGGCCATCGTAGAAAAGATTCTTCCTGTAGTAGATAACTTCGAAAGAGGTCTTGCTACAGTTGAGGAAGGAGCAGATCCATTTGCTGATGGAATGCTCATGATATATAAGCAGTTACTTACTACACTCGAAGAAATTGGTGTAAAGCCAATCGAGGCAGTAGGACAGGAATTCAATCCAGACTTCCACAACGCAGTAATGCATGTTGATGATGAAGAGGTAGGCGAGAACATCGTCGTAGAGGAATTCCAAAAGGGTTACATGATGAACGATTCTGTTGTTCGTCATTCAATGGTTAAGGTTGCTAACTAAGTAATATATAGGAGGAAATAATAATGGGAAAGATTATTGGTATCGATTTAGGAACAACTAATAGCTGCGTAGCTGTTATGGAAGGTGGAAAGCCAACAGTTATCGCAAATACAGAAGGTGCTAGAACAACACCATCTATCGTTGCATTTACAAAGACAGGTGAGAGACTTGTTGGTGAGCCAGCAAAGCGTCAGGCTGTTACAAATGCAGAAAAGACAATCGCTTCTATCAAGAGAGATATGGGTACAGATAATGGCCGTATCATCGACGACAAGAAATACAGCCCACAGCAGATTTCAGCTATGATTCTTCAGAAGCTTAAGAGCGATGCTGAGAACTACCTTGGTGAGACAGTTTCAGAGGCAGTTATCACAGTACCAGCTTACTTCAACGATGCTCAGCGTCAGGCTACAAAGGATGCTGGTAAGATTGCAGGTCTTGATGTAAAGCGTATCATCAACGAGCCTACAGCAGCTGCACTTGCTTACGGTCTTGATAACGAGCAGGAGCAGAAGATTATGGTTTACGATTTAGGTGGTGGTACATTTGATGTATCTATCATTGAAATCGGTGATGGTGTTATCGAGGTTCTTGCTACAGCTGGTAACAACAGACTTGGTGGTGATGATTTCGATCAGAAGATTACAGATTGGATGCTTGCTGAGTTTAAGGCAGCTGAAGGCGTAGATCTTTCAACAGATAAGATGGCTCTTCAGAGACTTAAGGAAGCAGCTGAGAAGGCTAAGAAGGAGCTTTCTTCTGCAACAACTACAAACATCAACCTTCCATTCATCACAGCTACAGCAGAAGGTCCAAAGCACTTTGATATGAACCTTACACGTGCTAAGTTTGATGAGTTAACACATGACCTTGTTGAAGCTACAGCAGGCCCTGTTAACCAGGCTCTTAAGGATGCTGGTCTTAACGCATCAGAGCTTTCTAAGGTACTTCTTGTTGGTGGTTCTACAAGAATCCCAGCAGTTCAGGATAAGGTAAAGGCTCTTACAGGTCACGAGCCAAGCAAGACTCTTAACCCAGATGAGTGCGTAGCTATCGGTGCTTCTATCCAGGGTGGTAAGCTCGCTGGCGATGCTGGTGCAGGCGATATCCTTCTTCTTGATGTAACACCACTTTCACTTTCTATCGAGACAATGGGTGGTATTGCTACAAGACTTATCGAGAGAAACACAACTATCCCTACAAAGAAGAGCCAGATCTTCTCTACAGCAGCTGATAATCAGACAGCCGTTGATATCAACGTAGTACAGGGTGAGCGTCAGTTCGCTAAGGATAACAAGTCACTTGGACAGTTCAGACTTGATGGTATTCCACCAGCAATGAGAGGTGTACCACAGATCGAGGTTACATTTGATATTGATGCTAACGGTATCGTTAACGTATCTGCTAAGGATTTAGGCACTGGTAAGGAGCAGCACATCACAATTACAGCTGGTTCTAACATGTCTGATGATGATATCGAGAAGGCAGTTAAAGAGGCTCAGGAGTATGAGGCTCAGGATAAGAAGCGTAAGGAAGCTGTTGATACAAGAAACGATGTTGAGAGCTTTGTATTCCAGACAAAGAAGGCTCTTGATGAAGTAGGCGACAAGATTGATGCAGCTGATAAGGCAGCAGTTGAGGCTGATATCGAAGCAGCTCAGAAGTTACTTGATCAGTACGCAACTCCAGAGGAAATGTCTGATTCACAGATTGGTGAGCTTAAGGCAGCTCAGGAGAAGCTTACAGAGTCAGCTCAGAAGGTATTCGCTAAGATGTACGAGCAGGCTCAGGCAGCTCAGGGCGCTGGTGCAGGTGCTCAGGGTGCAGGCCCAGACATGAGCCAGTTCACAGGAGCAGGTGCTGGTGCAGGTGCTCAGGGTCCAGCAAACGATGACGTCGTAGATGCTGATTTCAAAGAGGTCTAAATAATAAATAAAATAATAGCTCCCCTTCGGGGGAGCTTATAGTGTAATAAAGGATTGATAAATATGGCAGAACAAAAACGTGATTACTATGAGGTTCTTGGAGTTTCCAAGACAGCCTCAGAAAGTGAGCTTAAAAGTGCATATAGAAAGCTTGCTAAGAAGTACCATCCAGATATGAATCCAGGTGATGCGGAGGCCGAAAAGAAATTCAAAGAAGCATCTGAGGCTTATGCTGTTCTTTCTGATGCAGATAAGAGACGTCAATATGATCAGTTTGGCCATGCTGCCTTTGAAAATGGCGGAGGCGGTGCCGGTGGATTTGATTTCTCTGGCATGGATTTCGGTGATATCTTTGGCGATATCTTTGGTAGCTTCTTTGGAGGCGGCGGTGGACGTGCCTCTAATGGTCCTATGCGTGGAGCAAATCTTCGTGCAGCTGTGCACATTACATTTGAGGAAGCAGCTTTTGGCTGTGAGAAAGAGCTTGAAATTGTTCTTAAGGATGAATGTGCAGCATGTCACGGCACTGGTGCAAAGCCTGGTACAAGCAAGCGCACATGTACTAAGTGTGGCGGTAAGGGACGTGTAATGATGTCTTCACAGTCACTATTTGGTATGGTTCAGAATGTTACAACATGTCCAGATTGCCACGGTACAGGAGAGGTAATTGATACTCCATGTCCAGATTGTAATGGTACAGGATATGTTGCTAGAAAGAAGAAAATCTCTGTTTCAATTCCTGCTGGTATTGATAATGGTCAGAGTGTACGTATTCGTGAAAAGGGTGAACCAGGACGCAACGGCGGTCCTAGAGGCGATTTACTTGTTGAAGTAATTGTTGCAAGTCATCCTATTTTCCAGCGTAGAGATGTTGATATTTATTCATCTGCGCCTATTTCATTTGCACAGGCAGCACTTGGTGGTGAGGTTATCATCGATACACTTGATGGCAAAGTAAGCTATGAGGTTAAGCCTGGCACACAGACTGATACTACAATCAGACTTCGTGGAAAGGGAATTCCTTCACTTAGAAATAGAAATGTTCGCGGTGACCAATACGTTACACTTGTTGTACAGGTTCCAACAGGTCTTTCTAAGGATGCTAAGGAAGCACTTCGCAAGTTTGATGAGCTTACAGGCAACACTATTTCAGGTGGTCCTAAGGCAGTGAAGTCTGAAAAGAAGAAAAAGGGCTTTGCTGACAAAATAAAGGACGCTATAGACGATTTATAAAATGATTATTAATACAGGACAGCGCACAGATATACCTGCATTCTTTCCGGAATGGTTGGCAAACCGTTTAAAGGAGGGTTATGTCTGTGTACGTAATCCATACAATCCAAGTTCAGTAAATAAATATATTTTAAACCCACAGGTGGTGGATGCTATTGGCTTTTGCACAAAGAATCCAGCACCTTTTTTTCCGTATTTAGACCTAGTTAAAGACTATGGTCAGTACTGGTATGTGACCATTACACCCTATGGCAAGGATATTGAGCCAGGTGTTCCAGATAAAAATGAAGTTATGGAGTCCTTTAAGTTCTTATCTAATACGGTAGGAGTGCACCGTATTGGCTGGCGATATGATCCAATCTTTGTAAATGATAAATATACAGTGGATTTTCATATTGAGGCTTTTACAAAGATGGCTGAAAATCTTAAAGGTTATACCAATCATGTGGTGATTAGTTTTATAGACATTTATGAAAAGGTTAAAAGAAATTTCCCAGAGGCCAGACCTGTTTCGGCTTCAGACAAAGTACGACTGGGTCAAGAGTTTGTTAAAATAGCTGCCGCCAATAACATGGTGGTAAAGCCTTGTGCAGAAGGTGATTTCTTAGAAAAATATGGTGCTGATTGCAGTGGCTGCATGACAGTTGCTATGTATGAAAAGGCTTTGGATGCTCATTTAAAGGTACCAAAGTCAAATGTTAAACCAGCCAGAGCTGATTGTGCATGCTATCTCGGAGCAGATATTGGAGCTTATGATACTTGTAGACATTTCTGCAGATATTGCTATGCCAATAGCGATTTAGAACTGGTAAGACTTAATGAAAAGCGTCATGATGTGAATTCACCATTTTTAATTGGAGGCTTCAGAGAGGGCGATGAAATCCATGAGACTGTTCAGAAGTCATGGATTGATGGCCAGATGAATATTTTTGATTTTATTTAGGCTATAAGCCTTGCGGTAATTGTCATCCTTAAACAATAAAAAAGTCTGAAGCGATAATGCTCCAGACTTTATTTTATATTATGCTACGCATTCCTCAAGAGCCTTATCATCAACGATTGAGTTGATGTCAAGGATTGAAACAAGCATATCTGCCTTTTTACCAACGCCTGAGATGAATGAATCTTCAGATTTCATGAAAGGAGATGGTGATTCAATTTCTTCGCTTGAAATAACCATTACTTCTTTAACACTATCAACTACGATTCCTACCTGCTCAGTTTCGTTTATATTGAAAACAATGATACGAGTATCCTTTGTGATTACTTCTTCACCGTAATTCATACGCTTGTGAAGATTAATTACAGGGATTATATGTCCACGTAAGCTAATCATGCCTTTAATGTAATCAGCTGAAAGTGGAACATCTGTGATTTCTGGCATCATAATAATTGTGTTGATATGAATAATATCAATGCCATAAAACTCGTTATTTAAAGTGAAAATAATGTACTGCTTTTCATCTGAGCCATTAGCGTTATTAATAAAATTTGCCATTTTGAACCTCCAAACGCTTCTTACTTGAAGAACTTCATATCTTCATTTAACTTCTCAGCAATATCCTTAAGGTGTGTTGCAGATTCAGCAAGGTTAGTAACTGTAGCTGAAAGCTCCTCTACAGATGCACCTGTTGTCTCTGAAGATGCTGCGTTTTCCTCTGAAATAGCAGAGAGTGATGACATAGCGTTTGCTACTACTGTGTTTGAATTTACACAATTGTTTGCTTCGCCAGAAATCTTTGAAACACTAGTTACAGTTTCTTCGATATCCTGAAGCATTCCCTCTACAGCGAAGAGTGTCTCGCCAAGAGCCTTCTGCTGTTCCTCGTTACCATTCATAACAAGTGTTGCAGCATTAACAGCCTGTTCAGCTTCAGCTAAAAGCTGATCCATAAGGATTCTAATTTCTGATGCAAGGTTTTCTGAATCATCAGCAAGCTTTCTGATTTCCTCAGCAACTACTGCGAAGCCCTTACCAGCCTCACCAGCTCTAGCTGCTTCGATTGAAGCGTTAAGTGAAAGAAGGTTTGTCTGAGCAGCGATGCCAGAGATTCCCTCTACACGTTCGTTAATGTTTGCTACTGCATTCTGAGTTGAAGAAATCTTTGTAGAAATCTCTTCAATCTTTGATGTCATTTCTGAGCTTGTAGCCTGAAGTGTTGCAAGAGAGTTGCTTGATGCCTCTGATGCTGACTTCATACGGTCTGCAAGGTTTGACATATCATTTGTAGAAGACTGTACGTTATCTACAGCTGTAGTAATCTGGTTTGTGCTATCTGCAGCGGACTGGATTTCTTCAGCCTGTTCTACGGCACCACTAGCAATCTGCTGAACTGCTACAGCAACTGATTCTGTAGTTGCAGCAATCTGGTTAGCCATCTCTGATAACTCGTCTGAAGACTCACCTACAGTATTTGTAGATTCCTTAATGTGGCCAACGATAGATGAAAGCTTATCGATAAGTGAATTTGCGTTGTTGATCATCTGACCAAATTCATCTGTTCTCTTAGTGAATTTGTTTGTCTTCTTGAATTCACCATTAGCAAGTGCAGATAATAATTTGTTTACTTCGATAATTGGTGTTGTAAAGCTATTAGCAACAAATAATGAAAGAATTAATACTAATACAATCATGGCAATGCCAGTAACGACAATTGTCATTGCACCACGTCTAGCTTCAGCTACGATTTCTGATTCAGCTTTACCAGCACAGATTACGAAGCCAGATGTTGCATTTCTTACATAGCTTACGTAAACAGGGTAACCCTTTGCAGTACTGATGTAGAAGCCAGTTTCATCTTCAGATGACATATAAGGTGAAGATGAAAAGTTCTGTGGCTCATCTGTGGCTGCGATTTCAAAATCTGAGTGAGCAACCATATCAGCGTTCTTATCAACAACAAAAGCTTCATCAGCTTCTGCAGCTAATAATGTATGAATATCATCTGGATTAAGTGTCTTATGAACAACACCGATTACAGTAGTCTGATCTGTATCAAAAATAGGTACTGCTACACAAATGTTTCTTGAATTTGTTACTGAACTAACGAATACATTTGATACGTAAGACTTGCCCTTCATAGCTGCCTGGAAATAATCTCTTTCAGCAATGTTTTTTAATTCGCCATCATCACTTCTAAGAACCATGTCACCATTTGCATTTGACATTACAATAGTGTTAGTATCATGGAAAGATGTGTTGATTGCCACCATAGTCTCTTTAACTACTGTTGGATCTTCAAGCTCGCCTTTTAAGAATGCGATTGTATCGTGTGAATTAGCAAAGCTTCCAAGTGAAGTCTCAGCTCTTATTAACATCTTGTCTGCTTCAGACTCGATGTATTTTGCCTGCCAATCTAAATTTTGTTTTGCTGTTTCCTTTGCGCTGTTTGTTGAGCTAATATAGCTTATTGCTACAGCAACTGTTAAAGGAACGATTGCTATTAAAAGCATTATAGATATAAGCTTTGTTTTTATACTACGTGTTTTTGTTTTGTTCGTTTTTTTCATTTTTTCCTCCGTGAAAATGACTTGTTTAAGACCTCCTTGTGCTCGAATAAGTTATAAAACGAACACGAGGAGCAATTCTATCATGGTAATATAATGTTGTAAATACTTTTTTTATCAACCAAAAGTGTACTTCTATAAACTTTTAGTTGATGAAACCAGGTTAGTATAGTCGTTTTTGCATTTTTTATTAGCAAGAATACTTGAAGTGGAAAACCGAAAAGGTGTAAAATAGTTTCCAGAGAGATTTCTTTGGAAACTATTTTTTATTTTGGAGGAGCTTATGCTACAGGAGAGTATAAAAAAATTAGTTCAATACGGGATTGATAAGGGACTTACACCAGAGTGTGAGAGAATCTATACTACAAATCTTTTATTAGAATGTATGAAAGAGGATGAATATACCGATCCTGATTGTGATTTATCAAATATTGTTTTAGAGGATGTTTTAAAGGATTTATTAGATGAAGCTGTAAAAAGAGGCATTATCGAAGATTCTATTACATATAGAGATTTATTTGATACAAAGCTTATGAATCAGCTTTGCCCTAGACCTGCCCAGGTTATCGAAAAGTTTAATAGCATTTATAATAATGAAGGCCCAGAAGCGGCTACGGATTTCTTCTATAATATGAGTCGTAATTCTGACTACATCAGAACTTATAGGGTTAAGAAGGATTTAAAGTGGACTACAGAGACTGATTATGGAACACTTGATATCACTATTAATCTTTCAAAGCCAGAAAAGGATCCAAAGGCTATAGCTGCAGCTAAGAATGCTAAGCAGTCTGCTTATCCAAAGTGTCAGCTTTGCATTGAAAACGAGGGTTATGCAGGACGCACAAATCATCCAGCAAGAGAGAACCATCGTATTATTCCAATCACTATAAATGATAGTAAATGGGGCTTCCAGTACAGCCCATACGTATATTACAATGAGCATTGCATCGTATTTAATGGCGAACACACACCTATGAAGATTGAACGTGCTACATTTGTAAAGCTGTTTGATTTCGTAAAGCAGTTCCCACATTATTTCCTTGGTAGCAATGCAGACCTTCCAATTGTTGGCGGCTCAATCCTTAGCCATGACCATTTCCAGGGTGGACATTACACATTTGCAATGGAAAAGGCTCCTATTATTAAGGAGTTTACAGTAAATGGTTTTGAGGATGTTACAGCTGGTATAGTTAAATGGCCACTTTCAGTTATCAGACTACAGTGCAAGGATGAAAAGAGAATCATCGATTTGGCAGAGCACATTCTTAATGCTTGGAGAGGCTACACTGATGAGGCTGCATTTATTTTTGCCGAGACAGATGGAGAAAAGCACAATACAATTACTCCAATAGCTAGAAAGCGTGGGGATTTATTTGAGCTTGATCTTGCTCTTAGAAACAATATCACTACTAAAGAGCATCCACTTGGTGTATATCATCCACATGCTCATTTACATCATATTAAGAAGGAGAACATTGGTCTTATTGAGGTTATGGGACTTGCAGTTCTTCCTAGTCGTCTTAAGGGTGAAATGGAACAGCTTGCTGATTACATTGTAAATGGTAAGGATTTAAGAAGTAACGAAGCTCTTGAAAAGCATGCTGATTGGGTGGAAGAGTTCTCGAAGAACTATGACCGCATCGACGCTTCTAATGTAAATGGAATTCTTCAGCAGGAAATTGGAAAGGTATTCTGCCAGGTTCTTGAATGTGCTGGTGTATATAAGAACACTGATGAAGGCCTTGAGGCATTTATGAGATTTGTAAACTCTTTATAATTTAATATATTAGTAACCAGACTCCGTTTTGAGATTAGACTGTCTCAAAGCGGAGTTTTTATTTTATACAAATTCTATGTAAAAACCTTCGGATAACGTTCGTTCAATCTTTTGTAAGTCTTCACTTTGCCTTCACTTTACTAAACTAAATTAAAGCCAAGTTAAAACAAGTCATTTGAAGGAGACAAGAATATGGGGCAGATACAAAAAGTATTTAATAGATATGAAAAGAAATTTCTTCTGGATGAAAAAACATATCATGCATTCAAAAGTGAATTAGATGAATACATGGATGAAGATGAATATGGACTTCACACAATTAGAAATATATATTATGACACTCCTACAGATGAGCTAATTAGAACTTCTATAGAAGGGCCTAAGTATAAGGAAAAGTTTAGAGTAAGGTGCTACGGAACCCCAACATACGACAGCATGTGTTTCCTGGAAATAAAGAAAAAGTACAAAGGCTTAGTAAATAAAAGACGTGTTGCAATACCAATGGAGGAAGCGGAGCAATATCTAATTTGCGGCAAGCTTCCATCGAATCCAAATCAGATATTTAAGGAAATAGATTATTTCTTCAGTCATTATCCGTTAGAGCCTAAGCGATATATAGCTTATGATAGAATCGCAATGTTTGGAAAAGAAGACCCGGAATTTAGAGTTACATTTGATATTAATATCAGAAGTAGAGATACTAACCTGACATTATATAGTGATGAAGACAATGAATATCTACTTGATAAGGGTACAAGGCTTATGGAGGTAAAAATATCAGATGCAATGCCTCTTTGGTTTGCAAGGCTTTTATCAAAATATAAGATATATCCAACTTCCTTTTCGAAGTACGGAAATTTCTATAAAAAACAATTAAAAGAAGCGTAAGGAGAAAATAACATGGAGTCATTATTAACATCATTATTAGGAACCACCACAGCTGAGGTGGAAATAACAAACAGTATAGCAATCATCTATACTATGGCAGCAGGAATACTTGGGTTACTCATTTCCCTAACTTATATGAAGACAGGTAGTAAGATTTCAAAGAATTTTGCCAGAACCCTTATAACCTTGCCGATTCTTGTATGTGTTGTGCTTTTGGTTGTGAATGGTAACTTTGGTACATCTATTGCAGTTTTGGGAGCTTTTTCATTGGTAAGATTTAGGTCATTACAGGGAAGCTCCAGGGATATAAGCTTTATATTCTTTTCAATGACAGTTGGTATTGTATGTGCTGTTGGTGAGATTATTCTAGCAGCAACACTTACAATATTAATCTGCGGAATTTATTTTGTATTAAATGCAATTAAGTATGGTGCAAATAGTGCAGAGGAAAAAGATTTGAGGGTAACAATTCCAGAGAACTTAGATTACAGTGATATTTTTGATGATTTGTTTGCTAAGTACACAAAGGAGCACAAATTAATTGCAGTAAGAACTACTAATATGGGGTCTATGTATGAGATAAACTATAGAGTAAAGCTCTTAGATGAGAAGGAAGAAAAGAAGTTCTTGGATGATATTAGAATGAGAAATGGAAATCTCACTGTTATCTGTGGTAGATGTGATGTAAATGAAGCAGAGGAGTTGTAATTATGAAGAATAAATTTTTAATTAGTATTTTAGGTCTTTTACTGGTTGGGGCTTTGGTTGGATGTAGTTTTAATAATACAGATAAAATCGAGGCGATATCAGATGAAAAAACAAAAACAGAAGTTACTAACCAAGCGGTGGCTACAGATTCGACTTATACTGATGCTGCATCAGCATCAGCTGCCTATAAAGAGCTGACAGTTAAGACTGATTGGGATAGTAAGGCTACTGTTAACTTTTCAGCTGATGGTATAACCATTGATGGCAGTGGATGCACAGATGATGATGGTGTCCTTTCTATCACAGAAGGCGGGGAGTACACACTTTCAGGAAGCTCAGATAATGTGTCTATTCATATTAATACTGAAGATAATGTTAAGCTTATTTTAAATGGAGTGGAATTAAAGAGTTCAAAGGGGCCTGTGATTTACGTTGAGCAGGTTAAGAATCTTTATATTGAAACGGCAGCTGGTACCACAAATTCCCTGGAGGATGCCTCTGAATATGAAACCGATTCAGAAGGAAATGACATTGGTAAAGCTACAATTTCATGCAATGATGATTTAATCTTTTTAGGAGAAGGCACACTTAATGTAATAGGAAACTATAAACATGTTATTGCTGGCGATGACAAGCTATATATAGAGTCTGGAACAATCAATGTAACTTCAAATGTGAAGGACGGAATCCATGCCAATGATCTTTTAAGTATAGATGGTGGTACCGTAACTGTTACAAGTAAAAATGAGGGTATTGAATCGAAGAGTCTTTTATTTATCAATGGTGGCGATTTAACTGTAAATTCTGTGGATGATGGTATTAATAGTAGCTGCTACATTGAAATAAATGACGGTACAGTTACAGTAACTAGTACAGAGAACGATGCTATTGATAGCAATGGCGGATTTGAGGGATGTATAAGTATCAACGGTGGTGAAGTGAATGCTACAGGCGCTGATGCCCCAGAGGGAGCGCTGGATGCAGATAACGCTACTATAATCATCAATGGAGGAAAGGTGACTGCTACAGGCGGCAGTAATAGTCCTATCACTGAAAATGGAGGAGACAATAATATAACTGGCGAGACTTTCTCAGGCGGAGGTCTAGGTGGACAAGGTCATCAAGGCAGAATGCAAGGTCAAGGTGGAAAAAGAGATAATGGTAGTTTTAATCCTGACAATCTCCCAGAGGATTTTGACCCTGATAATAGACCTGAGCCACCAGAAAATAGTTCAGAAAATAATAATCTTTAATTTCATCTCATTAGTATTTTATCGAGGTAAATATTCAAGAAAAATATTGATTTGTAAAATGACCCATGATAATATCTTATAGCATTATCATGCGCACATGCATATAAGATGACGAATAACGGGACATCATGGGGAAAATATGGATTGGAGAATTAACACCAACAACATGGAAGTACACATGCTGTTGGTGTTTTTTATATATTTTTTTAAGGAGAAAATGATATGAAAGAAAAGGGATGGACGAGAGTCCTCAACAAAATGCTTATTTTTAGCATTTTTATGTTGACTGTATTCACGTTAATGGTGCGTGATGCACAGGCGGCAGTTAAGGTGGATGTGGAAAAGATTGAAATTGTAGGGAATGATGTGCTCGCTGCTGGAAGGAGTACTACCTACAAGGCAAACGTGACACCCTCAAATGCGACAAATAAAGGAGTCTTATGGAGTGTAGTGCCAGAAAATAGTGGAGCTACAATTACAGCTGCTGGAGCATTGAAGATTGATGCAAAGTGCACACTTAACAGTATTGAAGTAATTGCTACTTCTAAGGATAATAAAGAGATTTTGGAAAAGAAAAAGGTAGCAATAAATAGTACGGCAATCGAGACTATAAACGTTCTTGATGATAAAGGCGATTCAGTTTTAGGTAAGACTATTACTCTTTACAGAACTAAGATTACAGATAACACAAAGATAGACACTATAGTGACTCCAAGCATTACTTGGGTCAATAAAAATGCAATTATAGATTATAAAGCGTATAAGTTTATTAGTTCAGATGAGAACCTTGTTACTGTCGATCAGGAAGGTCATATTCAGGTTACTGGTAATACCACAGGAAAGGCTACTATTAAGTGCCAAGCTATAGATGGAACAAAAGATGGTAATGGCAAATTATTAACAAAGTCATTTATTGTAAAGGTTATCGAGCCTGTAGAGCATATTGAAATAACAGGAAATGAATTAGTAGGTGGTTTGAATTCGGTTAAATATACCGCCAGTGCTTTTCCTGCTAGTGCAACAAATAAGAAATTGGTCTGGAGTGTTTACCCTGAAAATAAAGGTGTAAATATTTCAAAAACAGGAGTATTGAGTGTAACAAAAGATTGTCAGATAGATTCTGTTAACGTTATTGCAAAAGCAGACGAAGACTCAGCAGTGTACACAACAAAGAAGGTTGCTATTAACAAAGCAGGAATTAAAGCTATTAATTTTGATGATAATAATGGCAATAGGGTAGGTAAGACAATTAACCTATATAGGGTTAAAGTTACAGAGGAAACCCCCGTTGATTATAAATTAAATGCAAATATTACTTGGAAAATGGATGGCGTAACAGGAAAGAATTGCCCTTATGTTTTTAGTAGTTCAGATGAAAGAATTGCTACTGTTGACCAGTCAGGGTATGTAGTTGTTACAGGAGAAATGACTGGAAAATGTACCATAAAATGTGTGGCTATAGATGGTTCTAAAAACCAGAACGGCGTAGTTATCCAAAAAAGCGTAGAGATTAATGTTACAAATCCATTATCAAAATTAGAATTATCTATACCTGATGGAAGAAGCAAGTATGTAGCTAAGGGAAGTGCTATTAAGCTAGCGGTAAAGAAAATTGCAGATTATGGTGCTACTCCAGCAAAGACACTTAAATTTACATCTAGCAACGTTTCAGTGGCTACTGTAGATGGAAATGGAGTGGTAACGTTTAAAGCTGATTCTTACTCACCGGTTACAATTACTGCTACAGTAAATGATGATACAAAAGTCAGTGGAAGTATTGAGCTTATAGCTACAAATGTTATTAAGAATATTCAGTTAGGTTATATTCCTTCAGACAGAGCTAATACAAATAAAATTAGTATGTTAGAAGTTAGTGATGCTCCAATAGAGTTTCCGTTAACATTTAATGCTCCAGATCAAGCATCAGCTAGTATTAAGGCAGTATGTCCAGAATTTACAGTAACATCTAATATGCCTGAATATATTGAAGCATCATTTGAAAATGGAATTGTTAAATTATGGCCTAAAAAGGAAATTCTTAATAAGAATGTTGAAATAATAATTAAACCTAAGGATGGAACTAAATTTTCAGCTAAATGGCTTTTTAGGGTAGAGATGCCAGAGGAATTAATTCTTGAAGAATATGATGTTTCTACTTTATTAAAGAACAGTGTAATAATAGATGTTTTCAATGATGAAGATGAGACTGTAGTTATTGAAGAAATAGAAGATGAGACATCAGAGAATATTCCATCTGATGCTGAAAGTGATAGTGAAGAATTAACAGACGAGTATAGGGAGGATGAATCGATTGAAGAAGAGACTGGTGATATGGACTAAAAGAATTATATCCTTGGTGCTTATTGCTTCTATCGTTTTTACTAATGAAAATTTAGAAGTATTTGCAAAAGAATCTGGAAGTACTATAGAACAAAATAATGCCAATGATGATGACGAATTTATAGATGTAAATTCGAATGATGATGAAACTATTGTAAGTGAAATAATCTCGTCTAGAGATGAATATAGTAAAGAATATTTGCTTAGTGATGGTTCAAGGGCAGTTGTAGTATATGCTCAACCAGTACACTATGTTGCAGAGAATGGAGCTATGATTGAAATCGATAATTCTCTGGTTGAAACAGAAGAAGGATATGAAAATGCTGAAAATAATTATAAAGTTCTTTTTACAGATTCGGAAGAAAGTAAGGGACAAGTTGTATTTGAAGCAGATGATTATCAAATCAATTGGGAATATGTTGATGCTCCTGAAAATGCGGAGAATAATCATACAGATTTAAAGGTTGAAAAGGAAGATAGCGAAGAAAATCTGGAAGATTTAGCTACTTATGGACATGTAATTAGTAGTTCAAATATTTCCTTTGAAGGTTATGCTGATGGTACTAAGCTGGAATATGAGCCATTAAGCGATGGAGTAAAGGAAAGCATTATTGTTGATAATCGTGAGATTGGGAATAATTTTACATTTAAAATTAATCTTAATGGATTGAAGGCAAGAATCAATTTAGCAAATGAAGTTGAATTGTATGATGAAGAGAGTGGGGATACTAAATATATATTCCCAGCTCCATTTATGGAAGATGCTAATGGAGAATATTCTGATGCTGTTTGGTATTCCTTTGGTAATGAAAAGGATTCCGAGGATGCAAAGAAAATCGTTAATGCTGATAGCAAAGAAAATGAAGAAGTAACAGAGATTTTTGAGGAATCTAAGGATATAAATGAATCCAATGTAGTTAACGAATCCAAGGATGTAAAGAAATTAAAAGATGCTGAAGACAACGAATCTTCAGAAAAGAAAAAAGATACCGTTAAAGAGGAAACTGAAGAAGTTGAAGAAGAGATAACAGAGGCTACAGAAAAGGAATCAGAAAAGGAATCAGAAAAGGAATCAGAGGAGGAGTCAGAAGCGGAGTCTGAGAGTGATTCTGAAATAGATGAAAAATCAGAAGATGATTCAGATTCCGACGTAGAAAAAGAGCCAGAGACTGCTTCAGAAAAGAATTCAGAAGAAAAGATAGAAGAATCTTCAAAGGTTGTTGATGATTCTAAAGTAGAAATTGAAGAAGCAGAAGATGAAAATCAAGAAGATGATGATTACATCTATTTAACAGTTAAAGCAGATGAAGAATGGTTGGCGTCAGCTAGTTATCCTGTTGTGATTGATCCTATTATCAAACCTGTAGTTGAGATGAAGAATGTTGATACTTGTTGTGTCAGTTCAACTAGTGCACTGATAAGCGATACTTTATTAGCAGGGAAAAGTGTCAAGGATAATTGCCTTTATAGATCTTTTGTTAGATTTAATCTTCCAGAACTAAAAGCGAATAAGATTATTTCTTCAGCAGAATTAAATGTTACAAGTAAAAATGTTGAGACACCAGGGAAAGATGGTTGTGAATACTTGGTAATTAGAAAAATAACAAGTCCTTGGCAGTTTAAGAATGTTGAAGATAAAACAATATCTTCATGGGATACACAGCCAACCTTTGATGACAGAAATATAGATTATATTAAAGTTGGTCACAAATTTTTTGATATAACAAAGACTGTTAGGGAATGGTATGAAGGTATTAGCCCTAATTATGGTTTGGCTATTATGTCATATGATGAAGCAAGAAAAGGCGTTGGTAATGTTGCATTATCAATTGCAAAAGCTAAACCATATTTGAAGATTACATACAGAGATTCTGTTGGTATTGAAGATTATTGGGGAACACATCAGACAGCCGTTGGTACTGCGGGAGAAGGGTATATAAATGATTATACTGGAGCTCTTACAGTAGTAAATAATGACGTATCAACTAATGGTCTTAGAAAGAATTTAAACATTCAACATGTCTATAACTCTAATGCTGACAGTAATCAGAAATGGAAGCTTAATTATGAGGAAAGAATCACAGTACCATTAGATGAGTTGGATATAACTGCATATCCATATGTTTATACTGATGGGGATGGTACAAAGCATTACTTTAAGGCTGAAAATGTATCATATCTTCAGAATGGAGGTGCAGTAACAGCCAAAACAAATAATCCTTATCCATCAGCTCGTGATGAGGATGGTCTTAAACTTTATATTGTTCAGGTAACTGATAACGTATTAAAGAATAAATACCCAATCAAATTAATTGATAAAAGTTCTACCACAGTTAAGTATTTTGATAGAAATGGTAGATTAGCATTAATTACTGATTCGAATCAATATGAAAATGGTAAGTCACCTGATGTAAAGAATCCTACAGAAGCTAATAGAGTAGAGGTTAGCTATCAGGCGGGAGATGTTACTTACGACAAAGAAAATTATGATATAGCAATAGAAAAAGCTACATTACTTAAAGAATATGCAAATAAGCAAATTACAACCAAAAGAGATGAGCTTGAAAAAAAGAATAATTATAATGCTCTTACAACGGCTTTAGATGAATTATCTACTGATATATATGCACAGACAGATTATAGAGTCGCAAAGAATGTAATGCTTGCGCAGAATGCATATAATGCCATTGAAGACATTAATACAGTTCCTCTAAAGACATTAGCAGCTAACATGACTACAATTATAAATAAGATAACAGACGCTAAAAAGGTCATAGGGGACACCGTTCTTCAAGATGGATATATTAGTCAGATAAAAGATGCAGTTGGAAGAGTATCATTATTCGAATATGATGATGCTCATAGAATTGTAAGTATAAGTAATCCTAGTACTGAAAATGGTAAAAATTACTATAAATATGATGATTTTGGGCAATTGACAGATGTTATTTTCTCAAATGGCAAAACAGCAAAATATATTTATGGTGAAGATGGTAAACTTATCATAATGCGAGATGATAGCGGCTACGAGGTTGACTATACATATGATGGAAATAGAGTAGGTCAGGTTGAGGAGCATACACTTGAAGCTCAGGGACAGACATACACTATTGAGTATGGTATCAATAACATTAATAAATTTAGATTTAGTGGTATTGATGATGTTTTTGGAACCGAAGATGATGTAATAAATACATATGTATTTGACTCGCAGGGTAGAAAAATCTCAGAATACTCAAATATAGTAAATCAAAATGAAGTGTTAGGTGCGCAAGCATATACATACGCAGATAATGTCGGTAAAGCGGTTGCCAGAACAACATATAATGATCAGAGTAATAGTTCATCACAGAACTATCTACGTAATGGTGGCTTTGAAGATGGTTTGGGATGTTGGACTATTCCAAGAGGATATGAGAATTATGTAGGGGATACATCAAGAACAAGCTATTTAGGATCAAGATGTGGAACACTTATGCCTAAGGGAGAAACAGCAAAGTTTTATCAAAGCGTACGATTAAGTAAAGGTACATATGTTGTTTCATATAGAGTCAAAAATGAAGGTAGCAATGCAGTTGGTGTATTTGTTAATTACGATGGATCACCTCAGGATATTACAAAATATGCTGTAAAAGATGGGGATTGGTCATTCCAATATGGATCTTTTACTATTAATCAAGATAGTGATGTTCAAGTATATGTTTTTGCTACAGGCTCCGGAACATCATATATTGATGCTATGGTATTAGAATCAGGTTCAACTCCTACAGGTTATGTTTCATCTACATCTACAGGTGAAAAGTCTGCGGCAAATAAGGATGATTCTAATACTAGACATAAAATAAAGGATTATGCGGTAAAAGGTAGGCAAACATTCAATATACTGAAAAACCATGATTTTGAGTTTAATGATGATTCTTGGACACCTTATGTAACAGATAATACTGCAATAACCAATAGAGTAAACAAATTTGGTGCAACAAATCCTTATATAGGTGCAAAGTGTGCTGTGTTTACCATGCAGAACTTAAAGCTAAAGACTGCTGGAATTAAGCAGACCGTAGAGTCGTTGGCACCAGGAGTATATACTTTATCTGCCTATGTAAAAGCAAATAATATTACAGATACAAAAGTATTTCTTAAGGTAACAGATAAGGATGGAAATACATACAAGAGTGAGATAATCAATGAATCCAACATCAAGAGTATTGATGAAGGTTGGAGAAGATTAAAAGTTACTTTTGAATTAAAGGAAACTTCTTCAATAGAGGTTGCTGCAGAAGCTGAGGGTGGCACTAATGTTGGAAAAGGAATAGTTTCTTGTGATTCATTCCAGCTTGAAACAGGTGATGTTGCAAATCAGTACAACATTCTTGAAGATGGAAATTTTGAACTTACAAAAACTGACACTCCATATAAGTGGAGTAATTATACTAAGGGTGTTTATAGAGATGAAATTATCTCTACAGGTGTAGATGGTGGAAAATGCTATCATATTACAGGAGAGCCAGGACGCAATAAGTTCTTGAAATTCTCTACTAATCTTGGAGCAGGCGCAGAGTCTTATGTGCTGAGTGGATGGATTAAAACTAATACAACACCTGTTAGAAATGGAAGATCATTAAAGGTTAGAGCATATCACGCAGATGACAATGCAGTATTTGAATCGACATTAGGTTTGGATGATTATAGTGAAGGATGGAAATACTTTACTCTTATTCTTCCAAATCATAAGTGGGGCTCAACAGAAATATCTATTCAGTTCTACGATAATATTGGTGATTTATATATTGATGATTTACAGCTTTCTCGTAATGAGGTTTGCACCAATGAATATAATACAAATGGCACAAAAAAAGCTGTAAATCAAGGAAAGAAGCAGACACAACAGACTTATGATGCATATAACCGAGTTAATGCAGTTACTTCGCCTTCAGGAGCTAAACAGACTATAGCTTATAATAAAACTAATCAGGTAAGCACAGTCTCATCGAACTGTGGTCCTAATAAAACTGTTATGACATACGATAAGTATGGCAATCAGTTGACATTGGAGGAGCGTTCGGTTGTTACTGCTGAGGGAGAGAAAACACTTGCTTTATATGCAAAGAATGCTTATACAGATGATGGTAATTATCTAAGCTCTACAACTTCCAATAATGGCGCAACTACATATTATGAATATGATAGTGATAGTGGCCTTAAGATGTCAGAAACATTACCAGCCTTTGACGGTGATAATAACGGAAAGATTAAGTATACATATGATGAAAATGATCATATAAAAAAGGTAGAGCGTTCATCAGGAACTGAAAGCAGAGAGGTTTATTATACATATGGAAGTTTTTCAGATCTAAAGAGTATTAAGCATAATGGATTTGAGTACGAGTATGAATATGATACTTTTGGAAATGTTTTATCTACATCAATAGCTGGGCAGGTTACTCAATCTAATGTTTATAATGCATATAATGGAAGTCTGAGAGAGACACATTTTGCAGACGGAACAGTACAATATACTGATTATGATGAGTATGGAAATGTAACTGCAGTAAATACGTCTGTAAATGGAGAAAAACATACAACAAAGTCGTATAAGTATGATAATGATGGCAATGTTGCTGAGGAAAAAGATGAATTAAACAATATTACTACAGAATATGACTATAACGCTTCAAAAGATGTAGTTAGAACACGGGTTAAGGGTAAGGTAAATGGAATCAATTATTCGTCGGTTAACCAGTTTATCTATAATACTGCTGGTTCGGTTGAAGAAGCTACATATATTCTTAATGGAAAAGCGCAGTCATATAAATATACTTATCAAAAAGATGGTAAGGAAAATGTAGTTACATTTCCTTCAGGTAGTTCAAAAACTAATGCATATGATAAGCTTAGACGTAGTAAACGAGTTACATATAAGCCAGTAAAAAATGCAGCAGCTGCTAAACAGCATACAATTAATTACACATATGCTAATGGCATAGCATCAAACAAAGGTTATATAGGTACACAGAACAAGATATCTAGATATGCTAATAATATCGGTACTGCTACAGTTTCAGGCTTCGATTATACTTATGATGCGAATGGAAATATTCTAACTATTAGAAATGCTAATAAAGTTCTCACTGCAAAGGAACTAGCTACTGCAAAAAATAATAGAACATATGAGTATGATGCGTTTGGCGAAATCAAAAATGCTACTGAAACATATGAAAATGGAGAAACTAAAGCGTACAGCTATAAATATGATAGAGGCGGTAATATAGTTTCTGAAATAGTAGTAAATGATGATGGAACAAAGAAAACTAATTATTTTGTCTATGATGAAAAATGGAAAGATAAGCTTGTTTCATATAACGGTCATAGCATAGAATATGATGCGATGGGTCATCCTACAAGATATCTAGGAAAGAATATGGAGTGGGATGCAATTAATAATGCATTAGTATCTGTTTCTGGATATGGTAAGAATATAACTTATGGATATTTAAGTGATGGACAGAGACTATCGAAGAAGGTAGGAAGTGACACAACCACATATATCTATAATTCGGGAAAGCTTCTTGCGGAAGAGACAGGTTCAGACAGAATCAATTATTATTATGATTCTGAAGGAACAGTAATTGAAATTGGTTACCAGAAGAAGGTAGATGGAGAGTTATCTACAGAGACTAGATATTTCTTTACAAAGAATGCCCAAGGAGACATCGTTGGTCTATATAGATGTAGTGATTCTGCTCTTATTGGTAACTATGAATATGATCTTTGGGGAAAAGTAGTTTCTATTACAGAAAATACATCCTTAAAGGTAAAGGATGAAAATGATATACTTAATAGAAATCCTCTGAGGTATAGAGGATATTATTACGATTCAGAGACAAAATTTTATTACCTGAATTCAAGATACTACGACCCTGCAGTGCATAGATTTATTAGTGCGGATAGTATTATTGCTGGTGTATCTGAGGATGTAAATGGGTATAATCTATTCGAGTACTGTAATAATAATCCCGTAAATCAAAAGGATGCTAGCGGATATTTACCAGAGCTTACAAATAATCAAAAAATCGCTGTTGGACTAGCGGTTATTACAACTATAGCTGTGGTAGGAGCAATAACAGTAGCTACTGCTGGTGTAGGAGCACCATTAGCCTGTACTGCATACGGTATGCTAAATGGTGCCATTATTGGTTCGGTTTCAGGAGCAGCATCGGAAGCGGTAATGAGCGGAGGGCTTGCATATCTAGCAACTGGTGATGCCCAAGCGGCGAAGCAAGCTGCAATAGACGGAGCTGCAGATGGATTTATGTGGGGCTCAGTTACAGGAGCAGTTACAGGAGGTATGAAATCACCTCACTGCTTTGTAGCAGGAACGCTAGTATGCACAGTAGATGGAGAAGTTCCTATTGAGGATATTGAAGTTGGCGATTATGTACTTGCGGAGAATCCTGACACTGGTGAAATAGACTATAAGCCTGTACTAGAGACCTATGAGCATGATACTTATGATGTAGTGTATTTAACCATTGATGGTGAAGAGTTTACAACCACAGAAGGTCATCCATTCTACACACTTGAAAGAGGATTTGTTAAGGCTGGAGAGCTAAGATATTCTGATACTCTTGTTGATGACAATGGAAAAGAGCTTCATTTAGAGAAAAAGAATAAAGAGCACTTAACTAAGCCAGTCACTGTATACAATTTTGCAGTAGAGGATTACCATACCTACTTTGTTGGTGAGAAAGAAGTACTGGTGCACAATATGTGTACTACAAATTTTTCAAAGCTGTCAAATAAAAGTATTGGACATATAAGTAAACACTCTTTTGCAAGTATGCAACAACAAGCGAGTTATTTAACAGATCAACAGTTAGCAAATAAATTAGCGAGTACTACTTTCTTTAGTAAAAATTGGACGCCTCAACAAATAGCCGAGTACACTCAAGAGGCATATAATATTTTATTAAGTCAAAATAAAATAGGGGCTACCACTGCCATAAAAATACATGGTGAAATTATAAAAGTAGCAATTGATGCAAATGGAGTATTTCAAACGGCATTTGGTTTATATAAATATGTTGTTGAAGATTTTAGGTAGGAAAGAGTATGTTTGAAATTAATTATAGGATAATACCACATGAGTGGGATGAGTTTAAAGGGCAGGAAGGTTATATTCAATTTTGTGTAAATGGATATATATATGGCGATATGTATTCAAAAGATTTAGATGGTGTAATGGACACAGAAGATTTGAATGCTTGGTTTGATAGAATTTGTCGTGCTTTATATTATTTAGAAATAAAAAACTACGTTGTTTTAAGTGATATTGAATCAAATAATGTTTGGATAGAATTTAAGCGAATGAATGATGATGTAATAATTAGCATTCTTGACAATGAAAAAATGAGCGGGGTAAAAGATGTTGAATTAGTGATGAAGAACCCGACTATCCATTCTAGATATTGGGGTAATCAAATAGTGCCTTATGATGAATTAAAAAGACAAGTCATTTCAACTATAAAAGGGTATATAGAGTTTTTGAATATGAATAATCAATATGATTTGATGTTTAGAGACTTAATAAACGATTATAATAAATTGCTTGAAAAATTAATTGATAAATGATTTGGCATTAAGATTATTCTATAACAGCAGAAGCAAAGCAAATATTTAAGTTTGTGAATTCTTTACCCAAGAAGATTTAAAAAGGAGCAAATTTTTGGTGTATAACGATTTTTTTAAATCAAATAATAATGATTATATTGGGACAATAGAGCCTGTTGGAGATGATATTGTAAATATAAATATCATATCTTCTTTGACACGCAATATATCATATTGTGTAACATTGCCTGGATCATTTGGAGGAGAAAGATTTTCCGTATCCGATGATGGTGATTTAGTTGCTTCTGCTGTATATAGTGATTATGGGAAAGGAAAAGTTTCCATATACTCAAATAAAGAGAAAAAAGTAATCTTTGAAACAGCATTATTTAAAAGAATTGATTGGATTGATTTTTATAATTTATCTGTTGTAATGATAGGAGAGAAAAATAAAACTCATATTTATAACTTTGTGGATAACATTTGCGAAACTCAAAACAATTACCGTGTTTTTAACAATTTATTCAATGGTGACATCATATTACATAAAGAAAATGTCCTTTTAATAAATGGAAAAAAAATAAAGTCAAAAACGTTTTCTTTTTTCAATCCTGTTGGAGTCCCAGATGGGGTAATAATATCCGAGATAGGTGGTGCTGTTCTTAAATATTCATATGAAGCAAATAAAGAGTGGGAACTTAATATTGAAAAATATGGACATGCTTTGAAAATCTATTATTTTGAATCAAAGAATATATTAATACTAGACGTGTTTGATTATCTGAAGGGTGGTAGTACATTTATGATAGTAGATAATGAAACAGGTAAAATTCTAAAATTGAATAGATTTGAAAGTAATAAATACATTTTTATTCCACAGGGAAATGGGTACATTATTGATTATAAGAGTAATGTGTACTACATAGATGAAAACTATAATTGTTTTTTTCTCATGAGTTAAAAAACAGCGAATCATAAAATACTATTTTTAGATGGAATAAAGATAAGCTATAGAACCTGGTATAATAAGTTTTCTGGGACACAATATTGTCAACAGAAAGCTTATTATATGGGTATATATAATTTACCAAAAAAATAACGATGCGGGGTAAGGCAATCAGTCAGGTGAGTGGCCACAGCTTACTAATACGCAGAAGGTAGTAATAGGATTAGGCTTAATCACAGCTCTTGCAGTAGTAACTGTAGCTACAGCTGGTACAGGAACAGTATGAGCATGATACTTATGATGTAGTGTACTTAACCATAGATGGTGAAGAATTTACTACTACAGAAGGACATCCATTCTATACACTAGAAAGAGGTTTTGTTAAGGCTGGAGAGCTGAGATATTCTGATACTCTTGTAGATGACAATGGAAAAGAGCTTCATTTAGAGAAAAAGAATAAAGAGCACTTAACTAAGCCGGTCACTGTATATAATTTTGCAGTAGAGGATTACCATACCTACTTTGTTGGTGAGAATGAAGTACTAGTGCATAATACTTGTGCAGTTAGTGAGAAACCACTTCAAACACATCATTTTGCAACAAATAAAAGTAAAAAATACACACCTAAGTTTAATAAAATAGTAAAAAAATATGGATTAAATTTAGATGGAAATTGGAATAAAGCAATGATGCCTCATCAAGGACGGCACACATATGCATATCATGATTATGTTCTAAAAAACATGGAGAAGATAGATAGTATTGCTAGAGGTGATGTTAAAATATTTAAATCACTATATAAGGCATTTACAGATTCTATTACACCAGAAATGCTTTATAAAGGATATAAATTTTAAGCAAGGAGATTCACATGAATTATTATAAACTAATGTATGATGGAGATAATTCAAAAGATTATATTAATTGTGATCATTATAATATAGGCTCTAATGACGAATATTGTTTACATGCTGGAAGAGCAATTACTGAGTGGAATAATATTATTTTTAGTTATGATTCGAATGAGGGTAATATTATTAGTGATTTTATTTCAAACAATTTGGATTGGCTTATAGTTTCTGAAAAATTTAAGTACTTGTTAAATAAATACTGTTCGATAGAGGGCTCTTGTCAGTTTTTACCATTGGTTGTAAGCGATTATGCCGGTCATAATAAACCTATAAATGCATATGCATTAAATATAATAGATGTTTTGAATAATGCCATTGATTTTGAAAAATCTGATTTTGTACTATTAAAATATGGTGATATTGAAATGAAATCCTTTAGAAGATTTGTACTCAAAGAAACAGAGGTAATAGGACATGATATTTTTATTTTAAAAGATTCACCTATGTATATATTCGTATCAGAAAGGATAAAAGAATTGATAATAAACAATAAGCTTTTAGGGTTTGCATTTATAGAAGTAACTGTTGTATAAAAATACCGTGGAGGATGATATGTATTATAGAATTTCAGAATGGATTGATAGTGTAATGAAAAATGGAATGCCTAAAGAGGTCATTTCAGTATGTTTTAATTTGTATGATGATATAGGTGCCCTCAAAAGTGCCCCTCAAACCGTACCCTCAAACTAGACCCTCAAAAAGACTGCCCCTCAGATAGTTTGATTACCCAAAAATGTGTCTAGAGTCTTCCTAGATGCATTTTTTTTTGATATACTACTTGAATGCATTAATTTAGCAGCTTAAAGTATTAAAGCGTTATGGAGGAGTATAAAATTGAAGAAAGCTAAACGTGGAAGCTTTTCTGGAAAAATTGGCTTCGTTTTATCAGCAGCGGGAGCCTCAGTAGGCCTAGGAAATATTTGGAGATTCCCATATCTGTGTGCTAAATATGGAGGAGGCATTTTCCTCATCGTATATATAGTTTTAGCGTTAACATTTGGTTATACAATGATTGTGGCAGAGACAGCCATTGGTAGATCGACACAAAAGAGCCCGGTAGGAGCCTTTAATCAACTTAGTAACAACTCACTTCTTATGAAAATCGGTGGCTGGATAAATGCCGTTATCCCTATTTTGATTGTTCCATACTATTCAGTTATAGGTGGATGGGTTTGTAAGTATTTGTTTGAATATGTTAGAAGTGATGCCAGTGTTGTAGCAGAAGATAACTTCTTTGTTAATTTCATCACTGACACCTATGGACCAGAGCTTTGGTTTATCGTATTTGCGATACTAGTTCTTCTTGTTATTTATATGGGTGTTGAAAATGGAATTGAGCGAGTTTCAAAGTTTGTAATGCCAATCTTAGTTGTGCTTGCACTTGTTATCTGCGTATATTCAGTTACAAGACCAGGAGCACTTAGCGGTGTTAAATATTTATTTATACCAAATTTTAAAAACTTTTCAATCATGACAATCGTTACAGCAATGGGACAGATGTTTTATTCTCTTTCTATTGCTATGGGTATTCTTATTACATTTGGTTCTTACGTTAAAAAGGAAGTCAGCATCGAAGAATCAACAGAGCAGGTAGAGATTTTTGATACAGCAATCGCAATCATGGCCAGCCTTATGATTATCCCAGCTGTATTTGCTTTTTCAGGTGGAGACCAGAGCACACTTAACGCTGGTCCATCCCTTATGTTTATTACAATGCCAAAAATCTTTGCAAGCATGGGCTTTGGTAGAATCATCGGCATTCTGTTTTTTGCACTTGTATTATTTGCAGCTGTAACAAGCGCTATCGCTCTTACAGAAAGTGCCGTTTCTACATTTACAGATGAATTTGGCTGGAGCAGAAAGTTTGGAACAAACGTAATGGCAGTGATTATGGTAGTACTTGGAAGTCTTTCATCACTTGGCAACGGACCACTTGCAAATGTTAGAATCATCGGAATGCAGTTTTTGGATTTCTTTGATTTCCTTACAAATTCTGTAATGATGCCAATAGCTGCCCTTGCTACATGTATTCTTATTACAAAGTTTATGACAGTTGAAAATCTAATAGCAGAGGTGGAGCAGGAAGACCATCCATTTAAGAGAAAGGGCGTTTTCTCATTTATGATTAAATTCCTTTGTCCTCTATTTGTTGTTATTATTTTGGTTAGTGCTATACTTAACGTGTTTGGAATTATCAGTATGTAGTTAAAGGTGTCTAACATGATAGTAGAAGAAATCAAGAAAGATTTATTTGCAAATCAGGACATAAAGTACAGAGATTTTCAGAGCAAGCTAACACCTACCATTGCTGAAAATTCAGCGATTGGTGTTAGAACTCCGCTTCTAAGAAAGCTGGCAAAGAAGTATTATAAGCGAGAGGATGTAGCAGATTTTTTAAATGATTTGCCACATCAGTATTTTGATGAAAATCAGTTGCATGCATTTATTATTTCCGAGACAAAGGATTTCGACGAATGCATAGGTTTGCTTGAGCGGTTTTTGCCTTATGTAGACAATTGGGCTACCTGTGATCAGATGTCACCAAAGTGCTTTAAGAAGAATCATGAGCTTTTAAAGCCCTATCTTTTAAAGTGGCTTCAGTCGGATGATACCTACACAGTTAGATTTGCAATAGTCACATTTATGTCTCAGTTTCTTGATGATGATTTTGATGAAAACTATCTAAAGCTTATATCAGAAGTTAAATCTGATGAATACTATATCAATATGGCAATTGCCTGGTATTTTGCAACAGCTTTGGCAAAGCAATATGATAGCGCAATCGCTTATATTGAAAACAATGTTTTAGATACCTGGACTCACAACAAAACCATCCAAAAGGCTATTGAAAGTTACAGGGTGACTGATGAGCGCAAATCATATTTAAAATCGTTGAAGAGGAAGTAGCTAATCATGAGAACAAAACAAACCTCAGAATCATTTGTATTATCAGCAATCATATCTTTGTCAGGAGGCTTTCAGGATGCCTACACCTACAATCTTAGGGACAAGGTATTCGCAAACGCCCAAACAGGCAATATCGTACTTATGAGCCAACACATTATGTCTGGTGAATGGGTCCAGGGCTTACATTACTTAATGCCAATTTTTGCTTTTGCAGTTGGTATTTTGGTGGCGGAACAGCTGAGCCATCGTTTCAAGCATTCCAAAAAGATGCATTGGCGACAGATGGTAGTATTGCTGGAAATCATAATTCTTGCTGGGGTAGCTTTTATTCCTACTTCTTATAATATGCTTGCAAACGCACTTGTATCTCTTGCCTGTGCTATGCAGGTGCAGTCCTTTAGAAAGGTGAATGGATATCCTTATGCCAGCACCATGTGCATTGGAAATCTCAGAAGTGGCACCGATAGCTTTTCAGTATTCTTGCGCAGTCGTGAGAAGGGGGCATTAAAGAAGGCCCTTCACTATTACGGAATCATATTTGTATTTGCCATTGGCGCTGGAGTAGGTGGAATCCTATCGCTCAAGCTTGGAATTAGAAGCATTCTTATTTCAAGTGCAATATTGTTTGTGGCTTTTGTTATGATGATGAAAAAACACATGAAAATAAAATAGTTAATATAACTAATTGGGAAATGTTTTGGGGTCTGTTTTAAAGTTTATAAATTTAATAAAATTTTAAGAAGATCAGTATATATACTACTGGTCTTTTTTGTTAGAATATGACCATAAAGGGATTGATAGGAGGGGCTTTCATGAAGAAACTATGGGAATCACTAGATAAGAAATATGTGAAAATTTGTGGATATGCTTCTGCAACAGTGATACTAACTATTGTTATCCTTGGTGTGCTGTATTCTTCAGGGGCTTTTTGGAATAGACTTTGGAGCATTTTTACTGCAGTGCTTAAGCCTGTGGTTATTGGCGGAATTATTTGTTATTTACTATCACCTATAGTGGATAAGTTCGAAGGTCTTTTCAATAAAAAGAAGGAACACAAGTGGGCCAGATATTTGGCAATCTTTCTGAGCTTTCTATTGATAATTGTTTGCCTTGCTGCAGTGATAGTTATTATTGTGCTTACTATATATAAGAACGTTTCTGCCATAAATTTGGAAACAGTTCTAGGATTAGGAGATTTGATAGAGCAGGACACACAAGAATTGTTCAAGTCTATCGAGGATTTGCTTACATCTAAGGGGTTTTCAGTAAATCAGTTCAGCGATGTACTTATTAAGGCCGCTATTTCTGTAAAGGATGTAGTTACAGGGCTATTCTTTGGAATTATTTTTTCTATTTATTTTATGCTAGATGGAAGAAGAATCAAGGATTATTGGAAGCGAGCCTTTGCCATCATTACTGGCAAAAAAAATGAAGAAAGAGTAGAGCAATTTTGGCATGATGCTGATAAAATATTCTCAGGCTATCTTAGAGGGCAGTTTATAGATGCATCAATCGTCTGCATTCTTACAGGTATCGTATTTACGATAGTAGGTGTCCCAGAGGCACTTCTTATTGCATTGCTGGTAGGAATAGGAAATCTGATTCCTTACGTTGGACCAATTGTAGGATACTGTGCAGTTATTCTTGTATGTCTGCCAACAGGTTCATATAATGAACTGATAGCTGGCATGATTTCACTTTTTGTGATAATGCTAATAGATGGAAATGTTGTTAATCCAAGGCTTTTAAGCAGCAACATAAAGATTCACCCACTACTTGTAGTGGCAGCTCTTATTGGTGGCGGTGCTTTAGGTGGATTTGTTGGAATGCTTGTGGCAGTTCCAGTAGCAGCTCTTATAAAGCTATATTTTGATAGATTCTTGGATAAAAAAGAATTGGAAAGCTAATTATTTAATTTAAAGGAGATATAGAGAAATGAAATGTTCTAAAATGCCATACCAGCGAATTGATATGGACGAAGTAAAGGCATTCTTTGAGAAGCTTATTGCTGACAGCAAGAATGCGAAAAGCGGGGAGGAGCAGTTTGAGCTCCACAAAAAATATTATGAGTTTATGAATGAAGTTCACACTAATAGAATCCTTGGTACATTCCGTCATGATTGCGATACATCAGACGAATTCTACACAAAGGAAAACGATTACCTTGATGAAATCATGCCATTGATTTATAACATGGAAAATGATTACAAGAAGGTATTATTTGAGTCTCCATACAAGGATTACCTAGAAGAGAAAATCAGCAAGGTTGCTTTCAAAAACATGGAGCTTGCCAACAAGTCAATCAGCGAGAAGATTCTTCCACTTATGCAGGAGGAAAACGCTCTTGTTAGTCGTTACGACAAAATCATTGCATCTGCAAAGATTCCATTTGACGGTGAGGAGTACAACCTTTCACTTCTTCGCAAGTTCCTTACAGCAGAGGATAGAGATACAAGAAAGCGTGCATGGAAGGCATACTCAGATTATTTCACATCTGTAACTGATGAAATTGATGAGATTTTTGACAAGCTTGTAAAAAATCGTACTAAGCAGGCTAAGGAATTAGGCTATGACAATTTCGTAGAGCTTGGCTACAACAGAATGAACAGAAACGCATACCGCCGAGCTGAGGTTGAAAACTTCAGAAAGCAGGTTAAGGAATCCTTTGTTCCATTTGTATGCGAGATTCAGGAAATCAGACGTAAGCAGATTGGTGTTGATGCACTTAAATACTACGATAACGAGGTATTCTATCCAAACGGTAACCCAGCTCCAACAGGTACTCCAGAGGAAATCCTAAAGAGCGGTCAGGAAATGTACAGAGAGCTTTCGCCAGAGACAGCAGAGTTCTTTGATTTCATGACAGAAAATGAGCTTTTTGATGTACTTGGACGCAAGACTAAGAAGCAGGGCGGATATATGGATTTCCTTCCAAAGTACAAAGCACCTATTATCTTTGCCAACTTTAACGGCACAAGCGGTGACGTAGATGTTATCACTCATGAATGTGGTCATGCATTCCAGGGCTATGTTACCCGCGATGATGAGATAAAGGAACACAACGACCTTACAATGGAAACAGCAGAGATTCACTCTATGTCTATGGAATATTTCACATATCAGTGGATGGATAAGTTCTTCGGTGATAGAGCAGATGAGTATCGCAAGATGCATTTCATGGATGCAATCACATTTGTTCCTTATGGATGTATGGTTGATGAGTTCCAGCACATTATTTACGATAAGCCAGAGCTTACACCAGCAGAAAGAAAGGCTGTATGGGCAGATCTTGAAAAGCAGTATCGTCCATGGCTTGATTATGAGGATAATGAGTTCTTCGTAACAGGTGGCTGGTGGCAGAAGCAGGGTCACATTTTCTGGGATCCTTTCTACTACATCGATTATGTTCTTGCCAGCGTAGTTGCTATGGAATTCAAGGTTTGGATGGATAAGGATTTCAAGGATGCTTGGAACCACTATCTTGAGCTTTGCAAGCTTTCCGTTAAGGATTTCTACGAAGATGAGCTTAAAGAGGTTGGTCTTGATAGCCCATTTGCAGACGGCACTATCAAGGGATTGGTAGAAAATTTAAAGAAAAAGCTTTAAAGCTATTATTTATAGAAGGTAAAAGGGTCAATAATGAGGAAATTTGAACAAAAATCTGCTCCAATTTGCGAGGCATTGGAGAGATTTAGAAGAAGGCGCGTCGTTCCATTTGACGTGCCTGGACACAAGCGAGGAAGGGGCAATCCTGAGCTTGTAGAGCTGCTTGGCAAGCAGTGCGTGGGACTTGATGTTAATTCAATGAAGCCCCTTGATAATTTGGGACATCCCATTTCTGTTATTAAAGAGGCGGAGGAGCTGACTGCCGATGCATTCGGTGCAGCTCACGCATTTTTAATGGTAAATGGAACCACCAGCTCAGTGCAGACCATGATTTTGTCGGTGTGCAAGGCTGGCGATAAGATTTTAATTCCTAGAAATGTACACAAAAGTGTAATTAATGCTATGGTGCTGTGCGGTGCAGTGCCAGTATATGTTGAGGTAAAGGTTAATCCTAAAATCGGAATTGCACTTGGCGTTGAGGTGGAAGAGGTTAGACGTGCTATGGACGCCAATCCTGATGCCAAGGCCATCCTTATCAACAATCCTACTTATTATGGTGTATGCTCTAATCTTAAAGAGATAGTTAAGATTGCACATGAGCATGGCATGAAGGTTTTGGCAGATGAGGCCCATGGTACACATCTTTATTTCAACGACAATCTACCTATTTCAGGAATGGCAGCCGGGGCAGACATGGCTGCTGTTTCTATGCATAAATCGGGTGGATCTTTAACACAAAGCTCTATTTTGCTATGTGGTGAGGATATGGATGCTGAATATGTTCGCCAGATTATTAATCTGACACAGACTACCAGCGCATCCTACCTGCTTTTATCCAGCCTTGATTTGTCTAGACGTAACCTGGCACTGCGAGGAAAGGAATCCTTCGAAAAGGTGGCTCACATGGCAGAGTACGCTAGAAATGAGATAAACGAAATCGGTGGCTTTTATGCCTATGGCAAGGAGCTTATCGATGGTGACAGTGTTTACGATTTTGATGTAACCAAGCTATCTATCTACACCCAGGGCATCGGTCTTACCGGTATAGAGGTGTACGATCTGCTTCGTGACGAATATGATATTCAGATAGAATTTGGTGATATAGGAAATATCCTTGCATACATTTCCATCGGTGACAGAATCCAGGATATCGAGCGTTTAGTTGGAGCCTTAGAGGACATAAAACGTCTATATGAAAAGGATTCATCGGATTTATACTGCGGAGATTTTATCCAGCCAGAGAATGTAATGACACCTCAGCAGGCTTTTTATGCCAATAAGGTGCAGGTGCCAGTTGCTGAATCTGATGGCAGAATCTGTGCAGAGCTTGTTATGTGCTATCCACCGGGAATTCCAATTCTTACACCTGGTGAGCGCATCACAAAGGAAATAATAGAATACATCGAATTTGCCAAGGAAAAGGGATGTAGCCTGCAAGGCACTAAAGACCCTGAGGTAAATTTGATTAGTGTTATAGAATAGTGGAGAAATGTAATGGATTTTTGGTTTTCACAGATGGAGACGGAGCATGTAAAGACAAGCATCCGTGTTAACAAGCAGCTTTACAGCGCCCAAAGTGAGTATCAGCGAATTGATGTTTTTGATACCCAAGAGCTTGGCAAAATGATTGTTCTTGATGGCGAAATCATTTTTTCAGAGGCTGATGAATTTATTTATAACGAAATGATTGTTCACGTGCCTATGGCGGTGCATCCTAATGTTAAACAGGTGCTTATCATCGGTGGAGGAGATGGCGGAGTTGCCAGAGTTCTCACGGAATATCCCGAAATAGAGCATATCGATGTGGTTGAGCAGGATGAAATGTTTCTTGAAATAAGCAAGCAGTTTTTCCCGGAGACTGCAAAGGGATTTGACGACGACAGAGTTACAGTTACAAATATGGATGGACTTAGATTCCTGCGTAGATGCAGGGATAAATATGATTTGATTATTAATGATACTACAGACCCATTCGGCTATGCGGAAGGTCTATTCACCAGAGAGTTCTATGGCAGCTGCTACAGAGCCCTTAAGGAAGATGGCATCATGGTATATCAGCATGGAAGTCCTTTTTATGATGAGGACGAGGAAGCCTTTAGAGCTATGCACAGAAAGGCCTACAAGAGCTTCCCTATTAACAGAGTATATCAGGCAAATATCCCTACCTGCCCATCAGGCTATTGGATGTTTGGCTTTGCTTCCAAAAAGTATCATCCTTTGAAGGATTTGGATTCAAAGCGATGGAAGGCCAGGGAGCTTAAGACCTGGTACTACACAACAAATCTTCATAAGGGAGCCTTCATGCTTCCTAAATACGTGGAGGATTTGCTTGAGGAAGAAGAGCGCGCAGCTAAAAAAGAAGGAAAAGAAAATATAGATTAACGAGGAGAGTATTAAAAAATGGCAAGATTATTAATTATTGGATGTGGTGGAGTAGCACAGGTTGCAATATCAAAGTGCTGCCAGAACAGTGATGTATTTGAGGAGATTATGATTGCAAGCCGTACAGTTTCAAAGTGCGAGGCAATGAAGGAAAAGCTTGAAGGCACAACAAAGACAGTTATCAAGACAGCACAGATTGATGCTGATGATGTGGAAGCACTTACAAAGCTTATTAAGGATTATGCTCCAGATGCAGTATTAAATGTAGCACTTCCTTATCAGGACCTTACTATCATGGATGCTTGTCTTGCAGCAGGTGTTGATTACATCGACACAGCCAACTACGAGCCAGAGGACACAGATGACCCTGAGTGGAGAGCTATCTATGAAAAGCGTTGCAAGGAATTAGGCTTTAGCGCATACTTTGATTACAGCTGGCAGTGGGCATATCAGGACAAGTTTAAGGATGCTGGCCTTACAGCACTTCTTGGAACAGGCTTCGACCCAGGTGTTACATCAGTATTTGCAGCTTATGCAAAAAAGCATTATTTCGATGAGATTCACACAATCGATATTTTAGATTGCAACGGTGGTGACCACGGTTATCCATTCGCTACAAACTTTAACCCAGAGATTAACCTTCGTGAGGTTTCTGCTCCAGGTTCTTATATGGAAAATGGCAAGTGGATTGAGATTCCTGCTATGAGCATCAAGAGAGAGTACGATTTTGATGGAGTTGGAAAGAAGGATATGTATCTTCTTCACCATGAGGAGATTGAGGCACTTGGCCGCAACATGCCAGAGGTAAAGCGTATCCGTTTCTTTATGACATTTGGTCAAAGCTACCTTACACACATGAACTGTCTTGAAAATGTAGGTATGCTTAGCACTACACCTATCAACTTTAACGGTCAGGAAATCGTGCCTATTCAGTTCTTAAAGGCATTGTTACCAGACCCTGCATCACTTGGTCCTCGTACAGTTGGTAAGACAAATATCGGTTGTATCTTCACAGGTATCAAGGATGGCAAGGAGCGTTCAATCTACATCTACAACGTATGCGACCACCAGGAATGCTACAAGGAGGTTGGTTCACAGGCTATCAGCTACACAACAGGTGTACCAGCTATGATTGGTGCAATGATGGTTGTTACAGGTCAGTGGAAGAATCCAGGTGTATTCACAACAGATGAATTTGATCCAGATCCATATATGGAAGCACTTAATAAGTGGGGCTTACCATGGCAGGTTGTTGAGAACCCAGTTCTCGTAGATTAATGCGTAAGAGGGGAAAATGTTTACATCGCAAATAGAAACTCCATCCTATGTAATAGATGAGAGCAAATTAATAGAAAATCTTAAGGTTTTAGAGAGAGTGCAGAAGGAGGCCAGCTGTAAAATACTGCTGGCCCAAAAGGCATTCTCTAATTTTGTTGTATATCCACTTATCGGCCAGTATTTAGCGGGAACTACAGCCAGCGGCATATATGAGGCACGCCTTGGCAAAGAGGAGATGGGCAAGGAAAATCATGTGTTTGCCCCAGCCTATAAAAGTGCCGATATGGATGAATTAGTAAAAATCTGCGACCATATCATCTTTAATTCTGTAGCACAGCTGATGAAATACAAGGATACATGCCTTAAGGCTCAGGTAGAGATTGGCCTTAGAGTAAATCCTCAGTGTTCTACCCAGGGGGACCACGCTATCTACGACCCATGTGCAGACGGCTCCCGCCTTGGAGTGACACTAAAAGCTTTGGAGGAAGCTCTATCAAAGGATGCCAGTGTACTAGATGGTGTTAGTGGCCTGCATTTTCATACATTATGCGAGCAGAATTCAGATGATTTGGAAACTACGCTGGTGGCATTTACAGATAAATTCGGTAAATTCCTGCCACAGATGAAGTGGGTAAATATGGGCGGCGGACATCATATCACAAGGGCTGATTATGATGTAGACAGATTGATTAGACTAGTAAAGGAACTTCGTGCTAAATACGATGTTCAGGTATATTTAGAGCCAGGAGAAGCCATCGCTCTTAATGCTGGATACTTTGTAACAGAGGTTTTGGACATTGTTGAAAATGGCATAAAGACACTTATATTAGATGGTTCTGCAGCCTGCCACATGCCAGATGTATTAGAGATGCCATATAGACCACCTCTTAGGGATTCTGGAGAATGGGGCGAAAAGCCTTTTGAGTACAGGCTTAGCTCTTACACCTGTCTTGCAGGAGATATTATCGGGGATTATTCCTTCGACCATGAGATTCAGGTTGGGGATAGGCTGATTTTTGAGGACATGGCAATTTATTCCATGGTTAAAAACAACACCTTTAATGGTATTCCACTTCCAAGTATCTACCTTCTGCATGCAGATGGGGAAATTGAACTAGTAAAGAAATTTGGTTATGAGGATTTTAAAAATCGATTATCGTAAATACGTATTATGAAAATTAACAGTACACCTAGTAAAGATAAATTTTATATGCCTGCAGAATATGCTATGCACCAGTGCACGGTAATGATTTGGCCTGTTCGTCCCGGTTCTTGGCCTAATGGCGGTGTAGAGGCAAAGCTGGTTTTCGCTAAAATAGCAAGAGCCATTGCAGAAAGCGAAGAGCTTTGGATGTTGGCGGATGAGTACCACATAGCCGAGGTTAGGGATGCATTTAAAAATGATGAAAGAATTCATCCCCTTTGCATTCCTACTGATGATGCCTGGGCAAGGGACGTGGGCCCTACCTGTGTTGTAAATGGAACTGAGGTAAGAGGAATCGACTGGCAGTTCAACGCCTGGGGTGGCGATTATGATGGCTTGTATGCCCATTGGGAAAATGATGATGCAGCAGCCGCTGCTATCTGTAAGGCTTTGAATATGGATGTGTATGACGCCCATCCATTTGTGCTTGAAGGGGGCAGCATTCACAGTGATGGTGAAGGTACAGTGATAGTCACAGAAGCCTGCCTTCTTAGCAAGGGACGCAATCCAGATATGACAAAGGCTGAAATTACTGAAAAGCTGTGTGAATATCTTGGGGCAAAAAAGGTTATCTGGCTTCCAAGTGGCATATATAATGATGAGACAAACGAGCATGTAGATAATGTATGTGCATTCACTGGTCCTGCTGAGGTGGTGCTTGCATGGACTGATGATAAATCGGACCCACAGTATGCCATGAGCAAGGCCAGCCTTGAGGTTCTTGAAAAAGAAACTGATGCGAAGGGACGCTCCTTTAAGGTTCACAAGCTTCCAATCCCAAAGCAGCCTGTATGTATTACAGCCCAGGAATTGGAGGGATACGAATTCGAAGAGGGAGAAGATGTAAGAGAGGTAGGAGAGCGCCTTGCAGCATCCTATGTGAATTTTTACATCTCAAACGGAGGGATTATCCTTCCTCAATTTGGAGATGAAAATGATAAGGTGGCGGTGGAAATTCTTTCCAAGCTTTTTCCTACCAGAAAAATCTATCCAATTTATGCAAGAGCAATTATTGTAGGGGGAGGCAATATCCATTGCATCACCCAACAAATCCCAAAGAGCCTTCCCCTTGAGGGGAAGGTGTCAGCGAAGCTGACGGATGAGGTGAAATTATGAGAAAAATAACAATAGCTGCCATTCAAATGCAGTGCAGCACATCAGTAGAAGAAAACATTAAAAAAGCCGACAAGATGGTGCGCGATGCTGCCTCAAAAGGCGCCAACATCATTCTTCTTCCAGAGCTTTTCGAACGCCAGTATTTTTGCCAGGAGCGCAGATATGAATACTATGATTTTGCAAAGCCAGTAGAGGAAAATGATGCCGTAAAGCATTTTGTGAAGGTGGCGGCAGAGCTTAATATAGTCATCCCTGTCAGCTTTTACGAAAAGGATGGAAATGTGCTTTATAATTCTGTGGCAGTGATTGATGCAGATGGCACAATTCTTGGAGTGTACCGAAAGACTCACATCCCTGACGATCACTTCTATCAGGAAAAATTCTATTTCACACCAGGCAACACAGGCTTTAAGGTATGGAAAACAAAATACGGCACTATAGGTGTAGGTATTTGTTGGGATCAGTGGTTCCCAGAGACAGCCAGAAGTATGGCAGTACAGGGGGCAGAAATTCTTTTCTACCCAACAGCCATCGGCAGCGAGCCTATCATTGAATGTGACAGCATGCCTCACTGGAGACGTTGTATGCAGGGCCACGCAGGAAGCAATCTTATGCCTGTGATTGCTGCCAATCGTATCGGCCTGGAGGAAGTAAAGCCATGTAAGGAAAATGCAATGCAGTCCTCTAGTCTGAATTTCTATGGCAGCTCATTTATGACAGATGAAACAGGTGAGATTCTTGAGGATGCCTCAAGAGATACAGAAGAAATCCTCATTCATACCTATGATTTGGATGAGATTGCAAACAATAGATTAAGCTGGGGAATCTTCAGAGATAGAAGACCTGAGTGCTATGGTGATATATAAATGAAATAGAGTAAAGATGGTCTGTAGCTAGGCCATCTTTTTGTTATATGTTATAATAACTCCCAAAAGACTAGAGTTTAGGAGGCAGGTTATGTACGACAAGATTTCAAGATTATTAATGTATGGCGATTTAACAGAAGACAGCATTTTGTATCAGCTTGGCAGAGTCATAGATGATATTGAATCAGGTGATTACAACAAGCGTGAGGCTACTCGTGAGATTAACGCTATTTCCAAGCGTCTGCTTATGCTGGCTACAGATTATGGCTTTGATGACAATCTTTGGCACAATTATCTTACCTTCTATATTATTATGAATGAAAATCCATTTTCACTGGTTACGGAAAAATGTGAGGTAAAGCCTGGCTCTGTAAATCATTTGGTGGAAAATGATTTTAGGATTTTAAAGGAGCTTTTCGATTACGATTTCAGCCCTCTTGAAAAGGAGCTTGGAATAGAATGCTTTACGGTATTTTTGAATTACAGCTCTGTAAAAAAGAATGAGCAGATGTACAATCGCAATGTAAGCGAAAAGGTCAGAAGATTGTCAAAGGCTCTAGAGGCTGCCGCAGATGAAAAGGAATTTTTTAACGTAATTACGGATTTCTATAAGGCTTATGGAGTGGGAATGTTTGGCCTAAATAAGGCATTTCGTATTGAGGAGACTGGCATAAACGATATTCAGTTTGTCCCAATCAATAATATGGATGAAGTGGTTTTAGATGATTTGATTGGCTATGAATATCAAAAGCAGCAGCTTATCGATAATACAGAAAGCTTTGTTAATGGTAAAAAGGCTAATAACGTATTACTCTTTGGTGACAGTGGTACTGGCAAGTCCACCAGTATTAAGGCTATCGTAAATCAGTATTATGATAGTGGCCTTCGTATGATTGAGATATACAAGCATCAGTTTAGATATTTATCAAAGATTATCGCCAGCATCAAAAATAGAAATTACAAATACATCATCTATATGGATGATTTATCCTTCGAGGAGCACGAGATAGAATATAAATTCCTAAAGGCAGTTATCGAAGGTGGCGTAGAAACAAAGCCAGATAACATCTTAATCTATGCCACATCTAATCGCCGTCATCTCATCAAAGAGACATGGAACGACAGAAATGACCAGGATAATTCTAACGACAGACATCACTCTGACACGGTGGAGGAGAAGCTTTCACTAGTGCACAGATTCGGTGTGACCATCAGCTACACAAAGCCTATGCAAAAGGAATATTTGGAAATAGTGCTGGCCCTTGCAAAACGAGCTGGCATCACCATGCCAGAGGATGAGCTTATAGCAAAAGCAAAGATATGGGAGATGGAGCAGGGTGGTCTTTCAGGCCGTACAGCTCAGCAATTCGTATATCATCTGCTTGGGCAGGAGCAATAGATAGGAGAACAGAAATACATTGATTAGAATTGAAAGTTTAGAGGATTCTAGAGTAGATATTTTTACTAAGTATAATGAGGCACAACTGTATCATTATTTCGAGCCAAATGGGGGAGCCTTTATAGCTGAGACACCAGAGGTTATCAAACGAGCCCTTGCAATGGGTGCCCAGCCTTTAGCTTTTCTTGTAGAGGAAAAGGCCTACGAATCAGATGTGGTTCAGGAATTACTTTCTGGTGTAGACAGTGATGTGGATGTGTTTGTGGCAAGGCTTGAAGTGATTAATAAAATCACTGGCTTTAACCTTACAAGAGGTGTGCTTGCTGCCTGCAGACGTCCAGCCCTTCCACAGATAAGCAGTCTTTTGCAATCTGCAAAACGAATCGCTATTTTAGAGGATGTTATGAATCCTACCAATGTAGGCGCTATATTCAGGTCAGCGGCAGCACTTGGGGTGGATGGAATCGTCCTTACCCATGACAGTGCAGATCCATTTTATAGACGTGCGGCCCGTGTTGCTATGGGTACAGTTTTTCAGGTGCCTTGGACTTATTTTGAAAAGGGTTCAGATTATGTTGCCACCCTTAAGGAAAATGGATTTTCAGTGGTATCTATGGCACTAAAGGATAATGCCATTTCATTGGACAGTCCTATATTAAAGGAGCAGGAAAAGCTTGCTGTAGTATTCGGTACAGAAAGCACAGGGATCAAGCAGGAAACAATAGATGCCAGTGATTTTGTTACCATCATTCCAATGCATCATGGAGTGGATTCTCTCAATGTTGCAGCAGCATCTGCCGTAACTTTTTGGGAACTTTGCCGGACAAACTAGTGAGGTTTAATCACCAATATTTAATTTGTCGGGGTTTATTCTAAAAATTATCATGCCTTATTTAAAATCGCCTTTGTTATCATGTAATTACCGCGGTGTTTTTACAATAAAAAAAGGAGAATATTGAGGGTTATGGTAAAGAGAAAGATCTACAAGGCGTTGTCAGTAGCAATAGCTTCTACTATGCTAATGACAACTCCAAGTCCTGCATTAGTCAATGCAAAAGAATCACAGACAGATTCGGCTGAAGAAGTTGTAGAAGAGCTTCAAGAGGAAGAATCAGAAGAAACAAAAGATGAAGTAAAAGAAGAAGTAAAGGAAGAATCTGAAGAGGAAACCAAGGAAGAGTCCGAGGAAGAATCTGAGGAGGAGTCTGAATCTGAAGAAGCTTCTGAGGAGAAGAAGGATTCTGAGGAAGACGAGGACTCTAAAAAGACATGCCAAATCACTTATAGCATGTTCGATTTTGATGACAGTTACGAAGGCGGTTCATGGGGTTCAACTGTTACAAAATCAAAGGGTGGCGTAAAAATTGAGTACAGCGGAAACTATGCGGAGAAAGTTTTTGGTCTACCTAAAGGAATTAAGGGTACTGATGTAGTATCAGTAAAAGCAAATCTGTTAAAGGGCAGCAAATCAGGCTTCTCACTTAAGTTCAGAAACAAGGGTGAGGAAGTAAAGGCAGCTTATGGAACAGATGTTATTGAAAACACAGACAAAGCTGAATTCGATGGAATCGGCTTGATGAATAGCTCAGGTGGTGGCACATCATTTACTATCCAGAGTATTACACTTACTCTTAAGGGTGATGCAGCTGATTACCCAACACCAAGCGAGATTGTAGATGACAACACAAAGCCTGAGATACAGTGGGATATTCCAGATTTAAGAGATTATATCTCTTGTGACAAGGGCCTTGGCAAGGACAGCTACACAGGTGCAGCCATCATGATTTCAGAAATCACAGATGAAGCTTTGATGGATATCGTAGAAAAGCACTTCAATGCTGTAACATTTGGTAACGAGTTTAAGCCAGATTCATTAATGAACTACAACAACTCAAAGCCAGCAGACGGACAGATTATTACTGAAACATGGACAGATGCGAAGGGTGTTACACACAAGGATATGGCTGTTCCAAAGCTTGATTTCTCACGTCCAGAGAGAATGCTTCGCGTTATCAAGGATTGGAATGATGAGCATCCAGACAAGGAAATCAAGATTAGAGGTCACGTTTTAACATGGCATTCACAGACGCCAGAGTGGTTCTTCAAGGAGAACTATGATCCAAACGGTGACTGGGTATCACCAGAGGAAATGACACTTCGTCATGAGTGGTACATCAAGAGCGTATTCGAGCATGTATTCTCTTCTGAATACAAGGATATGTTCTATGGCTGGGATGTTGTAAACGAGGCTTGTTCAGACAGCACAGGTACATACAGAAGCGCCAGCGCAAGTGAGCGTTCTAACTGGGCTAGAATCTATGGAACAGGAAGCAAGGAGGATGCTCCAGATTACATCCTTAACGCATTCAGATATGCAAACTACTATGCTCACAAGATGGGCAAGGATGATGTAGAGCTTTACTACAACGATTACAACGAGTGCTCAGGCAACAAGCCAGATGCAATCGCACAGTTACTTGAGAGTGTAAAGAGACATGAAAAGGATGCTGTTCTTCCTACCAGAATTTCTGGTTTTGGTATGCAGGGACACCACAACATGCTCGGACCTAGCAAGCAGCAGATTGTAAACTGTGGTAAGAGATACGGTAAGATTGTAGGCAAGATTCAGGTAACAGAGCTTGATTTCAAGTGCTCTGATGAGTACGATGGAACATCTGCAACAGAGGCTGCTGAGTACACAAGAGAAGCTTATCGTTACAAGGAAATCTTTGAGGCATACAAGGAAATCGATGCTGATCCAGATATCGATGTAAACGGATTTACAGTTTGGGGTGTAATCGATCCTAACTCTTGGTTACAGACATCAAACAGTGCAGGTGGCGGAGCTAACGGAAACAGAAAGCAGGTTCCACTTCTTTTCGATGGCGACTACATGGCAAAGCCAGCTTACTGGGCATTTGTTGATCCTTCAAAGCTTGAGCCAGCTATCAAGAGCTTAACAGTAGTTCAGGCTGCATCAGGCAAGGACGCATTTGCACATGCAAAGAGCGCAACAATTGAAGGCACAGAGTACACATTCCTTCCAGTTTGGGATGGAGAAAAGCTTTCTGTAAAGGTAAAGGCAAATGGCGCTAAGGCTGCAAAGCTTTATGTTGATTTTGCATCAGATATGAAGGATGGCGCATCAGTTGTAACAGCTGAAGCTACCCTTGATGAAAATGGAGAAGCAGTACTTGAGGTTGCTGCACCTTCGCAGTTAGTTGCTACTTCACGTCTTGCAATGGATGTAGTAGTAACAGATGCTGATGGAGACCACGCATTCAACAATCTTCGTCTCACACAGGATGAAGGTAGCAAGTACTATGCAAAGGCAATCTGCAAGCCATACATGAATGTAACAAAGGGAACTGTTACAGTTGATGGCGATGTTGATGATGCTTGGGAAGTTGCTAAGGAAGTAAATTTAGCTGTTACTGGTTCAAATCCAAAGGCTACAGCTACAGCAAAGCTTCTTTGGGATGAGGAAAACCTCTATGTTCTTATGAACGTAAAGGATGATGATTTAGATGCATCAGCTTCAGCAGTTCATGAGAAGGATTCTGTAGAAGTATTCATCGATGAGAACAATCACAAGTCTGATGGATATGAGGCAGATGACAAACAGTACCGAATTAACTACTTAAATGAGACAAGCTTTAACGGCGACAAGTGCCTTGAGGACAACCTTAAGCATGCTGTTAAGGTAACAGATGATGGTTACATGGTTGAAGCAGCATTTGCTTGGACAGATATCACACCAGAAGTTGGAGCAGCTATCGGTCTTGATTTACAGATTAATGATGGTTCAAACGGCGCTCGTATCGGTACACGCAGCTGGTATGATGAGACAGGTAATGGCTGGTCTGCACCAAAGGTATTTGGCGAGGTTACACTTGTAGACGGTGAGGAAACACCTGATACTCCAGAAGAGCCAGTAATCGTTACACCATCAGTTGCAGAGGTAGCTGATGCAGTATACACAGGTGCAAAGGTTACTCCAGAGGTAGTTGTTACAGCTGGTGACAAGGTACTTGTTAAGGATGTAGATTACACAGTTTCTTACAAGAACAATAAGAATGCAGCAGCAAAGGTAGGAAATGGTATGGGTGAGGACTTCAATGCTTCACTTCCTACAGTAGAGGTTAAGTTCATTGGCGAATATGCTGAGAACGAAGCTGTAAAGGCAAACTTCACAATTGCTCCAGTTGATTTTGCAGATGAGGATGCAATTGAGGTTGAGCCAGTTGATACATTTGTTGAGAGCATCTTCACAACACGCCCAGGCGTAACAGTTTACTTCAATGGTAAGACACTTTCTAAGTCTAACTACACATTACAGTACAGACTTGGCGAGAATGGCAAGCTTTTAAACAAGCTTCCAGCACACGCTTCTAATGCAGATGGAACATACTATGCAGTAGTTACAGCAAAGGGTAAGAACTTCGTTGGCGCTACAAGCGTAGAGCTTGATATTCTTGAAGAAGTAAGCATCCATGTTCTTGAAGCTAGAGTAGATAGAAACGCAAGCTACAACAAGAGAACAGGTGCAGTAAAGATAAAGGCATACTACACTGTTAAGACAAATTCTGAGGCTAAGCACTTCGGCGTTAAGAAGGGCGCAGTAGTAACACTTGAGTCTGGAAAGGATTTCGAAGCTACAGTTGTAGTAAGAGAAAGATTCACAGGACTCGGCATGATTCACATTAAGGGAAATGATCCTTTAGTTGGTGATAGAGTTGTAATTGTATCACTTAGATAATTCTTTCTAATCTCTTATCTATGGGGTTGGCATCTATTTTGGTGCCAACCCTATTTATAGTCCGGTATTAGATTTTCTGATGAAAATCTAATACCTATACTCTAGAAAGAGGATTTGTTAAGGCAGGAGAGTTGAGACATCCTGAAAATTACTTCTTCGGATAATTTATTACAACCAGATAGTAGTGAGTCTAAATGAAATTACTATCCAGTGGAGATTTCGAGTTGTGGATAGTAGTGATTTTAGAGTAAACTACTATCTGGGGATTATTATCAGTTATAGATAGTAATGAGCCAGTATGAAACTACTACCTGTAGTTTGTTTTATGTAGAGGATAGTAATGGGATTGAAGATGCCTACTACCTAAGGCTTATTTTTGATTTAAGATAGTAGTTAATTGATTTTTTGCTACTACCCATGATGAATTTTTAATTGTAGATAGTAAAGTGGACCAGCTGCATGGAGTTACGATTGTAACGATATTAAAACCTTGGGAAGGATTAGATTTATCTATATGGATGTAATGATAAATAGCAAAAATGAGTTTTATGTTTGCGAATCATAAAATACTATTTTTTAGCTACCACTAATAGATGATGATGGCAATAAGCTTCATCTGGAGAAAAAGAACAAAGAGCACTTAAATAAGCCGGTCACTGTATATAATTTTGCAGTAGAGTATTATCATACTTACTTTGTTGGTGAGAATGATGTACTGGTTCACAATAATTGTGGTGTTGAAAAGGCATTTAATTCCAAAGAAAATGAGATAAAT